>NZ_KI914724.1:27598-53615 GCF_000520515.1 Arthrobacter sp. H20
CGCCAGCCGGTCGTCAACGGCTCGGCGAACCTGGTCCGGGTCAGTGGAATCGAGCACTGTCAGCTCGACGCCGGCGGCCCGGGTGATCACCTCGGGTGCCAGTGACGAGCCGCCCATACCGCAGAGGACAATCCGGTTGATGCCCTCGCCCCGCAGGGTAGTCAGCAGTTCCGTGATACTCGGGACGAGGCTACGGGAGGCGTCGATCAGGTCAACCCAGCCCAGCCGGACCGCTGATTCCGCCTCGGCGTCGTGACCCCACAGGGTGGGGTCCTTGGCCATCAGCCGTGAAGCCACCCGGTCCTCAACGAGAGTACCGGTGACACGGTCGATGGCTTCCAGGGCGGCGCCAGCCGCCGCGAGCGTCATGGAACTCATGCTGTTATCCCCTTGCCGTATCCAGTGCTGTCTGAACTGTCTCGAGGAGTTCGTTCCAGCTCGCCACGAACTTGTCCAGACCTTCCACCTCCAACTGTTCAACCACTTCCAGGTAGGAGATGCCAATATTGTCCAAGCCGTTGAGGACCGAGTTGGCGTCGTCGTACGCCGCGGAGATCGTGTCTCCGGTGATGACTCCATGGTCGGCTGTGGCCTCGAGGGTCTTTTCAGGCATGGTGTTGACCACGCCCGGTGCTACCAGCTCGGTGACGTAGAGGGTGTCGGGCAGCGTGGGATCCTTGACACCGGTGGATGCCCACAGTGGGCGTTGACGCCTGGCGCCTGCGGCAGCAAGGACCTGCCACCGCTCGGTTTCGAAGAGTTCCTCGTATACCTCGTAGGCCAGTCGGGCATTGGCCAGACCGGCCTTGCTCTTCAGCGCTGACGCCTCGTCGGTTCCGATGGCGTCCAGACGCTTGTCGATCTCACTGTCAACACGGGAGACGAAGAAGGAGGCCACTGAGTGGATGGTCGAGAGGTCGTGTCCGTTCTCCTTGGCCTGCTCGATGCCCAGCATGAACGCGTTGATGACTGCCCGGTAGCGCTCCAGCGAGAAGATGAGCGTGACATTCACACTGATTCCCCCAGCGATGGTCGCGGCAATTGCCTCAAGACCCTCAACAGTGGCAGGGATCTTGATCAACACGTTTGAGCGCTGCACTTTGGCATGAAGTCGTTTCGCCTCGGCGATGGTGCCCTCGGTGTCCCTGGACAGCCGGGGGTCGACCTCGATCGAGACTCGGCCGTCCACACCGTCGGTGCTCTTCGCGAGGGCGGCGAAGATGTCGCAGGCTTGGGCCACGTCGTGGGTGGTGATGTCGAAGACTGCGTCGTTGACCGGGATGCTGGCGGCAGCCAGGGCCTCGACCTGGGTGGCATAGGACTCACCCTGCTGCAACGCGGCAGCGAAGATGCTGGGGTTGGTTGTGACGCCGACAACGTTACGCTCTTCGATCAGGTGCTTGAAGGCACCAGAGTTGATGCGCTCTCGGGAAAGGTCATCGAGCCAGATGGAAACGCCTGCAGCAGAGAGGTCTGCCGTGGGTGTTGAAGTCATAGTGGAGCTCCTTGAATTGTCGACTATTACTGCTGGTCGCCGGTTTTGGATGCTGCGGAGCCGGACCAGGCCGGCGTGCCGTTCGGTGCCCGGTGGTCACCGGCAACGGCAATGGATTCGCGGGCCGCCTGGACGACAGCGTCGGCGGTGATGCCGAACTCGGTGAACAGGGTCTGGTAATCGGCCGATGCACCAAAGTGCTCCAGGGACACTGACCTGCCGGCGTCGCCAATGAGTTCGCGCCAGCCCAGCGCCACTCCGGCCTCTACCGAGACCCTCGCCGTGATGGTGCCCGGAAGCACCGACTCGCGGTACGCCTCGTCCTGCCTGTTGAACCACTCAAGGCTTGGCATGGAGACGACGCGCGCTGCAATGCCCTCAGCCTGAAGCGTGGTGCGTGCCTCGACAGCCAGTTGAACCTCCGAGCCGGTACCGATCAGAATCACATCGGGCGTGCCACCGGCGGCTTCGGCCAGCACATAGGCACCCTTTGCGGTGCCTTCCGCCGATCCGAAGGTCTCGCCGTCGGCTGCACCCGCGCCACGCTCGTAGGTCGGAATGTTCTGCCGGGTGAGGACTAGTCCCGCAGGGTTCCCGGTGTTCTCGAGGATGGTGCGCCAGGCAATGGCTACCTCGTTGGCGTCACCGGGGCGGACGACGTCGAGACCCGGGATCGCGCGGAGCGCAGCCAACTGTTCCACCGGCTGGTGGGTGGGGCCGTCCTCGCCGAGGCCGATTGAGTCGTGCGTCCAGACGTAGATGGACGGCACTCCCATCAGCGCGCCGAGCCGGACGGCTGGCCGCTGGTAGTCGCTGAAAATCAGGAAGGTGCCGGAGAACGCCCGCGTGCTGCTGTGCATGACAATGCCGTTGACGATCGCGGCTGCCGCATGCTCACGGATACCGAAGTGCAGAACCCGCCCGTAGGGGTTGCCCTGCCAGGCATCGGTCTGTTTTCCTTCGGGAATAAACGACGGCGATCCCTCAATCGTGGTGTTGTTCGATTCAGCGAGGTCGGCCGAGCCGCCCCACAGTTCGGGGAGGACCGGGCCAATCGCTGCGAGGACTTTACCTGACGCTGCCCGCGTGGACAGGTCCTTGCCGGCGTCGAAGGTTGGAAGGCTGTCTTCCCAGTTGTCGGGAAGGGTCCGCGAGGCGATCCGATCCAGGAGTTTGGCGTTGTCGGGGTTGGTCTGCTCCCAGGCCCCGAAGGACTCCTCCCAGTCAGCGCGTAAGGCCTGCCCGCGGTTGGTTACCTGCCGCGCGTGGTCAAGGACCTCGGGTGCGACGTCGAAATCCTTGGCCGGGTCGAAGCCGAGGGCCTCCTTCAGCGCTGCCACCTCATCGGTGCCGAGGGCTGAACCGTGGATCTTGCCGGTGTTCTGCTTGGTCGGTGCTGGCCAGCCAATGATGGTTCGCAGCGACACGATCGATGGCTTGGAGGTCTCGGCCCGGGCAGCGGTCAGCGCGCTGTACAGTTCCTCGATGTCTTCGACGTACTCGCCGGTCTTGGTCCAGTCGACGCGCTGCACATGCCAGCCGTACGCCTCATAGCGACCCAGTACATTCTCGGTGAACGCAATGTCGGTGTCGTCCTCGATGGAGATGTGGTTCTCGTCATAGAGCACCACCAGGTTTCCGAGCTCCTGGTGCCCCGCCAGCGAGGACGCCTCAGCCGTGACGCCCTCCTGGAGGTCGCCGTCGGAAGCGATCGCCCAGATGGTGTGGTCGAACGGACTGTCGCCGGCGGCCGTGTCAGGATCCATCATGCCTCGCATGCGGCGCTGCGCGAACGCGAAGCCAACCGCCGAGGCCAGGCCCTGGCCGAGCGGCCCCGTAGTGATTTCGACGCCGGCGGTATGCCGGTACTCAGGGTGCCCGGGCGTCTTCGAACCCCAGGTCCGCAGCGACTGTAGGTCTTCGAGTTCCAGACCGTACCCTGAGAGGAAAAGCTGAATGTAAAGAGTCAGGGAAGTGTGACCCGGCGAAAGCACGAAGCGGTCCCGACCGGTCCACTCCGGCTGGGAGGGGTCGTGCCGGATGAGTTTCTGGAATAGCAAATAGGCGGCGGGCGCCAGACTCATCGCTGTGCCGGGGTGGCCGTTTCCTACCTTCTCCACTGCGTCAGCTGCCAACACCCGGACGGTATCGACCGCACGGTCGTCCAGTTCGCTCCAGGTAAATTCTTCCGTATCAAACTGCGGCACGAAACCTCAGCCCCTCTCTGTGCTCCACGGCCAGCGCCGCGGCGCCCTGTGGGACTGGCGATTGCCGTCTTTGCGCACCGGTTCAGCTGGCCGTTCACCGTGGTAAATCCTGCATTCTGGCTACCCAAACCCTGTAGCCGCTGATTTAACGGCGGAAACGGGCTGGGGCTTACGATCAACCCTATCCCTTTGGGCTGTATTTCAAATCCATTGTCCCCATCGTGACGTGGAGAGTCACCTGCCCGCGTCGTCGAGAAATAGTTCTACGCGCTGTAAAACCAGGGAGGGGCGGGACGGTATGATGAGAGAGGACTTTCCCCCCAGCAGAAACGGCAGTGTTACCTCGTGAAGACCGAGCAGGATCCGGGCCTTGCCAGTACAACGGGCACCAGGACGGGTTTCAAACGCAAGGCCAAGGCTTATCTCGCACTCACCAAGCCTCGGGTCATTGAGCTGCTGCTGGTCACCACCCTCCCAACAATGATTTTTGCCCAGGGCGGGCTGCCGGGAGTGTGGCTGATTATTTCAACCATGGTGGGTGGCGCCCTTGCAGCCGGCAGCGCCGGCTCTTTCAACTGCTACATCGACCGGGACATCGACAAGGTGATGCACCGGACCGAAAAGCGCCCCCTCGTCACCGGCGAAGTGTCCCCTCGCGAGGCGCTGATCTTCTCCTGGGTGCTCGGTATCGCTGCGATTGCCGTGCTGTGGTTTGGCGCCAACCCGTTGGCCGCTGGCCTTGGCGTGGCAGCTATTTTCTTCTATGTGGTGGTCTACTCGCTGATCCTCAAGCGCCGCACGGCGCAGAACATCGTCTGGGGCGGCGTGGCCGGGTGCATGCCAGTCCTCATCGCTTGGGCAGCGGTGACCAACACCATCGAGTGGCCCGCCGTCGTACTCTTCCTCATCATCTTCCTGTGGACGCCACCGCACTATTGGCCGCTGTCGATGAAGTACAGCGACGACTACAACGCGGCCAACGTGCCGATGCTGGGCGCGATCGCCGGTGCACGGGTGGTATCGGTCCAGGTGGTCCTCTACGCCTGGGCCACGGTCGCATGCTCCCTGCTGCTCATCCCCGTGGGTGGCGCGGGCTGGGTCTTCGCCGTTGCAGCCGTTGCCGCTGGCATCTGGTTCCTGTCGGAAACCCATAAGCTGCACAGCTCAGCGGTCCGCGGCACGGTCACTGACAAAGGCTCGATGAAGGTTTTCCACGGCTCGATCAGCTACCTCACAGTAGTATTCCTGGCGCTGGCCATCGATCCGTTCATCGGCGGCCCGGTCTTCTAGCGTCCCGCCGCGGGCCCAGTCGGCCGGGTGTGGTTCCGCTGGGCAGCGCTCGGTCGAGGCCCACCGCAAAGCTAGGGCTAGCATGAGGACATGGTGTTCAACGGTCTTATCGCGTATCCGGTCACGCCCTTCCACGAGAACGGCGACATCAACTACTCCGAGCTGTCCTCCCTCGTAACCTCACTGGCTTCATCGGGAGTCGACACGATTGCGGTTCTCGGCTCCTCGGGCAGTTTCGCCTATCTCACCGCTGCTGAACGATCGCGGGTCGCTGCAACGGCCGTCGACGCTGCCAGCCAATCGGGGGCTACAGTCCCCGTGGTGGTCGGCATCAGCTCGGTCGGCACGCGGGAAGTGCTCGACGCCGCCCGGGACGCTGAACGCGCGGGTGCCGCTGGCGTGGTGCTGTCACCGGTCTCCTATGTGCCGTTGAACAACGACGAGGTGGCGGGACAGACTGCGGCCGTCTGCGATGTCACATCACTGCCCATCTGTCTTTATAACAACCCCGGCACCACCCAGTTCCACTACGACCTGGAGCTGGTTGCTGAACTTCTGGACCTGCGCAATGTGCAGGCGTTCAAGGACACCGCAGCGGATGTGTTGGCATTCCGGCAGCGCTATGACAAGTTGCGGTCACTGACTGACCAGCCGTTTAGCCACGGACTCAGTGGGGACTTGCTGATCGCCTCGGGGGAGGTGGCTGCCGATGCATGGCATAGCGGGCCCGCAGCACTGCTACCCAAGGCCTATACCGAGTTCCGGTCGGCGGTGTTGATCGGGAACGCTGCCCGGATCGATGAATCGCGGCGGCTCCTACTCCCCGTGGTGCAGGCGGTCCTTCGGCTCCGGAAACTGAGCGGACTCCACTCCCTGGCGAAGGCCTGTGGCGTGGATGCCGGGGAGCCACGACTGCCAGTGCTCCCGGTTCCGGGGAGCGAGCAGCGCGACCTCGCCCGACTGATCGACGCGCTTGAGGTTACCGGCCGTTTCTGAGACCGGCTGGCTGGTGGATGGCCCCCGATGCCTCCTGGCGTGCCGTCGCTTCTTCCTTCCGGCTGGTCGCGAGATACAAGCTGTTCGCCATGGCCGCCGTCAGGAGCGACGCCCCGAGCATGTGCAGGGCGACCAATGCGACGGGAAGGTGCAGGAAATGCTGGAGGTAGCCTACGGCGCCCTGGGAAAGGACCACTGCCGCGAGGATCACCACCGACTTCCTGAGTCGTTTGGCTGCTGATCCGCTGTACACCAGTACCAGGGCAACAGCGACAGTGAGTACCAGCAGGTAAACGGGCGCCGCGTGGATCCGGGTCATCAGATCCGGATCCAGGTTGTTCCGGGCCGCACCAGCATCGCCGGCATGGGGACCCGAACCGGTGACTACCACTCCCAGCATCACGGTGATGGTAGTCAGCACAGACGCGGCGATCAGTATCTGACGCAGCAGTCGCGATCCCAGCGGCGCAGCGGAAGTCGCTGCCTGTTCTGTGCTGAGCCTTGCCCGGTTGACCAGCACAGTCGCCAGGACAATCAGGACCATCGACACGATGAAGTGCCAGCCGACCACCCAGGGGTTGAGCTGGGTCAGCACTGTGATGCCACCCAGAATGGCCTGGGCCGGGATGCCGGCTGCGAGGGCGATCGCGAGCCGGAAGAGGTCCTTCCGCTCCTTGCGGAGGTTCCAGAGGGACACCAGCATGGCGATGGCGATCGCTGTCAGGACGAAGGTGAGCAGCCGGTTCCCGAACTCGATCACGCCGTGGATGCCCATCTCGGGCGTGTTGACGATTGAAGTGGCGGTGCAGCGGGGCCATTCGGGGCATCCCAGCCCTGAGGCGGTGAGCCGGACTGCTCCGCCGGTGATCACGATCATGATCTGGGAGACCAGTGATGCCAAGGCCAGTCCTCGGACCAGCCGCGAGTTGGTGTGGGGCAGCTTCGCGGTGAACCGGCGCCAGCCGGTGGGTGAAGGGTGTGTCATGTTGGCTAACTCCATTTGAACCAGCGGATGGCAGCGAGGCTGGACAGCACAGCCCACGCCGTCAGGATCAGGAATGCGGCAAGATCGAATGCCCCGTCAATGAGGGCCGACCGAAGTCCATCGCCCAGCGCTGCGGAGGGCAGGATGTCAACGAACGGGCGGATGGCGTCCGGAAGGAGCGTGCCCGGAAGCACTATTCCACCGGCGACCGCCAGGAGGATCCAGAAGAGGTTAGTTACGGCGAGAGTGGCTTCGGGGCGTAGCGTTCCAGCCACAAGCAGTCCAAGGGCGGTGAACGCTGCGGCGCCGACCACCAGCTGCACCAGGCCGGGTAGCAGTCCCGCGGGATCTGGACGCCAGCCCAGCAGAGAGGCGGCCGTGCCAATAACGACCAGTTGCACTGCCAGCACGACGACAACTGCGAGAGCCTTGCCGAGGATCAGCCCTGGTTTGCCCAGGGGAGTGGTGGACAGGAAGCGCAGCACTCCGTAGCGGCGGTCAAAGCCAGTGGCGATTCCCTGGCCGGTGAAGGCGGTGGACATGACGCAGAGCGCTATGATGCCGGGAGTTGCCGCATCGACCCGGCTGCCCGCCAGCCCGTCGAGGAACGGCGTCAGGACCAGCACCACCAGGCCCAGGAGCGGCAGGGCAATAGCCAGCACTAGTTGCTCGCCGTTCCGCAGCATGGTCAGCGCCTCATAGCGGCCCTGCAGGAGGATCCGTTTGGCCAGGGGTGCTGCGGTACTCATCGAATCTCCCGTCCGGAGATGTCCAGAAACACGTCCTCAAGGGAACGCGGCTCCATGGTGATGGACGTGGGCAGAATTCCGGCTTCTTCCCACCACCGCGCCAGTGCCGACAAATCGGCCGGGGTGAAGCAGCCAGCCACCGAATAGTGGCCCGGCTCGGCTTCGCGCAGCGCGAAGTCGGGGAACGCGGCAGCTGGCAAATCAAGACTCGGGGCAGCGTGAAAGCGAAGATCGCGGTAGGTGTCGCCGGCGTCGTCGGCTGTCAGCGCGGCGACCGTGCCGTGGGTCACTGTTCGTCCGGCGTCGAGAATGTAGACGTAGTCGGCGAGCTTCTGAGCGTCGTCGAGCAGGTGGGTCGTGAGGATGATTGCCAGTCCTTCAGCGCGTAGTTCGCGGATCAGGTCGAAGACAATGGTGCGCGACTGGGGATCCAGCCCAGCGCTCGGTTCGTCAAGAAACAGGACCTCGGGGTTGCCGATGAGGGCGCTTGCCAGGGCGAGCCGCTGTTTCTGACCGCCTGAAAGCCGGCGGATTGCCGTAGTGGCATAGGAGTTAATCCCCAGCCTGCTGGCGAGTTCGGCGACCGGGCGCGGTGACGCATACATTGCAGCCACATGGTTCAGGAGCGCCAATGGTCGTGCCGACGGCGGCAGCCCACCGTCCTGCAACATCACGCCGACCCTGCTGCGCAGCTCAGCGCCAGCGTTGAACGGGTTCTCTCCGAGCAGCCTGACCGTCCCACTATCGGCACGCTGCAGACCTTGCGCACACTCGAGGGTGGTGGTCTTGCCGGCACCGTTGGCCCCGAGCAGGGCGGTCACCTGACCCGGGTAGGCTCGAAGGTGGACGCCGTCGAGCACCCTCACCATCTTGCCGTCGAGTGAGGAAACGGGTCCAAAGTCCTTGATGAGCGCGGTGACTACCAGCGCGGGAGAGGAGTTTGGCACTCACCTATTCTACGGCATGTAGTAACTGGCGATCACCTGCCGGGTAGCCTCGCCTTACTGGAAGTAGGGAACAGATTAGGACATACTTGTGTTATCTATTCTGTTGGCATTGAACTATGCAGCGGATCCCGGAGGAGGCGACATGAGCCAGTCATACCCAGTCAACACCTTCCAGGGTGGCTCGCGCCCGGTTGGTGTCACTGCCGGCTCGTCACCGGAGACCATCGGGATGCCGGTCGCCCAGTCTCAGGGCGGCGCCCGCCCGGTCGAGCCGATTCGGCCAGCCGACGTTGAGGACCGGACCCGGAGCAAGGTCCTGGCTGCCGTCCTGGAGCATGGCCCGGTCAGCGCCGCGGAGCTTGGTGATCGCCTCGGCTTCACCCCCGCAGCGGTCCGACGCCATCTGGATGCCCTGTCCCGCAAGCAGCTGATTGAAGTCAAGCTCGTCGGTAACCCGTCATCGGGTGCAGGTCGGCCCGCTCGCCGGTATGTTCTGAGCCGCCGGGGCCAGACGGAACTGGGCACCGATTACCTGTCAATTGCCAAGGCCGCTCTGGCCCAGCTGCAGGAGGTGGCGGGTCCTGATGCTGTGGAACAGTTTGCCCGCACCCGGTTTGCGGAGATGGAAACCCGGTATCGTCCCCTCGTTGAGGCGGCCGGCCCGGACGTTGAAGACCGCGCCAAAGCATTGGCCAGCGCCCTCACCACCGACGGTTTTGTGGGGTCCACCACAGTGGTGGGCCGGAACGCCCCCAACGCTGCCATGCTGGCAGTTCAGTTGTGCCAGGGGCACTGCCCGGTGCAGGAGCTGGCTTCCGAATTCCCCTCGTTCTGCGACCAGGAGACTGAAGTGTTCTCCCGGCTGCTCGGCGTCGATGTGCGGCGGCTTTCGACGCTAGCCCGCGGCGGCCACGTCTGCACCACCCACATTCCTGTGGGCCGGGTAACCCCGGTCCCCGCCGGAGCTGACACCTCCGGGACAGAACCGACCGTATCCATCCATCAGCAAGAAAGGCCGAGATGACGGATCAAGTAGACCAGAAGACAATGGCTGAGGCACCCGTGCCGGAAGCCGTAATCAGCGACATCCTGGAGCGTAATCCTGAGCTCGAAGGCATCGGTAACTATGCTTTCGGCTGGTCCGACAAGAACGACGTCGGCGCCAACGCCCGTCGAGGACTCAGCGAAGAAGTTGTGCGTGATATCTCGGCGAAGAAAGACGAGCCCGAGTGGATGCTTGACCTGCGGCTGAAGGGTCTCAAGTACTTTGACCGTAAGCCGATGCCAGCTTGGGGAGCAGATCTCTCCGGCATCGACTTCGACAACATCAAGTACTTTGTGCGTTCCACCGAAAAGCAGGCGGGTACCTGGGAAGAACTTCCCGATGACATCAAGAACACCTATGAGAAGCTCGGCATCCCGGAAGCTGAGCGTAACCGCCTGGTTTCCGGCGTGGCGGCGCAGTACGAATCCGAGGTGGTCTACCACCAGATCAACGAGGAGCTTGAGCGTCAGGGTGTCATTTTCATGGACACCGACACCGCGCTGAAGGAACACCCCGAGTTCTTCGAGGAATACTTCGGCTCCATCATCCCGGTGGGCGACAATAAGTTTGCCTCATTGAACACGGCTGTCTGGTCCGGCGGCTCATTCGTCTATGTGCCCCCCGGCGTGCACGTGGAAATCCCGTTGCAAGCGTACTTCCGGATCAACACGGAGAATATGGGGCAGTTCGAGCGCACCCTCATCATTGCCGATGAGGGCTCCTACGTGCACTACATCGAAGGCTGCACCGCCCCGATCTACACGTCCGACTCCCTGCACTCAGCGGTTGTCGAGATTGTGGTGAAGAAGGACGCGCGCGTCCGCTACACCACCATCCAGAACTGGTCGAACAACGTGTACAACCTGGTGACCAAGCGGGCCATCGCCCACGAGGGTGCCACGATGGAGTGGGTCGACGGCAACATCGGTTCCAAGGTCACCATGAAGTACCCGGCGGTTTACCTGGTCGGGGAGCACGCCAAGGGCGAGACCTTGTCCATCGCCTTCGCCGGCGAGGGTCAGCACCAGGACACCGGTTCGAAGATGGTTCATATCGCGCCGAATACGAAATCCTCAATCATCTCCAAGTCGGTGGCCCGGGGCGGTGGACGCGCTGCCTACCGTGGCCTGGTGCAGGTCCGCGAGGGCGCCACCCATTCCGCAAACACGGTGCGGTGCGACGCGCTGCTGGTGGACACCATCTCACGGTCTGACACGTACCCGTACGTGGACATCCGTGAGGACGACGTCACGATGGGCCACGAGGCAACAGTGTCGCGTGTCAGCGAGGAACAGCTGTTCTACCTGATGTCCCGAGGCATGCCAGAGGACGAGGCAATGGCCATGATCGTGCGTGGGTTCATCGAACCAATCGCCCGTGAACTCCCGATGGAGTATGCCCTCGAATTGAACCGCCTGATCGAACTCCAGATGGAAGGGGCAGTAGGCTGATAATGGCTGAAGCTACCCAATTAGACTCACCAGCGTCCGAAGAGAAAATTGCTATCGACGGCTTCACCGAAGAAGGGGAGAACCTGTCCCCGTTCAACGAGGGCACAGTCCAGCACGGCGCCAAGAAGCATAGTCATGGCGACGCGCCGGTCATCCCTGAGGCTTCCCGCGGTGAGCGGCTCAAGTCCTACAAGCTTGACGATTTCGCGCCACTGAATGGCCGGGAAGAGGATTGGCGGTTCACCCCGCTCAAGCGCCTCCGCGGCCTGCATAACCAGCCGTTGACCGGAGCAGGACCCGCAGTTGAGGTCACCGGTGCCGCAAACATCCAGGTCGAAACCGTTGGTCGAGATGACTGGCGCATCGGTTCCGCAGCCATCCCCGATGACCGGGTCTCGGCTGCTGCCTGGGAAGCGTTCGCCGAGGCCACAGTTGTCACCATCCCGGCGGAGACAATCGCCGACGGCGATGTCCACATCAGCATCAACGGCGTCGATGAAGCTCCTGCGGCACAGCACCTCATCATCACCGCCGAACGGTTTTCGAAGGCAGTAGTTGTCCTTGACCACCACGGCAAGACGACCCTTGCGCAGAATGTCGAGATCGTCGTCGGCGACGGCGCTGAACTCACCGTAGTGAGCGTTCAGGAATGGGACGACGACGCCGTCCACACCTCAACGCAGCAGGCCAGGATCGGGCGGAACGCGAAATTCAAGCACGTTGTGGTGAGTCTGGGTGGTGACCTGGTCCGGATGACGCCGTCGTCCCTGTTCACGGGACCGGGCTCCGAGGTCGAAATGTACGGGCTGTACTTCGCCGATGCGGGTCAGCACCTCGAACAGCGCCTGTTGGTCGACCACGCTGTCCCGAACTGCAAATCCCGTGTCACCTACAAGGGCGCGCTGCAGGGCCAGGACGCCCACACGGTCTGGGTGGGCGATGTACTGATCCGCAAGGAGGCAGAGGGGACCGACACGTACGAGACGAACCGTAACCTGCTGCTCACCGACGGCACCCGCTCGGACTCGGTACCCAACCTCGAGATTGAGACCGGTCTTATTGCTGGAGCTGGCCACGCCAGTGCCACTGGCCGGTTCGACGACGAGCACCTGTTCTACCTGATGGCCCGCGGCATCGATGAGAAGACTGCCCGCCGTCTGGTGGTCAGGGGTTTCCTCAACGAGGTCATCCAGCAGATCAAGGTGCCAGCTCTTGAAGAGCGACTCACCGACGCCGTCGAGCGGGAACTTGCGGCAGGAAATATCTGATGGCTGACGCACCGAAGGGCGAGCTGGTCTGCAATGTCAACGACATTGAGGTCCGTCAGGCCCTGCGCATCCTGATCGACGACTACCCGGTTGCTGTGGTCAAGGACTCTGAGGGCGCCATTCATGCGCTCGGAGACACCTGCTCACACGCAGACATTTCCCTGACCGAGGGCGACGTCGAGGGCTGTGTCATTGAATGCTGGGGCCACGGATCGCAGTTTGATCTGCGCAGCGGAGCTCCGCTGCAGCTCCCAGCCTACGAACCCGTCCCCGTGTTTGCCCTGGAAATCCACGGCGACGAGGTCTACGTAGACATCACCACAGTCACCAACGGTGCCGCCGTCCCGGACCTCGGCTAACCAACCCACAACACTTTCGACTACCTAGCTCGAACATATACTGCACTCCCTGCCCCGGCAGGGCGCGAAGGAGAACCACAGATGTCCACACTTGAAATCACTGACCTCCACGTCAGCATCGAGACGGAACAGGGCGCCAGGAAGCAGATCCTCAAAGGCGTGAGCCTGACGATCAACACCGGCGAGTCGCACGCCATCATGGGGCCCAACGGGTCCGGCAAGTCGACCCTCGCCTCGACCATCGCCGGTCACCCCCGGTACCTCGTTGACAGCGGATCCATCACCCTTGACGGTGAGGATGTCCTCGACATGAGCGTCGACGAGCGCGCGCGCGCCGGCCTGTTTCTGGCCATGCAGTATCCGGTCGAGGTGCCCGGCGTCACGATGACCAACTTCCTGCGGACCGCGAAGACGGCTTTGGACGGGAAGGCCCCAAGCCTTCGTCACTGGACCAAAGATGTCAAGGAAGCGATGTCGCAGCTGCGCATCGATGCCGATTTCGCGCAGCGCAACGTCAACGAGGGCTTCTCCGGTGGCGAGAAGAAGCGGGTTGAGATTCTTCAGCTCGAGCTGTTCAAACCCCGGTTCGCCATCCTCGATGAGACCGACTCGGGTCTCGACGTTGATGCGCTGAAGGTCGTATCGGAGGGAGTGAATCGCGAGCATAACAAGGGCGGCATGGGAACCGTGTTGATTACCCACTACACGCGTATCCTCCGATACATCAAGCCTGACTTTGTCCACGTGTTTGTCGACGGCAGGATCGCCGAGCAGGGCGGCCCTGAGCTTGCTGACCGCCTCGAGGCAGAGGGCTATGATCGCTTCCTGACCAACTCCCCGGCTCCCGCTGGTTCTCCAGCAGGCGCCTAGGCTCGGTATTACTTCGAGAAGGTAGAGAACAATGAGTGAAGTGAATGCGGCACAGACCGCACTTGAGGACGTCGAGGAAGCCCTCAAAGACGTGATTGACCCCGAACTGGGCGTCAACATCGTCGACCTTGGGCTCCTCTATGGCATCAAGTACGCCGACGACGGCGCCCTCCTGATCGACATGACGCTGACAACCGCGGCCTGCCCGCTGACCGACGTCATCGAAGAGCAGGTCGGGCAGTCACTGGATGGTGTCGTCGACGACTGGCGCCTGAACTGGGTGTGGATGCCACCATGGGGGCCTGAAAAGATCACCGACGACGGCCGCGACCAGATGCGGGCCCTCGGGTTCAACATCTAGGACCCTCCGCTGCAGAAACCGGCAGCCGCGCTAGCTATAACTAGTGCGGCTGCCGGTTTTAGTAGCGATGGTCGCTTTATGAGGCGCTGGGTGGGCCCGGTTCGCGCGGCTCACCCAGCCCGCGGGCGGCAAGTGCCTCACCGGTCTGATGGGCGTAGGCGACGGCACCGATCACTACCGGAATGACCAGGGCCCGCGGGCTGCGTTCCAGTCCCCGCGCCCTCGCGGCGTCCCGCACATCGGCTACCGAGCCGACCAGATAGGGAAGGCTTCGGGTCATCAGCGCTAGAGTCAGTCCGAAACGTTCTGGATCTGCCCCGAGCCGACGAAACGGGACGGCGAGGGCCACCAGGCCGTCCAGAAGCAGCTGCCCCTCGGTGGTCAGCGTGAGCAGCCGGGCAGCCAGCAGACAGACAGTGATGTTCCCCACCAGCTGCAGAGCCGGTTCGGGCCCGTTGACGATCACCTGGTACCCGCCGAGGATGACCAGCATGGGCCAGACGGGAGCCAGCGGCCGCCAGAGGTGAATGGGTTTGAGCCTGGCGCCGACCAGGTAGCCAGCGGCCGTTACCGTCAGGGCTCCGGCAGTGAGAACCGGCGTGTTGACCAGCAGCACGCTGGTCGACAGCACCAGTACCGTAAGACCTTTCAGCCACAGGGGGAGACGGTGGAGTGGTGACGTCCCCTCCACATAGGTACCCAGCAGGCTCGCGTGTCCCCTCATCGGTGGTCTCCACCGGGTAGCTTATCGGGGTCGAGATGCAGGCTGCGATACCTGGCAATCGCCTGCTGGGGATCGCCGTCGAAGACGAGCCTCCCGGAGTCGATGACCAGCACCCGGTCGCTATCCGTTGCGAACTCAAGATCATGGGTGGTGAAGACGACCTGCTGGTCGAGCGTGCGGAACAGGCTGCGAACACGGCGCTCGTTGCGGAGGTCGAGCAATGTGGTGGGCTCATCGGCCACCAGAATGTCCGGGTTTACTGCGAGCACCGTGGCCAGCGCCATCAACTGCCGTTCCCCGCCGGAAAGGTCATAGATGCTTTGATCGGCCAGGGGCGCAAGACCGAACCGTTCGAGGACACTGATCGCTGCTGCCCGCCGGTCGGCGGGGCGCCGAACCCGGGCACGAAGGGACAGCTCAACATCCTCCCGACCCGTGGGCATCACCAGTTGCGACAGGGGATCAGTGAACACAAACCCGACCCGCTGCCTGACTGCGCGGCCAGCGTTGACTGTGTTCAGACCCTCGACCACTACCCGACCGGCTGTCGGTGTGATCAAGCCGTTGATGAGCTTGAGCAGGGTGGACTTGCCTGATCCGTTAGCGCCGATCACCGCAATCCTGCGTTCGGCGAGGGTGAGGGTGACCGGCTCCAGGATCTGGCGTTGGCGAACCGGTCCGTCGACGCTGACCGCGGCGCCCTCGAACACGATCATCGCCGGAGCCCGCTTCGGTAGCTCAGTTGGACTGCTCGGCGGCTGGGCGGCGTCCACCAATCAGCCGGGGGAACGCCCGGTGCACGCTGAGCCCGATCGCCGCTGCCACGAGGTTCTTCACCACGTCACCCGGCAGGTAGATCACATCAGCGAGGGCTGCTGCCACGAAGTCCAGCTTGCCGTTGATCATCAGCCCGGCGATCCCCAGTGGGTGGATCACCAGGAGGCTAGCGGTCATGCAGGCTGCAAACAGCGCTGCATACCGGAACCGGCGGACCCGTCCCAGGACAAGCCGGGCGAGGAACCCTGCGACTAGCGCAGCGAAAGGAAACGCGAGGAGGTAACCGGCAGACGGGCCGGCAAGCACCCCTACGCCACCGGAGAAACCACTGAAGATCGGCAAACCGGCCAAACCGACCGCCACATACAGGGCAACTGCAGCGAACCCTCGGCCTGGGCCCAGCACAATTCCAGTCACCATCACCGCAAGAGTTTGCAGGGTCAGGGGCACCCCGAGCGGGCCGGCAGGGATAGCGGGTAGGATTGCAAGTGCGGCCACCAAGGCCGCGAAGACCGCGATCAGCGAAAGATCCGTGGCATTCCAGCGGCGCCTGGCGTGAGTGGGAGTATCCACAGCGGCGGCCGCAGGAACCTGATTCTTCAGACGCATGGTGGCTCCTCCTGTTAGTTATCGACAACAGCGTGCCGTCACTTACTGAGATTAGTGCCCCCGGTTCGAATTTCGCTTGTAGGTTTCCTACAAATTTAGGTATCCAGCACAATCCGATGATGCGGAACCGTTCCATTGAAAGGCCACGTAATTGATTACCGTCTCGAACTTAGAGCTGCGCGCGGGAGCGCGCCTGCTTATGGATGCGGTGTCATTCCGTGTTGACCAAGGGGACAAGATTGGGCTGGTAGGCCGCAACGGCGCCGGGAAGACCACCCTGACCCGCGTTCTCGCCGGGGAGGGCCTCCCTGCCGGTGGCTCAGTCAGCCGGAAGGGTGAGATCGGGTACCTGCCCCAGGACCCGCGGACACCGAACATGGAGCAGCTTGCCCGGGACCGGATCCTCTCGGCCCGAAACCTCGACGTCGTCGTCACCAAGCTTCGCGCTGCCCAGGAAGACATGGCCAGCGAGATCCCGTCAGTCCGGGACAAGGCCATGGCGCGTTACGACCGGATCGAAGCCGAGTTCCTGGCTCACGGCGGGTATGCGGCCGAAGCCGAGGCAGCAGCTATCTCCTCCAACCTGGCCCTGCCGGACCGTATCCTGAACCAGCCGCTCTCGACCCTCTCGGGCGGCCAACGCCGACGCGTTGAGCTGGCCCGCATCCTGTACTCGGGTGCCGAGACAATGCTCCTCGATGAGCCAACCAACCACCTCGACGCGGACTCGATTACCTGGCTGCGTGAATTCCTGAGGAACCACCAGGGTGGGTTGATCGTGATCAGCCACGATGTGGACCTCCTTGAAGCCACTGTCAACAAGGTGTTCCATCTGGACGCCAACCGCGCCACCATTGACATCTACAACATCGGCTGGAAGCGGTACCTGCAGCAGCGGGAGACCGATGAGCGCGCCCGAAAGCGTGAGCGTGCGAACACTGAGAAGAAGGCCCAGGTCTTGATGGATCAGGCGAACAAGATGCGCGCCAAGGCCACCAAGGCAGTCGCCGCGCAGAACATGGCGAAACGGGCGGAACGGCTCCTCGGCGGGCTCGAGGCCGTCCGGGCACAGGACCGCGTTGCGGCGCTCCGGTTCCCTGAACCGTCCCCGTGCGGCAAGACCCCGATGACTGCAGAGGGGCTCAGCAAGTCCTACGGTTCGTTGGAGATCTTCACCGATGTTGACCTCGCCATTGACCGGGGGTCGAAAGTGGTGATCCTTGGATTGAACGGTGCTGGCAAGACCACTTTGCTCCGGATGCTTGCCGGCGTCGACGAGCCTGACACGGGCGAGGTGATTCCAGGGCACGGTCTTAAAGTGGGCTACTACGCCCAGGAGCACGAAACGCTCGACACGGGACGGACTGTGCTGGAAAACATGCGCTCTTCGGCACCGGACATGAATGATGCTGAAGTTCGCGGGGTTCTTGGGTCCTTTCTGTTTACCGGTGACGACGTCGACAAACCCGCCGGTGTGCTTTCCGGCGGCGAGAAGACACGGTTGGCCCTGGCCACCATTGTCGCCTCGTCAGCCAACGTGCTGCTCCTCGACGAACCGACCAACAACCTTGACCCCGCGAGCCGCGCCGAGATTCTTGACGCACTCCGTAACTACAGCGGAGCAGTCGTCCTGGTCAGCCACGATGAGGGAGCAGTTGAGGCGCTCAACCCCGAGCGGGTAGTGCTCCTGCCTGACGGCGTCGAGGATCTGTGGAGCGACGACTACCTTGACCTGGTGACCATGGCCTAGTAGCCGCGGGCGTCGAGGAAAGCGTCCTCTTCTTCCTCGGCGGTCGGGCGGCGGTGCCGTCGAACCGGTGTCGCCAGCACCGTGCCGTTCGCTTCGGCGGTCTCCTCCTCGTCGGTGCGCTGCTGTTGCCGCGCGGCGTAGCCGAAGCCGACAAAGAGCAAGCCACCGAAGGCAAACCACTGCATCGAGTAGGACAGGTGCGGTCCGGAATCAAGATACGGCCGAGGAAAGATCTGTGGTGAAGTCGCTGGTGCCGGGTTTTCGGCTGACATCAGCCCATAGGCGCCCGTTTGCACCTCGTAGCCGGCTACTTCTTCGTAGCGGGGGAGGTCAATCGACGCGATCTGCCCGTCAGGGGCGCCCCGGTCAAGCTGGGGTTCACCGGGTTTGATCCGGGCCGTTACAGTCACTTCGCCTTCGGGAGGTTGGGGGAAGGCATCGGGGCGGCCCGCCTCATTATTGCCAATAGGCAACCAACCGCGGTTGATAATCACCGCCGATCCGTCGGCCAGCTGCAGCGGAACCAGCACTTCATAGCCGGGGCGTCCGCTGAAGGGCCGGTTGCGTACCACCAGCTGGTTGGCCGTGTCATAGGTCCCGGTCAGTTCGATCGGCAGCCATTCCTCGGCGGGGTTGAAGGTCCTGAAATCTACTGTTCCCTCCGAGTAGCGAATCGGTGGCCTGTCGTAGTTCGCTTCGATCCGTTCAATCGTGGCTGCCAGTTGGTCGCGGCGGTCCAACTGCCACATCCCGAGGGCACTGCACGCGCCAGCGAGCAGGACAACGAGTGCCAGCCAGCCAAGCCAGCGGGGAGAGAAAAGAAAACGATACATCTAGGCGGATTCCACCGGGACCGTGTCTGTGTCCTCAGTCGCCGGACTGTCCAGGGGAAGGGTTTCTTTCCACAGTCCTCGGGTCTGCAGGTAGTCTTCCAGCCAGTCGCGGTGCTCACCACAGGCAACCCATACTTTGCGGCGGTCAGGGGTGTGGAGCTTTGGGTTGTTCCACAACAGCTGCCAGGCTGCAGGCAAGCGGCACGCCTTACGTGAACAGACAGCTGGTTGGCGCCCAGCTTCCTTCTCCGTCTGATGGGAGCCAGCGTCGGTCTGCTGCAACTGGTCGAGAAGGTTCATGCGCTGGGGCGTTCCTTGTCATGGTCGAAGGTGTCGTCAATAATTTCGCCTTGCAGCACATCGTCAGCAGACTCTGGCGAAACTGCTGGCATGGGCTCGAGCTCCGGGACCGGCACATGATCGATCAAGGATTGGCTGTGCGGAAGGTCGCTGGTATCGGACCCCCCGTTGGCGAAGATCACAGCGAAATACGGTAAGACCACCGCCCCAGCAATCACTACCCACTGCAGCCAGCCCTCCACGAAGAACACCAGGACAATGCACACGAGACGGATACCCATCGAAATGGAATACTTAATCATCCGCCCACGTATCTCATCGCTGTGAGCGTTTCGTGCATCAGTAATATTGTGAATATCAGCGCCGTGCCGGATCTGCTTGCTCATCACACTCCAAGGGACCCTTCTATTGTCTCACCCAAGACCGTAGTTGTTAAAAGCCCGAAACCCTTCAAAGGTTCCCTGCCGGCATTCTTGCAGTTCAGCAGGTCCCCGCTAGGATCGGCAAGGATAGTTGAAGCAATCATTCTGGAGGAACTCGTGGCAGAGGCCGAGCAGGGACGCAGTGTTTTGGTAACCGGAGGCAACCGCGGCATCGGGTTGGCGATCGCGCGGGCATTTGTCGAGAACGGCGACCGGGTGGCAATCACCTACCGCAGCGGGGACGTTCCCGACGGTCTTCTCGGGGTGAAAGCCGATGTGACAAGCGAAGATCAGGTCGACGCCGCGTTCACCGCTGTGGAAGAGGCCCACGGCCCCGTCGAGGTGCTGGTAGCCAATGCCGGGATGACCCGCGATACGCTGCTCATGCGGATGAGCGAGTCAGACTTCACCGATGTTATTGACACCAACCTTACCGGGGCGTTCCGGGTCATCAAGCGGGCATCGAAGTCAATGATTCGTCTCCGCAAGGGCCGCGTGGTTCTGATTTCCTCCGTGACAGGGCTTTACGGAGCGCCCGGCCAGATCAACTACTCGGCGTCCAAGGCTGGCCTGATCGGCATCGCCAGGTCGCTCACGCGCGAGCTCGGATCCCGAGGAATTACCGCCAACGTGGTGGCACCAGGATTCATCAACACCGATATGACCGCCGAACTACCTGAAGACACCCGTAAAAACTACCTAGCTACCATTCCAGCTCGACGCTTCGCTGAGCCGACCGAAGTAGCTAACGTGGTGCGGTGGATAGCCAGCGACGAGGCCGCGTACATTTCAGGCGCGGTCATCCCGGTCGACGGCGGACTGGGCATGGGTCACTAAGCACAAGTTCGCGGCCCGCCCTACCGGCTTCACTCAACAGCTTTTATCAACAGAATTCATCGACTCAGAGGAGTACCCCAAATGGCCGCGCTGGATGGCACAACCGCAATCGTCACCGGATCATCACGTGGAATAGGGGCTGATGTCGCAAAACTGCTCGCCGACCAAGGCGCCGCCGTCGTCGTCAATTACCGCCAGAAGGCTCCCCGGGCCGCGAAGGTAGTGGCGGGGATTGAGGCTGCGGGGGGCAGGGCTGTTGCAGTCGGCGCCGATCTGACAACGGCGGCGGGATCCGCCGCGCTGATCCACGCGGCGGTGGACACCTTCGGTGGTCTTGGACTGCTGGTTCTCAACGCCTCTGGCGGGATGGAATCGGGGGTCGAGGAAGACTACGCACTGAAGCTGAATCGCGACGCGCAGGTCAACATGCTGCAGGCGGCGATCGAGGTTATGCCGGCGGGCTCCCGCGTGGTGTTCATCACCAGCCACCAGGCCCACTTCATCAAGACTGTTCCCACCATGGAAGCCTATGAGGCTGTAGCCCGCAGCAAGCGCGCCGGCGAGGACGCCCTCCGCGAACTCCTCCCCGAACTGGAAGCCAAGGGCATCACCCTGGTAGTCGTCTCCGGCGACATGATCGAAGGGACTGTGACAGCCACGCTGCTGGACCGGGCCACTCCCGGTGCAATCGAAGCGCGGCGTCAGCAAGCGGGCCGCCTCTACTCGGTGGCTGAGTTTGCCGCGGAGATCGCCGCGATGGCTACGGCGGATGTCCCCAGCGGGCACACCGAATACGTGGGCGGCTACGAGTACTTCACGAAGTAGGTCATCGAGTCAACACCCCCATCGAGTCAACAGATATGACGGGTTGTCCACCAAAAACCTGTCATATCTGTTGACTCGGTGGGGTTAGTGCCTGCTGAAATGCTTCACCACGTCCAGAAATGGGAGCTCGACCGACACGTCGGCGGCTTCGCGCACCGCGGGTTTCGCGTTGAACGCCACCCCCAGCCCGGCCGCGCCCAGCATGTCGAGGTCATTGGCACCGTCCCCGACGGCGATCGTCCGGTTCATCGGCACACCAGCCTCGGCCGCCCAGCACCGCAGGTAACGCGCCTTGGCCGCGCGGTCCACCACCGGCCCCACCACTTCGCCCGTCAAGTGGCAGTCGTCGCTGATCCCCAATAGATTGGCCTCCGCATAGGTGAGCTTCAGCTGGGCGGCGAGCGGGTCCAGTAGCTGGGCGAAACCACCGGAGACGGCCGCGACTGCATGACCTGCCGCCAGATAACCGCACACCAGATCCTCGGCTCCGTCGCTGAGCTCAATCGTGGCCCCCACCTCGGCGAGGACGCCGACCGGCAGTCCCTTCAGGACCGCCACCCGCGATCGAAGGCTCTGGGTGAAGTCAATCTCGCCGCGCATCGCTGCCTCGGTAACTGCGGCCACCTCAGCCTCCCTGCCGGCATGGGCAGCAAGTAGCTCAATGACCTCCTGGCGGATCAGTGTGGAGTCCACATCCATGATGAGGAGCTTCCGACCTTCGCTCAACAGCGGGGGAGGGACTACCGCGCACCCCATGCCGTTCCCCAGATGGGACTGCACTGCGCTCCGGAGATCGGCCGCGCTGCCGCTGAATGACACAGTCAACGTGGACGCCTGGTAGCGGGAGTCTCCGGCGTTCTCCAGCTCTGTGATCCGGGCGCCTGCATCCTGGACCGAACCCTGGATAGCTATCAGGAAGTCGTCGGTAAGCTCCACACCGTAACTGACCACACCGAATTCCCCTGCCATATTCCTCTTCTTCCGCATTCAGCTCATACCGGAGCGCGGTCTGCGCCCCACCAGCCATTATGGTCGGACACCGAGGGGGCCCAGAAATTGGTCCAGGATGACGGCGTGGCCCGTTCGAGCGTTCACTGAGTAATCAGGGATCCGATCGACCGGCGTCGTTTAGCGTTTGGCACCGTAATTGGCCTAATGTCTAGTGCTATGAGTGATGTTCTTGAGTTAGCTGGGGTAAGCCTTGTCCGCGGCGGAAAGACGCTGTTGGACAGTGTGGACTGGCAGGTCAAGGACGGCGAACGCTGGGTGATTATGGGCCCCAATGGTGCGGGCAAGACCACCCTGCTGCAGGTTGCTGGCGCCCGGATTCACCCCACCAAGGGGATTGCCGGGATTCTCGACGAAGTGTTGGGCGCCGTGGACGTCTTCGAATTGCGTCCCCGCATCGGTCTCGCTTCGGCGGCCCTAGCCTCCCAGATTCCCGACCACGAGACAGTGCTCAACGTGGTTATCACCGCTTCCTACGGGGTGACCGGGCGGTGGCGCGAAGAGTACGAAAAGCAGGACGCCCGCCGCGCATTTGCCCTCCTCGACGCATGGGGCATGTCAACATTCATGAACCGTCCGTTCTCGTCGCTGAGCGAAGGCGAACGCAAACGGGTGCAGATTGCCCGCGCCCTGATGACCGATCCCGAGCTGTTGCTTCTCGACGAGCCTGGTGCCGGCCTTGATTTAGCCGGGCGTGAAGACCTCATCATCCGCCTCGCTGCCCTGGCACAGGACGAGGAGGCGCCAGTGATGGTCCTGGTAACCCATCACCTGGAAGAGGTACCGCCAGGATTCACGCACGCCATGCTCATGCGCGACGGCGGGGTCGTTGCGTCCGGCCCGATCGAGACCGTCTTCACCGAGGAGCACCTCAGTGCTGCCTTTGACGTGGCCCTCGACGTCCGCCAGCAGGACGGCCGTTACACGGCTGTCGCCCGCGCCCGCGCCTAGCGGTCGGCACACCTGCTGATGGAATTGCTGCAGGGCGCCCTCATCTTTGTCGCCGGCCTCTGGGCCGGTGCCATCAACTCGGTGGTCGGCTCCGGCACCCTCGTCACCTTCCCGGTCTTGCTGGCACTGGGTTTCGCCCCGGTCACCGCTACGATCAGCAACGCGATGGGTCTGATCGCTGGCGGCATATCAGGCACGTGGGGGTACCGACACGAACTCGCCGGTCTCCGCTCGACAATTCTGAGACTTCTTCCCGCTTCAATTCTGGGCGGTATCACCGGTGCAGCGCTGCTCCTGAACCTCCCAGAGCAGGTGTTCGAGTTCGCTGCTCCAGGCCTGATCGTCGTCGCCCTGGGGTTCGTGATCTTCCAGCCGGCACTGCAGCGCAGAGTCCTGCTCCGGGCCGAACGGAGGGATTCCACCGGGTCCCATCCCGCCGGGCTGACTGTCCTGGTGTACCTCGCCGGGGTTTACGGTGGGTATTTCGTGGCCGCGCAGGGGATTCTCCTGGTGGGAATACTTGGCATCTTCCTGCACGGGACAATCCAGCACGCCACAGCTGTGAAGAACCTGCTGGTGTTGGCAGTCAATGTGGTAGCCGGCATCTCCTACATGCTGTTCGCTTTTGACCGTATCAACTGGTGGGTAGTCTTGATCATCGCCGTCAGTTCACTGATCGGCGGGTTCCTCGGAGCACTCGTCGGGCGCAGATTGCGACCAGTGGTGCTGCGCACAGTCATCGTGTCGCTCGGTCTCATCGCCCTCTACATCATGGTCGCGCGGCTGGTCACCGGATGAGCATCGAGCGCCTGACCGATCCTGCCGATCCCCGGGTGTCGGACTACACCTCCCTCACCGACACCCAGCTCCGACGACGGCGGGAACCCGCCGAGGGGCTCTACATCGCCGAGAGCACCAAAGTGCTCAGACGGGCGGTCGACGCCGGCCACACCCCACGGTCCTTTTTCCTCACAGACAAGTGGCTACCGGACCTGCAGGATCTGCTGGACCGATTCCCTGCTGTCCCGGCGTACCTCGGGACCGAACAGATCCTCGAACAGATCACCGGTTTCCACCTGCACCGTGGTGCGCTTGCGGCAATGGATCGACCCCACCCGCTCGCCCTCTCCAATGTGCTGGAGGGCGCCCACCGGATCGCTGTCCTTGAGGACATCGTCGATCACACCAACCTGGGCGCGATTTTCCGGTCGGCGGCGGCGTTGGGCGTAGATGCGGTGCTGATTAGTCCGCGGTGCGCAGACCCGCTCTACCGGCGATCGATCCGGGTCAGCATGGGAGCTGTCTTTCAGGTGCCGTGGGTGAGACTGACCGAGTGGCCAACCCAGCTCGTTGACCTGCGGGAGGCCGGCTTTCTGGTCGCCGGGCTGGCGCTGGGGGAGACGTCGGTGACCCTTGACGAGCTCAGCGCTGCCCGCCACGTCCGGCTCGCACTAGTGCTCGGCACCGAGGGTGAGGGCCTCACCCAACCAACGCTTGAGCTCGCCGATCACAGCGTGCGGATCCCAATGCTGGCAGGGGTTGACTCGCTCAACGTGGCGGCCGCAAGCGCCGTCGCGTTCTGGGAGTGTCGCAGCCGATAGGTGAGCACCCGCAGGTTTCGGCGCTTTGGCCCCGATGGCGACCTGTGCGGTAGAGTAGATAGCTGGCCCCCGGGCCAACCAACTTTTCCAACCCCCTTGTGCCTGGCCAAATCCAGGCAACTAACGAAGGTAACACTGTGAAGTCTGATATCCACCCCAAGTACTCAAAAGTTGTCTTCCGCGACCTGGCGTCCGAGAAGTCATTCCTGACCCGGTCCACTGTGACCTCCAAAAAGACCATCGAGTGGGAAGACGGCAACACCTACCCACTGGTCGAGGTTGAAATCTCCTCTGAATCGCACCCTTTCTACACCGGCAAGCAGCGGATCATGGACTCCGCTGGCCGCGTGGAGCGCTTCAACGCCCGCTTCAAAGGCTTCGGCAAGAAGTAACGCCGACGGCAGCCTACGCTGCCGAATGGGCCTGGACCGCGTTGCTGGTCCGGGCCCATTTCTCGTTCACCACAGTTACACCCGGTTACAGGAGCGCACCAGATGACTGACCTGCCACCCGCTGGACCACTGCACGGCGAATACAAAGTGCAAGGCGGCAAGCTGGTCGCCGCTGACTTCGAGGTGAAGAACGGGGCGCTGACCGGGGTCTCAATCAACGGCGATTTCTTCCTCGAACCGGACGAGGCGCTCGGCGACATCAATAGCGCGTTGGAAGGTCTCCCTGCTCACACGACCCACAGGGAGCTGGCCGCAGCAGTCACCAAGGGGTTGGATCCCGCAGCGCAACTGTTCGGCTTTTCTCCGGAGGCGGTGGCCACGGCAGTCCGGCGCGCCCTGGGGCTGGCTACCGGGTGGGCTGACCACGAGTGGGACATTATCGGGCCCACTCCGCTGTCCAGTGAGATGCACGTGGCGATGGACGAGGTGCTGACCCGGGAAGTTGGGGCCGGGCAGCGCAACCCCACCCTCAGGTTCTGGGAATGGGAATCGCCGTCGGTGGTGATAGGGAGCTTCCAGTCGATGCGCAACGAGGTTGACCCGGACGGCGTGCAGCGGCACGGGGTAACAGTGGTCCGCAGGATCAGCGGCGGCGGCGCCATGTTCATGGAGCACGGCAATGCGATCACCTATTCCCTATATCTACCGCAGACGCTGGTGGACACGCTGAGCTTCGCCGAATCGTACCCGTTCCTCGACGCCTGGGTGATGAATGCCCTTCGGACCCTCGGTATCGAGGCCTGGTATCAACCGCTCAACGACATTGCCACCGACGTCGGGAAGATCGGCGGAGCTGCGCAGAAGCGGCTCAGCAACGGCGGAATGCTGCACCACGTGACCATGTCCTACGACATCGACGTCGATAAAATGGTCCAGGTGCTGCGCATCGGTAAGGAAAAGCTCGC
>NZ_KI914724.1:53715-59188 GCF_000520515.1 Arthrobacter sp. H20
TCGATCCGCTCCGCCGCCAGACCGGCCGGTCCCGGGAGGACATCATCAAGGTCATGATCGACACGTTTCGGGCAAAGTACGGGGCGCGCGATGCGACGTTCACCGGGGAGGAACTGGCCCGCGCCGAACGCCTCGTCGAGGAGAAGTTCGGCACCGCCGCCTGGCTCTATCGGATCACCTAGGACCCCAGAGTGCCGGGCCTAGAGCCGGGCTTCCTGGGCCGTCAACGAGCGCAGCAGATGGTCACGTTCCTCGAGGACAATCCGGCGGAGCGCCGCTGGCGATGAACTATTCTCAGTGAGCCACTGATCGGCGGACTGGACCACCCGGTGCTTTTCCGGTGGCACCCCCTTGGCCAGATCCTGCGACCCGGGAAACAATCCTCTGACTATCCGGCTGGCCATCTCGATCCCCATCGTGTCCCACACGCGGCCGATCTCAGCGAAATAGGGGCCTTCGAATGGCTCCAACAGCTCGGCGGGCCCTTCAGCGAAACCAGCTATCGTCGCTGACAAAAGCTCGTTGGATAACCGGGTGCCGAACACGGCCTCCTGCCATGCCTCTTCCTTGGTAGCTGGGTCAGGTATGGAACTGCAGGCCCGGGTGAAGCCCGCCCTGCCTGCCGCCGTGCGGTCTGTCTCCAGCTCAGCTTCCAACTCGGCTACCGTCGCCTGTCCCTGTGCGGCCAAGGCCTGCCAGAGGAGCCAGCGCAGCTCGGGGTCAACTGCGAGGCCCGGCACTGTCTGACCAGTGCCCTGTCCGCGCAGCAGGTCATTGAACAATCCTGAATGGGTATCGCTGTGCAGCCCCAGGCCCGCAGCAGCTCGGGCCCAGACCAGCTGCTGGTCGGACGCGGGCACCGCAGCACGGAGACCGTCCACCACGAAACTGAACAGTTGCTCCCGCAGGTGCGCGCGCTCGGCAGCCGGGGCGTAGTGTTCGACGGCGTAGTGCGAGTTGCGCAGGAGGACCTGCAGTGCGCCAACTCCGGATTCGTCAGGCGCCGCAAGTTGCACAGCTCCAACATAGGCTCCGGCTGACAGGGCAGCGTCTCGGGTATTCGACCACAGCGCGGCCTGGCAAACGGCGCGTGCCAGCGGCTCCTTGAGGCGGCCCACGCTCGACAGCAGGGTGGCCAGAGACCGATCATCGAAGCCGATCTTCGCGTAGGTCAGGTCATCATCGTTGATCAGCAGCAGGTCAGGCTGGGTGGTGCCGACAAGCTCTGGGACATCGGTCTGGGCGCCGTCGATCCGGACGTCGACTGCTCCGGTCCGCACCAGGGCGCCGCCGTCAACACTGTAAAGTCCCAGCCGCAGCTGATGGGGACGGAGGGCCGACTCGCCGGTGACCGGATCGGTCGCTTCCTGACGGAGGAGAACCGAGCGGTAAGCGCCGTCGTCGTCGATGACCACCTCGGCGCTCAGCAAGGGGACCCCGGAGGTCTGGAGCCACTGCCGCGCCCAACCGGTCAAGTCCTGGCCGGTCGCATCAGCCAGCGCCGAAAGAAGGTCAGCCAGCCTGGTGTTGCCGAAAGCGTGGGTTCTGAAATACACCCGTGCCGCTTCGAAGAACGCCTCACTCCCGGCATAGGCCACCAGTTGCTTGAGCACTGACGCGCCCTTGGCGTAGGTGATGCCGTCGAAGTTCTGCTTGGCGGCCTCCAGATCAACTATGTCGGCGGTAATGGGGTGAGTGGAGGGCAGCTGATCCTGGAGGTAGGCCCACGCTTTGCGGCGGTTGGCGAAACTCACCCATGAGGTGTCAGACCCGGTGGTTTCGGCGACCGCAAGCGCACCCATGTAATCCGCGAAGGACTCCTTGAGCCACAGGTCGTCCCACCAGAACATGGTCACCAGGTCACCGAACCACATGTGAGCCATCTCGTGGAGGATCGTGTTGGAGCGGGCCTCGTACTGGTCGTGGGTTGCCCTGGACCGGAAAATGTAGCTTTCAGTGAAGGTGACCAGTCCGGGATTCTCCATCGCGCCGAGGTTGTATTCAGGGACGAACGCTTGCTCGTATTTTCCGAACGGGTACGGGTACTCAAACCGCGAGTGGAAGTACTCAAGGCCCCGTTTCGTGACGTCGAAGATGGTGTCAGTGTCGAACGCCCCGGCAAGCGACGCCCTGCAGTAGAGCCCTAGCGGAACTTCGAGGGTTGACCCGTCGGCCATAGCGCCGCACCAGTGGTCGGTGGCGGCAAAGTACGGGCCGGCCAGCACGGTGGTGATGTAGGTGGAGATCCGTTCGGTCGGCGCGAAGTGCCACACCGACAGCGAATCCCCGGCGTTTTCCCGTGCGGTTACGGCGCCGTTTGAGGCAACTGTCCAATCGGCTGGTGCGCTCACGGAGAAGGTGAAGGCCGCTTTTAGGTCAGGTTGTTCAAAATTGGCGAACACCCGGCGGGCGTCGGCCGGTTCGTACTGCGTGTACAGGTAGGTCTTACCATCCGCGGGATCGGTGAACCGGTGCATTCCCTCGCCGCTGCGGCTGTAGAGAGCGGTACCCGTCACTGTCACAGTATTATCCGCTGCCAGCTCTGGGAGGGAAATCCGTGCGCCGGCGACGACGACGGCTGGGTCCAGCTCGCTACCGTTGAGGGTAACCGAGTGGACTGTATCGGCGATGAAGTCCATGAAGGTCTCGCTACCGGGCTTGGCGCAAGTGAATCTGACTGTTGATCGGGACAGGAACCCTGTGACGTCTCGATCGGCCGCAGCGCTGAGGTCAAGGTGAACCTCGTAGCTGTCGATGCTGAGGAGAGAGGACCGGTGGGCTGCTTCATCGCGGCGGAGATTTTCGTTCATCACCCGGTCATTCAATCACGGCTGACCGACGGTGCGTTTGTCGGAAAAGGGTCCAGTCAGCGAATAGCGCCGCAAGGGGAGCCCCCGGGGGAACGGACACTGTTTGGTGCCACCAACTGGTGGTCCGGGTTCAGCCGCCGACCCTGGGTCACCAGGGCAAGGATTGTGGGAGCGTCGATCACGTAGCGGGTCATGGCGGCACTCTACGCCCTGCCTGACCCTGGTGCTCTGGAGTCTCCGAATTCGACCCGGCGTGTGACCCACTGCACAATATGTAATAGTCGAAATTCATGGCAATGTTGAACCCATGTCCGACCTCTTCGAAGATTACGCAGCAGCAGCCAGCCGTACTCCGGCGTTCGATGAAATGTTCGCACCCGGCCAACGGGCACGTGGCGAATATAGCCAGGTGGCCGCGGCCCTCAGTGAACTGAACCTCGCGGATGTCACTGCCCGCGCCGACTCCATGGCCCGCACCTTCCTGGACCGCGGTGTCACCTTCGACTACGCGGGGGAGGAGCGGCCGTTCCCGTTGGACATTGTGCCGCGCGTCATCTCGGGTACCGACTGGCAAGTCCTGGAACAGGGTGTCACCCAGCGGGTCCGGGCGCTCGAAGCGTTCCTCAATGACGTCTACGACAAAATGTCGGTGGTGACCGACGGGGTCATTCCTCGCCGGCTCATTACCTCCAGTGCCCACTTCCATCGGCAGGTGTCAGGCTTCGATCCCGCGGGCGGTGTCAGGGTCCACATTTCAGGTATCGACGTCGTCCGTGACCAGGAAGGGACGTTCCGGGTCCTCGAAGACAACGTCCGCGTTCCCAGTGGTGTCAGCTACGTGCTGGAAAATCGGCGTGCCATGGCCAAGGGTCTCCCTGAGGCCTTCGGGCAGCAGCACATCCGACCGGTGGAAGAGTACCCACGGCGGCTCCTTGCAGCGCTCCGCAAGACGGCGCCGTCGTCGGCCGAGGACCCAACTGTGGTGGTCCTCACCCCTGGCGTGTTCAATTCCGCCTACTTCGAGCACACCCTGCTCGCAGGCCTGATGGGGGTGGAGCTGGTGGAAGGCCGTGACCTGATCTGCCGCGGCAACCGGGTCTACATGCGGACCACCGCCGGTGAACAGCGAGTGGACGTCATCTACAAGCGAATCGACGATGAATTTCTGGACCCGTTGCAATTTCGTGCAGACTCCATGCTCGGTTGTCCCGGCCTCGTGAACGCAGCCCGTGCGGGCACGGTCACCATTGCCAACGCCCTGGGCAACGGGGTAGCCGATGACAAACTTGTCTACACCTATGTCCCCGACCTGATTCGCTACTACCTCAGTGAAGAGCCGGTCATCGCCAACGTTGACACCTACCGGCTCGAGGACCCGGCAGCTCGCGAGGAGGTGCTGGACCGGTTGGATGAACTGGTAGTCAAACCAGTTGACGGTTCCGGTGGCAAGGGTCTGGTCATTGGCCCCGACGCGTCGAAGGAAGAGCTGGACGCGCTGCGGGAGCGGGTGACGGCCGACCCGCGCGGCTGGATCGCCCAGCCAGTCCTGCAGCTGTCAACGGTTCCCACCATGTCCGGGGGGCAGTTCAGTCCTCGCCACGTTGACCTTCGCCCCTTCGCAGTGAACGACGGCGACGATGTGTGGGTCCTACCCGGTGGGTTGACCAGGGTTGCGATGAAGGAGGGATCCCTGATTGTGAACTCCAGCCAGGGCGGAGGGTCGAAGGACACCTGGGTGGTCGACGAACAGAACCAGACCCCAGTCCGTCAGGAGATCGAGGCTGTGCGGCGCCCGGTCCAGGAACGCGTGTGGCCGATCGAATCGGGTTGGCAGGACCGGCAGCCCGAACAACAGCAACAACAGATGGGGTGTGGTGATGCCCCCGCTGGGGACCCCCTCATGAACCAGGGAGAGGATACAGTCAATGCTTAGCCGGATCGCCGAATCCCTGTTCTGGATCGGCCGCTACGTCGAGCGCGCCGACGGGACCGCCCGCATCCTCGACGTCCACCTTGAACGCCTGAACCAGATGCCGCGGGACGAACAGCGCGATGTGTCCCGCCAGCTGCTCGGAGTGATGGGCAGCAGGGCCGACGGCGACGAACTGGTTCTATCTGATCTTCTGCAGGCGCTGGCCTACGACAGGACCAGCACCACCTCAATCGCCGGTGCCCTGGGTGCCGCACGGGAGAACGCCCGGCGGGCGCGGGAGACCGTATCCGGTAGCGTCTGGGAGAGTCTGAATACCACCTGGTACGGCCTCACCCAGCATCGCAAGGATGTGGTCGGCACGTACCGGTTCTGCCACTGGGTGGTTGAGCGCACGGCAATGATCCGTGGCCTTTCGGATACCACCATGAGCCACGACGAAAGCTGGCAGTTCCTCGTCCTGGGCCGCAGTCTGGAGCGAGCCGACATGACTGCGCGTATGCTCTCCACCCACGATGTGCACGCGGCTGGGCTGTCCTGGGTCAACATGTTGCGGTGTGCCGGCGCATACGAGTCGTTCCTGCGTACCCGGCGGGCGTCGTTTGGTGACCAGCAGGCGGCGGAGTTCCTCCTGTTGGACCGGTTGTTCCCGCGCTCGGTTGTGTACGCTCTCAGCGACGCCGAGAAGTGCCTGACCAACCTTAATCCTGCCTACCGGCGGGTCGGGTTCATC
>NZ_KI914724.1:59288-60441 GCF_000520515.1 Arthrobacter sp. H20
CATCAACGATGCGAGCCGTATTGTCGGCCAGGCCCGGACCTTCCTTGAATTCCACCAAACCGACGATCTGATGGCCGAGTTGCCCGAACATATGGAACGGGTCCAGAAAGCCTGCGCGAAAGCTTCAGACGCTATTTCACGCACCTACTTTTCCCAGGCTGACGAACTGTCCTGGGTGGGAGAACTCTCATGACCCGCTTGCTCATCACCCACCGCACTGGCTACAACTATGTGCGCAAGGTGACCCTGTCCTACAACGAAGCACGAATGACGCCGCTGACCGACTCCCAGCAGGTGGTCCTCGAGTCCACGCTCAAGGTATCGCCGTCGAGCGCTGCCGTGTCCACGTACCGGGACTACTGGGGTACCAGAGTCACTGCCTTCGACATGCAGAGCGCCCACGAATCACTCGAGGTCACGGCGGTCACCACAGTCGAGGTGAGCCGGATGGAACGGATTCCTTCTGCGGACGAGGTGGCGACGTGGGACCAGCTCGGGTCCGACGACGTCATCAATGAGTACGGTGACTGGCTCCCGCAGACCAGTTTGACCGACCCCGATCCGGAGGTCAGCTCCAACGCCGGCCGGCTTGCCACTGACTGCAATCCGCATCAGGCGGTGCATGCGGTTTTTGACTGGATCAAGCAGGAGATGTCCTATGTCCAGGGTGTCACCGGGGTGCAGACCAACGCGCGCGACGCCTGGGACAAGCGCAAAGGTGTCTGCCAGGACCTCGCGCACCTGGCAATTGGTGCGCTCCGGGGCATCGGTATTCCAGCGCGTTACGTCTCCGGGTACCTGCATCCGCGCAGCGGCGCTCCCATCGGCGAGACGGTCGCTGGGCAGTCTCACGCCTGGGTCGAGTGGTGGGACGGTGAATGGCGTGGCTGGGATCCTACTAACAGTGGCCCGGTTAGCGACTTCCACGTGTCGGTGGCACGCGGGCGCGACTATAAGGACGTCTCGCCCCTCAAGGGAATTCTCTCCGGTGGAGGCGGGTCAACCCTCAACGTCAAAGTGGAAATCACCCGCGTCGCCTAGCGGCCGACGGCGTCATCGCCGCTAGCCGTCCGGCTCCCAGGGTGTTCGCTGTGGGCGTAATCTGGATGTCTCTCGTGTTCTCTTGCTGGCCCTGAAACTGTCGGTGGGGGGT
>NZ_KI914725.1:0-36205 GCF_000520515.1 Arthrobacter sp. H20
CGGTGGAAGATCCCTGCGGCGTGGGTGACGGGTAGGTACGCTTCGAGCCAGGCCATCCCGTCGTGGGCAGGGTTGAGTTGCAGCAGCCGCCCCTTGGCGGCCTTCTTGTGCCGGGTGGTGATGGAGTCCGGGTGGAGCTTCTCCCGCAGCCGGTGGGCTTGTTGGCAGAACCGGCTCACAGTGGTTTTGCACGCCATGCCGACCAGGCGTTTTTCGAACGCCGCTAATACTTCGGGTGCAGCGTCCGGGATGCTGGTGGCTTCTTCGACGACCGCCCACGCGTGAGGCCGTGATAGCCGGCCGTCCTGAAGGGCAGTCAACGCTACCTGGTAGTGGCGGGTGAGGAGTTCGCTGTGGTCGATCAGGCTCCCGGCGGTCCGTTCCGGTAGGTGCAGTGCGGCAGCGATTTCGGTTCCGGTGAGGGTGTGGGCGAATCCCAGGTCTCCGCGGCCACCGTGGATCCGTTCGGTTTGGAGGTCGAGCATCCGGGTCACGTATTTTGCTTCCTGTGCGTCGAGCCAGGCCCGCGCTGATGCCAGGTCTTTGACCACGCCGAGCGCTTGCCCGTAATCGGCGTCAACCGCCGCTGGCACCTCGAGCCGGCCTAGGAGCATCGGCGGGTCAGCAGGGTTTTCTGGCGGGTCACCCAGTGGCGCCCTCCAGAGCGCTCCGACTCCCAGCGGACCACCAGATTCGGGTGGAAACCCCGCCCGAGACGAAGAAGCTGTTCTGCTGTCCATACCCCCATTCCATCATCGACCACTGACAAAACAAGGGCTCGGCCAGGGTGCTCGACGTAGTTTTTTCAAGGGTTTTTGGACCACGAGATCAGGAGATGGCCGAGGGCTAGTGTGCGGCTAGTGGTCCCCGGAGAGGAACCGCTCGGGGGCCGACTCCCTCATGACGTACGTCAACTGCTCCTGCTGCTTCCGGGCCCTGTCGATCAGGCGTTGTAGCTGTTCGGCATCCAGATCGGTCGACCCTGCCTCAGTCAAGGCATGGAGGGTTTCCCACATGCACTCTTTGCCGCGGACGGCACTCTGGAGCGCCTCAAGTTCCAACTGGGCGCCGCTGCCCTTGTCCGAGCGGCGGAGATTGAGGGGATTGATCTTGCTCAATTGCGCCACGACCTGAGCGATGACCATCTTGACTTTGCCCGGGGTGTAGCCGAGGGAACTGATGATCTGTGCCAGCTCGTCACGGTCTGCGGAAATCTCAGTGGTCAGCGAGGCAAACGTCTGCTCATGTTCGGTGCCTTTCCAGGAAATCTGCGCAGTTGAGAACAGCTTCACTCCGGACGCTGCTGCCAGCAGGTGGTCATCGAGGTAGGCCGATAGCCTGCTGGAATCCGCTGGATTTGAGTGACTCCGGGGTGCTGACGAGTGGTCCATGGGCCTAACCTTTCGGGCGGAACCTGCATTGAGGGAAATCCTATCTTCGCAGGTTCCGCTTCCCACGATCGCTACGCCGTAGCCAGACCTTCCACCGGCGACAGCCGCGCCGCCCGTCGGGCCGGCAGCACCGACGCCAACAGCGCGGCGACGACCGCCACAGCGAGCACCCCCAGCAATTGCGCCCATGGGATTGACGGGGTGACCGGCGTAATCGCACCCAGGGCCGACTGCGCCCAAGCCATCCGTATACCGCCCCGAGCGTGCAGCCGACAGCAGCTGCGACCCCGGCGATGAGTACGGCCTCAATGGCCAGCATCCCGCGCAACTGTGCCCTGGTGAGCCCGGCCCGGAGCAGGGATGACTCACGGGTGCGTTCGAGCACCGAGAGGGACAGCGTGTTGGCGACGCCGATCAAGGCAATCAGCACGGCCACGGCCAGCAGGGCGGTGACGACGAGCAGGAGGACGTCGATGATCTCGTTGAAGGACACCCGCTCAATTGCCGCACCATTGACCTGGTACTCGGAAACGCCGAGCGTTTCGACAATCTCTGACCGGAGCCCAACCACGCCAGCCGCGTCCAGGGAGTCGTCGAGCTTCAGCCACAGGATGCTGTTTTCAGGGCCAAGCGATTCGACCCCGGGAAGGGGCGCGTTCCCAAGCCGTGCGGCTGTCGCTTCGGTGATTGCCGGGGCGAAATCACGCGACCCGACCTCCTGGACCGGAAGCGTCACCGCGCCGTCGGCGCCTTGCAGCGTCACTTCGGAGAGCCCGCTGTCCTGGGCCATGAAGACTACATCGTCGACGAGTTCAACTCCATCGTTGCGAAGGACCAGCCGCGCCTCATCGGGTGAGAATCCATAGACCGGGGTGGCCCCGGCCGATTCGGCAGTGACGGCAGAGACGGATAGTCCCATTACAGCGTCCACCCCCGCGAGCTGTTCAAGAGTCTTTACTGCCGCTCCTGTGGTCTGGACGCCGCCGAGTCCCTGGATTTCAAGATCCACCGGGTAGTTGGCACCCAGCTCCGCCTCGAGCGCCGCCCGCGAGGTCTGTGCGCCGACCATCATCATGGTCACTAGGGTGAGTCCCACCAGCAGGGCGCTGGCGGTGGCAGTGGTCCGGGAGGGGTTGCGGACGGCATTGATCGCTGCGAGTCGGCCCGGCACACCCAGCGGGGTGGCAAGTCGGCCGACGGCGGTCACCAGCGCGGGCAGGAAGAGGGAAGCGCAGAGTAGCACCCCCACAAAGGACAACACCCCGCCAGGCAGCGCTATCAGCAGCGCAGATGAGACGGCGCCCGCGCCGAGCAGCCCCGCGCCAAGGAGGACCAGCACCAGCCCCAGCATCAGCCGCACTTTCCCTTTGCGGGTCTCAGTGGTGGCAACCTCAGCTGGCCGCAGGGCTTCGAGCGGGGCCACTGCTGTGGCCGCCCGCGCGGGCACAAACGCGGCAACGAGCGTCATCATTACTCCGACGTCGATTCCCATCACCACCGCTGACGGCGGGATGGCAAGGGTGGCAAACTCGGTACCCTCCTGGGTGGCAGCCACCCGCACGAGAGCAAACATCACCCCGGCGGCCAGAAGTACTCCGAGCACCGAGGACACCAGCCCCACCACTGCCGCCTCAATCAGCACCGAGCTGCGGATCTGTTGCCGCGACGCCCCGATACAGCGCAGCAGTGCAAGATCCCGTGTCCGTTGCGCCACCAGCACCGAGAAGGTGTCGGAGATAACCAGCACAGTGACCAGGACGGCGACGACGGCGAACGCCAGCAGGATCACAGTCAACTGGTCGGTTCCTCCCGACAGGGCCGCGACATCTGCGGTAACCTGCTCGGCGCTCGTCAGGATCTCGGCTGAGATACCAGCAGCGGCAAGCGCAGCTGTGGCGTCGGCCCTGACGGATGCAGCGTCAGCAGAATCGTCCAGCGCAAGCTGAGCGGAGGTCGCCTGGGGTGGCGTCTCACCGATTGACTGGCTGCTGAGAGACTGCACCAGGTCAGGCGCTGCGTAGACGTGCGGCAGGCCGGAAAGGTAAGGGTCCGCCAAGTTTTCGGTGATCCCGGTGACCGTCACAGCAACGGTCAGAGGAGCGGTTGACTCGCCGTCGACGGAATAGCGGGACTGCTTGAGGGCGTAGGTGTCGCCGACGCTGATTCCCAGTTCAGCAGCCGATGATTCATCAATGCTGATTCCGGTTCCATCGGTGGGCAGGCTACCTTCCACGACGCTGGAGGTCTGAAGCTCCTCAGGGGCGATGCTCAGGACAAACACGTCCGCCGGCCCAGTGGGGAGCTCCAGCGCGGTGATCGTCAGCTGTTCAGCGTGGACAGCTGACACACCGTCAACACTGGTCAACAGCTGTTCGGTGTCCACGGGAGGTAGGCCACCGTCGCCGACGGTGCCCACCAGGTCTGCTTTGGCGTACGTGGCACCCAGGCTCTGCTGAAGGCTTGCCTGGGTGGTGCCTGAGACCATCAGGGTGGCGGAGAAGAACCCGACACCCAGCATGACTGCCAGTCCTACTGCAACGAACCGTCGTGCATCGATACGGAGCTGGGCAAATGCAACCTGCAGCATTGCCTACGCTCCCAGTCCGGCGAGAGCCTTCGAGATGACGTCCGGTGTGCTGCGGTCGAGCTGACCCACCAGTTCGCCGTCGTTCATCAGCAGAACACTGTCGGCATAGGCCGCCGCGACGGGGTCGTGGGTCACCATGATGATGCTCTGGCCCATTTCCCTGGTGCTGCGGCGCAGCAGCGAGAGCACTTCGGCGCCGGAGCGGGAGTCGAGATTGCCGGTGGGCTCGTCGCCGAAGAGCACATCGGGTCGGGTTAGCAGGGCGCGGGCCACTGCTACTCGCTGCTGTTGTCCTCCGGAGAGTTCGTGCGGGCGGTGAGTAAGCCGATCGGTGAGGCCGAGGGTTGAACAAACCGTGGCCAGCCACTCACCGTCCACGGCGCCACCGGCGAGGGCCACTGGGAGGACGATGTTCTGCTCGGCGGTCAGGGTGGGGATCAGGTTGTAGGCCTGGAAGACAAAACCGATCCGGTCCCGCCGTAGACGGGTAAGTTCGTTGTCGGAGAGACTGGTGATTTCAGTGTCGCCGATCCAGATGCGGCCGGAGTCGGCGGAGTCCAAACCCGCCAGGCAATGCATGAGCGTGGATTTTCCGGATCCTGACGGGCCCATGATCGCGGTGAGCCTGCCACGCTCGAAGGTGACACTGACCTCCTTCAGAGCGTGCACGCGGGTGTCCCCGCGGCCATAGGTCTTTGACAATGAGCGGGCTGATGCGGCGGGCGCCGAGCTGGCGGACGACGTCGAGGTTTGGTCGTCGGTGTTGGCAGAAACTCTCATACTTCGACGCTATGGCGGCAGGCTTCGCCGCGGATCAGCCTACGGGCCGGTCTTCTCCCGCTGGCCACTCATCCCGCGGGATGAGCCTGCCGCGGCTCAGGAAGGGAACTAGGGGTGCACCACTCCGGTTTCGTAGGCAATCAGGACCGCCTGCACCCGGTCCCTGGCCTTGAGCTTCGCAAGAATATGGCCAACATGAGTCTTCACAGTTGCCTCGGAGAGGTACAGGCTCCCCGCGATCTCAGGATTCGACAGGCCCCTCGCGATCAGTTCGAAGACCTCCCGCTCACGCACCGTCAAGGACCCGACGGAGCCAGCGTTCGTGCCTGCCGCGGGGGAGGACCGCCGCAGCATGGGCGCTACGTGGTCCAGCAGTCGTCGGGTAGTGGACGGTGCAATCACGGCGTCTCCCCGGTAGACGGTGCGAATCGCCTCGAGCAGTTCTTCGGGTGGTGCGTCCTTGAGCAGAAAACCGCTCGCCCCTGCCTGGATGGCGGCGAGCGCGTACTCGTCGAGGTCAAAGGTTGTCAGCACCACTATCTTCGGTCCGGACCGTTCAGTCTGGGCAGGCTTGCCCGCTGCTTGCTTAAGGATCTGGCGGGTCGCCTCGATGCCGTCCATCCCCCGGCATCCGGACGTCCATCAGCACCACGTCGGCGCCGGTGGTCTTCAAAGCTGAGACGGCGTCGGCCCCGTTGCTAGCCTCGCACACTACCCGCAGGTCAGGTTGGGAGTTGATCAACATGGTGAAACCGCTGCGGACCAGCCGCTGGTCATCCACGAGGGCCACCCTGATACCGGGGAGCCCGGTCACGGGGTGCTCGGGTACGGGGTCGTCGGTCACTGTCAGGCCTCCGTATAGGGGATGAATGCGGCAATGCGGTAGCCGCCGCCAACGGGTGCACTGGCGGTCAGCTCCCCATCGTAGAGTCTTAGCCGTTCGCGCATGCCCTTGATCCCCTGCTCAGCTCCGGTCGAGCACGGGTCGGTTCCGGCGCCGCGGCCGTCGTCATCAATCGCCAGGTTCAGGCCCCGGGGCGTCCATTCCAGCGCGACCGCGGCGCGGGCGTCCGGGCCCGCGTGTTTCAGCACATTGGTCAGGGACTCCTGCACCACACGATACGCGGTGAGCCCGGCCCCGGAGGGCAGCTCTCAGCGGTTGGTGCCCGTCACTGCGTAGGTGGTGCTCAGCCCTGCGTGCTGAACTGTCTCGATCAGCGCAGCGATGTCGGCGAGGGCCGGGAGCGGGCGGGTTGAGGTCTCCTCATCGCCGCGGAGCACGCCCAGCAGCCGGCGCATCTCACGCAGCGATGATCTGCCGGTCTCGGCGATGGTGCCGAGGGTGGCTGGCGCCACAGTGTGGTCCTGTGCGCTCGCGTACCTGGCGCCGTCGGCCTGGGTAATGATGACCGATAGCGAATGAGCCACGATGTCGTGCATCTCGAGCGCAATGTGACTGCGCTCGTCGGCGGCCGCCAGATCTCTCTCCTGCTGGCGTTCCACCTCGAGGCGGCGGGTACGGTCCTCGAGGGCCTGGAGGGTGAGCCTCCGGTTACGCGCCAGGTCACCGAACGCCCAGCACAGCAGGACCAGTGCCTCGACCAGGACCGCCACTATGGCGAAGAGGGGAAGCGAAGCGCTCACCTCGAAGGGACTGATTCCGAAGTCGGCGCTGTACCTTAGCAGCCCGGCGAAGCACCCAACTGAAGCCACCGCAAGTCCGCCAAGACTGGCCCAGCGCGGAGCGTGAGCTGCCAAGGCGTAGAGGATGATGAGAACCGCAACCTGGGCGGGCACCGGGATCACATAGAAAATGATCTGCAGCACCGAGACAGCGGCGACCAATCCAGCAGAGAACACGGGCCGGGACCTCCGCCAGAGGAGCGGAAGAACCAGTCCGGCGGAGGCCAGCATTTCAATCGGCTTGACAGCCAAGATCACCACGGGGACCACCAGAAGCAGGAATAACATCGTCATCACTGCAAAATCCACTCGCCCGGGGTGAGCGCGGAGCAGCCCTGCAAACCGGTGGTGGAGATCCATAAGGACTAACTCTAGGGCGGCGCCTGCCAGCGACACATCAACCCCCGGGTGGAGACGGCGCGCTGGATACATGCATCTCAGAGGGTGAGACAACTTGTCCATCATGTGGGCCACTCAATAATCTGTTCCTATGAGCGAACTATCGTCAACAGTCCAGCTGGCAGTCATTCCAGGCGACGGCATCGGTCCCGAGGTTATCGCCGAAGCGGTAAAGGTGCTCCGCAGCGCCACTGCCGGTCTCGATACTTCCTTCGCCCTGACCGAGTACAAGCTCGGCGCTGAACACTGGCTCGAATCCGGCGAGACCTTGCCTGACGACACCTTGGACAAGCTACGCACCCATGACGCGATCCTCTTCGGGGCAGTAGGTGCAGCGCCGGGCGACACGCGCATCCCCTCGGGCATCATCGAGCGCGAGTTGCTGCTGAAGCTGCGGTTCTCGCTCGACCATTTTGTCAACCTTCGCCCGTCGCGCCTCTACCCGGGTATCGCGAGCCCGCTCGCCTCCCCTGGTGACATCGATTTCGTCGTCGTTAGGGAAGGAACTGAGGGACCGTATGTGGGCAATGGTGGCTCTCTGCGCGCCGGTACCGCCCACGAGATCGCCACCGAGGTGTCCCTCAACACCGCACACGGTGTGGAACGGGTGGTCCGTGACGCTTTCCGCCGCGCCAACGATCGTCCCCGCCGCCACCTGACCCTCGTTCACAAACACAACGTGCTGGTCTATTCGGGTCATCTGTGGAAGCGGACAGTTGAGGCTGTTGCACTTGATTTCCCCGAGGTGACCCACGATTACCTGCACGTTGACGCGGCAATGATTTTCCTGGTCAACGATCCGGCGCGATTCGACGTCATCGTTACCGACAATCTGTTCGGTGACATCATCACCGACCTGGCCGCGGCAATCACCGGCGGTATTGGACTTGCCGCCTCGGGCAGCATCAACATGGATCGCACCGCACCGTCCATGTTCGAGCCTGTCCACGGGTCAGCACCAGACATCGCCGGACAGCAAAAAGCTGACCCCACAGCAGCCATCCTGTCAGTTGCGTTGATGCTGCATCATCTCGGGTTTGACGACGCGGCGGCCCGGGTGGAACGCGCGGTGGACGACGACGTCGCCTCCCGAACCAGTGCGCAGCGCACCACTGCCCAAATCGGCGATGCGATAGCTGCTCTGGTGTCCTAAGCTGGTTAACCATGACAGCCACCGACCTGGAATTTAGCCAGTACCCGTCCGCCAACCCCACATCCGATCAGCAGCGCGCCGAGATTCTCGCCGAGCCTGGTTTTGGAAACCATTTCACCGACCACACGGTTGTGGTCGATTTCAAGGCGGACACCGCTGGCAACGGTGGGTGGGGGAACGCGCGGCTCGAAGCCTATGGCCCAATTGCACTCGACCCGGCGGCTGCTGTGCTGCACTACGGCCAGGAGATCTTCGAGGGGATGAAGGCCTACCGTCATGAGGACGGGTCGGTGTGGACATTCCGGGCGGACCAGAACGCTGCACGCCTGAATCGTTCAGCTGCGCGGCTGGCTCTGCCGCAACTGCCCGAGAACATTTTCCTTGAATCGCTGCGTCAGCTGGTAGCTGCCGATCAGTCCTGGATCCCCACCCGCGAGGGCGAAAGCCTGTATCTGCGGCCGTTCATGATAGCCACCGAGGCGTTCCTTGGTGTGCGGCCGGCCCGGGAAGTGTCCTTCAGGGTCATCGCCTCACCAGCTGGCAACTACTTCGGCGGAGAGCTTGCTCCAGTTGATATCTGGGTCTCGCGTAACTACGCACGGGCCGGCCGTGGCGGCACCGGCAATGCAAAGTGCGGTGGCAACTACGCAGCATCACTTGCAGCCCAACTTGAGGCCGAGGCTCAGGGCTGCAAGCAGGTCCTGTTCCTTGACCAGTTCAATGACAACGCTGTCGAGGAACTCGGTGGGATGAATGTTTTCTTCGTCTTCAAGGACGGCTCGCTGGTCACCCCGGCACTGTCCGGAACCATTCTGGAAGGCGTCACTCGGTCATCGGTCATCCAGCTCGGCAAGGACCGCGGACTAACTGTTACCGAGCGCAAGATCACCCTCGATGAGTGGCGTGAGGGAGTGGCTTCCGGCGACATCACCGAGGTTTTTGCCTGCGGAACTGCGGCAGTCATCACCCCAATCGGTCAGCTCAAGGATGGTTCCGAGGTCATCGGCGCCCCCGATTCGAAGGCGGGGGAGGTCACCTTGTCCATCAGGGAGCAGCTGCTTGGCATCCAGACGGGCACCTCATCCGATACCCACGGCTGGCTGACGCGCCTGGTCTAGTTCGGCAAGCAGGGCAAAGAATAACAAGAGCGGGCACCCACGGGTGTCCGCACTTGTTATTGGCTGGGGCCGAGGGGTAATTTCGCGGCGGACCGCAGCAGGGACGTTGTCTCTTCGACCGGAAGCGGCCTGCTGAAGTAGTACCCCTGGCCGCCGATACAGCCCATCTCGCTAAGTTTCTGAACCTGTTCAGGGGTTTCGATTCCCTCGAAGACTGCTTCCAGGCCGGCCGCACGGATCAGCTGCAAGATGGCAGCGATGAAGCCGAACTGAATCGACCCGGTTGCCAGCTCGCTGAGCAGCGACCGGTCCACCTTCACCATGCTGACCGGCAGCTTCCGAAGGTAGCTGATCGAGGAATAGCCGGTGCCGAAGTCGTCGATTTCAATACACACGCCCAGCTGTTTGAGACTCAGCAGCGAGTATGTTTCGACTTCCCCACCGGTCACCAGCGCAGTCTCAGTGATCTCCAGGACCAGCGCGGCCGGTGGAATATCGAATCGTCGCAGCAAGCCGCGCACATAGTCTACGAGATCGAGTTGCTGCAGCTCCACGGCCGAGAGGTTGAGACGAAGCTGGAAGTCGTCGTCGAGACTCATTTCCGAGCGCCACATCGAGTACTGCTCGATCGCCGTAGCCATCACCCACCGGTCAAGTTCGACCACCGCCCCGATCTCCTCGGCCAGCGGGATGAACTCGTCCGGCATGATGAATCCACGGGTCGGATGATTCCAGCGGACCAGAGCCTCAAGTCCGAGGACCCGACCGTCGCGAAGGTCCACCACCGGCTGGTAATGAATGCTCAACTGGTTTGTCCTGATGGCATCCCGGAGTTCTGAGGCAATCTGGCTTCGCAACTGCCGCTGCAGCAGCATCAGCGGTTCGAACACCTTGATGGTGCTGCGTCCTTCCCGCTTTGCCGCGTACATGGCGGTGTCGGCGTCGAGCAGAATGCTCTCAGCGCTCTGACCTGGATCGGCCAGCCTGACTCCAATGCTCGCTCGGGAGAAGACGTTGAGTTCCTCCAGCGAGATGCGGTCGCCCAATGCGGCCAGGGCACGGTTGGCGATTCTGAGGGCAATCTCCAGGGTGCCCCCGGGAACCAGGATGGCAAACTCGTCGCCACCCAGACGGGCAACTGTGTCGCAGTCGCGCACCACCGTGACCAGGCGGTTGGCAACCTCCTGCAGCACGCGGTCGCCGGCGTCGTGCCCGAAACTGTCGTTGACATCCTTGAAGGAATCAAGGTCTAGAAGAATCACAGCAGCCGGTGGTGTGTCACCCTCGGCGGCAAGTTCCTCTTCGAGCTTGGACAGAAGAGCAATCCGGTTGTCCAACCCGGTCAGCGAATCGGTCATGGCCATGGTCCGCATGTCCAGATGCGCCTGATGAAGCAGAGCTGTGCGGCTGGCAACGCGCTCTTCAAAGTCGCTGTGTACCAGTTCAAGCTCTTCTGCGAGCAGGTTGAAGCCGGTGATGACGGCGTCGACGTCGTCCCGAGCAGCGGAGGGCTTCATCCGGCTGCTGAGATCGCCCCGCGAGAGGCGCACGATGCCGTCAACCAGCATTGCTAGTCGGGGATCAGTGTGCTTGTCAGGCATTCGTGCAGCTACCTAACCAGGCCATTGCCTCGGACTCAGTGGTGAAAAAACGGGTGGGACACGGCGGTGGGTCACCGCCGAGTAAAAAGTTGGCCAAGACGCGGTCCACCGGGGACGCGCCGAGAACAGCAATCGCCGACGAACTGCGCGAGCTGCTGAACACAGCCCGCGCATCACGGCTGATCGAACCCACTCCCGAGATCTCCAAAAGCACCGGGCGAAGGCTGCCATTGGCAATGATACGCGCCCGCTCGGAGTGGGCCTCTGCGATCTCGCCGGTGATTTCAATTCCCTGTGGCATGACGAGACGAATGACATTTCCTGGGTGACCCTCGTTGACCACTAGCGCGACGAAATCCGTCGGCGGCGGTCGTTTGAACCCCGAAGGTCACGGTTCAGGCGCCGGTCTCCGTAATACAGGATGGACGACCAATCTGCTTCTGCGGGTGTCTTTTCGATAACCGCTGACTTCGTTTCGCGCTTCTTTCGCGGCGGAACGTAAAGCCAGTTGAGGACGCCGAGAACCATGTCCACGATTGAGTTGTTCACGCCGATGTAGGCGCGAATAGCGCCGGCCGCTAGCACTGCGTTCAACCCGGCGAAGGCAGCGTTGCCCCAGTTCCCTTGCACAGCGTCGCGCCACAGGGTGAGAAGCGAGAAGGCAACGATCGCGTATGGGATGAACACATAGAGGGCAGGGGCAGCAGTGCGGTCCTTGACCTTCGGGGTCCGAACGAAAGGAATCTTCTCGCCGGTGAATGCCTGCTGGATCGATTTCAGTACACCGGCAAGGTTCACGGGAAGCAGCACGATATTGAAGCCGTAGATCCTGAAAATGTCGCTGAAGCGGTGCCCACAATCGCGCAGGTCACTGCCCATCGCCAGGAAATATGGCATAGCAGTCAGGAAGACCAGCGGGCTCAGGAGCCTGCTGTCGTAGGGGTAACCCAGCAGGAACATCAGGCCAAAGCTTGCCCAGGCGATTGACGCCATGTAGTTGACCCGGAGCAGCACTTCCCGGACCAGGATCCGGTCGCGGCGGTACCGCCGGTCCTGAAGCTGGTTCCACAGCTTTGGCAGAATCAAAAGTCCACCGTTGGCCCAGCGCCGTCGCTGGACCACTAGGGAGCCGAAGTCCGGGGGAGTAGCGCTGTAGCTAAGGCGTTCCGGATAGTTGACCAGGGTCCACCCGTGCGCACCCAGGTCAACACTGGACTCAGTGTCCTCGATAACTGTTCGGTCCTGGATATAGGTGTGGATTTCGAACCCGCCAACATCTTCAACCTCAAGAATGTCCATCAGGGCTTCCTTGCGGATTACCGCGTTGGCCCCAACCCAGAAGGTGGCACCGTAGTAGGTCATGCCCTGGTGCAGGATGTGCTGGATGTCGGTGGTGGCGCCGGCAACCCTTTCAATTCGGGTGGGCGCACCGCGGAAGGAGGAGTATGGGGTCTGCGTCACGGCAACCCGCTCGTTGCCAGGGGATTCCAGAAGATACACCAGGCGCAGACAATAGTCGCGGAGAAGCAGCGAATCGGCGTCGAGGGTCAGGAGGTAGGTGGAGTCAGGTACATCCAGATCTACCTGGGCTGGGCCCTCGGCCGGACGCAGGATGGTTCCGCTCGGAGATTCCTCGCGGTGCCAGCGCTTCCCCATCAGGGAAATGTAGGAGTTGAGGTTCATCGCCTTGTTGGCCTCATGGGACAGCGAAGCGAACATCTTCCGTTCGAACGTCTCCAGCCGTGCAGCGAAGATCCGGCACAGACGGAGGTACAGCTCAGTCATCCGGTCCTCGTTGGGCTGCTCTCCCTGCGCGCGGGCTGCTGTGAGTCCGAGTACCGTCAGCCGGAGCTCCCGGGCGAGCCCCATGAGAACCAGGTCGACGAAGAACTCGTCCACGTGGTCCTCGACCCGTTCCACAGCCGCCATGTCCTCAAGCCAGGTGGCAGCGGCGATGTATTCGGTGGTCAGGAGTTCGAGTTCGTCGACTCCGGGAAGCACTTCAACGGCAAGACGTTCGCGGTAGCTGGCCAGGGCGTCGTTGAAACGGGTGGAAGGCTCCAGTAACTGGCCTTCGATGGTCTCCGACAGCTCACGGGTGATCTTCAGGCGTTCGGCTACTGCCGGGTCGGTGGGGTACGGCGGGTCATCGAGGAGGAGGACAACGCGCAGGCCGGGGAATTCCTGGAGGGCAGCGGACCACAGTGTCGCCCGAACCACCTGGGGTTCTTCGGCGTAGGAGGGCACCAGCACGGTAATGCCTTCGTCGTAGTGAGCGAAGTGACGATCCAGCTCTCCACGGGGCACACGCTTGTGGTCACGGAACCGGTACAGGGCACCTTGACGGGCAACCAGGTACAGCAGGGCTGAAAAGGTCAGGAACGTGACCACAAGCAGGTACGACACCGCTTCGAACTGGAAGCGGAATCCCGCATCAGGGTTGTTGATGAGCTGCCGCAGAATGGTTGTGACAACGTAGGAGGCCCAGCCGACCATGGTGGCCACGATCGCCAACCGGCCAAGTGCTATCTTCCGACGCGATGGCGTGGGGTGAACAATTGAGAGCGGCTCTGAGCGCTTCTCAGCCCCCCACTGGCGCTTGCGAGCAGCCGGTCCCGACTCTTTGGTTGGTGCAGAGGCCGCAGCCTCTTTATGATCCTTCATCTCGCTCCCCAGCGACTCGATTGCAGGATCGAACCCTGCCGCTCCCTGCGCAGGCGGCTTATACCGCTCCACCCGACGGGTGGCATTTTGTCTGCGTTCATTGAGCGACTCCGCGCACCGGCTCGTTGCCTGGTGCAGTCGTTCCATGACGGTGCAAGAATAACACTATGATGTGGGACTTATAGTGATTAGGTAACACAACAGTTTATAGTTCAAGTTTCCCTTGGAGCGGCGGGGGCACACATCTTGGGGGCACACATTGGCAAGGCACTTTCCAGGTCGGAAACTCTCGTTCGTCCGGCTGGTTCTTGTAGTGGGTGTTCTCGCAGCAGTGGTCGCTGCGTCGTTCACTGGCTGGAACCGGTTTGAGGATGCCCGGGCCGCTGAGAACGGCGGTTCCTGGTTCGCTGGCTACGTCGACGCAACCGCCACGCCCTTCTACGCTTTCGAACGCCCGCAGACTGACGAGGGCGGCAGCGCGGTGCTCTCCTTCATCGTGGCGGATCCGGAAAGTCCCTGTGAGCCATCCTGGGGTGCCGCCTACACGTTCGATGAAGCGGAATCGACAATGGATCTGGACCGCAGGATTGCCCGCCTGCTGCAGAGTGGGGGCGAAGTAGCAGTGTCCTTCGGGGGGCTGCTCAATGACGAGCTGGCTACCTCATGCACCGATGTCAACGATTTGAAGGATGCTTACGCGTCGGTGGTGGAGCGCTATAACCTCACCACTATCGATCTGGACGTCGAGGGCGAGAACCTGCTCGACACCGCCGCCGGGGAGCGTCGGGCGGAGGCACTCGCGCTCCTTCAGGAGGAACGATTCGCCGCTGACGAACCCCTGAATATCTGGCTCACCCTGCCGGTCGCCCCGTCGGGTCTCACCGAACCGGGCACTACGGCCGTCACGCAGATGTTGGAAGGCGGAGTCGATCTCGCTGGAGTCAACATCATGACGATGGACTTCGGCGGGAGTCGCCCCGAAACAATGAACATGCTTGAAGCGTCAATTTCTGCAGCCGAATCGACCCACTCGCAGCTCGCCACACTATACAGTCGAGCCGGTCTGCCGCTCGGTCCCCAGGCTCTCTGGACCAAATTGGGACTGACGCCGATGATTGGCCAGAACGACGTCGTCAGCGAGGTCTTTTCGCTCGAGCACGCCGCCGGTTTGAATGCTTTTGCCGTCGAACGTGGGATTGGCCGGATGTCCATGTGGTCGCTCAACCGCGATGCGACCTGCAGCGACAACTACGCCGACCCCACAATTGTGTCTGTGGGGTGCAGCGGAATAGACCAAGAAGGCCAGAGCTTCGCGCAGATCCTCGGCCAGGGGTTCGAGGGTAGCTCCGAGACTGTGGCGACGACTTCAGCATCGCCGGAGCCGACGCCGGCACTGATCGAGGATGACCCCGAAACCAGCCCGTATCCCATCTGGTCCGAGGACGCCACCTATGTTGCTGAGCAGCGGGTGGTCTGGCACGGCAATGTGTATGTCGCCAAGTGGTGGAACGAAGATGCAGTTCCTGACAACCCGGTGCTGCAGGCGGACGAGACACCCTGGACTCTGATCGGGCCAGTACTGCCAGGCGACGAGCCTGTCACGGCTCCCACAGTTCCAGCGGGAACCATCGATGAGTGGGATCCGGCAGAGGTGTATGAGAGCGGTGACAGGGTTCAGCTCGACGACCACGTGTTTGAATCCAAGTGGTGGAGTCAGGGCGATAGCCCTGAAGCGGCACTGCAGGGTTCAGCTGGATCACCGTGGAACCGTTTGACCAATGACGAAGTAGTCGAACTCCTTGAGGGGCTCGAGGACGAGGATGCCGCGGGTGCGGAGCCAACCCCCACCGCAACTCCCGCGGGGGCGGCCGACGACGACTGAGTCGGGGGAGCCCGGCAAGGCCTTCGGCTACTGGAGATTTCCCCCGGGCTGCATCAGGGATTCGGTTAAGCCAGCAACGTGCGCCGCTCGGTCCTGCGCTCCAGACTCGATGAAGTATGTTTTCGCCGAATCCAGGTAGCCGACCGCCTCGATGTCGTCACCGCGACCGGCAAGCGCACGCCCCAGTAACAGGTTCGCCTCACCGGCTGTCTGCGAGGCGAGGATGGTTCCGCTGGCGCAGATCGGCTNNNNGCGCTGAGCTGCCCGGTAAGGACAAGCCAATGAGCTCGGGTCAGGGACAGCTCAAGCTGATCACGCTCGTTGCCCCCGACGATCGAGCTGGCGGTCTCCGCCCGCTCGATACACTCGAGGGTCTCTGCATCGACGACGCCGGCCGCGAGCCGCTTTGCCGCTGATGCACGATTGAATCGTGCCCATAGGTCGAGGTCATTGTTCGGGGATAGGCTCGAGGCGGCAAGCTGGTGATACTTCGCCCCGTCTGCCACCTCCTGCCGCATGAAAGCGACATTGCCGATCACCCAGTATGCCTTTCCCGCGACCTGTGTATGGGTATCTGCGGTGATCAAGGCGGAGAGGATTAGGCACTCATCCCATGCGTCGTCGACCCGATCGCTTTCTGCCAGCGTCGCGATCAAAGCTCGCAGTGCGTTTATCAGGAGTTCGGGAGGACCCTCATCCTTAGCCGCCAGATCGACTGCGTTTCGTGCAGCGTCCACGGCGGATGGAAGCTGGCCTATCCCCTGAAGTCCGATGCCAAGCAGGGTGAGAACCCGTGCTGCAAGGGCTGGTGACTGGCTTGTAAGCGAGTGCGCGCGGAGTAATTCGGCGACTTTTACCGATTCCTCCACGGCGCCTTCCTCCCGAAGGCACTCGGCTTGGAAAAAGGCCATGTTCCACCAGGCCACCTGGTTGTCGTCTTTGAGTGCTAGATCAACTGCCTGGCCGGCGATCACGCGTGCTTTCCCGTAATCGCGTTGGCTCCACGCTTCTCTCGCCCTCAGCTCGTACAACAGCTGGTCGCCGGGCTGATTTAGTGCCATGGGTGGTAGCCCCTTCGTGCAGTTTTCGTTGGACCTCGGGTGATGCTGATAGGGCGTCCTTGATGACGTCCGACCCCAGTACCTGAGTTTAGGGGATATAAGCGCCTATCGCGCCCAAAAATTCATCTTCCCAAACGCTTGGTTTTAAGCTATTTGTTCGTATACTAATGAAACTGCGCGGGGTTCGGTGCCTCGCGCTTTCTCGCATTAGCAAAGGACTCTCGTATGAAAAGACTATCTGCATCTCTGCTGCTCGTAGCAGTATTCGCAATCGGTGGTGTTACAACGGCTACAGCCGCAGACGCCGCCACCGGTGTTAAAGGCACATCGTTCGATCGAATCACAAAAATTGGTGATTGGCCGAACATTGGCGACTGGCCCAACTAAGGCTAAGCCCTCGTAGTCACCGTTCGAACTGAACGGTGTTTGCTGGATGGCCGTGAACTTGCCCGCTGGGGACAAGGTTCACGGCCATTCCCATCTGCGGATGGCAGTCAAATTCCAAGGCATGGACAGGGTCACGGTAGCCTGTAAATCATGCGTATAGCCCGATTTGTCGTTGACAGTGACCCAGCATTTGGAGTGGTAGAAGGAGAGGAAGGCCAGGAAGAGATCGCGGTGATGGCCGGCGATCCATTTTATTCAGGTGTTCAACTCACCGGTGTTCGCCACGAACTAGCTGATGTCAGACTGCTTGCTCCGGTTATCCCTCGCAGCAAGATTGTCGGCATCGGTCGCAACTACGCTGAGCACGCCAGAGAACTCGGCAACGAGGTGCCACCGGCACCTCTGATGTTCTTCAAACCCAACACCTCGGTCATTGGCCCCGGTGATCCCATAGTACTCCCGGCCTTTTCCGACGAGATCTCCTTCGAGTCCGAGCTCGCCGTCGTCATTGGACGCATCTGCAAGGATGTTCCGCTGGATCGGGTGGACCAAGTGGTATTTGGTTACACCTGCGCCAACGACCTCACTGCCCGCGATGCCCAGAAGACCGACAACCAGTGGGCGCGAGCCAAAGGCTTCGATACCTCCTGCCCGGTAGGGCCGTGGATCGAGACTGACCTCGACACCGAAAACCTCCGGGTGCGTGGCAGGCTTGACGGCGAGCTGAAGCAGGACGGCTCCACGAGCCAGATGATCTGGGGTGTCAAGGAACTGGTGTCCTACGTTTCCCAGGCATTCACCCTCCTTCCGGGCGACCTCATCCTGACCGGTACGCCAGCTGGAGTGGGCCTGATCAGCGAGGGCCAGAGCTACGAGGTCGACATCGAAGGCATCGGACGCCTGTCCAATCCGGCGCGTCGCTAACCATGCGCCGGGTGCCACGGGGGCCAGTGCGGAAGGGAAGTTCAAGCGCTGAGCGACAACGGCTGGGGCGGCTCATTGCCATTGCGGCCTGTGCTCTTCCCCTGGTGTCAGCCCGGGCTGCCGCCCTTGGGGGCGCACCCCAGATCTGGGTGTCAGCTCTTGCCGCACTGGGATTTGGTGCGGCAGCGGTCCTGCCGCTGCGCTATTTCCGCCCGAAGACGCCGGTGCGAACCCAGGTCATACTTGGCGCTGCCGTTGCGGCACTCATCTTCGCTGCGTGGTGGTTCGCCGCCGGGCAGAGCGGGGTCGGGGCCCTCGCCCCGTACACTTAGCCCATCATGACTATTGCTGCTGAGATCCCCCTTGTCACCGATCAGACCCCTGTGCGTGTGCGGTTTTGCCCCTCGCCAACCGGAACACCGCACGTCGGGCTGATCCGGACTGCGCTGTTCAACTGGGCCTATGCCCGCCACACGGGTGGCACCATGGTGTTCCGGATCGAGGACACTGACGCGGCCCGCGACAGCGAGGAAAGCTACACCCAGCTTCTTGACGCACTGAAGTGGCTCGGTATCGACTGGGACGAGGGCGTGGAAGTCGGGGGACCGCACGCACCCTACCGGCAGTCGCAGCGTGGAGACCTTTACCAGGACGTCATCGCTAAGCTACGCGCAGCGGGCCACCTGTACGAGTCGTTCTCCACGCCGGAGGAGGTCGAGGAACGCCACCGTGGTGCTGGCCGGGATATCAAGCTCGGATACGACAACCACGACAGGAACCTCACCGAAGGCCAGCGGGAAGAGTTCCGCAGCGAAGGCCGCCCGGCCGTGCTGCGGCTGCGGATGCCCGACGACGACATCACCTTCACCGACCTGGTGCGCGGCGACATCACCTTCCGCGCCGGAAGCATTCCCGACTTTGCTGTTGTCCGCGCCAACGGCGCCCCGCTCTACACGTTGGTCAACCCGGTGGATGACGCACTTATGCGAATCACCCACGTTCTCAGGGGCGAGGACTTGCTCTCCTCCACGCCGCGCCAGATCGCGATGTACCGCGCGCTCATCGACATTGGTGTGGCCAGCTACATGCCGCTCTTCGGTCACTTGCCGTATGTAATGGGCCAGGGGAACAAGAAACTCTCCAAACGGGATCCCGAGTCGAACCTGTTTCTTCACCGGGAGCGCGGGTTCATTCCCGAAGGCCTGCTCAACTACCTGTCCCTGCTGGGCTGGAGCCTGTCAGCCGATGAAGATATCTTCTCTGTCGATACGTTGGTGGAGAAGTTTGATGTCCACGATGTGCTGGCCAATCCAGCCCGGTTCGATCTGAAGAAGGCTGAGGCAATCAACGGGACGCATGTGCGCCTGCTGGAGCCTGAAGACTTCCGCCAGCGAATCATTCAGTACCTGCAGGGGGCCGGACTGGTTGGTGCCGACCTGAGCGAACGCGAACGCCACATCCTGTCCGAGGCGGCGCCGCTGATCCAGGAGCGCATCACCCTCCTCGGGGAGGCGCCTGACATGCTTGGCTTCCTCTTTACCGATGACGCCGGAATCGAGATTGCCGACGACGCCCGCAAGGGGCTGCCTGCGAATCTTGGCGAAGTGCTCGACGCCGCTCACGCAGCGTTGGAGCCGCTCGATCAGTGGACCACCGAGAACATTCAGGACGCCCTCCGGCAGGCACTGGTCGAAGAGCTGGGGATGAAGCCACGCCTGGCCTTCGGGCCGGTCCGGACAGCTGTCTCCGGCAAGCGGATCTCCCCGCCGCTCTTCGAATCGATGGTGATTCTCGGCAAGGTCTCCTCGCTGGCGAGGATCAAAGCGTTCGGCAGCACGGCCGGTTGATCGTGAACAACGTCCCGGAGATCGCCGGGGTGCTGTTCGATATTGACGACACCCTGGTGGATCTGGAAACTGCGATGGGCAGGACCCTCCACCAGGTGGGCGCCGATACCTTGGCCCACCTCAGCGACGCGGACTGGATCGAGTACAAGCGGCTCTACGCCCACGACCCACTGGGCTGGTATGACCGGTTCCTCGCCGGCGAACTGACCTTCACCGAACAGCGTCTGCATCGGGCCAGACACGCGCAGGCTGCCTTCGTCGAGGAGCCGCTTGAGGGCGCGGCCGCCCGGCGTTGGAACACCGCCTACGAGGCGACGCTGCCCCTGCACTTCGAACCGTACGACGACGTCATCCCGCTCCTCGACACCCTGGACGCGGCTAAGGTGCCCTACGGGGCGGTGAGCAACAACGTGCATGACTATCAGCGGGCCAAGCTCGACCGATCAGGACTTCAGCGCTTCGCCGTCCTCGTGGGGATTGACACCGTTGGGGTGGCAAAGCCAGACCCAGCCATCTACCTCGAAGGAGCCCGCCAGCTCGGGACCCGGCCGGAGCGCACGCTGTATGTGGGGGACAACAGACTCGTCGACGCAGAGAGCGCCAGTGCAGCGGGGCTGATCGGGGTGTGGCTTGACCGGCGATCAGCCGGGCCTGCGGACTTCAGCGGCCATCGGATCACCTCGCTGGCAGACGTTTTGCAGTTCCTGCCGAATGTCCGGTAAAGTGATCTCTCGGCGCAGAGCGGTTCTCGCGGCCCGGATGCTCCGTTTGGAGCCCTGCGGTATGTGCCATTGGGGTATGGTGTAATTGGCAACACACTGGTTTCTGGTACCAACATTCTAGGTTCGAGTCCTGGTACCCCAGCGTTGGATGTAGGCGGATTCAATTTGGCCGCATCTGGCAGATGTGAAATAATCATCTAGCTTGTTTGGCTACAACCAGACAGCAAAAAGTACTGGCCCCATCGTATAGCGGCCTAGTACGCTGCCCTCTCACGGCGGTAACGCGGGTTCGAATCCCGCTGGGGTCACAATTTCCCCCGGAACCTCTTGAGGTTCCGGGGGTTTTTCTTTGCCCTACCACTGCCATCGCACGGCGTACGGCACAATGGGGTGGTGACTGACACCCTTCCTGCCGCCGCCGCCCAGCCGCTCTTAGCGACGCTGCGCCAGACAGGGGAGGCCCTCAGCGGCATGTCCTTTCCCCTCGCCGTCCACGGGGCTGGTGAGGCTCGAATTAACGCAACAGCCGCGGCAGCCCAGCTCGAGGACTACGTGGTTCCCCGGTTGCTCAGTCTCGAGGCGCCCTTGCTGGCCGTCGTCGGCGGGTCCACCGGGGCCGGAAAATCGACCCTGGTCAATGCGCTCGTCGGTCACCCGGTTACCCGATCGGGAGCCATCCGCCCCACCACCCGGCAGCCCGTGCTCCTGCATCACCCAGCCGACGGTCACTGGTTCTCTGACCAACGGGTGCTCCCGACGCTGAGCCGGGTACGCGCCGTCGAGACCGGCATCGACAAACCTCAGGCCGAGCAAACCGCCGAGAACACTCCGGGCGCCGGGACCCTTCTGCTGCGCCCGGACCCGATGATTCCGTTGGGCCTTGCCCTGGTCGACGCCCCGGATCTGGACTCCATCGCCGATGAGAACCGCCGGCTGTCCGGGCAGCTCCTCGCCGCCGCTGATCTCTGGGTCTTCGTGACCACCGCAAACCGCTATGCGGATGCCGTCCCGTGGAAGCTGCTCGCCGACGCCGCAGCACGGGATATTTTGTTGGCGGTGGTTTTGGACCGGGTACCCGTTGGGGTTGAAGAAGAGGTGCGCAGCGACCTCCACACACTGTTGGCTGCGGCTGACCTGGGCCACGCCCCGATCTTCATCGTCCCCGAACTGCCCCTGGATCCGGCGGGCATGCTTCCCGCAGAGGCGGTCGACCCGATCAGGCGCTGGCTGCGGGCGCTGGCAGCGGACGCGGCTGGACGACAGGAAATTGCGCGCCGCACCCTCTATGGCGCGGTCCACTCCGTTGCGGGCCGCGTGCACGCCGCCGCTGATGCGCAGGACGACCAGCAGGCCGAATACCTTCGGCTACAGGCCGCGGCGACCGGTGCGTTCGACGATGCCCTTGAAGGAATCCTCGAATCCACCAGGGACGGCACATTGCTCCGCGGCGAGGTGCTGGCCCGCTGGCAGGACTTCGTTGGTACCGGCGAGTTCATGAGAGGCCTCGAGTCCCGGGTCGGCAGGGCCCGGGACGCCATCGGGTCGTTCCTCACCGGTCGGCCCACCCGGGCGGTCACGGTGGAGACAGCCATCGAGACAGGCCTCCACGCTGTCATTGTGGAACAGGCAGCCCTGGCAGCCCAGAGGACCGAACACTCCTGGCGCGACGGCGATGCCGGGCGGGAGTTGCTGGCGGGGCTACCACCCCGAGGCGATGACTTCTCGGCCGCTGCGGCACGGGAAATCCGGGCCTGGCAGAAAGACCTGCTGGAGTTGGTGAGCGCCGAGGGCGCCAACAAGCGCTTCACCGCCAGGATGTTGTCCTTTGGGGTGAACGGTATTGCGGTAGCCCTGATGGTGGTGGTGTTCGCCTCCACCGCCGGGCTGAGTGGACTGGAAATCGGCGTCGCTGGCGGGTCGGCCGTGGTGGGTCAAAAACTTCTTGAAGCGGTGTTCGGCGAAGACGCAGTCCGACGCCTGGCGAAATCGGCGCGCGACAACCTGCAGCGTCGGTGCGGGTCGCTGCTTCGCACCGAACAGCAGCGCTACCTGGAGCCGCTCGTCCCGGCGGCCCAACAGACTCCGGCCGGGACGCTCCGTGAGTATGCCCGTAGGCTTGAATCCAGCCGGCCCTCGGGCGAGCAGGCGATGAACGGGGCCGACGACGGCGCTGGTCCTGCCGCTGACGGGCGTGACCAGTGAGCCGGCACAAGGGCAAGCAGGCCGAATCAGCTGTCCAGAACCAGCTCGAAGCCTTGGACACGGCCCGCGAGCTGGCGGTAGGGCGCCTACCCGAGCAGGATCTACAGGCCGCCTTCGAAGTGATCGACCGGGCCAGTACCCGACGCTCCCTCTCCGCCGCTCATACGGTGGTAGGCATCTTCGGTCCCACGGGCAGCGGAAAGTCTTCGCTGCTCAACGCGCTGACCGGGACTGACGTGGCACGTGTAGCTGCGCGCCGGCCCACCACGTCTGAACCGCTCGCTGTGCTCTGGAATTCCGAGGGGAGCGCCCCGTTACTGGATTGGCTGCAGGTGGCGCTGCGGCACGAGCTGCCAGAGAGTTCCCGTCTGGCTGTCGGCGGACGCTCGTCAGCTGACGACGGCGGGGGGCTGATCCTGCTGGACCTCCCCGACTTTGACTCCACAGCCGCGAGTCACCGTGAGGTGGTGGAGCGGCTGGCTGGTCAGGTCGATGTCCTCCTCTGGGTGGTCGACCCCCAAAAGTACGCCGACGCAGCACTGCATCACGGATTCCTCCGGGGAATGGCTACCCACGGTGGCGTGACTATCATGGCGCTCAACCAGACGGACCGCCTGATCGGAGAGGAAGTAGCCCAGGTGACGGCTTCCCTGCGGGGTATCCTCGCGGGTGAGGGACTCGGTTCTGTGGCAGTCCACCCGGTGTCAGCCAGCACCGGAGCCGGACTGGACAATCTGGTAAAGGAGCTCGGGCAGACGGTGAAACGCCGGCAGGCCGCCACCGCGAGGCTCACCGCCGATGTTGCAGTGGCAGCGAACCGGCTCGCCGAGCATGCGGGAACCGTCGACGCCGTCCAGCCACCCAAAGCTGCGAGGTCGCGGCTGGCGGACCGGCTGGCGGGGGCAATCGGGACGGAAACCGTTGTCGACGCCGTCGTCGGGTCCTATCGGCGTGACGCCCACGCAGCCACCGGGTGGCCAGTAACCCGCTGGCTCGGCAAACTGAGGCCCGACCCCCTGCGCCGCCTAAACCTGCGCCGGTCGGACGTCGACGCGACAGCTAACCGCACCTCGCTCCCCACCCCAGGACCCGCGCAGCGTGCCGCCATGGACGGAGCACTGCGGGAATACGCCGATGCCGCGGCCGAGTCGGTCCACGGGCCGTGGCGTGAGCAGATCCGGACGGCAGCCCAGGGATCAACCGGGGCGCTGGCTGACGGACTGGATCAGGCAATAGCGCAGACCGATCTGCGCTGGAACAAACGGTCCTGGTGGTGGCCCGTGATCGGAGCGCTGCAGTGGTTGCTCTTCGCCGCAGCTGTCGCCGGGCTGGTATGGCTCGGAGTGCTCGCTGCGCTGGGCTTCCTACAGCTCCCGGCACCAGTAACCCCGATGGTTGAGGGCTTCCCGTTGCCCACGCTGCTGGCAATCGGGGGAGCGATAGTAGGAATCGCTGTGGCCCTCCTATCCGCTGGGGCGGCAAAAGTGTCGGCGGCCTCGCGAGGTCGCCGAGCTCGACGCCGTCTCCACGCCGCAGTGGCCGAAGTTGCAGGCCGTGATGTGATTGCGCCGGTCGAGGCGGAGATTGCCAGGTACAACGGGTTCAGGAAGGCAGTTACTGCCGCTCGGGGGCGAGCCTAGAACCATCGTCGGCTAGGCGTCCAGAGCGGCAAGGAACTTGTGCAGGGTTCTCGGGTTCCGGGTGGTGGTCGAGTTTTTGAACCGCGGTTTGGCGGTGAGTTTGCTCAGCGGTGACTCAAGGGTGCCCCCTCGTGGCGCGAGCCACGCGGCGGCCTCCGGCCCCAATACAAGGAAATCGTCGATCACTCCAGGGGAATCAGATTGGGGCGTGTTGGCCTTCTCGACGGCATCCACCAGGTCAGCGAGCGCAGCAGGGTCAGAGAAGAGCGTGATGTAGGTGTGAGTAGTGGAGTCATCGGTCGGAAAGGGACAGGCATCGACCAGCACGCGCAGCCGGTTGGCGTCAAGGATCACTACCCAGGCGTCGTACCCGAAGGTGGACCGCAACAGCGACTCGACTGCCTCCTTGAGCTCAGCGGCCGACCGAGCCGTGGTACAGGTGAGGTTCCCGGATGCGAGTTGGGTCACCACGTTACTGACGTCGAGTGTCTCAACTGCTGCCCGCAGCTCAGCCATTTTGAGATTGATTCCGCCAACGTTGACTCCGCGCAGGAAGACCGCATAGGCAGTCATGGCCACACCCTCAGTCATGGCCACACCCTACCGCCACCGGAGTTGTGGGTCGATCAGTCAGCGTTCTTGCCGACCGCGTGGGTCAGTTGCTGGGCAGCGTTCATCACCACTTCAGCGTGGATACGTCCAGGCTGACGGGTAAGCCGCTCCATCGGCCCTGAGATCGACACCGCAGCGATGACCCGGCCAGATGGACCCCGTACTGGGGCGGATACCGAGGCGACTCCCGCTTCGCGTTCGCCAAGGCTCTGGGCCCACCCCCGACGTCGTACTCCTGCCAGCACGGCAGGGGTAAACCGCGCCTCCTGAAGACCTTTGAGAAGGCGGTCGTGGTCCTCCCAGGCCAACAGGCACTGGGCCGCCGAGCCGGCCTTCATTGAGAGTTGGGTGCCCACGGGGATGGTGTCCCGGAGACCCATCGGGCGCTCAGCCGAGGCAACACACACCCGCCATTCGCCTTGCCGGCGGAAGAGCTGGGCGCTTTCGCCGGTCGCGTCGCGGAGGTGCAACAGAACGGGGGACGCCGATGCGATCAATCGGTCCTCCCCGGCTGCCGCTGCCAGTTCGACCAGCCGGCTGCCCAGCACGAAGCGGCCCTGTATGTCGCGGCTGACCAGGCGGTGATGCACCAGCGCCTGGGCGAGCCGGTGCACGGTCGGGCGGGCCAGCCCGGTTGCGGCAACGAGCTGCGCCAAGGTGGTGGGACCCGCTTCCAGGGCGTCGAGTACTGTCGCAGCTTTGTCGATGACCCCTACACCGCTAATATTGTCCATAAGATGATATTGCCGTCTCATTATCTGAGACGCAAGCTGCAGACACGTAGCGGAACAGATGGAACAGCACCGAAGGGAACCGGTCATGGGCAACACGCTCGCAGAGAAGGTCTGGGACGCACACGTTGTGCGCAAAGGCGAGGTGCAGGGTGCTGAATCCCAGCCTGACCTGATCTACATCGATCTTCACCTGATCCACGAGGTCACCTCGCCACAGGCCTTCGAAGGACTCCGTCTTGCCGGCAGGCCGCTGCGACGCCCGGACCTCACCATCGCCACCGAGGACCACAACACCCCCACTTGGGATATTGACAAGCCAATCGCTGACCTCACAAGCCGAACGCAGATCGAGACTCTGCGGGCGAACTGCAAGGAGTTCGGCGTGCGGCTGCACTCCCTCGGCGACGCGCAACAGGGAATCGTGCACATTATCGGCCCACAGCTCGGCCTCACCCAGCCGGGCCTGACAGTGGTGTGCGGAGACTCCCACACGTCAACGCACGGGGCGTTCGGTGCCCTGGCGATGGGCATCGGTACCTCCGAGGTGGAGCACGTGATGGCCACCCAAACCCTTTCACTCAAGCCGTTCAAGACCATGGCCATCAATGTCGAGGGCACTCTGAAACCCGGTGTCACGTCAAAGGACATCATTCTCGCGGTAATTGCCAAGATCGGTACCGGTGGCGGCCAGGGGTACGTGCTCGAATATCGTGGATCGGCCATCCGGGCGCTGTCGATGGAAGCGCGGATGACCATCTGCAACATGTCCATTGAGGCTGGCGCCCGTGCCGGGATGGTGGCACCAGACGAGATCACTTTCGCGTACCTCAAAGACAAGCCGCACGCTCCGCAGGGCGACGACTGGGACTCGGCAGTCGAGAACTGGAGGACACTGCGCACCGACGACGATGCAGTGTTCGACGCCGAGGTGTCCCTCGACGCCAATGACCTTGAGCCGTTCGTCACCTGGGGCACCAACCCGGGCCAGGGTGTTTCGCTGTCACAGGCGGTGCCGTCGCCCGACGATTTCGCCGACGAAAACGACAAAGCCGCGTGCGAGCGTGCCCTCGAATACATGGCGCTCGACGCCGGGACTCCCATGAAAGATATCAGGGTGGACACCGTGTTCCTCGGCTCGTGCACCAACAGCCGCATCGAGGATCTGCGGATCGCGGCGGACATCATCCGTGGCCGGGTCAAGGACCCGGACATCCGCATGATGGTGGTTCCCGGCTCGGCGCGGGTTCGCCTGGATGCCGAAGCCGAGGGTCTGGACCAGGTGTTCAAGGACTTCGGCGCCGAGTGGCGGTTCGCCGGCTGCTCCATGTGCCTGGGCATGAACCCGGACCAGCTGGCGCCGGGGGAGCGCTGCGCATCGACGTCCAACCGTAACTTCGAGGGCCGGCAGGGCAAGGGTGGCCGTACGCACCTGGTGTCCCCGGTGGTCGCCGCAGCGACAGCTGTGCGTGGAACGCTGAGCTCGCCGTCGGATCTTGACCCGCTTCCGCCCGCCAGCACAGGCAAGCCTGACGACGTCGTCGTCCCCGCCGCCTCGAACGCCGCCTAGGAGAGTCCCATGGAAAAGATCATCAAGCACTCCGGCATCGGTGTGCCGCTGCGCCAAAGCAATATCGACACTGACCAGATCATCCCGGCGGTGTACCTCAAGCGTATTACCAGGACCGGGTTTGAGGACGCATTGTTTGCCGAATGGCGGAAGGACCTGAACTTCATCCTGAACCGGTCACCGTTCGACGCCGGCTCAGTTCTGGTGGCTGGCCCCGACTTCGGTACCGGATCATCGCGTGAACATGCGGTCTGGGCGCTGAAGGATTACGGCTTCAAGGCGGTGCTGGCCTCCCGGTTCGCTGACATTTTCCGCGGCAATTCAGGCAAGCAGGGGCTGATCGCGGCACAGGTTGTGCAGGACGACATCGAACTGATCTGGAAGGTCCTCGAGAATCATCCCGGCACCGAGGTGACTGTTGACCTGCAGGACCGCACCGTGGTCTGCGGAAGTGTCACGGCGCCGTTCCAGATCGACGACTACACCCGGTGGCGGCTGTTGGAGGGCCTTGATGACATCGGCCTGACGCTGACCCATGAGGAATCCATCACCGAGTATGAGGGCTCCCGGCCGGACTGGAAGCCCAGGACTCTCCCCGCCCGATCCTGAGCATCCGCCCCGGATTGAGAGCAACGTCATTCTGACGGCTCGGTCCGGCGCGTCAGCGGGGAATGAATGAGCTGGCAAAGCAGTTTCAGACAGTGGCCCCGGGGAGTCTATTTCAGTCTTGTTGGACATGCTCCTATGCTTAGCGGGAGGCAATTGCTGGTTTGGGGGCAATCTCTGTTGTGTGCAAATCGAAGGAAATAGGTGTTCATGGGAAGCGTGCTGACCATTCGTGGTGGAGTCCCTCTGACTGGCAAGGTCTCCGTTCGCGGAGCCAAAAACTTGGTGCCCAAAGCAATGGTCGCCGCCCTGCTGGGTAATGCTCCCTCGGTCCTGCGGAACGTCCCCGAAATCAAGGACGTCGAGGTAGTCACCAGCCTCCTGAAGCTGCATGGTGTGGAGGTGACCAAGGACCCGGTTACCGGTGACCTCAGTATGGATCCAAAGGGCGCGAAGATGGCCCAGTCCAAGGACATCGACGCTCACGCCGGCGACTCGCGGATCCCGATCCTCTTCTGTGGTCCCCTGATGCACAGCATCGGTGAAGCCTTCATCCCCGACCTCGGCGGATGCAAGATCGGGGATCGTCCGATCGATTACCACCTGCAGGTGCTGCGCAACTTTGGTGCAGTGGTGGACAAGCGTCCCGGCGGAATTTCCATTTCGGCGCCCAAGGGCCTGCACGGCGCCAAGCTCGACCTGCCCTACCCCAGCGTGGGCGCTACGGAACAGGTGCTGCTGACCGCCACCCGCGCCGAGGGAATCACTGAACTCAGCGGTGCAGCAGTCGAGCCCGAAATCATGGACCTGATCGCCGTCCTCCAAAAAATGGGCGCCATCATCACTGTGCAGACTGACCGCACCATCCGCATCGAGGGGGTCAAGGAGCTGACCGGGTTCAACCACAAGGCCATCTCGGATCGCAACGAAACTGCCTCGTGGGCATCAGCCGCACTCGTCACCCAGGGCGACATCTACGTTGAGGGTGCTCGTCAGCTGGACCTGACCGCCTTCCTCAACACCTATCGCAAGATCGGTGGAGAATTCGACGTCGACGACGACGGCATCCGGTTCTACCATCCCGGCGGCAAACTGTCCCCCCTTGTCCTGGAAACCGACGTGCACCCAGGATTCATGACCGACTGGCAGCAGCCCCTGGTAGTAGCGCTGACCCAGGCGCAGGGCGTGTCAATCGTTCACGAAACCGTTTATGAGAATCGGTTCGGCTTCACTGATGCGCTGATCCGGATGGGTGCCAATATCCAGGTGCACCGCGAATGCCTGGGCAGTGTCCCGTGCCGATTTGGGCAACGGAACTTCCTCCACTCAGCAGTCATTTCTGGCCCGGCGCAGCTGGCCGGGGCGGACATCGACATCCCTGACCTCCGCGGTGGTTTCAGCCACCTCATCGCTGCCCTCGCGGCGAAGGGTACCTCGCGGGTCACCGGTATTGAGTTGATCAACCGTGGCTACGAGCGGTTCCAGGACAAGCTCGAAGGCCTCGGAGCTGACTTCGATATCACTCCGGCAACTGATGCGACCACGTCGGAGGACGGCCGCTAGCAACGCGGCACTTAGCTATGACTGAATCCAGAAGATCCCGCATGACGTTTGCCGTGCTCGCCGTGACCGTTCGGCCCATCATGAACGCCCTGATGGCCAAGAAGTGGTCAGGGGCGGAGAAACTGCCGCGGGACACTGGGTTCATTGTCTGTCCGAATCACATCACCGAGATTGATCCGGTGGTGATAGGTCACTTTCTCTTCAACCAGAAGGTGACTCCGCATTTTCTGGCGAAGGCATCGTTGTTCAAGGTGCCCATTATGGGGTGGATCCTCGATGCCACCGGCCAGGTGCCGGTCGATCGGACCACGGCTGGCGCCAACAGGTCCCTTGAGGCAGCGCGTGAGGCGATCAGCTCCGGTGGCGGCATCGTGGTTTATCCGGAAGGCACACTGACCCGCGACCCGGACATGTGGCCGATGAAGGGCCGGACCGGCGCAGCACGGCTCGCCCTGCAAACCGGCGCCCCGGTAGTACCGATCGCTCACTGGGGGGCTCACGAGGTGTTCCCCCGGTACGCCAAACGGTTCTATCTCTTCCCCAGGAAAACCTCGCGGGTTATGGTGGGGGACCCAGTCGACTTCTCCGACCTCGTGGACAAGCCCATCACCAAGACGGTGCTGGATACTGCCACCGAGCGGATCGTGGATGCGTTGACGGTGCTGGTCGCTGAGCTTCGCCAGGAGGCACCGCCCGCCGAACGCTGGAATCCAGCTGACAAACACCAGAAGAGCACCGGCAGGGATTACGAAGGTAACACCGAGGAGACTCAATGACGCGAACACCACCAGCAGTAGTAGCCGTCTTGGGTGCCGGCAGCTGGGGGACCACTTTCGCGAAAATCCTGGCGGATGCCGGGGCCCCTCACGGCACCCAGGTGCGGGTGTGGGCCCGTCGCGAAGACGTTGCCGAGGAGATCAATACCTCCCGCCGCAACAGCAGGTATCTCTCGGACACTGAGTTGCCGGAGAACATCACCAGCTCGGCCAATATTGCCGAGGTGCTGGCCGGTGCTGAATTGGTCGCCGTGGCAGTCCCGGCGCAGTCGTTGCGCCCTCAGCTGCAGGGCTGGAAGCACCTGCTCCGCGAGGATGCAGTGGTGGTGTCGCTGATGAAGGGTCTTGAGGTGGGATCTGATGCCCGCATGTCTCAGGTGATCGCCGCCGAACTGGATATCCCTGCCCAGCGGATCGCTGTCGTGTCGGGGCCTAACCTCGCGCTGGAGATTGCGCGTCAGGAACCCACCGCATCGGTGGTGGCCTGCCCGGATGAGGAAGTCGCTGCATGGATCGCTGCGGCGTGCACCGCCAGCTACTTCAGGCCGTACACCAACCCCGATGTGGTCGGCGTGGAAATCGGCGGGATCGTCAAGAATGTCATCGCCCTCGCCGTCGGCATTTGTGAAGGCAAGCGGATGGGCGACAACACCAAGGCCTCGGTCATTACCCGCGGCCTCGCCGAGACCACCCGCCTTGCCGTCGCGCTCGGTGGCGAGGCTGAAACCATGGCAGGGCTGGCCGGGATGGGCGATCTGATCGCAACCTGCTCGTCAGCGCTCTCACGCAACCACACGGCCGGCCGGCTGCTGGGCCAGGGGCTCACCCTTGACGAGGTCACCGGAACCATGAACCAGACCGCCGAGGGCATCAAGTCAGCCCAGGCGGTTCTCGATCTGGCGGGACAGCTTGGAGTCGATATGCCCATCACAGAGAACGTGGTGGCGGTGCTTCAGGGCACCGTCTCCGTCCATGACCTGGGGCAGCGCTTACTTGCCCGCAATCTGAAATCCGAAGGCTGACTGTGACTGCTGTTCCTCCTGATGCCCCCGGCGACGACGCACCACACCGGCCGCGGGTGTTGGTCCTTTTTGGCGGGCGATCCAGCGAGCATGCGGTCAGCTGCATCACTGCCGCAGGAGTGCTCGAGGCAATTGATCGTGACAAGTATGAGGTGATTCCGGTCGGCATCGCCAGGAACGGCCAGTGGGTCCAGGTGTCAGGAGATTCCTCCCAGTGGTCGCTCCGCTCGGCGACCCTCCCGGAGGTCCCCGCGTCCGACGAATCGCTGGTCCTGGCCGCATCGGGGTCGGGCCCGGGCTCGGGCGCTGTTGGTGGCTCAGGTGGTGCTGCTGATCTGGCCTCCACCGAGCTCATGATCACCGCTGCTGATCAGATGCCCCGCAGCCTTGGCGGCATCGACGTCGTCGTTCCGCTGCTGCACGGACCATTTGGTGAGGACGGCACCCTGCAGGGGATGCTGGAAATGGCCGACATCAGGTACGTTGGCGCCGGGGTGCTGGCTTCAGCAGTGGGCATGGACAAGCACTACATGAAGGTGATTTTCGCCGCTGCCGGGCTTACTGTGGGGCCCTACGAGGTCATCACCGACCGGCAGTGGGCCACCGGGCGTGGGAGCTGCCTTGAGCGTGCGGCCGCGTTGGGCTTCCCGTCCTTCGTCAAACCGGCCCGCGCCGGCTCCTCGATGGGGATCACCAGGGTGTCCTCGGCATCGGATCTCGCGGCCGCTATTGAAGCGGCCAGGGAGTTCGATCCCAAGGTGCTGGTCGAGGCTGGCATCAGTGGTCGGGAGATCGAGGTAGCGGTGCTGCAGGGCCGCGGCACCAACGAGCCGCGGACGTCCCTACCCGGCGAGATAGCCGTCCAGCCGGGAGATCACGACTGGTATGACTTCGAGGCCAAGTATGTCGATGGTGCTGCGGCCGAGCTGAGTTGCCCGGCCGATCTGCCCCCAGCTGCCAGCGAGGCTGTGCGGGCCCTGGCAGCGGCAGCGTTCGAAGCCGTCGGCGCTGAAGGCCTCTCCCGGGTCGACTTTTTCTACACTCTCGCCGGGGACCTGATCATCAACGAGATCAACACGATGCCCGGGTTTACCCCGATCAGCATGTACCCGCAGATGTGGGCCAAATCGGGCCTCACCTACACGGAGCTGATCGACGAGCTGATCGAACTGGCGTTGAGCCGCAAGACCGGGCTGCGCTGACCCGGACCGCGTCTCCTGATAAGACCTAGGCGGTGACCAGCACCGCTCCGGCGAGCGTGATGCCGCCGAGGAACACTGTCGAGATGCCGCCCAGCGCCAGGTTCTTTCCACCGGTCCGGGCCAGATGGGGGATGTCAATGCCGGTGCCCAGGCCAAACATTGCAGCAGCGAGCAGCAGCGTCGCAGTCAACGACGCGACGTCGAGGACAGGTTCGGGCACCACACCGGTGGACCGGACCAGCACCAGGGCCAGAAACCCCACCACAAACAGCGGCACAATTGGCGCCACCCGTCCGGGCACGCTGGGCTGGCCACCCTCGGCCCGGCGTATCCCAATGGAAACAAACGCTGCAACGGGCGCAAGCAGCACCACGCGGCCGAGCTTCACCACGGTTGCAACGGCGAGGGCTACGGCGCCGGCGGTGCTGGCGGTAGCCACCACCTGGGCCACCTCGTGCACGGCGAGTCCTGACCAGATGCCAAACGTTTCGGGGGAGAGCCCCAGCAGGTTGCTGACGAGCGGGAGTCCCAGGATCACCGCCGACCCGTACAGCGTGACCATCGCGATGGCGCTGGCCACCTCGTCGTCGTCGGCGTTGACAATACTCTGCATACCGGCGATCGCGGACGCGCCGCAGATCGAGAACCCTGCTGCCATCAGGGTCGACGCCGCACGGCTGAGTCCCAGCCGCTCGCCGATATAGCGGGTGAAGAGGAAGCTGATGAACACCGAGGCGATGATGAGCGCGAGGACGGGGAAGCCCAGGCTCAGGATCTCGGGGAGGGAGAGTTGCAGGCCCAGGACGACGACGCCGAGCCGCAGAAATCGTTTGGTGGCCCGTTGGATGCCGGGCCGGATCCGGGGGTGGAACAGCCCCGTGTTGCGGACCAGCAGTCCGAGGCCGAGGGCAACCACCAGAGCGCCGATAAAGCCCTGAAGGCTGGCTATGAAGAGGGAAAGAGCGACGGCGGCGGCCATGACCAATACTCCGGGGAGCAGGTTCAGGAATGCCGCGGTGGCGGCCGAGCGCTGTGTGGTCACTGGGTTTCTTTCAGGGCGCTCGGGTGAAGAGGCGTGCAGAAGGAGATTGCCCATCCCGACGGGAATCCGCCGGGATGGGCAACAGCTGTCTAGAGCAGGTCGTACTCTTCAAGGAATGCTGTGGCAACAGTCGCGCTGGACTCTTTATCCACCTGCACCCGTGCAAGGTACTCGGTCAGGTTCTCGGTGGTCAGGGCTTCCGAGACCGCGTTGAGTGACTCGGTGACCGCATCGGTGACCTTGGACTCGCGGATGATCGGCACGATGTTCTCGGAAAGGAACAGGTTCTGGGTGTCCTCAAGGACCACCAGGGACTCGGTTTCAATCGTCGAATCGGTGCTGAAGATGTTGGCGACATCCACCTCACCGCTCAGGAGAGCTTCGCGGGTCAGTGGTCCGCCGGCGTCCAGTGGCTGGAACTCGGAGAACGTGATGCCGTAAACCTCTTCAAGACCCACCAGGCCCTGGAAACGCTCGGAGAACTCCGGGCCGGCGGCAAGCGTCAGCTCGCCGGCGACGTCGGTCAGATCATCCATGGTCTCCAGGGCGAATTCCTCAGCGGTTTCGGGAAGGACTGCGAGCGTGTCCTTGTCCTCAGCCTCCGACTGCTCAAGGGCAACTATGCCTTCGGGCAGCACCTCGACCATCGCGTCGTAGACCTCCTCGGGGCCGGTGACGCCTTCAGGAGCGCCACCTTCAACGAGCGATGAGTACAGCGCGCCGTTGTACTCGGGAAGCAGGTCGATCGACCCGTCCTCGAGCGCCGCGAGGTACAGGTCGCGAGCACCGATGTTGAAGCTGCGCTCAACCTCGATCCCTTCGGATTCCAGGACCTGGGCGTACATCTCGGCGAGCAGTTCGCTCTCGGGGAAGTTGGCGGAGCCAATCGCGATGGTCTCGGCGTCGACTGACTCTCCGCCGGCGTCGGACTCAAGCGGATCGCCGCCGCAAGCGGAAAGTGCGAGGGCCGCTGCGCCGAAGAGCGCCACACTACTCATCAGTTTGGGTGAGCGTTTTCTTATCATGGGTCGTGCCTTTCGGTCAGGTTTCTCAAGCTTATCCCGCAGTTGCCGATGCTGGCTCAACGGAAGATGATGGGGGTTTGTTGGATGTCCGGGTCAGTGCGCGCCCGGATACGCCGGGGGACACCACCAGCCGTTGCAGACCGGAAGCGATCAGGTCCAGGATGATGGCCAACAGGGCGACGACGACGGCGCCAGCAATCACTCGGTCGTACTGATTCAGTGCAAGACCGTCAACCAGCAGCCTTCCCAGACCGCCGAGGCCCACATAGGAAGCGACAGTGGCTGTCGACACAACCTGCAGGGTGGCGCTTCGCAGGCCGCTGAGGATCAGTGGCAGGGCGATAGGAATTTCCACCCTGAACAGGATCTCGATGGGACGCATGCCCATCCCCTTTGCGGCGTCGACCGACGCGGGGTTAATTGCCCTGAGACCCGCGTAGGTAGAGGTGAGGATCGGCGGGATGGCGAGGATCACCAGGGCGATTACCACTGGCAGCAGCCCAAATCCGATCACTGTCACCAGCAGGATAATCAGGCCCAGCGTCGGTAGCGACCGGCCGGCATTGCCCGCGTTGATTGCCACAAACGAGAACTTGCCCGTGTGACCGATGTACAGGCCCACCGGGATCGCGATCAATGAGGCGATGATCAGCGTCAGCACCGTGTAGTAGAGGTGTTCAAGGACGAGCGACGGGATGTTGCCGTTGACGGCGAGGTCCCAGTGCTCGGGGTCCAACAGATACTCAAGATAATCCATCAGGCTCGCCCTCCCGCACGCACCCAGGGCGTGAATCGTCGTTGAACAAACACAATGATGATGTCGCAGGTGGCTGCCAACAGCACTGACAGGATGATTCCTACATAGATCGGCGCCAGGTAGTCGAGCTGCAGGCCACGAAGGAACAGTGCCCCCAGCCCGCCTACGCCGATCAGCGCACCAACGCTGACGATGCTCACATTGGCAACTGTAGCAACCCGCAGCCCTGCCAGCATGACTGGCAGTGCGATGGGCAGTTCAACCCGTAGGAGGCGTTTGACCCGTCGGTAGCCCATGGCGGTTGCCGCCTGGGTGATGGCAGGATCCACCGAGTTGAGGCCGTCGGCCACCACCCTGACCATGAGCGCAACGCTGTAGACGGTGAGCGCGATGATGATGTTCAGCGGTGACAGAACGCCGGTACCGATGATTGGCGGCAGCAGCAGGAACAGCGCCAGCGAGGGGATCGCGTAGAGGATGCTGCTGATGTTGACCAGCGGGTAGTACAGCTTCTTGTAGCGGACAGCTATGTATCCCAGGGGAAGCGAGATGATGATCGCGAGAATGACCGGAATCAGCGCCAGGTAAAGATGCTCCTGGAACGCGGTCCAGATGATTTCGCGGTTGCCGGTGATGTAGTCGATCATGCGGTGGTCCCCGCACGCTGACGACGTCGTTCATCCAGCTGCCGCACCAGGCTCGGGTGCCTGATAACGCCGTCAACTACGCCCGACTCGTTGACCCGGACAGCGATGCCGACGGGTGAGCTGATGGCAAGGTCGGTGACTACCCGCAGGGAATCCGACGCGGTGAAGGTGCCCGCCACTGACAGTGGTGATTTTTCGTCAGCGAGGCCTGGCCCGGCCCAGCCGAGGGGACTGCCGGCCCCGTCGAGCACCAGAACTTCGCCGCCGGACCGGACCGAGTCCACCGAATCCAGCACCAGGGCGTCGGCCGAGTCGAAGGACAGGCTGCGGAAGCCGCGGTCCCGGCCCACAAAGTCGGCGACGAAATCGTTGGCTGGATTCTCGAGAAGTTCCTGCGGAGCGGCGTACTGGGCAAGATGCCCGCCTTCCCTGAAGACTGCCACCATGTCACCGAGCTTGATTGCCTCGTCAATGTCGTGGGTCACGAAGGCGATGGTCTTACCCAGCTCGCCCTGGAGCCGCAGGAACTCGGTCTGCAGGCCGGCGCGCACAATGGGGTCGACGGCGCTGAAAGGTTCGTCCATCAGCATGACTGGGGGATCGGCGGCGAG
>NZ_KI914725.1:36305-52430 GCF_000520515.1 Arthrobacter sp. H20
ACCCCCTTCGGCGGCGAGCGCACGAGCCACACCAACGCGCTGTTCCTGTCCGCCCGAGAGCTGGACCGGGTACTTGTTGGCCATGCTTTCGGTGAGTCCCACCCGGAGCAGCAGTTCCATGGCGGTGGCCCGGGACTTCTTCTTGTCACTGCCGATCAGGTTGGGAACTGTCATGACGTTCTCGATCACCGTGCGGTGCGGGAACAGTCCAGCATGCTGGATCACATAGCCGATTGACCGTCGCAGCAGGGCGGCGTCCTGCGAGGTGACGTCCTGTCCATCGATCAGGATCCGGCCGCCGGTCGGCTCGATCATGCGGTTGATCATGCGTAGTGAAGTGGTTTTGCCGCAGCCCGAGGGGCCCACAAACACCGTGATCTTCCCGGTCGGCAATTCAAAGTTCAGATTATCGACGGCGTGGGTGCCATCCGGAAAAGTCTTGCTTACCTTGTCAAACGTGATCACGGTGGCTCTCCAGGTTCCTCTGCACCAGCCCTAATAACCGGCAGTGAATAAGTTGATTCATAGTTACAGCGAATGAATAGACAGTCAATCCGATCTGTGAGATTACTTACATAGTCACTATGTAAAGGACAACGGTTCACCCATGACTTCCGAGGACAACATCCACCGGGTGGTGCTCGACGGCGCCTCGCTGACACTTGACGATCTTATTACTATTTCGGCTGGATCCTCTCGGGTGCAGGTGCCCGACGGCGTTCTCGGCGCCCTGGAGAGGTCGCATGGGCAGCTGGTGCGGGCCCGCGAATCGGGTCGGGTGTACGGCGCAAATACGGGGGTCGGCGCCAATCGTGCGCTGAATGTGGAGCCGGGCGGGACGCCAGCTGAGCGCAGGAAAGCTCACGCGCGGCACCTGTTGCTGAGCCACTGCGCGGGGGCAGGCCGGGTCGATGAGGAGTCAACGGTTCGCGCTGCCATGGCCGTGCGCCTCAATCAGTTCCTGGCGGGCGGCTCGGGAATTAGCACCGGGGTGGTACGGGGCCTGCTGGAAGCTCTGGACAACGGATCGGTAGCCACCATCCATAGCCTCGGTGGTCTCGGGACCGGCGATCTCGCAGCCATGGCTGAACTCGCCCTCACCCTGAGCGGTGACCGGCCGTGGCACACCGGAGGGATCGCTCCGGTGCGCTTCGAGGACACCGATTCGTTGCCGTTCATGAGCTCGAGTGCCCTGACTCTGGCCACCGCAGCGCAGGGAGCCATAGCGACCGAACGGCTGATGAAGAGTGCGCTGGTGGTGGCATCGCTGACCATGCTGGCCCTTGAGGGCTCACCGGAGCCATACGCTGAGGCAGTTCATCAGGCCAGGGCCCACCCGCACCAGGCCGCGGTTGCCGCATCGATGCGCCGGCTGACCGGACCCGACACCCCAGCTGTGCCGGCCCGGCTGCAGGATCCCTTTGCCCTGCGGGCGCTGCCCCAGGTGCATGCGCCGGCGCTCGATGCCCTCCAGCGGCTCAGGTCCATCCTTGAAACAGAGCTCAATGGTGCAGCCGAGAACCCCTTGATGACCTCCGAGGGAGTGTTCCACCACGGGCAGTTCCACCTGGCCATGCTGTCGGCGGCGCTGGATGCCACCCGCACCGCCGTGTATCCGGTGATTTCCCTCTCTGCGGCCCGGCTATCCCACCTGTTCCGGCCCGAGCTGAGCGGTCTCCCGTCATTCCTTTCGGCGGGTCCGCGGGGCAGCTCCGGGTTGATGATCGCCGAGTATGTTGCCCAGGATCTGCTGTCGATTCTGCGCACCATAGCGACGCCTGCGAACGGTCCGGGCATCAGCGTGTCCCTGGGACTCGAGGAGCACGCCGGGTTCGCTACCCAGGGCGCCCGGCAGCTGCGGCACCTCTCAGCGGAGGCGCCCGTCGTCGTCGCGCTTGAAGCAGTGGCAGCGGTGCGGGCGCTCCGGATGGCACCGCACCGGCTCGGCAACGCACCGGCGAGGGAAGCGTTCACCTACCTTGCGGCTGGCCTTGACCCTGGTCAGGAAGACAGGCCGCTGGGAGATGACCTTGCGCGTGCACTTGCCCTGCTGCCCGGCCTTGATCAGTTCTGGGGCTGAAGGGCTGGGCGGTAGGACCTACCGTGCAAGGTGCTCGGTGACTGACTGAAGCTGCTTGTACTTTTCGATCACGCTCTCGTCATCCATGGGACGCAGTTCGTCGGCATAGCTCACCGACATGCGGCGGATGACGCCGTTGCGGCCAATCGCGTACTGTCCCATCCGCCACAGCGGCGGGGAGTAGGCGTGGATGGACACGGATCCATCCACATCGCCGCCCATCCGGTGCACGTGGTCCGGTCCGAAGGAGAAGGAACGCCCCGCCTCGACTACCCGTCGGACCGGTTCGCCGTTCATCCGCGGATTGGCTTCGGTGACCGCGCCCTGGGTGACGACGACGGCGCCAGAGGAGATGTCGTGATCGTGCCAGCCGGTGTCGTCCTGGGTATTCCAGCACAGCAGCCAGACGTCAATGTTGGAGTCCCGGTACACGGACGCGTAGTGGCGTTCGCCGCCCTCGTGGCTGATGTGGTGTTCCCACAGCTCGGGGTGCGCCGCGAGGCTGGTGACCCAGTCCTGCAGTTCCTTCTGGCTAAGGGTTCGCCCGGGCAGGGCAGGAACGTCTGACTCGGTGAGGGCTGCGCCCTTGAACGGTGTGGTGGTCATCGTGGAGTTCCTTTCAGGAGATGTTGAGGGTTGGCTGAGAAAAGTGCGTGGGTGAAGGCGTGCCCGAGCCCAGGATCGCGTGGTTCCGCATAGGGCCGGTCGGATCCGTGAATGATCGGGTCGACGCCGACTACCCGGATGGTCGCGTCAATCGCACGAGTGTCGTAGGAGGACGTCTCGTAGTAGACCAGGGGGTCAACAGCGCCGAATGTGCCGCCGCGGGCTGCCAGCCGCTCATGGTGGAGGGGTGCAAGCCCGGCCAGTGCCACGAACGCCACGCGAAGAGTGGGGTGCTGGGCGCGCCCCACCGCGTGCCAGGCCAACCAGGAGGCGTGCAACTGGGAGACGTAGGGCACCAGTGCCGGCCACCAGGAGGGAGTCCCGGCGGTTGCCGGTGCCGGGCCGGGGTGGATCAGCAGCGGCTTGTCGGAGGCCTGTAGGAGGTCAAGGACCGGCTGCATGCGCAGGATCGCTACCGGGTCTGCCAGGGCCGTGGCGGGCAATTGGAGGCCCACCACCCGGTCATGGTCAAGGATGCGGGCCAGACCGTCCAGGTCGAAGCTGCTCACCGGTGTCGCCGCCCACAACAGGAAGGGGTCACCCAGCTCGATTGCGCAATGGTGCCAGATCTCGATCAGCTCGCGTGATTCCTCGTAGGGCAGGTGCTCGATGCCCAGGGGGCTGGACAGGGAGAGCAGTACCTGGTCTTTGCCCTCGAGCGTCTCGCGGGTGCGGCGGATCTCGGGATCGTGGGCCAGGGGGTCGACGGCGTAGGGCGCTTCGCCGTCGACCAGGAGCTCCCAGCCCTGAAGTCGTGGGTTTTGGGTGCGGGCGCGGAGTGCATCGACAAACGCGGCTGGCCACAGGTGCTGGTGGCAATCAGTGCGCATGATGCCCTTTCGCGGTCGGGATCGGAGAAATAGGAAAATGGTAAGCAAACTGCGGGAGTGAACCGGTTCACTCCATCCATTGAACCGGTTCACACGCCAGTTTGTCAACCGCATAAGGATGCCCACCTCACCCACCTCACCCACCGCACCCACCGCCGAGAAGTGAGATGAGGTGGGTCGACAGGCCCTCAGCCCGCCACGGCTAACTCTTCGGCGGTGGGTTCTCCGGCGCTCGGCGGTCTCCGGCGCTCGGCGGTGGGTTCTCCGGCGGGGGTTTCTTCGGGGTCTTCGGCGGGAGTTGCGCCGCCCCCCGTATGCTGGTCTGATGACCGGGGCCCAGCGGAAAACACTCCAGGACATCGCAGACGCTGCAGGATTGTCGAAGGCTGCGACCTCCTATGCGCTCCGGGGTCTGAGGGGTTCAGAGGCAACCCAGACCCGCGTGCGCGCCATTGCTGATGACCTGGGATACTCGGCCGATCCCATTGCCCGGGCGCTCGCCAGCGGGCGCAGCGGCAATGTGGCAATTGTTGGATCCCTCCGCGATCTATGGCGACAGGGCCTGGCAGTGATGCTGTCCGAGGCGCTCAGGGCGCAGGAACTCTCCTCGATCATCGCCGACGTCGACGGCTCGCCCCAGCGGGAAGAAGCGGTACTCCGCTCCCTGGCGGCCCAGCGGGTCGACGGCGTGATCGTGCTGCCCGTGGATCCCTCGGCCAGCTACTGGGCCGAAGTGCCGGCCCAGACGCGCATCGTGTCTATCGGCGACGCATTGACGGCCCGACCGGAATCGGAAAGCGTCCTGTTTGATAACGAGTATGGGGTCGGCACTGCCCTGCAACACCTGGCTGACCTGGGCCACCGCTCGGTGGGTTTACTGGCGCCGACACTGCCAACCACCCCGGGGCGGCCCGCCGAGGTGCTGGCGCAGAGCCTGGGGGATTCCATGGGAGTGACGGTGACCGTGTCGTCGTCGCCGTCCTCGGTCCACGGGGCGGCCCTGGCGGCAGCCCAGCTGCTCTCGGGTGCTGAACGGCCCACTGCGCTGTTCTGCCTGGGGGATTCGATTGCGTTCGGGGCCTACCGCGCGGCCCGGGAGCTGGGGCTCTCCGTGCCGGAGGACCTGTCAATCCTTGGCTTCGACGACAGCGAGCTGGCCTCTCTGGTCAGCCCGGAACTGACCACCTTCGGGTGGGATGAGCAGGCGATTGTCGACGCCGCGGTCAGCGCGCTCACCTTGCCGGAGGGCACCGGAACCGCCAGTGGCCAGGTGATGTTCCGTCCGGTCTTCATTGAGCGGGGATCGACAGCTCGTCAGCCGCCACCCAGCGTCCCCAACCACTAGCCAGCAGGTTGTTCAGCACTGTGATGTCCTTCCCGTAGGCGCGGTCATTGGTCCCGGCGGGGAGCAGGTTCGATGCCTGGTCCACGAGGGTTCCCAGGCGATGGTCACCGCGGACCAGCGCGTTCTCGGCGAGTCTGACGCCCTGGATCACCGTCAGCAGCTCGCACGCCAGGACGTCGCGGAAACCCAGTGCGGCGTGACCGCAGGCTTCCGCGGCCTCAGCTGAGAAGCTCTGCACATCCTCCTGCCCGAAGGAGGTCTCGATCGCCCCAACGCTTGAGGGCCGTGCGCCGGCCACCAGTTCATGAACGACGCCGACAGCGCGTTTGTGGACAGCCACCATTCCGGCGTGCAGGCCGGGCTGCCCGGAGAGCTGGCGGGGGAGTCCGGTGAACTTCTCGTCCAGCAGGCGGTGAATGCGAGCCGCTGACGTCTCAGCGACGTGGATGAGGGAGAGCGTCAGCCCGTCGAGGGAGGAGGCAAGGTCAAACCCGTCGAACCCGGCAGTCCCAATGAACCGCCCATCGAGGTAGGCCGGCGAATCGGTGACCCCGTTGAGCGCGCGCTCGACGGCGGCCTCCACCGCAGCGATGGAACGCAGCAGTGCGGCGACTGCGGGTCCGAGCACCCTCACGGACAGCGGCGACTGAAGAGTGCGTGGAGCGGGATCGGGTCCAGCGAGTCGGCGGATCGCTCCCAAGACTGTACCGAGCCCGACGTCGGCCCGGGCCAGGGCTGGATCAAAAGGATCACGGCTGGCGCCCACCAGACACACTTCAGCGGCGGTCAGCGCAACTGCCTGGGCTGCGAGGAGGCGGGCGTCATTGACCCTGAGGATGGCGAGTGCGGTGGTGACGGGAACTCCCTCGATCACTGCAACTCCTTCCTTGGTCCCGAACGAGTAGGGGGCCATCCCCGCGTCGGCCAGTACCCCGGCGGCGTCGACGGCCACGCCGTTCACCAGGAACTCTCCCGATCCGGTGAGCGCCCCGCCCAGGTGCGCGAGGGGAATTATTTCCCCGGCCGCCCCAATCCGGGTCCGGGGGATAGCGGGCAGCAGATCGTCGCTCAGCAGCGCGGCCAGTCTGACGCACAGGTGCTCTGACACCCCGGAATCGCCCGTGAGAAAGGTCCGGAGCCGCACGGCAAGAACGGCGCGGGTCTCGAGGGTGCCCAGCCAGGGCGCTGATCCCACAGCCCGGCCCAGCATCAGGTTGTTCTGGTGCCTGGATTGGGCTGCGTCGTCGAGATGAACCTCGCTGGCGGCCCCCATCCCGGTGTTCACGCCGTAGACCGGATCGCCATTCCTGAGGTGGTCGATGACCTCCCGGCGTCGCGCTGAGATTCGGTCAAGCAGCGCGGGCTCGAGCCGGAGCGGGCGGCCAGCTGCAACTTCGGCTATGGCCTGGGCGTTGAGGTCGTCCGGCTCGGCGATGCGCAGCACCGCCAGCTGCGCAGCACCGGTAGGGGATGACTGCATGGCGGTTACCGGTACCTCAGCATGGTTCCAGCATCCGATTGCTCTGCCTTGGTAAGAATCAGGTGAGCCACCGCCACGTCGAGGATCGAGAGCCCACGGTGCCAGAACAGGATCCGTTCGTCGTCGGATTCGCGGCCCGGCTTCTGGCCGCTGACAATCTCGCCTAGCTGGGCATAAAGGGTCTCGGGAGACAGACGGCCGGTGTCCACGTGCGGGCGGAGGGCACCGAACCGGCCCGATTGCGCCTCACGCCAGTCATCGACCACCACCTTGTCCATTACATCGAGCAGGTCCAGTTCGACGGCGCTCACGGTGCCGTAGGGGACAACGAATGCGCCGGGCTTTACAGCGGCGGTGCGCAGCAACGGAGTGGGTTCGTTAAGGCGGGAGGCTTCCACGAGGATGTCGGCGTCGTCGAACGCTTCCTCGGCGGTGTCCACCACGCGCACCGGGGTACTGATCTCGGCGCGCAACTGCTCGGCGAACGCTTCACGGGATTCACGGCGCTTGCTGGTGACCCGGATCTCGTCGAGGTCGAACATGCTGTCCAGCATGGTGACGTTGGAGAATGCTGTACCCCGGGCGCCCACATGGCCAAGGATCCGCGAGTCCTTCCGGGCCAGGTGCTTGGCGCCGACGGCGGTCATCGCGCCGGTACGCACCTCGGTGACCAGGGTAGCGTCCATCACGCAGAGCGGGACGCCGGTGGTCGGATCGTACAGGGTGGCCATCGAAAGTTCGCTGGGTAGCCCCTGCAAATAGTTGGGGACAAAGTCGCCCACCACCTTGACGCCACTGATGCCGTTGGCGCCCAGATTGGATACGTGTCCGCGCAACACATTGAAGTGACCAATGCCGCCGTTGTCGGGCATCAGGTGCATGCGGGGTTCGAAGACCGTCTCGCCCCTGCCATGGGAGGCGACGACGTCGTCGACTGCCCTAATGATCTCGGGGCGGGTGAGCTCCAGTGAATCAATATCCGGGCCGGAGAGAAACCTCAGCCAAATTTCGCGGTGACCCTGCTCTGACATTCGAACCTCCGAGTATGAATTTTTTCATGCAAGTGTCGTGGCTGTGTATCATGCTATTCATAGTGAGTGGGATCACCAAACGATGACGTTACCGGAACCGGGGGCTGCCTGTGCTGAGCGACCAATCATCTGCTGACCGCGCTCATGATTGGCTGGTCAACCTGGCGCATCAGCACCGGGTGTCGCCCACCCAGCGCCGCGTGATCCAGTACATGCTCGCCTCCTTGCCTGACGTAGCGTTTGCCTCAACCATCGACGTCGCTGAGGCTGCGGGAGTCAGCCAGCCCACAGTCACCCGGCTGGCCACTGCCCTGGGCTACCCTGGCTACCTTGAATTTCGCAGCGCCATTCGCGACGTGGTGCGGGGGAGAACGGCTCCACTGAACGGCGTGGGGGTCGTGCCGCCCACCATTCTCGAATGTGAGCAACAGAACATCGGGGCACTCGAGCGAACTGTGGCCAGCGATCAGATGCGGCGTGCCGTCGATCTGCTCGCGGCTACCCAGCCGCTCGGCATCATCGGGCTCCGCGTCTCGGCCGCGCTCGCCGAGTACCTGGGCTACTTCGCCCGCCGGGTGCTCCCTGATGTCCATGTGCTCTCCGATGCAGCTTCCATGGACGATTCCGTCCTCCAGCTGCACCGCAATGGCGCTACAGCAGTGGTGGCCTTCGTGATGCCGAGGTATCCCGCGGCGACGGTCCGGGCGCTGGCGCAGGCCCGTGCGCTCGGGATGGCCACCGTGGCAATCGTTGACAGTCCGCTGGTGCCGTTTGCCAACGACGTCGACGCCCTGTTGGTCGCTCCGGTGGGCGCCGATCTGGTGTTCGATTCCCATGCCGCGGCAGTTGTCCTGTCCATTTCCCTGCTCGACGCCCTCGCCGCGCGGGATCCCCACCGCACCCAGGAACTCCTTGAGGCTCACGAGGAACTGGTGGAGCGCTGGGCCCACCCGCCTCGATGAGTGTCACCCTACTGCCAGCGTCAGGGCACCGTCAGGTGCAGTGGAAGAACGGCGGCGGCGTAACAACCGAGCTGGTGCTGCGGCCCGACGGCGCCTCAGCCGCCACCTTTGACTGGCGGCTGAGTATCGCCACGGTCGGCCGGGACGGCGCGTTCTCGGTGTTCCCTGGCGTGGACCGTTCTCTCATGGCGCTATCGCCCCAGGGTCTGGGACTGGTGGATAACGGACATCAGGTGAACCTTCACCAGTACGGGGTGCACCGATTTGCCGGCGAGAATGAGGTTGCTGCGGTGGGCGTAACGGCCCCGACGCTCGATCTCAACCTGATGACCCGACGGGCGGCCTTCACCGGGGAGCTTCACTACGTCGATCTAGCCGACGAGCAGGTAATCGGTACCGCGTCGGGGACAGCCGTCGTCGTCATGCTGTCCGGAAGCCTGAGCTTCCGCGGCCAGCTGCTGCGGCCCCATGACTCAGTTCTGATTGAGAACGGGCAGGCCGATTTTGTGGGGGAAGCGGGCGTTGCAGTGGCCACCCTTTTCTGTGCGAGCGGTTGCCGCTAGCACCTTCGGACAGCGCGGTTTTGGTCTGCTAATCTGACCCCATGGGGAGTCGTTGGTTTCAGCGTGGGGTTGGCATTGTCATCGCGGTATTGGCAGGGACTGCCGCAGCGCTCCTTTGGTTCGCCGTCGCGAGCGGCGACCCCGAGATTCGTGACGAGCCGACTGAAGGTTTGGTCCTCGGCTTCTGGCGTGTGCTGTACGACTCTGAAGCACCTGCACTGCGGGTGATTCTTGCGGCAGTGGCAATGGCCCTGCTGCTGGCGGTCGGTGTAGCGGTGCTGGAACGGCGCATTGCGTCCAGGTCGCGACGCTCCGTTGACGGGGTCGTGGCTCCGTTGGCGCCGAAGATCGTGATGGCAGCGACCCGAGGAGTCTATGCCGGTCCGGTGACGGTGACCGTCCTCATTCCCTCCCACAATGAGGAGGTATCTCTGCCAGCCACCATTGCCTCACTCCTTGCCCAGTCCCAGCCGCCAGACCGCATCATTGTGGTGGCCGATAACTGCACGGATTCAACTCCCGCCGTCGCCCGCAATGCTGGCGTCGAGGTGTTCCTCTCGGTCGATAACGAGCATAAGAAGGCTGGCGCCCTGAATCAGGTGCTGACTCAGCTCTTGCCCGAACAGAAGCACAACGACGTCGTCATGGTGATGGACGCGGATACCAGCCTCGACGACGGCTTCATCGGGGCCGCCGTCTCCCGCTTCACCAATGACCGGGCCTTGATGGCCATCGGCGGTCTCTTCTACGGGGAGGAGGGGCACGGACTGCTGGGCCAGTTCCAACGCAATGAGTACATCCGTTACGCCCGGGAAATTCGACGACGCAGGGGGCGCGTGTTCGTGCTGACCGGCACCGCCTCGATGTTTCGTCCCGTCGCTCTCCGCACCGTCGCGGAGAGCCGCGGCCAGTCAATCCCCGGCCAGCCCGGCATGGTCTACGACACAGCTGCGTTGACTGAAGACAATGAACTGACGATTGCACTGAAGTCCCTGGGCGCCCAGATGGTGTCGCCCCACCAGTGCACAGTCGTCACGGAGCTGATGCCCGGGTGGCGGACACTGTGGGCGCAGCGGCTGCGGTGGCAGCGCGGCGCTTTGGAGAACCTCGGAGCCTACGGCGTCAGGTCGCAGACCATGCGGTATTGGGCGCAGCAGCTGGGCATTGGTTATGGAGTCATCGCTCTCAGTTCCTATCTGTTGCTGATAAGTCTTGCGCTACTGTCGTTGGAGAATTGGATCTGGTTCCCGTTCTGGCTGGGGATCGGCGCTCTGTTCATGGTCGAACGCGTTGTGACGGTCTGGAAGGGCGGGTGGCGTGCACGAGTGCTGGCAGCGAGCCTGTTTCCGGAGTTGTTCTTCGACATGGTCCTGAACCTGATCTATGTGAAGGGGATACTGGACATAGCTGTCGGCAGGCAGGCGACCTGGAAGCACGTCACCCACGAGACCCCTCACGAGTCGCAGGAGGCCATCAGATGATCAATGCAGCGGTACTTGAGTTACCCACCGGAATTCTGCTTCCGGAATCAATTGTGCACACCGAATTGTTCGCAGTGCTCGCAGCTTTCGTTGCGATCAACACAGTGATGTACGGGGCGCTTGCAGCCTCAAAAGTGTTGCCTAAGCTATATCCGTCCGACTGGGTCAGCGGGCGCAACCGCCGGTCGGAAACGCGGAGCATTCACCCTGACGCGCCAGCCTAGTCTGCCAGCCGTGCCTGATGCAGCCGGTCGTCGAGCTCTTCAAGATCCTTGACCGCCGCGCTGAGAAGCAGCTGTCCGAAGGTTGGCGCAGTCAACACAGGAGCACTACCGAGAGCAAGTGCCACGGCGTCGGGCTCCGGTGCTAGAGGCTTCGATGCGGTACGTTCGCACAGCTCGCGAGCGTCGAGGACTGCCTGCACCAGCGTATGCCGCAGCGCTTCCAGACCCGAGAGACGTTGTTCACCGCTTTCAACCCGGCGGCTCTGAATCCTAAAGGCCGCAGGAAATTCAGGGGTCTCAACCAGGACGGCAAGGCTGCCGGCCTGCGCCGCGTATGCCTGTGCCAGGCGGCGCCCAGCGTCCGATGATGACCGGTTCGGTTCCATGCTGCCTTACGTCGACTGGAGGCAGCACCCCAGCGGGCTGCCCGTGCTGTATCTCCGGCACAGGTGGTCCCGCCCGGATGGTTTAGCTACGGGGGGTTAACGCACAGACCACGTAGCCGGTTCCTCATTCCCACCATAGTGAATGAGTGAAGACCCTGGGGCCGGTTAGGGGATTGGACGCCCGGCGAGTCGCCTATTGTTGATCTATGTCGATCGAATCGGCTCCCGGCTGGGGCGCCTCACAGGTAGAACGTGTTGTTGAAACGGTATTGCCTACGCGCTACGGCGTGTTTCGTATGGTGGGGTACCGAGACTCTGATGACAACGAGCATGTCGCGCTGGTCCGCGGCGACATCGAGGGAACTTCCCCGTTGGTGCGGGTGCACTCCGAATGCCTTACGGGAGACACACTCGGCTCGTACCGCTGTGACTGCGGCGAGCAGCTGGACGCGTCACTGCAGCGCATCAGCGACGAGGGGGCAGGGATAGTCATCTACGTCAGGGGCCATGAGGGCCGTGGCATCGGACTGTTGGAGAAACTGCGCGCCTACGCCCTGCAGGATCAGGGCGTCGACACTGTGGACGCCAACACCTCGCTCGGACTTCCGGTGGATGCCAGGGACTACGAGCAGAGTACCGAAATTCTCCGCGACCTTGGCGTTACCCGGCTTCGGCTGCTCTCGTCCAACCCCGCCAAGCAGGAGGCACTGGAGAGCGGCGGGATCACGGTCACTTCACGCAGCGGACTGTTCATCGCTCAGCGCCCCGAAAACGCCGACTATATTGCCACTAAACGCGCCAGGATGAGGCACGACGGCGAACCGGTCCAGGATGTTTGGCGGCAGCTCACCGAGGGAATTGTTCCTCAGGGGTCGCTCCACGGGCTCGCTGCTGATCTGCTCACCCGGTACGGCCCGCTGGTGCAGGCAATTCGTCCCGATGGCCGGCTGGTGATCGGTCAGCTCGGGCAGAGCCTTGACGGTTTCATCGCCTCGCGTACCGGCGACGCACGCTTTGTCACCGGCAGCGAGGACCGGGAACATCTGCACCGGCTGCGGGCCCTTGTCGACGCAGTCGTTATTGGTGCCTCAACTGTCACCGCCGACGACTGCTTGCTCACCGTGCGGGCAGTGGAAGGGACCAATCCGGTGCGGGTGGTGCTGGATCCCCAGGGCCGCATTCCTCACGCCTCAGCTGTGCTGACCGATGGCGCTGCTCCTACCCTTTGGCTGGTCGGCAGCGAAGCAGTTGTCCCGGTGGATCTGGCCGGACACGTGGGCGTGAAGCGCCTGGCGCGGGAGGATTTTGAGCCACATCGTCTGCTTGAGCTGTTGGCGGATCTGGGCCACCCCCGTGTCCTGGTGGAGGGTGGCGGACACACCGTGTCCCGCTTCCTCGAGGCCGGCGCACTCGACCGGCTGTATCTCACCAGCGCACCAATCCTCGTGGGCGACGGCGTGCCGGGCATCCGGTTTACTGGCAGCGACGCGCTCTCAGATGCTCTCTCCGCTCCGGTCCGGCGTTTCGAGTTTGGTAGGGATGTCTGCACCGAGTTCGACTTTTCGGCTGCCGTGCTCGCTCCGGTTGCGTAGCACTCCGCGAACGGCCAACATCAGCAGTAGCCCAGCGCCGGGCAGCACCGACACCAGGGCGAGCAGCCCGTAGCCAACCGACACCTCGAGTCCCAGTGCGCCTGAATAGTCGAACATCATGAACGCCAACGTGGCGATTCCCTCTCGCGGGCCCCAGCCGCCAAGGCTTAGGGGAATGGACATTCCGGCCAGACAGATCGCGGCGAGAGCGACGACGTCGGCCGCTCCCAGAGCGGGTGCCGTCAACGCCGCCGAAACGGCGAACAACGCGGCGAATGAGGACCAGCCGAGCGCAGACAGTGCCCAGACGGCGACGACGGTCCGGTTGGGAAGTCGGCGCAGCGACGGGAGAGCGGCTATCAGGACAACCACTGCACCGGCGGCAGTAGCTGCTGCGAGGCGCCAATTGGTGGTGAGCAGGGCTGCTGCCGCTGCGAGGAGCACAACCACTGTGCCGGTGAGGCGTTCGCCGAGCACTGACCCAATGCTGCTTAGCCAGGTGGACCGGTGGGCGGCCCGTTGCCGGGCGGTACGGATAGCATCGCCTGCCAAACCGCCGGGCAGCACGGCATTCAGGAACGAGGCCTCGTAACACTGGGTGAGCGCTCCGCCGCAGGGGAGGTGCATCTGGAATCCTCGTGAGACGAGCCGCCAGCGTTGTGCCTGGGCGGCAGTCCCGATCAGCCCAAGCGCCAGTGCGGCGGCGATCGAGGGCGCCGTCACCGCTTCGAGCCCGGCGGTGAAGGGACCGGTGCCAAAGGTCAACACCAGGTAGTAGATGAGAGCTCCGGCGACCACCACCTGGAGGACTCCGAGCCAGCTGCGGCGGCTCACGGGACTCGGCTCACGGGACGCTCACGGGACACGGCTCACGGGTGTGGAATCACTGCCGGGGCGGCAGCGCCAGGAGGTCCCGGTGACCGATCGTCAGTCGCAGTGAGCCCGCGGCGGCCTGCTCGGCTCGTCGGGCCAGCCACTGGTTCAAATCTTCGGCGAGGCTGGGCTCTTCTTCGAGGACGGCGTCCGCCCGATCGCTGAGGAACCGCTCGATCAGTGCCGTGTGTTTCCCGCGGAGCTCCCACGGGGTGTCGACTGTGGTGACTGTGAAGCCGGCGTCGGCGAGAAACTGCTGGGTGAGGTCAACGCCCCGCGCACCGGCGCGGCCGCCGCGGTTCTGGTGCAGGTTGAAGGCCTTGTTGAGGGAGTCATCGAGCGGATCGGCTGGTTCAATGGTCATGGTGCCGGTGACACTGAGGCTGAACAGCGCGGCTGTGTGCGATTCCGCAAGCGCTGCACAGAGGGTGTCGAGCTGCGTGGTCGTGAGCAGGTCCAGGAGAGCCGAACAGGTGACAAACCGGAGATGCCCGGCAGCCTCAGTATCGCCGCGCAGGATCTGCTCAAGGTCTTCAATCCCGGCAACCACTGCTTCGGTCCCAATGACCCCGTCGATCGAGGGCTCGCTCATGGTGTGTTCCAGCAGGGCCGGATCGTGGTCAATCAAGGTCCACTGTTGCTTCAGCTGCGGTTGGGTTGCGTTCAGCTGTGGTGCAAGCCAGGCCTGGTTGGCTCCGGTACCGGCACCAAGGTCGAAGATCCTGACCGGCTGCTCATCGCCGTCGGGAACCTCCTCTGCAGTCAGGAACGCCTGGAGTTCGGCAAGGAGTGGCAGGCTGGCCTGGCGGGCGGCTTCGTCGGCGGGGCGACGGAGGGTGAGCCAGTCGCTGCTGATCGGACGGGGTGCGTCGGGGTCCGTGTTGATCACGGGTGGACGATGTTCAGGAGCGTTGTCGCGGTGTTGGCCCATGTCGGCAGTGTATCGCGACGGCGCAGGGCGGCAGTGCGCCACGACCGTCGCACTGTCGCGTCGGTGAGCCACTCCCGCAACAGAGCTGCCAGTTGCTCTGGGACGTGGGGGTCGACGACGCCGCCCGGCAGCGTCCCTGAGGTTGGAACCGGGCCCAGACCGGTCGCGCTGCCAGCTGCGTGTCCGGTGAGGGCTTCGACGGCGCCGGTCCCCGCTCCCACCACCCCCGGAATGCCACGAGCCAGTCCCTCGGTGATGACCATCCCGAATGTCTCGGCCACAGACGGGAGGAGCAGGAGATCGGTCCGCCCCCATTCGGCGTCGAGTGCTGATCGCTGAAGAACGCCGGGGAAGGTGATGCGACCCGGCTCGAAGCGCTCGGCCAGGCTGTGCAGCCTCCTGGCATGGGAGCTGCCGCCCTGGCTGGCTCCGCCCACCAGGGCAGCTGTCCACTGCAGGTCGGCGACGCCGGCGAGCGCTGAGAGCACCATCGAGTGGTTCTTCCGGGGGGTCAGTGACCCGAGCATCAACAGGTGCGGCGGGGTGCTGCCGGTGGCCAGCGCTGCCGGTTCAGTGCCGGGAAGCACTGCACGCACCCGGTCCAGCCGGTAGCGCCGGATGAGGTCGTCCCGGGCCCAGTTGCTGGTACTTATGACGCCGCTGGCATGGTGCAGCGCCGCCTTTTCGGATGTGGCGAAGGCAGTCATCTCCTGCTCGGTGAGCCCGGTCTCCGCGGGGAGCGGCAGATGCACCAGCACCCAGACGGTGATCCCGGCGTTTACTGCAGTGCTGATCGCTTCGGGGGCCGCCGACGCCATGATCCCGTCGACCAGGACCACCGAATTCTGGGTCACTGAGTCCGGGACCACCGAATCCTGGGCTACTGGCTCCTGGCGAATCGCTGCGGCAAGGGTTTCATGGTCCCGGGGCGAGCCGTTGGGCCAGGCGCCAGGTACGGCAATCGTTTTCACCCGGTGTCCCGCGTTACCGAGCGCGGCGGCCAGACGATCGTTGTAGATGCTGCCTCCGCTGGGTCCGCCCAGGGCAGCGGGAATCACCAGGGTCAGGTCCATGCGGGGACTAGTCCTTGACGTCTGCTGACTGGAAGTCCACCGAGTAGCCTGCCCACGCGTCGGGGTGTTCGCGGAGCACCACGTCTAGTCCGGCGAAGGGAGCGTTGTCGAAGCGCTTGCCCAGCATGTCGGCGATATAGCGGGCTACTGCCTCGGTGGTGGAGAGGACGCCGTCGAAATCTGGATGCTCATCAAGATTCTTGTACCGCAGTCCGTCCAGGACGTCGCTGAGCATAGCTGTAGCCTCGCCGATGTCGATCACCACTGAGTGCTGGGTCAGCTCACGACGCCGCCAGGTCACCTCCACCACGAGGGTGGCGCCGTGTAGGCCCTGGGCTGGGCCGAAAAAAGGGTCGGGAAGGCTGTGGGCGATCATCACGTGGTCACGGACGGTCAGGCGGTACATGGGTCTCCTGGGATAAGGGGTGGTGCGGGGTAGGTGAAGACTATGCGGGCTTGTCGGCGCCAGGATAGGCAATCACGTGGCACAGGGCTGGCAGGGTCCCGCTGGAGAGGTCCTGCATTACGTTCGGTAGGTCTTCGAAGAGGGACGTTCCGCTGAGCAGTGCATCGAATGCCGGATCCTTCAGCGCATCAAGGGCAGTGGC
>NZ_KI914725.1:52530-71200 GCF_000520515.1 Arthrobacter sp. H20
GAGCCGGTCCTGGTGGGTTCGGCGGGCTCGGCGCGGAGCGGCGATGGTTCCTACCTGGCTTGCCCTGATACTGAGCCGGCGCGCATGGAAGTCGGCACCCAGCGGGACCTCTGGTGATCGGGTGCCGTACCAGGACATCTCGATGACTTCGCCCTCATCGCCCAGCAGGCCAAGACCCAGGGAGAGTCCGGCGGCTGTGGAGGAGCAGTGGTAGACGATGTCGCAGTCGCCCAGTGCATCGTCGGGATTCACCCAGTCAACTCCCAATTGTTTTGCGAGGTCGGCGCGGGAGGCATCCGGGTCCACCAGTTGCAGGCGTTCCAGCGGGAACCGGCGCAGCAGCGTGGCGACGGCAGCGCCAATCATGCCGCCGCCCACGACGGCGATGCGGTCGCCAATGCAGGGCCGGGAATCCCAGAGGGCGTTGACAGCTGTCTCGACGGCGCCGGCCAGCACGGCGCGCTCGCTCGGGACGTCGTCGGGAATGACCGTAAGAGCGGAAACCGGAACAACGTAGCGGTCCTGGTGCGGGTAGAGGCAGAACACCCGCTGACCCACCAGCGCCTCTGGCCCTTCCTCGACGACGCCAACAGAGAGGTACCCGTACTTCACGGGGGAGGGGAAGGAGCCTTCCTGGAAGGGAGCCTCCATCAGGTCGGCCACCTCGGGCGGGATGCTGCCGTCGTGGACCAGCGTCTCAGTGCCTCTGCTGATCCCGGAATACAGTGTGCGAACCAGTGCATGGTCGGGTTCCATCGCGGGCAGGGGAGCGGTGCGCAGCTCGCCGTGGCCAGGCCTGGTGGTCCAGTAGGACTGGCTGTGCTCGGCGGGGGTGCTATCCATCTCTTGATTATGCCCTGCGGGGAAGACCGGTTCCCCAACCTTTTGGCAGTGTTCGTCAGTAGGATGGGGAAATGATTACTGTCAAGGGAACCATCAGCACGCCTCTGTCGCCCTCGAAGGCCTTCGCTTTCCTGTCTGAGTTTGAGCACACCAGCGAGTGGGATCCAGGCACGCCTGTGGTGGAGAAGCGCTCCATCGGTCCCGTGGCTGTCGGCCACCGCTATCACGCGGAGGCCGAATTCCGTGGGAAGCGACAGTCGATCGAGTACGAGGTGACCGAACTGCGTGAGGGCCACATCAAGCTGCGCGGCGAGAACAAGACCCTTGTCTCGTTCGACTCAATCGACGTCGTGCCGTCAGCTGCTGGCAGCGATGTCACCTACACGGCCGAGTTTCAGCTCAATGGATTCCGGCGGGTTGCCCAGCCGTTCCTGAAGCCGGTGTTCAACTCACTGCGCGATCCAGCGCTTAACGGCCTCCGGGACAAACTGAACTCGCTCGTCTAGTTTCGGCGGGTAGGCCGGTGGCTCAGATCAGCAGACGTGCGCTGTTCGATGCGTCCGGCGCTGTCCTTGGGTCTATCGGCGTCGGCATCACGTTGTTGGAAGTGAACGACTCGCACAATGTCATCAATGTGGCGGCGATGGTTGCCGGCCTCACCCTGGTGACTGTTGCCGCGCTGAGCGTGGTGCGACGTCGGCCGTCCTATTCGGGGCCGGCTGACCGCATCACGCTGCTGCGGGCGGTGCTGGCGGGTGGGTGCGCAACGATCGTGGTGCTCTCCCTCGCGGGTGCTGTACCCACCCGGTCCTGGTGGCTGGTGCTGTTGGCTGCGCCAGCGGTGCTCCTCGACGCAGCTGATGGAGCGGTAGCGCGACGTACCGGCACCGCGTCCAAAGCTGGCGCTCGCCTTGATATGGAAACCGACGCAATTCTCCTGCTGGTGTTGTCCATTCCGGTGGCGATGACCGTCGGCTGGTGGGCGCTGCTCATCGGACTGATGCGGTATCTGTACGTCGCTGCGTCGTGGTTTCGTCCGGCGCTCAGACGTGACCTGGGATTCAGTAGTTTTCGGCGCGTCGTAGCTGCCACCCAGGGTGTGGTGCTGTTGGTCATCCTTGTCCCAGTGGTGCCGTTAGGGCTGGCAATTCCAGTGGTTGCCGCGTCGCTGCTGTTGCTGTGTGCCTCGTTTGGCAGGGATGTGGTGGCGCTGGAGCGGAACGACGCCCGCGCCGTCCACCCCTCCTAATGTCGGAGGATTAGCGCTAGAATTGTGTACATGACTACCATGCCGGTTGCAGATGCCCGAGCCCAGCTGTCACGCCTGATTGATGAAGCTGAAGCAACCCATCAACGTTTCGAGATCACCCGTAATGGGCGACGAGCCGCAGTGCTGCTCTCGTCTGACGACTACGACACCCTTCAGGAAACTATCAGCGTCCTCTCCGATGCAGCGCTTCTTTCAGCCCATCGTGAGGGAGTTGCGGCGATCGATAGCGGGGACCACCTGGATGTTGACCAATTAACTCGGGTGATGCTCAGCGCTGGCCGCCAGCCCAAGTGACACAGGCCTATGGTTTGAGGATTTCCGGTCAGGCGGCGCGGGCGCTCGCGGAGGTTCTTCCGGAAAAAGTTGCAGCTGCCGCTTACGAATTCATTGTTGGACCCTTGCTCGAGAACCCTCACCGGGTCGGGAAGCCTCTCAATCCGCCGCTACATCCGGCATGGACCGCCCGGCGTGGATCCTACCGGATTCTGTACTTCATCAATGATGATCAGCGCCTGGTAGAGGTTACAGCGGTCCGCCACCGGGCAGACTCCTACCGAACCTAGAATGTTCGCAGTCCGCACCTGATCAGGGATTACGTGAGCACTTTGGAAACTCACCGCTGAATCGGGCCATACGTTTGGGCAGAGCCCGGTAATGCCCTAGACCGCGTGAATCCGCCACGATGCAGTGTGTTCAGCGCCGGGCTGCAGCACCACCAGGTCTGTTCCCGAGTTGAACGCATCCGGCGGGCAGGTCATGGGTTCGACGGCGAGACCCCGCCTGCTGCCGGCAGGATCCTTCGGTAGGTCTCCGGTATGGACCTGCACCCAGGGGCAGCCGCCGCCAAACGAGACAGCTGCGCCGGAGCCATCAGGCCCGGTCACTGCAACCGTGGCTGCGCCGTCGTCGTAGTCAATGTCGGTGAACGCATGGTCAAGGAACGCGGTCTTGACCTGCCGGGAGGTCCGGAAGTCGAAGTCTCCGGACACGGCAGCCAGCGCGGTAGGAATCAGCCGGTCGGGGGTCACCTCCAGCACCGTATTGGCCGGTATGGTCAGCGTCCATTCATCCACGCGGCCGTCGCCGGCCACCAGGTAGGGGTGGGATGCAACGCCGTAGGGCGCGGCGTCCGGTCCCGTGTTGGTGGCGCTCACAGTGGTGGTGAGGCCGTCGTCGTCGAGCGTGTAAGTGACCGCAACGGTGAGCCGGAACATGTAGCCCTCCTGCGGGACCACTGTCGCACGGAGCCGGACCGACGAGTCACTGTGCTCAACCGTCGCCCAGTCCTCCCAGGCGAGGAGCCCGTGCAGGGCATGGCCGCGCTCGGGCTCGGTGAGGCTGAGCTGGTGGGTGGCGCCGTCGAACGGGTAGCTGCCGTCCACCACCCGGTTGGGCCACGGGGCCAGGAGCGCGCCGCGGTAGTTGGGGCGGATCTCGTCGGCGTCGTAGGAGCGAATCAGGTCACGGCCGCCGAACCGGAGTTCGCGCAGGGACGCTCCAACACTGGCGACGGTGGCGGTGTACTCGCCGTGAGCCAGGCTGATTTGGCGGCCGGACAGGGGAGTGGGAGCTGAGTGATCCATCATGAGCCTTCGGGTAGTTCCAACTCATCGTTGACGCTGAGGCACTCGGAATCCTGGGCGATCACTGACACAGCCGAGCCCAGATCAACCAGGATGGTGCTGGACGGTACCTCGTTGGGATCGAAGAGCACCTCGACCGCCGGGTCGCGGCCGTAGGTGGTGGCGCGCCACACGTCTGCTTCTTCAAGGATGATCCAGTCAACCCCGTTCACTGACGCGCAGGCATCGGTAGTAGGGCCGGGAACGGCCACGCCGCACCGGAGAACCACCTGCGAGGGGTCGCCCCACGCTGCGGTGGCCTGGCTGTTGGTTTCCCGTAGCTCGTTCTCTGCCACCAGCTCCGGCAGCGACACCATCACCGACGCGCACTCGGGGTTGGCGGCATCGATGGCGGGGTCCACGCCGACTACCGGCGTGCAGGCCGTTAGGCCCAGAACGACTACGGCAAGTGGGGCGAGGAGGCGGGAGGCGCGCATTGTGCCAGCTTAGTATCCACTGGTCGGCCGCTGCGCCTCCCAGCTTTCTCCCACAGTTGATAGTTAGGATGGGGAGCTGTCTCACGCAGGGAGAAACGGCCGTGTCACATTATCTTGAAGAACCCGTCCAGCAGCGCGCTCCGAAGAAGCGTCCGGTACGTATTGTTCTCTTTTCTGCGCTGGCGTTGGTGCTGGTGGCTGGTCTCGTGGCCGGCGGCTATCTGTTCAATCTGGCCAATACCTACAACACGCAGACCGAGACCATCGAAGAGGTCTTCCCGGAAGGCACCGATCGTCCCACTCGCTCAGCTGCGGCGGAGGGAGCCCAAACCATCCTCCTGCTCGGCAGTGACGAGAACGGTGGCAGCGGCGAGACCGAGAACCTGCCAGGCGTGCCCAACGAGGGACGCTCCGACACCATGATGCTGATGCATCTTCCGGCCGACCGTGAGGGTGTTTACGTGATGTCGATCATGCGGGACACCTGGACGGAAATTCCTGGGTATGGGGAGCACAAGATCAACGCCGCCACAGCATTTGGGGGAGTACCGCTGTTGGTGCAGACACTCGAGGGCATGTTCGATGCGCCGATCGATCACGTCTCCATCATCGACTTCGAGGGTTTCACGGGTCTGACTGACGCGTTGGGCGGTGTTGAGGTTAATAACGAGATCGCGTTCCAGTCGCGCGGAGCGGATGGCGAGTTCTTTGAGCAGGGCGAGATCACTCTGCAGGGTGAATCGGCGCTGAAGTTTGTTCGTGAGCGGTATGCCTTTACCGATGGTGACTTTCAGCGGGTGAAGAACCAGCAGCAGTTCATCAAGGGCGTGATGGGTAAATTCCTCACCGCTGAGACGCTCACCAATCCGTTCAAAATTTACGAGATCGTGGACCAGGTTTCCCCGTACCTTAGTGTTGACGAAGGGCTGGACGCCACCACGGCGGGTGGTCTGGCGTTGTCGTTGAGGAGCATCCGGGGAGATGATGTGCAGTTCTTCACGTTGCCGAATCTGGGAATCGGCACGTCAGCTGATGGCCAGTCGATTATTGTGAAGGACGACGCCGCAATCGCGGACATTGCCGAAGCGCTGGATACCGATACCTTGGGCGACTATGTCCAGGCCGCAGCACAGTAGAATTAGGACCCATGGGATTATTGATGCGCCGCGCTCTCGCCGGATTAGCCGCGGCCTCGCTGTGTGTTGGAGCGGGTGTAGGAGTGGCGCACGCCGACCTCATCGAGCCGCCCTTGCCAGCTCCGGGTCCCGCGCCGACGACCAACCCGCCTCCTGCCCCTGCGCCGGCACCTGTCCCCACAACGCCGGCACCGCAACCTGCCCCCGCACCACAGCCCGAACCCCAACCGCGGCCGGAACCCGCTCCGCAGCAGCCGGCACCCGAGCCTGCACCCGAGGAGGACCCCGGTCCAGCCGTTGATCCTGCGACCGGTTTCGCTGTTGACCCGGTAACCGGCTACCCCATTCATCCACCCACTGGCTTCTTGATTGAACCCGGCACCGGCAATCTGATCGATCCGACCACGTTTTTTTATACCGACTTCAGGTTTATTGCTGTCACCGGTGCAGTGGTTGATCTGACCGAGTCGATAGAGCCCGAGGAGCCGGAGGAAACTCCCGAGCCCGAGGAATCCGAGTCGGCAGAGCCTGTTAAGTCCGAGTCTCCTGAACCGACACCGACACCGACACCGACCCGCTCAGCGACGTCCTCGCCGTCGCCGTCCACAAGTGAGGCAGCCGTTGTCGATGCCAGTGCCGCCTCTGAGGAGACCTCAATCGGATCCAGTCCGATCACCAGAGTCCTGGTCATCGTGGGTCTTGTTGGCCTGGGCGTGCTGTACTACGCGAAGCTTCGGGGCGGAAATACCACCCGCCCGAAACCGGAAAAGTAGTCAGTCCCACGAGTGACGTTTTGATCACGCTTCGCCTCAATAGCCTCTAGCGTCACATTTGCGCTCCAGCCTCGCCATACGATGAATCGATCATTCGTATCTGTAGGGGGACACAGCATGACCAGAGTGGAATCAGCGCGCCGAGGGGACCAGCCATCGCGTTGGCAGAGCCAGAGCCGGCGCGCAACCGCAGCAGCATCGGGGCTTCTGATTTCAAGTCTCTTGATGGGTGCGGGACTTCCCTCAGTGCCTGCTGTGGAAGACGGTGGCCAGATCACTGGAACGGTCAGCGGCATCGAGGCAGGCGGCAGCGCCTGTGTGTATGCCCTACCGGTTGCTGTTCCCACTGTGCCGCCTGAAGCTCCTGATTCGTCCGCTGCCAGCACACTTGAACCCATCACACCGCCGCCCGCCGAGGGGCCTTGCGTTGCAACACCGGGCGTCGTCCAGTCCCAGCCGGTAGTTGACGGAAGCTACACCTTCGAGGCGCTCGCACCCGGTTCCTACCGGCTCTACCTTGATGATCCACAACCCGATGAATCGGCTGTGACGGGCGCGCCTCAGTGGTTGCCGGGGAAAGTGCTCAAAACGTCGGCGGAAACCCTGACTGTCGAAGCTGGCAACACAGTAGTCGCCCCTGGGGCCACAGTGTTTCCAGTGCGTTCCTTCGCTGATGTCCCGCGGGATCTGCAGTTCTCAAGGGAGATCTCCTGGTTGGCATCCACCGGCATCAGCACGGGCTGGAATGAGAAGAACGGCAGCTCGACGTTCCGCCCGGTCACACCTATCGCCAGAGATGCAATGGCAGTTTTCATCTATCGCCTGGCCGGATCCCCTGAGTACACGCCGCCGATCGTGTCTCCGTTCACCGATGTGCCAACGAAAAGCAAGTACTACAAAGAGATTTCGTGGCTGTCCGCAGAGCGCATCAGCACCGGTTGGGCGCAGGCGGACAAAACTCGGATCTTTCGCCCGCTGAGTCCAGTGGCCCGGGACGCGATGGCTGTTTTCCTCTACCGGTTCGCGGACCGGGCAGACCTCAAGAAGCTGCCAGCCTCGCCGTTCGACGACGTGGCGACTGACAATGTTTACTTCAAGGAGATTTCCTGGCTGGCATCGACAGGCATCAGCGGAGGCTGGAGCCATGGCAACGGCACCAGGAGCTTCAGGCCCTATACAGCGGTCAACCGCGACGCCATGGCGGCCTTCATGAGTCGTTATGCGGTCATGATCAACACCCAGCCATAAGGTGTGCCCCAATCCAAAAAGTGCACCAAATCAGGCCAAAAAGTGCACCAAATCAGGCGATTCGGCGCCCGAGGTCTACACTTGATTGTGATCATGCTTGACCCAAAGCAACCGAGACACGTTGGGGGTGTACGTTGCGCATTTTATTGTTGACGCATTCTTATGCCCCGGAACACAGTCCGCCGCAGAGAAGGTGGACTCAGTTTATTCGTTCCTTCCGCGCTGCCGGATGGGACGTCGACGTCGTTGCTCCGGTGGCGCACGCTCCGCACGGCAGGCGAACACTGCCCCGCAGTGTCGCGGGAAGGCCTTTCCTTTGTTCTCTGGGCCAATATGGCGAACGAATCCGTAGGGTTCCGTTCCTGTGGCACCGAAATACCCGTCTGGGTCGGCTAGGAAATCATCTTTTTTCGGCGGCTTGCACTGTGCCTGCTGCGCTGATGTCCAAGAAGCCCGACGTTGTCGTGGTCACCGTGCCAAGTCTTCCTATCCTTGGGGCCGGCTATGTCGTCTCTCGGATGCTGAAGCGACCGCTCGTTGTCGATATGCGGGACGCATGGCCAGACATCGCTCGGGATGCACGCCTCGTTCAGGGCAGCGCCAAGGGGGTAGTAGAGCGGATCATCATGGCCATTCAGGACCGAGCCGAACTCGTGGTGACTGTCACCCACGGCTTCGCTCGGACGTTGCGTGCGCGCGGACTGCGAAACGTGGCAACTGTGACCAACGGAGTGGACCTGCGTGGGCTGGACAAACTTTCGCCTCCTGCAATGGAATCAGACCGTCTTGAGGTGCTGTACCTCGGGAATCACGGGGAAAGTCAGCGGCTCGACGTGCCGATTAGGGCGGCGGCGCTGGTCGGTAGACAAATGCGGCTGACGATGGTTGGCAATGGGGTTCAGAAGGGTGAACTGATGCAGCTTGCCCAGGAACTCGATGCACCGGTCGAGTTTCATCAACCTGTCCATGGCCCTGACGTCATGGGGTTCTATGGCCGGACCGATAGTTGCATCGTGTCTTTGCGGGATGATTGGAAGTCTTTTGAGACAACCATTCCCTCCAAAACCTACGAGGTCTTATCGTTGGGTCGGCATGTCACAGGAATCGTCTTGGGGGAGGCAAGGAAGATTCTGGAAGATGCCGAGTCCGGCCATGTCGTCACGTCTTCGCCCGAAAAGCTTGCTGAGATGTGGCGCGGCCTGCACGCGGATCGATCGTTGCTTCAGGTCAATGGTGCTGGTCGTGCATGGGTTGAAAACAACGCTGACGTTGAGTCGTTGGCTCAGAATTATATAGATTTGCTGGCTGAAGTTGCTGGAGGTCCGCACCGGTGAAGCTAGTCTCGGTGCTGCGCAACACGCAATTGTTAGGTGTTACTGCTTTTCGTCATCTGGGGGATGACCCATTTCTGCTCTTGCTGCAGGTGTCCCGAAGGATGCCTAGCGGCTTGGTGTACTGGCTGGCAAGTGTGGCAGCTCGCCTGAATGGCGGGCCAGTAGTCCAATCCTTGGCCGCACATCTTCGAGGAGACCAGTCGCGCACTCAAGCTGTCTTGAAGGCAGCCCTCACCAACGGTGGTTCGGCTTCGCGGTCAGCTTTGCTGGCAGATGTTGCCCTCGCCGCCGGGTATCCGTCCCTGGCTGACGAGTTCCTCCTCCAAACGCGGCTAGCCGGCGCTACGGATGTGAGCAGGACTGTTGCCCGAAAGCGATGGTTTGACGGCGATATGAGCGGCGCCATTGAGGTGCTGCAGTCTGCTGACCGATTCAGTGCTGCTGAGCGTCTTGCATCTGAGCGGAGGGTCTTTGAGGGGTGGTCGCCCACGCTGACTCCAGTGAATGGGTATGTCCCCCTCCCGAAAACGGTGCTGCACGTGTTGACCAACTCTCTGCCGCACACGGGTAGCGGCTATGCCCAGCGCTCACATTCGATACTCAAGGCACAGCACGACGCCGGGTGGAGCGTCCACGCAGCGACACGGGTGGGATACCCGGTGCAGGTTGGAAAGGTTTTTGCTGCGGATCTGGATGTCATTGATGGCGTCTTCTACCACCGGGTGCTGCCTGCTCGCCTGGCGAAGGGCTTTGATACCCGGCTGCAGCAGCAGGCCGACCAACTTCTCGCGCTGGCGTTACAAGTTCGACCGGCAGTGTTACACACCACTACCCACTTTGTGAATGGCCTGGTGGTGCGCGAAGTTGCGAAGGCTTTGGGCATTCCCTGGGTGTATGAGGTACGCGGTCAACTGGCCGACACCTGGGCATCGAGTCGTAGTGATGCGGCAAAGAAGAGTGAACGCTATAGGCTCTTCACTGAAAGTGAAGCTCAGGTTATGCAAAGTGCCAGCCTGGTGGTGACGTTGGGTGAGGCTATGAAACAGGACATCGTGGGCAAGGGAGTAGACCCACGCAAGGTCTTGTTGTGCCCCAACGCGGTGGGCGACGAATACCTCGATGAACCGATGGACTCAGGCAATGCGCGCGAGTTGCTGGGACTCCCCACTGACGGAGTGTACATCGGCACGGTCAGCAGCATTGTCGACTACGAGGGGCTCGATGATCTGTTGCGGGCGTTCGGCGTGCTGGTGGTGGACCACCCAGGATTGCGTTGCCTGATCGTGGGGGATGGGGTGGCTTTGCCGTCGCTGAAGACTCTGGCCCAGCAGCTTGGCGTGAGCGCCCTCGTGACGTTCACCGGTCGGGTGCCACGCGAGAAGGCTCGGCTACATCATCAAGCCATCGACATTTTTGTTGTGCCGCGGAAAGACCTGGAAGTGACCCGAGCGGTAACGCCGTTGAAGCCAGTCGAGGCGATGGCGTGCGCGCGGACGGTTGTGGCCAGCGATCTCCCCGCTCTTCGCGAGATAGTTTCGGCTGAGTCTGGGGTGCTGACTACCGCCAGCGATGTCGAGTCATTGGCGTCCGGTATTCGTGAACTCGTTGCCGACGGCGGCCTGCGTCTCGAGCCCCACGCCGTTGCAATGGGCGCCGCAGTACGTCGACAGGTGCTGTCTGATCGCACCTGGGCGGGTAATTCGACGGCCTTGTTGGACGCATATGCCGGGCTGAGGTGTGCCGCCTGATGCCCGCTCCAGACGACGGACGGTCGAGCGGCGTCGTACCGACATCCGTCGATGTTCGGACGCTCATCCGGGTGGGGGAAAGACCCCCGTTTCGGGAATACCTTGTTGCGCTGTGGAACTATCGCCACTTCGTGTTCTTTGATGCCAAGGCAAGTGTCCAATCGGGCAATAGTAAAGATCGTCTCGGCAGCATTTGGCTGATACTGAACCCGGTGCTGAATGGGTTGACCTTTTATTTGATATTCGGGGTACTGCTTCAAGTCAACCGTGGAGTGGAAAACTTCATCGGCTACCTGATCATTGGGGTTTTTCTTTTTCAGATGAGCACTCGCGCGATCTCTACGGGAGCTCGGGCAGTCCCCTCCAACCTGAAGGTGATCCAGGCGTTCAACTTTCCCCGGGCAACCTTATTGCTGTCGGTGAACGTCCGTGAAGTTCTGGCGAGTATTCCAGTAGTCATCACCATGCTGGTATTGATCCTGCTCTTCGAGCCCGTCGAAGACATCACCTGGTTGTGGCTTCTAGTTGTTCCGGCGCTGCTTCTGCAGACAGTATTTAACCTCGGGGTCGGGTTGATACTTGCCCGGGTGGTTTCAAGAGTTAATGATGTGGCTAATGTGATCAGTTTTGCCATGCGCATATGGATGTACGCCTCGTGCGTCATGTTCCCGATAACGCTGTTTGATCCGTATCCAGCGGTACGAACCGTCATCGAATTGAATCCTCTCTACCAAGTGCTGACTATTGTTCGGGAATCCGTGTTGTACGGCGAGGTTCCGGCTTGGGAATCATGGTCAATACTTGCCGTGTGGGCCTTCGGTGCAGTGGCAATCGGCATGATTTATTTTTGGTTCGCAGAGGAAACCTACGGCCGTGACGAGTGAAATCGAGTTCGTTCGCGAACCCCCCGCAATAGTGGTCGACGACGTCAGCATGGTCTATAGGGTTCCCACCACCCAGAACGGATCCGGTGCGGGACAAGGGTTTCTGCGCTCGGTTCGTCGATTGGTTGGCAGCGGTCCGACTGTAGACGTGCGGGCGCTCAAGGGCATTTCTTTGGTTGTAGGTAAGGGCGAATCGGTGGGGATTATCGGCCGCAACGGCTCGGGTAAAAGCACCCTGATGAAACTCATTAACGGACGTGTACCACCAACTTCAGGTGCAATTTATGCATCCTCCCGTCCAACCCTGCTCGGAGTTGGTGCTGCTCTGGTACCCGACATCTCTGGCGAGCAGAACATCATGCTGGGCTGCCTCGCGATGGGAATGTCCAAGAACCAAATCGCCCATGCCTACACGAGCATTGTGGAATTATCCGGGCTTGAAAGTTCGATCCACCTACCAATGCGGACGTACTCCTCGGGGATGGGGTCGCGGCTGCAGTTTGCAATCGCGACGGCGGTAGACCCGGAAATCCTTTTGATCGATGAAGCTCTGAACACTGGTGACGACCAGTTCAAGGGGCGAACCAAACAGAGAATGGATGAACTTCTCGCGAAGGCGGGTTGCGTTCTGCTCGTTAGCCACAGCGTGGGCACCATTAAGGAAATGTGCTCCCGGGTTATTTGGGTCGATGAAGGTGAATTGGTCATGGACGGTGATCCGACCGAGGTCATCAAGTGGTACGGCACCTTCATCAAGCATCTGACCGCCAGAGATCGCGTGGCGGCGATGAAAACCAAGAGACGCGCCATGAACGATCTTGTCGTTCCGCACCTGATATCACGGGAAACCGGGCGTAGGAGTATCGAGTGACGGTGCTCCACATTCAAAGGGTAAGGACAATGCTGTGGCATCTGCGGCATGGGGGTACGTCAGCCGTAGGGGCCTGGCACCGCCGCCAGCGCGCCTCTCAGGGCATCTTCAGCGTCGACAATGCCGAGGGAGCCGAGGGCGCGTGGACTCGGCGCGGAAAGTCACGGCATTTGGTCTTTGCCCCCGCCCAATCCACAGCTAACACCGGTCCCCGGCGGAACGTCCGCGCTGCAATTATCCTAGATGAGTTCTCGGCTTTGGCGTTCTCCTATGAATGGGAAACTTTTCCACTCACCCCGTTGAATTGGCGCCGGGTGATCCTTGAGGAACATGTGGACCTGCTATTTGTTGAGTCGGCCTGGCACGGCAGCTCTGATGCCTGGAAGTATCAGCTGTCGGGCCCCACTGGTCCGTCGGAGTCGTTCAAGGAGATGGTGGAGGGTTTTCGGAACCATGGCACCCCGACCGTTTTCTGGAACAAAGAAGACCCGCCGCACTACCAGGATTTCCTCCCAACGGCGAAACTTTTTGACCACGTCTTCACCAGTGATTCAGACAAGGTGGCAAGCTACACCGAGGATCTCGGTCACAACCGCGTTTTCACCCTGACCTTCGCAGCACAACCGGCGCTCCACAATCCCGTTCGGCCCAGGAAGGGTTGGCACACACGGGATCTTGCCTTCGCCGGCATGTACTTCACCGACAAGTTTCCCGAACGCCGCAGTCAGATGGACCTGCTACTTGGGGCAGCAACGGATGTTTCCGAGTCGATGGATACCGGACTGGAGATTTTTTCCCGCCAATTGGGGGGAGCGGCCCAGTATCAGTTTCCGGAGCATCTGCGGCGCCGTGTAGTCGGATCCCTGCCGTATAGCCAAATGTTGACCGCATACAAGGCCTACAAAGTGTTCTTGAACGTGAACTCGGTGATCGGCTCGCCCAGCATGTGTGCGCGACGGGTATTTGAAATCGCGGCCTCAGGTACACCAGTGGTATCCACGCGAAGTGCGGCCATTGAGGCGCTCTTTCCGGACGAGGAAATTCCGATCGTCGATACAGTCGACCAGGCGCGCAACGTGTTATCGGCACTGGTTCGACAGCGGTCTCTGGGGGACCGACAGGTCCACCGGGCGCAGCGCAGAATCTGGAACGCGCACACCTATGCGCATCGGGCGGAACAGATCCTGGCGGTGGCAGCACCTGAGAAGACTCAACCCGTCACGCTGCCTTCCCTGTCGGTCATCGTGTCGACCATTCGTCCGCACCAGCTGGATCACGTGTTTCGCACAGTATCTTGCCAATTGGGGGTGAGCCTCGAGCTTGTTTTGTTGACTCATGGCTTCATCGTCCCAACTTCAGAGCTCGACGATCTGCGTCGCAGATATCACCTTGAAGCGCTTACAGTCCTGACCGCCCCCGCCAGCCAAAGTCTTGGAGAGTGTCTTAACGACTGCGTTGCTGCGGCGACTGGGGAGATACTGACCAAAATGGACGACGACGATTTCTACGGTCCGCATTACCTTCTTGACCAGCTGCATGCCCTGGACTATTCAGGCGCCGAGGTGGTCGGCAAGCAGGCCCACTACATGTACGTGCAACGGTATAACGCCACCGTCCTGCGGTTCGCACACAAGGAGCACCGTTTCACTAATATGGTGATGGGGCCCACCCTGATGGCTGCAGGCGACGTCTTCCGAAGATTTCGGTTCGAGCAGCGAACTAGGGGCGAAGATACTGCGTTCCTCGAAGCGGTGATAGCGGCTTCCGGTTCCGTCTATTCGGCCGATAAGTTCAATTACTACCAACAACGCAGCGGTTCGGGACACACGTGGCAGGTCTCCGACCAGGAAATACTCACCAATGCAGACATTACTTTCTTCGGAAGGCCTGACTGCCATGTATCGATCTAAGGGGATCAAATGAACAGCATCGAAAAAGTCGCAGTCATCGGCCTCGGTTACATTGGGCTGCCAACCGCCGCCATTCTGGCGACCAATGGTCTCAAGGTCGTTGGTGTAGACATCAAGCAAGACAATGTGGACGCGATCAACCGTGGGGAAGTGCCGTTCGTCGAGCCGGATCTCAACATTCACGTGGCGGGTGCAGTCAGCGTCGGTAGCCTGTCAGCCACTACTATGACACCCGCGGCTGATGCTTTCATCCTTGCGGTTCCAACCCCTTTCAACGCCGACAAGACCGCTGACTTGAGCTACATCGAGGCTGCAGCCCGCGGCCTCGCGCCACAGCTGAAAGGCGGGGAACTCATCATCCTGGAATCAACTTCGCCGCCAGGGACTACCCAGCATCTGGCTGATTACCTTCTTGGGCTACGGCCCGATCTCAGCCTCGACGGTGTGAATGGGAAGCCAATCCTTCACGTAGCCCATTGCCCAGAACGTGTTCTACCTGGTCGCGTAATGATTGAGCTGGTCACCAATGATCGAATTGTCGGTGGTATCACTGACGAGGCAACTGAACTAGCCCGGCAGCTTTACCACGTATTCTGCCAGGGCGATATCCACCTCACAGATGCAGCGACCGCTGAAATGGCGAAACTTGTCGAGAATGCCTACCGAGATGTCAACATTGCATTCGCTAACGAGCTGTCGATCATTAGCGACAAGGTCGGGATCGATGTGTGGGAGCTGATCGAACTAGCCAACCATCACCCCAGAGTTAACATTCTGCAGCCCGGCCCCGGAGTAGGCGGACATTGCATCGCCGTCGACCCGTGGTTTATCGTTTCAGCCGCACCAGATGAATCGAACCTGATTCGACAAGCTCGTGAGACGAACGACGGTAAGCCAGCTTGGGTCATCGATCAAGTGAAGAGGGTGCTTAAGGATGCCGGTAGCAATGCAAAGGTGGCTGCACTGGGTCTCGCGTTCAAGGCGAACATTGATGATCTGCGGGAATCTCCTGCGGTCGAAATTGTCAGGCAGCTTAGCCAGGATTTGTCAGAGTGCTTAGTTCTTGTCGCAGAGCCCCACGTCTCGGTGCTTCCTCGAGCGCTCACTTCGCTCGCCAACGTAGAACTGGTGGAAACGGAGCGCGCCGTGCGGGAAGCCGATGTTGTGCTGCTGCTGGTGGATCACAATGAATTCAAAGAGATGGACCGGTCAGCGCTTGAAGGCAAATCAGTCGTCGACACTCGCGGGATTTGGCGCTGATGGGCCAGCAAGCTGACCGGTTGACGACAGTGGGGAAATCTCATGAGGTATGAGGATGAAGTCCGGTCACAATCAGTAGGTGATTCGGCAAAGCGGGCCAAGTACCTCGCGGATATTGACAGATTCATTTCTGAGCACGAGAAGCTCACGTTGCGCCGAAGGCGTGACGCCAGCGCCATCAAATCGCTGGAGAAGGAGCTGAAAGTTGCGCAGCTGAGCAACTCCAAACTGATTCAGGAAGCAAAAATCCTATCGGAAGACAATCGCAAGCTACGGTCGACTCTTGCTGCTCTCCGCCAGTCCACGCGATTGCGAATCGGTTCGGCGATTGTCACGCCGGCAAGCGCAATCGCCGGGTTGTGGCCAAAACCCGTAAAAAGGACAGGTCAGCCACAGTTGGCGCGTGCGGCGGACATTCCACCCGTAATTGTTCCTGCAAAGTCGAGTAACCAATCGAATCGTCCAATCGCCGGGCACTCTCCCGGTCCGCTATCGCTCCCAGCGGGACCTCTGGACCGCGAAGAGGAACTACGGAAGAGGGTTCTGGAACAACCGTCCAAAGCAAACGTTTATAATCTGCTTTCACACCAGTATTTTGTGCTGGGCCGGGTTGCTGAACCTGCAAAACTGATTGTTGCTCATTCCGCTGTCTGGACAGGTCTAACCGCCAAGGAACGTCAACTCATTGACGCGGTCTCCGGTCTTGACAGGCTCACGAGAAATCCCCCGGATCTTCCACCGAGCCAGAGTAGCCCCGGCTATCAAGTTGAGCGGGGACGGATCCTTTATTGCGCACACAGCGTTTCGCCCTACAACTCAAACGGCTATTCGACACGCACGGCGGGTCTGGTAAAGGGCTTGGCCCAGGCCGGGGCGAACATCGTGATTGCCGCCCGGCCTGGCTATCCCTGGGACATTAAAACCGACATAGCACCCAAGTCTCTTTCCAGCTATACCGAAGTCATCAATGGAATAGAACACTTTTTTAGCCACGGACCAACCTGGACGCAAGGCCCGCTCGACCATTTCATCCAGCAGGCGGCCGACAGTTACGTCCAGATTGCCATTCGAAACCGCGTCGAAACCATTCAGGCTGCATCAAATCATGTGACTGCGCTACCCGCTCTCATTGCGGCCCGACGCCTCGGTATACCCTTCGTTTACGAGGTGCGGGGACTGTGGGAAATCACCGAATCCTCAACGAAAGCCCATTGGGTCCAGTCAGACCGATTCAACTTCTCCAAACAGATGGAGACCCTCGTCGCGGGTAACTCGGACTCTGTGTTTGCGATAACCCCTCAGGTGAGGGACGAACTGGTCAATAGAGGCGTAGCGCCGGAAAAAATCTTGATTCTCCCAAACGCGGTCGATACTGACGAGTTCAGTGACATGCCGCAACACCTCGCTACCCGCACCAAGCTCGGGCTGGATGACGGTACTCCTGTAATTGGTTACGCTGGAAGCCTGGTGGAGTACGAAGGTCTCAGCACCCTATTAGATGCCTTCAAGCTACTTATCTTGAAGGGTATCCGCGTCCGAATGGTAGTTGTCGGCGATGGAGCTACCCTACCCAAACTGAAGAGCCAAGCCGAGCAATTGGGGATCGCTGAGTTCATCAGTTTCACTGGAAGGATTCCCGCCGAAGAGATACCTGCCTTCATCAGCGTTTTCGACATTATGCCGTGTCCCCGAATGATCCTGCCGGTCACGGAAATGGTATCTCCGATTAAGCCCCTGGAGGCCATGGCGGCGGGCAAAGCTGTTGTTTTGTCTGACCTTGCGCCCCTCCGGGAGCTGGCAGGCGAGGACGGTGAGCGTGCACGACTTTTCCCGTCGGGTGATCCGAATGGTCTGGCTGATGTTTTGGAGGATCTCCTCAACGACCCAGCCGAAAGGCAAGCAATGGGCCGCCGGGCGAGGCTGTGGGTGGTCAGTGAAAGGACCTGGAAAAGGGTAGGCGGAATCGCCTGGCGTTCCCGCGGAACAACGGGGGCTGTGTCCAGGTCCCCTCGCAAATTATCCGAGCTCACGCTAGGGATTATTGCCGATGAGTTCACCCGCGCAGGCCTTCAGCCGGACATTTCACTGGTTGAAGTTCATCCGGACCGTTGGAAAGCCGAACTTGAGTCCAGCTCTATCGATGCGATGTTCGTTGAATCCGCGTGGGACGGCAATGAGGGCACGTGGCGAGGGAAGGTGGGTTATTACGATGACGAATCGTTTGCCGACTTGCTGGCGCTCCTCGACCACTGCCGCGAACACTCCATTCCGACTATTTTCTGGAACAAAGAGGACCCGGTCCACTTCAACCGTTTCAAAAAAACTGCGACGCATTTTGACCATGTCTTCACGAGCGATGACGAATCAATTCCCGGCTACCTCCAGTCCGGCAATCCGTCCGTGAAGTCCGTTGCATCGTTGCCTTTTTACGCACAGCCTCGGCTTCATAATCCCCTCCCCGGGGCCAAAGCCTACTCGCACACGGTTAGTTATGCTGGCTCCTATTACGGTGATCGCTACAAGAAACGCTCGGATCAGCTTCACGGTCTATTGGCCGCTGCCCTCACCCCTGGGCTGACCATCTACGATCGGCAGCACTTGAATCCGGACAGCCCCTATAGGTTTCCTCCCGATCTCGCACCCTATGTCAGCGGGGGCTTGACCTACACCGAGATGCTTGATGCATACAAGGCGCACCCTGTTCACGTGAACGTGAACTCAGTGGAACAGTCTGGCACTATGTTCTCTCGCCGGGTCTTCGAAGTGGCTGCCTGCGGTGGAGCAGTAATCAGTGGGCCGGGCCGGGGAATTGAACACGTTTTCGGAAGTATCATCCCGATAGTGCAGGATCAACCGGGTGCCCGGGATCTCATCACCTATTGGATGGAAAACGAGCACGCACGGAATGACGACGCATGGCTGGCGATGCGCGCAGTCTTTCGCAGTCATACAGCGGCCCATCGCCTGACGTACGTTCTGAGGACAGCGGGCCTACATGTAGCAGCACCCTCCCTCGACAAGTACGCACTTCGCGTGCCGGAGGTCACCCCAGAGATCATCAGAGTGCTCGAGGCTCAGAGTGTTCGCCCAACTTTGCTGTTGACTGATACCAAATCCGGTTCGCCGCACCCTGTCGACGGAATTGCTATCGAGACGATGAACCCGATCGATTCTCGGGCCCTCCTCGACGCTGGGATCACCCTTATTGGGGATGCCCCCGTTGCCCCTATTGACCGCACCTTCTACGAAGATCTACTCACATCGAGAAAGTATCTCGCATGGGAATCGGCCCGTATCGAATCCGGACACACTGGTGAACGCGGTCAAGGACTAG
>NZ_KI914726.1:0-15079 GCF_000520515.1 Arthrobacter sp. H20
TCCGGATGCTCTACATCCACCCGGATGAGTGCGTTGACTGCAATGCCTGTGTGCCCGTTTGCCCGGTCGAGGCAATCTACTATGAAGATGACGTGCCGGTGCAGTGGGCCGACTATTACAGGGCCAACGTCGAGTTCTTCGACGACATCGGATCCCCCGGCGGGGCCGCCAAAATGGGCGCATTTGCCAAGGATCACCCCCTGATCGCCGCGCTGCCGCCGCAGACTATCGCCTAAATTATCCTTAATCGAACGCGCGGGAGCGCATCGGCGGGGATACCTTCTTCGCCACGACAACCTCGCTGAGGAGGGCGGTGACCAGCCCGCACCTAGTCTCGATGACGCATTGCGTATCATCAATCTCGCGCAGGTAGCCGAGCGCATCGATGACGCCGCTCTCGATGCGCGAACGAACGACGAGCCGGGTGCCGAGCGGAAAGTCGACGAGCAAGTTCATCAGGCCACCGGTTTGTGATCTTGACGGAAGATGCCGTACAGGTATTGCCCCCGCCGCTCCACGCAGGATCGGGTCGTAGACGCGGCTCGCGCTGGCGGGTGGAAACCCTGATCGAAGGAATATCCGCTCCGTGGTGTTTAGCGTAGCGGCCTGCCACGGTAACGAACAGCAAAAGGAGGATGACGGGATCGAGCACGGAATGCGCCTTTCTGCGTTGGTTGAAGTGACATCCGATGGGAGGATCTCAGATTTTCCACCCTGCGGGGGCGGAACCCGTTAGATAAAACATCATGCAGACGGCGGCAATCGGCTAAGGATCACGTCCAACGCTTCCGGCTGCAAACGTGGACAGAAACAAAAATACCTGACAGTAGGAGCAGGTATCATGTAGCGCGTATTTCTGGTCGTCTATGATGGGGGTGTGGCTGACTGGACCTTTCTTACTAATCACACGCACGTGCTGATGTGCGTGGCGAACGATCCCGGGATGCGTTTTCGGGACATCGCGGTGGCGGTAGGTATTACCGAACGGGCCGCCCAGCGCATCGTGGCCGAACTTGTCGCAGCGGGTTATCTCCAGCGTCAACGCGATGGGCGGCGTAATCGGTATCAGCTCTACCCGGAATTGCCACTACGACATCCCTTGGAACGCCACCACCAAATTGGAGAGCTTCTTGAGGTGCTGGAAGCCGACCCACGTTCCCCGGCATCGCCCCCCCGCTCGGAGCGGATAGTCGGGCGGACGCCGGATACGAACGGTGCCTGATGTGCGCGTCAATCCAAATTCCCCGAGCATCATCTGGTGCTACGCCCGGAAGGCGCGCACGCCCCGCGCACCCGCAAAGGAATCGCCACTTGGCCGGAGCTGGAAGTCACTTTCACCCGAATGCAGGAGCAATCCGCAAACACTATGGTGCTTCTTGAGACCGACATGCGCACCCACACCAATCCGACACGTATGGAAGCCATCCGCCTCGCCGCCGAAGACCTCGCACAGAAGTTACGCTCCCTATGTCCGTCCTGCGGCACTCCCGGATTTTGGAAGGCAGAACGGGTAGGAGGATTGCCGTGCAGTGCCTGCGGCGCCCCCGCGGGCGAGACCCGCGCGGAAATCCATGGATGCCTCAGATGCGCACATCGCATTACCCACGAGCTGACAAGCCTTCAATACACCAAGCCGGCTTCTTGCGAGAATTGCAACCCTTGACCCTCGACGCGCCTTCCGGAAAGACCGGTCACAGGACGCCCTGAACCGGGTGGGTCTTAGCCACCGCATGGACTTCCTGAAGCGGTCGAGCAGATCTACCTGTCCGCCGACGGGCAGGAACCACATCGGGAACCGTTCAACTGGACCTTGCCGCCTTGGTTGTCGGTATCGCCACGGCTGTCACCGGCCTGATCATCTACCTCGCCGCTACCGACTCCCGCCGTCGTCGTCGGGTAGCTGACAACGAGAAACGTGAGGCGGAAGAGCATAACCCGACCTTCCGCCTCGCCGAGGAACAACGCAAGGCCTACCGCAAATACCGGACAGCCAGGGCGGCGGCGACGCCGCGAATCACCCTCCAACGCGTCTCCCTCTATATCGCCAACCCTGCACTCACCGACGATCTCGCGACGCTGCACGCCCTCATCACCTATCGCAAAATCGGTATGTACGGCGCCGAACAAAACTCAATGCAGAACCGCCTGACGCGGATCCTGAAATGCACCGGCGGGGCGTGGAAGATTGTGCACGAGCACACATCCGCCCCGTTGGATTTCAGGACCCAGAAAGTCATTCTCGAGCGCTACTGATCGACCAGCTCTTGCCAGTCCAGGCACACGGTGTCAGGTCGGGGGACGAACCATGGTTCCAGATCCTCTGCCGACATGGGTCTGGTGTAAAAGTAGCCCTGCGCTAGGTCGCAGCCGAGACCTGTCAGCGCATGGAGCTGATCTGGCGTCTCAACGCCTTCGGCCACAGCGATAAGGTTCGTCGCGTGGGCAAGTTGGATACACGAGACGACGATCGCGCGGTCCTTACTGTCGGTTGTCAGCCCCGCGATGAATGACCGGTCAATCTTAAGCTCATCAATGGGAAAGCGCTTGAGATAGGTGAGGCTGGAGTGGCCGGTACCGAAATCGTCAATGGCCAACCTGATTCCCAGGGCGTTGAGGACTTCCAGGGTCTTCAGAGCTGAAACAGGGTCTTCGGTTAGGGCCGTTTCGGTCACTTCGAGGGTAAGGAATTCGGGAGCCACATAATGGCGGTCCAGCGCTTCGGTGACCAGTTCTTCGAGCCGTGGATCGTTTAGCTGAATCGCCGAAATATTCACCGACATACGCACCGGAGGTCGGCCTGCCGACAGCCGATGCCATTGCGCCTGCTGGGCAACAGCCGCGTTGATCACCCAAGCGCCCAGAGGCAAAATCAGCCCGGACTCTTCAGCAAAGTCGATGAATGCTGAAGGGTCCAGCAGCCCCCTCTCTGGGTGATCCCAGCGCACCAGCGCCTCAAACCCGTTCATTTGTCCGCTGGCGAGATCGATTTGTGGCTGGTAGAACAGACGCAGCTCGCCATCCTCGATCGCTCTCCGAAGTTCGCTGCGCCGTTTGAACCGCACATCGACCTGACCAGCATCGCTCAGGCTCTCCATCTCAAACCTGTTGCGGCCGCTCCTCTTGGCCTGGTGCATGGCAGCCGCAGCTCGGCCCAGAAGGCATTCAGGTGTATCGCTACCCCGGGCCATGGCGATCCCGATGCTGACGGTGTTCTCGATCGTCGACCCGCCGGCACACATCGGAAAGCTGAGCGCAGCCATCAACTCATTGGCGGTCCAGAATGCGTCTTCTTCATTGACAAATTCATCCACGACCGCGAACTCGTCGCCCGAAACACGAGCAATCATGGCAGCTGGCCGGACCGTCGAGCGAAGACGCTGCGCCACGACGGTAAGAGTCTCATCTCCCGCAGCGATTCCTAGGCAATCATTGATCGCACTGAAATAGTCCACATCGACGATGAGTATCCCAATGGTCGCTTCTTTCCTGGGGCCCTCCATGAAGATGTTCCTAAGCTCAGTGAGAAAGCCTGCCCTATTGAGGAAACCCGTGAGCGGATCGCAGCTCACCAAGTATTCAAGGCTAGCCTCTGTAGCTGCTCGGCTGTCCATTCCGCCCCTGATACTGTTCCGCACTTCCTCATGAGCCTCCCAATAGGCTGAAATACTGTGATCCGCTATCGATTCGATGGGCGCGTACACGCCTGATGCATCATTTGCTGAAGCGTCGGGGTCTGGTTCTTGTGCTGGATGGAGCATTTGGGTAATCCACTTCCCTGGTGATGCGGCTGGCGTTGGAGGGTTCAAGCGGTCGGGAGATCTCGGACCACCTGAATGCTGCCGTTCGAAGGCGCCCGACAAACTGGCATCCTTCGGCAAATGGGACCCGCCGGCTAAAGCGTTGAAAGGAGGCACTGTCTGCGTCGATGAATCGACAATTTACTGATTCCAAGTCGATCGTAGTCCGGCACCGATACAAAGCCGCCTTACTTAGACGATCCTGTGCCAATCCTGCGCCGCCCGAACGTGGTCGGGAATGAACGGGTGGGCCCAACGCTCTTGCCTATTGAGCACAACGTGGACATCGTCGTCGGCGGACCCGACAGCTCCGGCATCCTGACCCGTCGTCACTTTGAATACCGGGAAGCCGCCGCGGACATCATCGCTAAGGTAGAGCGCATCAAAGCGCTGACCGAACAGCATGGGATCAGTGTTAAGTCAGCCGCTTTGCGGCCTTCCCTGGCTCACCCCGCAACTGCCGCTGGTGATTCCGGACACGACCAAAACGCGCCTCATTACCAAAGACATCTCAGCGTTGATTGAAACAGAGCCCACGGCGTTCTGGACTGCCCTCCGCGAGGAGAAGCCGATTTCGCCGTCGGCCCCGTCCGCGGCCAGCTAGGCATCACCTCGCCCCTGCGCCGAACCACTGCCGAGAAGTTAGGTCTGGCGCGCCTGAGCCTCCGCCGAGTCGCCAGATGTAACTTCTCGGCGGAGGGGTTGGGGGTGCGCTCTTCCGGGGCGCGCCCATGGGTCAGGACGCGAACGCCGAAGGGTAGGTCAGCCCTTCGTCTTGGCTGCCGCCTTCGCCGCGCGCTTGGTCTCGCGCACCTTGGTCAGCGACTCCGGGTCGACGATGTCAGCGACGGATCGGAAGCTGCCCTCCTCACCATAGGCGCCAGCACTCGCACGCCAGCCGTCGCCGTCGTACCTGTACTGTTTGCCTAGGAGTGCCAAAAAGATCCTGGCCTTCTGGTCGCCAAAGCCGGGCAGCGCCTTCAGCCGTTTGTAGACCTCGCGGCCGTTGGGGTTGTCGCGGGTCCAGATCTGGGACGCATCGCCATCCCAGTCTTCCAGGAGCGTGGCGCAAAGGGTCTGAATACGTGCCGCCATATTTCCGGGGTAGCGGTGAACGGCTGGCGGCGTGCGGCACAGCTCAGCGAAGGCATCCGGGTCCTTGTGGGCAATCGTCGACGCGTCGAACGTGCCCAGCCGCTCCTTTATCTTGGCGGGTCCGGCGAACGCGGTCTCCATCGCCACCTGCTGGTCCAGCAGCATTCCGATCAGCAGGGCTAGGGGCTCCTCGGACAGCAGCCGGTCGGCGGCGGGATCGTCGGTGATATTCAGGTGCACAGTCATGGACCCCAGTTTAACGCGAGAACCCCCGGCGGGAGTAGCTCCCGCCGGGGGTTCCTCAACACCAAACGCTAGTTCAGCGTCGCCGTGTCAATGACGAAGCGGTATCGGACGTCCGACGCGAGGACGCGCTCGTAGGCCTCGTTGATCTTGTCGGCGGAGATGACCTCTACCTCGGCGCCCAGGTGGTGCTCGGCACAGAAGTCGAGCATCTCCTGGGTTTCGCGGATGCCGCCGATCATGGATCCGGCGAAGGACCGGCGCCCGCCAATCAAAGCGAATGCGTTGACTGGCAGCGGCTCCGCCGGTGCTCCCACGTTGACCAGTGCGCCATCGAGGGCCAACAGGCCTAGATAGTCGCTGATCGGGAGGGTCGCGCTGACCGTGTTGATAATCAGATCGAAGGATCCGGCGAGCTCAGAGAAGGTGTTCTCGTCACTGGTGGCATAGTAGTGCCTCGCGCCCAGTCGCAGCCCATCTTCCTGCTTCTTCAGCGACTGCGAAAGTACTGTGACCTCGGCGCCCATTGCGGCGGCCAGCTTCACGGCCATATGGCCGAGCCCGCCCAGCCCGACGACTGCAACCTTCTTGCCCGGTCCAGCTCCCCAGTGCTTCAGGGGTGAGAACGTAGTGATCCCAGCGCACAGCAGTGGCGCGGCGACGTCGAGCTCGATGCCCTCGGGAATCCGGACGACAAAGTCCTCGGTCACGACAACGTGGGTGGAGTAACCGCCCTGGGTGATTGAGCCGTCACGGTCCTCAGCTCCGTAGGTGCCGGTGTTGCCCTTGAGGCAGTACTGCTCTTCGCCGGCTTCACAGTTCTTGCACTCGCCGCAGGAGTTCACCATGCAGCCCACGCCCACACGGTCGCCAACCGAGTGCTTGCTGACGTTGGAACCGACCTCGGTGACAATGCCGGCGATCTCGTGGCCTGGCGCCAGCGGGTAGGACTGGGGTCCCCAGTCGCCGCGGACAGTGTGGATGTCGGAGTGGCAGATCCCGGCAAACTTGATATCGATCAGCACATCATCGGGGCCGACATCGCGCCGTTCGATGGTGGTAGCGATAAGGTCCTCAGAGGCGGATGGTGCCGCATAAGCGTTGACGGTAGTAGGCATAAATAGCTCCTGCAGGTTGGGTTGCTGGAAAGTTTTGGTTCCTCTTCCCCAACGTCAGCGAACGACGACGTATTCCTTGGGCCCCACGATAATTTTGTCAGGGCAACCGTGACGAACGCCGGAGGGTCGCTTGACCTGCGCGTTGTGGCTCCAGCAGAATCGGACTGATCAGCACGGCCTTGCCGTGGTGCAGCACCCCGCTCGTGAGCGGCTGGCAACGCACTCCCCCGCGCCCACGCATTGCCGCGTGAGCGCCCGGCGCCAGCATCCGATCCATCCAGGCACAGGGGTGCGCGGGGCGACCGGCCATTAGGCGCACCACATCGCCCTGGGATTCGAGCTCAAACTCGTGACCCAGCAGAGGATGCAACTCAGCGCCCCGCAGGATCACGTTCCGGCGGGTGAGCAGGGGGTCAAAAGGTGCGGTGTCCAACTCGGCAGCAATGTCATCGAGCGCCTCCACGGCCATGAGCGTAACCGCTGCATCCATGTGCGCGGCCTTCCCAAAGAACCGGTCCCCCACGATTCCCTTGCCCGCCACGAGCTCTACCCGGTCGGCGTCGGCCGTGGGCACATCGGCAGCGCCATCGCGGGCGCGGCCGAAGTAGGCGTGCGCTGGGGAGACGAGGCAGGTGCAGCACCTCGACGTCGTACCGGTAGGTTTCACTCACTGCCCAAGGCTATCGTGATAGTTGTTTTGACCTATTCAAAATAACTGGTACGGTTGAGGCATGGCCACCGGCACTGAACCGCAGACTCACTCCGAGGAGCTCAAGAGCTCCATCAGGGCTTCAGGCCTGAAGGTGACGGCCCCGCGCGTCGCCGTGCTGGAGGTCCTCCAGCACGCACCGCATTCCAGCGTGGAACAGGTGTTTGCCGAGGTACGAAAAACCCTGAGCGGAACCTCCGCCCAGACTATCTACGGCATTCTGGCGTCCTTCACCGGCGCTGGACTAGTCAGACGCTTCGATCCACCCGACTCACCGGCCCTGTTCGAATGCAGGGTGGGCGACAACCATCACCACCTGTCATGTGTTGGGTGCGGGTTGATTCAGGATGTTGACTGCGTGATTGGTCAGGCGCCCTGTCTCACCCCGTCCGATGATTCAGGTTTCACCATCTATTCGGCTGAAGTCACCTTCAACGGACTGTGCCGGGCCTGCCAGACCAGCGGTTTACCAACTACCGGCTAGACCAACCTTCTACAACATGGCCACCTGACGCGGCCCTCCGCGATTGGTGCTGCCCAAATTCACCGATTCAACGCTGAACAGTGTTAGCACTCGACCGCGCCCAAAAGGAGATCAACCATGTCATTACTGAACCGCACCGCCCCCGCTCACACGGCCGCCGTTCGTCCATCGGTACCCGGCACGGCATCCACCACCCAGCCGCGACCACTGCTCGGTGGACGTTACGTCACCACCCGCCGCCCCCTCATATCGACCGAGGGAACCTACGTCACCACTGACGCCGCTGGTCCGCTGACGGCACGCGGCACGTACGTAACCTCGTCACGCCGCCGCACCGGTGACCGGACGGAAGGCAGTTACACCGACCGCGGCTAGGTCCAGAAGCCAGTGCTTCACAGGCGCCGACACGAGAGGAGGGAATACCTCAGCCCACTGAGCACTTGCACAAAGCATGACAACCATTGCAATTATCGGAGCAGGATCGGGTCTCGGAGCCGCCGTCGCGCGCAAGTTTGGCGCCGAAGGTTACTCGGTTGGCCTCATCTCACGGAACCAGGGCCGCCTCGACGCCCTGGCTGACGAACTCGCCAAAGATGGGGTTCACGCGAAGGGATTCACTGCTGATGTACGTGACCCAGCCTCCATCTCCAAGGCGCTGGAACAGGTAACCGAAACTCTCGGCCCCATCGAGGTCCTCCAGTACAGCCCATTGCCGCAGAAGGACTTCATGCGACCGGTACTGGAAACCACTCCAGCTGACCTGGTCGGCCCCATTGAGTTCTCCATCTACGGACCCGTAGCCGCCGTCCACCAGGTAGTGCCCGGCATGCGGTTCCTCGGCGAAAACCGCGGCACCATCCTCTTCGTCAACGGCGGCTCCGCGGTCAAGCCGGGACGCAATGTCACCGGCACTTCGGTGGCGTTCGCCGGCCAGGCAGCATATGCCCAGCTTCTCAACGAGGTTCTCGGAGAGGAAGGCATTCAGGTATCCCAGCTGATCATCGGTGGACGCATCGAAGCCGGCGACCCGGAGAAGGATCCCAGCGTCCTCGCCGAGATCCTGTGGGATCTTCACATCAAGCGTGACCGGTTCCGTCACCAGGTCAGCGAAGACTAGGCACCACCGCTTCGGCGGGTGAGGAGACACCCGTGATCCGGATCGGGCTGGGCAACCCAGCGCGCGACGACGTCGCGCAGCCACTGCACTGGTACCTCAAGACCGGAACCCATGAAGTATTCCCCACCGGCCAGGCGGCTCTAGCGACGCCATGGGTTCACCGAATCCCAGCCGGTCGCCGACTACCGCCTGAACCCGCACGGCGTCTTCATGCACTTTGCCCTGCCCGCACCCCCTCGGGTCCGCCGAAGAAGCATGCTAGCCTGACTGCGTTGCAGGACGCCTGCCCGCGAGTAACCGTTTCCCCATCAATTGGGCTTGATTATCGGTGAAGATTGCAGCGTTCCTGCCCCCGTATGGGTGGACGACACCCACAAATCGGTTGGCCGCGCGCCGCCGAAGGACCGAGCTATGCGCTCTGTTTGATTGCCTCAGGTAATTGTCTACGGGATTGACGCGTTTGCGCCCAAGACTTGGGCTCGGTCTCCGCGCCTGAAAACGCTTGCGGAGGAGACGGCCCACAGGAGGCCAGCGTGATGACGATGTCGAGTTGCAAGCGTTACTCGTCGTGACGAAGGGATGACAGTGCCTAACGACGCTGATTTGTATCAACTGAGTGGATGGATGGTGATTCTGCTCCTCGTTCTGCTGTACGGCGGAACCCTCCTGGTGTCCGCCTATATTGGCAAGAAGAAGGAAAACGCCGATGGGTACATGACGGCTGGCAACAAGGTGGGCTTCGGCATCTCCGCGGCGAGCATGACAGCTACCTGGATCTGGGCCTCATCAATGTACGCATCCGCCACCGCCGGATACACCTACGGCATCTCCGGGCCTATCCACTATGGGCTCTGGGGCGCCTTGATGATTCTGTTCATCTACCCGTTCGGCAAGCGCATCCGCGCCGTCGCACCCAAAGCCCACACCCTGGCCGAGGTCATGCATGCCCGCCACGGCCGGTCTAGCCAACTGATGCTCGCGGGCTCAAACATTGTCGGCAGCGTCATCAGCCTGACCTCCAACTTCATCGCCGGCGGCGCCCTCGTGGCACTGCTTTCCCCGTTTAGCTTCGGCCAGGGTGTGTTGGCGGTCGCAGTGGGTGTGCTGATGTACACCCTCTGGTCAGGCTTCCGGGCCTCCGTCCTGACAGACTTCGCCCAGGTGGTTGCCATGCTAGGCGCCGTCGCCATCATCATTCCCGTGGTTTTCTTCGCCGCTGGCGGACCCGGCATGTTCGAGCAGGGCGCCAGTAACCTCACCGCGCAGCAGTCAAACTTCTTCTCCAGCGACGCGTTCCTGAACCAGGGCGCACCGTATATCGCAGCGGTCCTGGCCTACGCCATCGGCAACCAGACCATTGCGCAGCGGCTCTTTGCCGTCCGCGAGGACCTGATCAAGAAGACCTTCATCACAGCGACTGTCGGCTACGGCGCCACCGTGATCGGGATCGGCATGGTCGGCGTGATGGCCCTGTACCTGGGCGTCAGCCCTGTTGGCGGCGACGTCAACAACCTGATCCCTCAGATGGCGTCGACCTACCTCGGGCCTGTGCTGCTAAGCCTGTTCTTCGTCATGATTCTCGGCGCTCTCTCCTCGACCGCCGATTCGGACCTGTCAGCACTGTCATCGATCATGATGGCGGACGTCTACGGCAAGAACATTGCCAAGAAGGCTAATCCGAAGACCATGCTTCTGGTGGGCCGGATCACCATGATTGTTGCCACCGCTGCGGCCCTGATCTTCGCCAGTCAGCAGATGGATATCCTCGATCTACTGGTCTTTGTGGGAGCCCTGTGGGGCGCCCTGGTGTTCCCCGTCATCGCGAGCTTCTACTGGAACAAGGTGACCAATAAGGCTTTCACCACCTCGGTGATCGTGGCGCTGGCCGTCTTTATCCCCGTCAGGTTCTCCTGGTTCTCGATGGACGGTGCCACCGGCATTGTCTTCGACATCCTGTCGGCCGCCGGGATCGGCATTGTCCTGGGCCTGATGGTGTTTGGTTTCTTCGGCCTGACACCGGCAAAAATTGTCGGCGCCCTGGCAGCTGTCGTCTCGGCACCGTTTGTCATCGGGTTTCTACACGACTACACGGTCCTCACCGGGTCCCTGGTGGCCTACGCCGTGAGCACGATCATTTGCTACCTAATGTCAGTCAGGAGCAACCAGAGCTTCGACTTTGCCCTGATCAAACAGCGCATCGGCGATTATGACCCAGTGGCCGACGACGGCCAGGCCACCCCTGACAGCGAGACCCCCGACGACGATCTGGACGGCTCCACGCTGTCCGCCCGAAAGTAGGAGATCACCATGGAAACCATTCTTCTTACCGTGTACGTGCTGATCTGGCCCGTCATCGTTGCAGGCGTCCTGTGGACCGTCTGCCGGGGCTTCCTGAAGGACTGGGCTGAATCCCGGAAGGCTGGCCGAAGCATCATCTAACCCCATCGCTGGGTCCGCCGTCGCTCCCCTTGAGAGGAAAGCGACGGCGGACCTGCTCGCGTTTCGAAGAGTGAAAGGATGGAGCAGTAGGACAAGGATTCACGAAAGGGACGCTTCTCCATGGACGAGCACGTTGACCAGCAGGCCCGGCAGCACGTACTCGCGGCCCTCGCCGCCCAGCCGAAGCAGGCGATCGACGACGACAGCACCGCCTTCCTGCGCCGGTTCGATGAGCATTTCCCCGAGCTGTGCCGCCTGTTCCATTCCCTCTATGGCCCGCAGAACGACTGGCTGGACCAGCTCACCCACCTAGTCCTCGAAGCGGCCGGCTCGTGGCAGGAACGCCCCACCGACCTCAAGGCCGTTGACGCAGCCACAGAGGCGAACGGCGGCTGGTTCCTCTCCAATTCCATGCTGGGCGGGGTCTGCTACGTGGACCGCTACGCCGGTAACCTTGACGGCGTTCACGCGAAGATCCCCTACTTCAAGGAACTGGGCCTCACCTACCTGCACCTGATGCCGCTCTTCCTGGCCCCCGAGCCGCATTCCGACGGCGGTTATGCCGTCTCCAGCTACCGCGAGGTGAACCCTGCGCTCGGCTCGATGGAGCAGTTGCGCGCTCTCGCAGCTGACCTGCGCGCCAATGGCATTTCCCTGGTGGTCGACTTCATCTTCAACCACACCTCGGATGAGCACGATTGGGCCCGCAAGGCCGCGGCGGGAGACCCCGAATACTCCGACTATTACTGGATCTTCCCCGACCGCACCATGCCGGACGCCTTCGAGCAGCACGTCCGCGAGATTTTCCCCGACGATCATCCTGGGTCATTCGTCCCCACCCCAGACGGGCGGTGGGTGTGGGCCACCTTCCACAGCTTCCAATGGGACCTTAACTACTCCAACCCGGCGGTCTTCCGGGCGATGGCCCGCGAAATGCTTTTCCTCGCCAACCAGGGCATCGATATCCTGCGAATGGACGCCGTCGCGTTCATCTGGAAACAGCTCGGCACCACCAGCGAAAACCTCCCCGAGGCACACACGCTCCTGCAGGCGTTCAACGCGGTCTGCCGGCTCGCCGCGCCGTCGCTCCTGTTCAAATCCGAAGCCATTGTGCACCCCGACGAGGTGGCCCGCTACATTGATCCGGGCGAATGCCAGCTCTCCTACAACCCGCTACAGATGGCGTTGATCTGGGACGCGCTGGCAACACGGGATGCGTCGCTGCTCGCCCAGGCGCTTCAGCGCCGCCACACCATCCCGGACGGCACCACGTGGGTGAACTATGTGCGCAGCCATGACGACATCGGCTGGACCTTCGCTGACGAGGACGCCACTGAGTTGAGCGTCAACGGCTTCGATCATCGGAAGTTCCTTAACTCGTTCTACGTCAACCGGTTTCCCGGCAGCTTTGCCCGCGGTGTCCCGTTCCAGGACAACCCACGCACCGGCGACTGCCGGATTTCCGGGACTACTGCATCACTCTGCGGGCTGGAACATGATGAGGTCCCCGCCGTCGAGCGCATCCTGTTGGCGCACTCGATCATCTTCAGCACCGGCGGCGTCCCTCTGCTGTACCTGGGTGATGAGGTGGGTCAGCTCAACGACAACCAGTACATGTTTGAGGATGGCCACTCCGCCGACAGCCGCTGGGTGCACCGACCCCGTTTCCCGGCGGACAGCTACGCGCAGCGCCACGACGCTTCCACCTCGGCGGGCACCATCTATGCCGGCCTGCGCCGGATGATCCGGGTCCGCGCCGCTTCCCCTGAGCTGGCCGGAACGCGGCTGATCGACTTCGCCACCGGCAACCGCAGCGTGCTGGGATACCAGCGGCCCGGCGCGAATTCAACGATCCTGGTGCTGGCCAACTTCAGCGACACACCCCAGACGGTGGAATCGCTGACACTGAGCGGGTTTGCGCCCGACGTCGTCAATATCCTGGACGACGTTGCACTACGCCTTGACCGGGGTATCACACTGGCGCCCCGGGGCTACGTGTGGCTGAGAGTCCGGCCGCAGTAAGGAATGCGATCAGCCAGCACCTGGTTGAGACGGCGATGAAGCGAATAGGTTGATCAGCAGCAGCCGGCTCCAGCTGGGGATCAGTCGTGGATCACCCGAGCAGCTGGTTTCTCTCGACGGCAAGCCGGTTGCCAGTCGAATAATTCCACGCCTCAACACATGATCAGGTCCTATGGCACTGCCAGTCCCGTGTGCCATCACAGATGATAAGACAACGAGCGGACAATGAAAGGCGATGATGAGTCAGGAAACGTCACAGCCCGGCGGACCGGTAACAGTCTTCCTGCTGGATGATCACGAGCTGGTCCGGCGTGGACTCCGGGACCTCCTTGAAGGGGAGGGATTCGAGGTGATCGGCGAAACCGGATCAGCTGTAGAAGCCGTCCGTCATATCCCGGCTCTAGCGCCGGATGTGACGATCCTGGATGCTCGACTTGCCGATGGGAACGGCATAGAAGTGTGTCGTGACGTGCGCTCGGTGGATCCATCGTTGCAGTGTGTGATCCTGACAAGCTACGACGACGACGACGCCGTCCGGGGTGCTATTCTTGCCGGCGCCGCTGGCTACATCCTGAAGGAAATTGTCGGCTCAGACCTGCTGGACAAAGTGCGCCGGACTGCCCGGGGAGAATCCCTGTTCGATGAAGAGGTCAAGGCACGGGTCGTCGCAGGTTTCACTGCCGTACAGCCCGAGGATCCGCGTCTCATCGGGCTGACAGTCCAGGAGAAAAGGGTCCTTGCTCTGATCGGGGCAGGCATGACCAATCGGGAGATTGGCGTCGAGCTGTTTCTGGCAGAAAAAACCATTAAAAACTATGTGTCTTCGGTCTTGGCGAAGTTGGGATTCCAACGCCGTACGCAGGCCGCCGTTTATATCTCCGGCCCACCGAAAGGGCCCAGCTCAGTACCCAGCTAGTCCCCTTCGGTGACAATCTGGACACGTGCATCAGCTGAGCGGGAGTGCCACCACTATCGACGTACCCTGTCCAAGCGGCGAGGCGATCTCGACTGTTCCCCCCAGCCCCTCAGCCCGCTGCTGCATGTTTCCTAATCCGCTGCGACGACCACCCTGCGCAAACCCGCTGCCATTGTCCTTGATCCGCAAGTTCAGGCACTGTTTTCCCACGGACAGGGACACCTCGATGGTGGTGGCGTGAGAGTGCTGGAGCGCATTGGAGAGGGCTTCACGGAGGATCGCTTCCACCTGGGTTGCGGTGGCCTCCCGGACCGCTATATCCAGCGGACCTGAAAAGTGAATCACCGGTTCAACCGGTGACCCGTCGAGGGCATGGCGGACCAGCGCGAGAATCCTCGAACTCAGCGCAGCTTCGCCCTTCGTCACCGGTTGCAGCGAGTAGATTGTGTTCCGCAACTCCCCGATCGTGGCATCAAGCTCAGTGGTCACAGAGGCGATCCGTGCGAGGGGCTCCTCCCCCACCACATGTTTGCGCAGACTCTGGATACTCAGCCCTGCCGCAAATACGCGCTGGATGACCAGATCATGCAGGTCCCGGGCAATCCGGTCGCGGTCGCCGAAAACAGCATCTTGTTCGCGTTGGATCTGCATCTGGGTCAGTTCAAGGGCGGACGAGATTTGGGTGGCGAATTCCGCTGCCATTCGTTGATCCACCGGCGAAAAGGGCGGATCATCCCGGGTACGCACAATAATCAGGAACCGGGATTGGTTGCCTCTATCAGTAATTCGTGTGTACATCGCTGCTTCGAATGCTTCGGTCTCTGAACTCGGCAGCACGCTGCACAGGTGCTTACCCGTCAGCACTGTGGGATCGCCAAAAGGGCCCGCCCCATCGTGCAGGGCAGAACCGTTACCTACGAGCCTGCCTCGAAGCTCATCGCTGTGAAGTCCGAGCGCCACCTCGCAGTACAGGGATTTGTTGGGGGCCAGACGAGTGAGGATCAGCACAAGTGCTGCACCCGACGCTGCCTTCGCGTGCTCTGCTACGAGCTCGACGTCGCTCAGACTCCGGTCCGGCGAACTATTCAATAGGGCGCGAACTGCTTCCTGACCACGCTCCAGCCACTGGGACCGGCGGG
>NZ_KI914726.1:15179-54005 GCF_000520515.1 Arthrobacter sp. H20
CCAGCCACTGGGACCGGCGGGTCTCGGCTTCGAAGAGCCGCATGTTCTCGATGGCTACCCCTGCCGCGGCCGCAAGCGCCACAGTAAGTTCCTCGTCGGACTCGCTGAAATCACCGCCGCCGTTTTTTTCGGTGAGGTACAGATTGCCGAAGACTGTGTCGCGCACCCTGATTGGTACGCCAAGAAATGACGTCATCTGTGGATGACCCGCCGGGAAGCCAAACGCTGCCGGGTGTTGGCGTAGGTCCTTGAGGCGAAGCGGCCTTGGCTCCCTGATCAGCAAACCGAGCACCCCGTGCCCCACCGGTAACGCCCCAATCTGCGCGGTCTGGTGCTCATCCAGTCCCACTGTGATGAAGTGGTTCAAGACGCCGTCCGGCCCGATGACGCCAAGAGCTGCAAACTTCGCATCGACCAGCCGGCAGGACGCCGCCACTACCCGCTCAAGGACTGTCTGCAAACCCTGGTTCTCGGCCAGCGCCGCAAATCCGGCCAGAAGGTGGTCTACGCCGCCGTGGACCATCGAGCTTATGGATTCAGTCCCCCCGTCGGGGCCAGCAACCCGGGTGGTTCGTTCGGCGCTCATTGTGCGGCTCCAGTGAGTTGAACCCCGAACCTTCAATCCGTCAACGTGCTGGATGTGAAGGCGCCTGCGTTAACTAACCCGGCGAATAAGGTCTTCCGGCCCTAGCAGAGCGAGGCGTCCAACCATACTGTCGGGCTATGGACTCCGAGACTACACCCACATCCTTTCTGCCGGTCCACACCTGCTGGGAACTCCTGCGGGATTCGGCCTACGGACGCTTAGCCCTGTGCGTCGACGGACACCCGGAAATTTTTCCGATCAACGCTCAGGTGGACCACGGAACACTGGTCTTCCGAACTGCTGAGGGATCGAAGCAGCGTGAAGCGGAGGGGGCATCGATAGCCTTCGAGGCCGACGGCGTGATGAATGACGGCTCTCAGGCCTGGAGCGTGGTGGTCAAAGGTCACGCATCAACTATTCAACGCACGGCTGAGCTCATGTCAACCATCCACCTTCCGCTCCACCCTTGGGAGCCCGGACGCAAGGACCGATTCATGAGGATTGTTCCTACCAGCATCACTGGCCGAAGCTTCGATGTTGTACCGGGACCCCCTCCACAGCAGGGGGTCCCGGTAGCGAGCGACGAGTGACCACCATGGTGGGGCACGGCGGAGTCAGTAAAAGCGTGTGGGTCACTGAGCCGAGGAGTATTCCGGGTCTCGCCCCGCGACCGTGCCGGCCAATCACCAGCAGACTGGCGCTGGCGGCGTGAAACGCCAGCGATTCATCGGGACTGCGCAGGGTATCGATCACTCGGGATACCGCCACGTCGGGATAGTCAGCCTGGAGGTCGGCGAGCGAACCGCCAAGCGTCGAGACCGCTAAGTCCTCACTGGCTGGCTGGTTGCTTGAAGATGTGACCACCGTCAAGGGCAGTTCTGACCTGTCGGCTTCGTCGACAGCCACCAGAAGCGCACTGAGGGACTCCGCCGAGCCGTCCACCCCCACAACAACGCCTCGGGCGGTGGAATGGGGACCAGCGCCCGCTTCCCTGGGGATGACGACCACCGGAGAGAAGCTGCCGAGGGCAACCTGCTGGCCAACCGAACCCAGGTACTCACCTGTTTGGCCGTCCACCCGATCAGCACCCACGACAATCAATGCCGCGTCGTCGGAAAAGCCCAACAGTGCGTCGACTATATCGCCGCAGTGAATGTTAGCTGTGACGTGGGCGCCGGGGTGGTCACTACACACTCGCCGGGACTCGTCATCCATGGCTTGCCTGGCCTCAGCGAGGAGGCTTCCATACGGCTTCCCTCCTGCAGCCACTGGCGGCATCAGCGACGGATCGGGAAGCGCATGCAACAGGAGGATCGGTTGGCCGGTGAGTTGGCTGCGCTCTGCGGCCCACCTCAGCAACAAGGGCCCGGTCACGTCATCTCGGAAAGCGACAACGATGGGTCGATCCGGAGTCAACAGAGAGGTCAGGGTTTCCATTACAGTGGCGCCTTGTGGGAATCCGGCACGATGACAGCGCGTCCACGAAGGGTACCGGCACGCAGTCGCTCATACGCGGCGGGCGCCTCAGACAGCGGGAACTCCTCGACTTCAACGCTAATTTTTCCTGAGCGCGCCAACTCCACCACTTCCATCAACTCCGATCTGGACCCCCAGTAGGGGGCCCGGGCCTCGGCGTCCCAGGGCGTGGAAAAGAATCCGACGTCGACAGTGCCGACGCCGACGCCGACAATGGCGATGTCCCCACCAATACCCACTACCCGTGAAGCGAAACTGGTCGTCACTGGGGCACCGACAAAGTCGAAGACGGCGGCGGCACCCTTGCCACCGGTCAGGTCGCGGATCTGCACTTCGGCGTCCTCCCCGGGAGGCAGCGCATGGTCCGCGCCGACGTCGAGGGCGAGAGCCAATTTTTGCTTTGACGTGTCGACGGCGACGATCGTCGTGGCGCTCAATGCACGGAGGATCTGTACACCGACATGACCGAGACCGCCCACACCGATGACCACCGCCGTCGAGCCCGGCACCAATTTCGCCAGGCTCTGCTTGATGGCGTGATAGGGGGTCAACCCGGCGTCGGTCAGCGACACACTGGCAACCGGATCGAGGTCACCCAGTGGCACCAGATGACGGGGGTCATCAACAATGAGATACTCAGCCATCGCCCCAGGGGCCCCGAGTCCGGGAGGTTTGATCCCCTGCGTCGCGGCCACCTCACAGTAGTTTTCCCTGCCCTGGGCGCAGGTGTAACAGCGCCCACAACCCCAGGGCCCGTAAACCAGCATCGCGTCGCCAACCAGAAGCCCCGACACCCCCGCACCCCACGACTCGACGGTGCCAGCTCCCTCGTGCCCCAGAGTGAGGGGCAGCCCATAGATGTACTGATCCTCGGGGAGGTCCATGATGAACTGGTCCGAGTGACACGCTCCGGCCGCTGTGACACGCAGCAGGACCTCACCTGGACCCGGCACGGGCACTGGTACGTCTACAAGTTCGGGTGCGGCACCAACAGTGCGGTACTGCAGTGCCCTCACGAATACTCCCCCGCCGGTTCCCCGGCCGGTCCCTCAACCACAAGGACTGGGCATTTGGCATGCGCTACGCAGGCGCCGCTGACTGACCCCATCAGCAGTCCCCGGAAACTCCCGTGTCCCCGTCGTCCCAGCACCAGCATGACCGCTCCCTCAGCGGCCTTGACCAGCCCCTTTGACGGGTGGGAAAAGACCACCAGCTTCTCCAGACCCTCAGGGGGGTCCTCGCCATAGGCCGCCTGCACTGCCGTATCCAGCCGCTTCTGGGTGATCTCGTCGAAGTTGTCGCTCCCGATCGGCACATACCCGGCGTATTCCGGTGGGTAGTCCCAGGTACTGATGGCCTGGATCACCGCTCCGAAGGGCGGCGCAACCTTCCGGGCGAACCGCAGTGCAGCAATTGATTGTTCGGAACCGTCAACACCCACAACGATCCGGGGCGAGTTGGATTCTTCCATGAGATGCCTCCCGAGTCAGTGCGGCAGGATTGCAGCAGCTACCCCAGTGTCGCCTGCCGGTGTGGTTTGGCGTTAGGGTCTTTGGACCCCTTCCGCGGCGCTTTGGACCCCGTTCGTCTCGGATGCCGTGTCCCGGCGTTCTTGGGTAACCGCTCGGTCAGTGGATTCGTTCGCCTCACTAGTGGCTACGGCCCTGAGCTCCTGCAGAATTTCCAGCTGTTGAGCATTGATGGCCATCAGCATCTCAATCTCTTCCTTCGACTTGAGATTGGTTTCGAAGTCGTGCTGGGCCATGGCAGCAGAGATGGCGTCTTGTCTTTTCGCGGCAATGAGGAGAATGGCGCCCTGGAGCCCTGCCAGCATCGAGAGCAGAAGGTTCAGGAGGATGTACGGATACGGGTCCCAGGCTTCGGCGGCAAGAGCCCAGGTATTGATTCCAGCCCAGATCAGCATGAAGCCGATGAAGCCTCCCACGAAGGGCCAGCTTCCCATCCCATTCCGCAGGACATCGGCTGCGCGTTGGCCGGAGGTCAAGGAGGATTTGTGCTTCTCGTGCCAGGTTTTATGGTGAACGCTCATGACACAGACCCATGCTCAAGTGCGTCCGGGTTAAGACGCTGACGGTGGTACCGGAACAGTACTTCCACCGCGACGGCGCCAGCGAGCGCTACCACCGCGGAGGCGGCCAGGTGGTTCCACCCGGGCATTGTGAAGTCAAAGAAATCCCTGAGGGGTGGCACCACCAGCACGAACCCGAGGGCGGCCCACATAGCGGCAATGATCAACACCCGCCAGCGGTTCAGCGGGCGGGATAGCACCACCAGTACCCACAGGGCGATGAGGGCCAGGACGAGAGCTGAAGCTGTCCGTTGCTCGGCGGTAGTGCTCGATCCCTCCCACAGCGAATAGGTGTTGATGGTGAGCACGGCGAGCGCGATGATGAGCCCGGCGGGCACGGCGAATGACAATGAGCGTTTCAGGAATCCGCTTCGATAACGTCGAGCGTTGGGCATCAGCGCCAGGAAGAATGCGGGTATCCCGATGGTGATGCCATCAGTAGCCGACAACTGGCGCGGCAGGAACGGAAAGTCCCAGAGCAGTGCGCCAAAGGTTATCGAAATGATCACCGCGTAGGCGGTTTTGGCCAGAAACAGCATGGAAACCCGCTCGATATTGGCGATCACCCGACGCCCCTCGGCCACGACGCCCGGAAGCCTGTCGAATTGCCCATCAAGCAGCACGAGCCTGGATACCGCCTTTGTCGCTGCCGCTGCCGAGTCCATGGCAATCCCGATATCCGCCTCCTTAAGCGCCAAAGCATCGTTAACTCCGTCACCGGTCATGGCCACCACATGCCCTCGTCGTTGCAGCGCCCGGACCATATCCTTCTTCTGGGCCGGTGTAACCCGACCAAATACCGTATGGCGGTCCATCACTTCAGCCATTTCTTCTTGATCGTCGGGGAGCTGGCGGGCGTCGAACCCGCCATCGGTTGTCACACCGACCTTCCTGGCTACTGCTGCAACGGTCCGCGGATCGTCCCCGGAAATAATCTTCACCTCCACGCCCTGTTCCTTGAAGTAGGACAGGGTCCGCGCTGCGTCGGGGCGGACCTTTTCCTGAAAAGTGAGCAGAACCGCTGGAGCGTGATCAGTCGGAAGCTCCACTTCGACGTCGTCCCCGATGAGCAATGCGCCGGGGGCGTGTGCCAGAACCAGCGTGCGTAACCCAGAGGCGGCAAGAACGGCAGCCGTCTCAAGTGCCCGGCCGGCGTCGGGTTGCTTTGGGTCAAGGACCATCTCGGGGGCGCCCAGTAGCCACGTCCCGGCAGCCGGCGTGCCGTCGGAGAAGCTCACAGCGCTCCACTTCCTGGCGGAGGAAAACGGGACTGAGGAGAGCGGTCGAAGCGAACCTTCGTCGCGGAATTCCGCGGATAGGCAGCGCGCCGTGGCGTTGGCGTTCGGGTCAGCGCCAAACCAGCCGAGAGCCTGCTTCCATCCGGCCGGCGGGGTATTGCCCGTGTCATGGACCGCGTCGAACACGATCTTGCCTACGGTCAGTGTTCCGGTCTTGTCCAGGCACAGCATGTCCACCCGGGCGAGCCCCTCTACCGCGGCAAGCTCCTGGATGAGCACTTTTTGGCGTGCCAGCCGGACGGCGCCGACAGCAAAGGCAACGCTCGTCATCAGCACCAGGCCCAACGGAATCATGGCGATGACGCTCGCGACGGCGCCCACTGCTCCGATTCGCCAGGTTCCTGTTGTGATGGCAACCTGCCACCCTCCCTGGCTTTGCATCTGTCCGTTGATGACAATGGCCATCACGGGCAGCAGTGCCAGGGTAATCCACCGCAGCACCTGATTGAGACCCTGACGAATCTCAGAATGGACCAGTGAGAAGCGTTTGGCTTCCGCCGTCAGTTTGCTTGCGAAGGACTCAGCACCGACCCGGGTGACTACCGCCCTGCCTTGTCCGCTAACCACGCTGGAACCGGACAACACTTCGGCGCCGACGTCCTTCCCGACAGGTTCCGATTCCCCGGTGAGTAACGATTCATCGACTTCCAGGCCACTCGCCTGCACCACCGCCGCATCGGCGGTGACTTGATCTCCAGCGCGAAGCACCAACACATCATCTTTGACGACTTCCTGAACATCAATATCCTGAACAACCCCGTCCCGGAGCACCCGGGATCGCGGAGCATTGAGGACAGCGAGTCGGTCAAGGGATTTCTTGGCCCTGTACTCCTGCACCACCCCGATTAACGCGTTCCCGACGGCGGCGAAGCCGAAGAGCGCATCCCGCCATTGACCGAGGATAAGAAGCAATACGAAGCTTCCGGCGACGATGGCGTTGAACAGGGTGAAAACGTTGGCCCTGAAGATCTCCCACAGGCTGCGGCTGGATTGATCGGGAGCATCGTTGGTCAAGCCGCCTTTGACGCGCACTGCCACGTCGGCGGCGGAGAGCCCGATCCGGTCGGGTCCATCAGCGGCGCGGATAGTCGTCTGCCCCGGCTCTCCTATCCCGCTCCCCGGGATGCGGGACGTCAATCGAGGCGGAGCTGCTGGCAGAAACGGTTATGCGCGGTCAATGGGAGCGGCCTCGCAGCGAGCGACACGCTATCCCCACTGGCATCATCTCGCAGCACGGGAAATCTTCGGCACGAACACATGAATTTGATTCCCATCATCCTTAACCAACGCATCCTGTGGCTGCCGGAGCAGGACGGCGACCTCGACGTAGTCGCCGGCCGAACCAGCAAAGTTCAGAGTCAGGAGAATGTAGGCGCTCAACAGATAGTCCTGCGGAACTGTGAGCTGCGCTGCGATGAGCACTATTCCCCAGATAATGGCTGGCGCGACGGTGACAGCCACTGCATTCTGGCGAGTGAGATAAGCGCGGTTGCCGGTGGTCAGAAACGGAAATCGAAAGGCGTAGGTGGGCTTCACTTTCGTCACCGCTTGCAGGACTACGCCGTGCGTTGCTTCGTGAATCGCCATGTAGGCGAGGCAAGCACCCAGCGTGATTGGGATAGTGAAGGCGGGAGTCCAGCTCGTTCCCAGAGGCAGTTCCAAGAGGAAAGCGGCTGCCACGGAGCCCAGAACAACCAGCGCAAAAATCAGTTGGATGGTGGTGGCTAACTTTCGGTCCTTCTTGAAATCGACGCTACGATGCGTCCGATAGCTGGACGGCAATTCAGTAGTGTCCCGCAGCGGTGCAGACGTCATGAAGTTGCCTTCCCAGTGAGCGCGACAGTATTGCAGCAGCCATCCCAGTCTCACCCGCGGTGCACCCAGGCGTAAGGGTCTTTGGTCCCGCGCCACCATAGGGTGTGCCGTGATGGACGAACATTGGAGGTGGGTGACCTTGCGGAGTACCACGACTAAATCTTTGAGGGATGGCTCAATGGCTACGGTGCACGACCAGTACAGCCGGCCGGCACCGCGAGCTCCCAGGGCTTTCCTCTCAAGATTGACCTGGATGATAGAATGATCAAATAGTCAATCAGTGGAGTGAAATGCCAATGGACGTGCAACCCGAGACTTACAAGATGGCCGATTTTCGTGCGCCGCTTTATGAGGTGAAAGCGAATCTCTTTAAGGGGCTCGCCCACCCGGTGCGTATCCGCGTGCTGGAGTTACTCTCTGCCGCACCCGAGGTGTCGGTGTCTGACCTATTGTCAGCTACCGGATTGGAAGCCTCGCATCTGTCACAGCACCTGTCGGTGCTGCGCCGCTATCATCTGGTGAAATCGGAGCGGCGGGGTCTCCAACAGTTCTACATGCTTGCCAATCCTCTGGTTGCCGAACTGCTGGCGGTTGCCCGGGGGCTCCTCGAGGGCGTTCTCCATGCCACGAAGGAAGACCTTGAGTATTCGGCGTCAGCCGGCCACTCGGTCGCTGGCGACGGCTCCAAGTGAGAGCCCTCTCCACCCTACGGACCCTGCTACCCACCGTCCGGGACTATTCCCAGGTACCGCGATCCTGGCGGGGCGACCTCATTGCAGGCCTCACCGTCGGAATCGTCGCGTTGCCGCTGGCCCTGGCATTCGGCGTCAGCTCGGGGGCAGGAGCGGCGAGTGGTCTCATCACCGCAGTCGTCGCGGGGCTGGTCGCGGCGGTCTTCGGTGGCTCCCACGTTCAGGTTTCAGGGCCCACCGGCGCGATGGTCGTGGTATTGGGGCCGGTCATAGCGGCGCATGGAATTGAAGCGCTGGCCCTCGTCACCGTTATGGCTGGTCTGATGGTGATCGCTGCTGGTGTGCTGAAGCTCGGGCAGGTCGTGTCCTTCTTGCCATGGCCCGTCATCGAGGGATTCACCCTGGGAATCGCCGTCATCATCTTCCTTCAGCAGGTGCCAGCCGCCATTGGCGAGGATGCTGGCCCCAGCAGCAACTCAGCGATCTCCGCCCTCCAGGCCATCGGCGCTTCCTCCCCCGCAGAATCCATGGCGGCGGTTGGCCTGGTCGCCCTTGTGGCCCTCATCATGATTGTTGCCCCACGAATCCATTCGAGGATTCCCGGCTCGATCGTCGGAATCGTCGTCGCCAGCGTGTTGGCTCAGGTGCTGGCTATGCCCGTTGCCAGAATCGGAGCACTGCCCGATTCCCTACCCGCCCCAGCAGCGCCGGGCTGGGATTGGGGATTGATCGTGGTGCTGGCCGCTCCCGCCGCAACCATCGCCATCCTGGCCGCGATCGAGTCACTGCTCTCCGCACGTGTGGCCGCCTCGATCTCAGATACCGGGTCCTACGATGCAGACAGGGAACTCTTTGGCCAGGGTCTTGCCTCAGTTGCCTCAGGATTCTTCGGCGGCATGCCCGCCACAGGCGCAATCGCCCGAACAGCCGTGAACATCCGATCAGGAGGGCGTACCAGGCTCGCGGCAATCACTCACGCTCTGGTCCTCCTCTTCGTGGTCTATCTGGCCACCGGCCCTGTCTCAGGAATCCCGCTGGCCGCGTTAGCTGGTGTCCTGATGGTTACCGCCGTGCGGATGGTCTCCTTTTCCACACTGCGCAGCGTGGTCGGTTCAACCCGCGGCGATACCGTGGTGCTCATCGTGACAGCAGTTGTCACCGTCTCGTTCGACCTGATCCAGGCGGTGGGCATCGGGGTGTTGGTGGCAGCCTTCTTCGCGCTACGGTCGCTGGTAAAGTCCGGCGGGGTCCACCGCGAAGAAATCTCCGGTCCGGCCCAGGATGGCGACTCGCGGATTGCCATCTACCGGATCGAGGGTGCACTTTTCTTCGCCGCCGCGGAACGGGTGCTGGATCGGGTCAGCGACACCCGCAATGTTGAGGTGGTAATCATCAGAATGTCCCAGCTCCAGTCGCTGGACGCGACAGGGGCACGCGTCATCGCTGACCTGGTGAACACCCTTGAGCGCCGCGGAATCACAGTGCTGGTCAAGGGAGTCCAGGACCGTCACCTTCGTCTGATCACCAAAGTTGGGGTACTCCAATCCCTGCGTCACCAAAAGCATCTCTTTACCGCTCTGGACGCCGCCGTCGAACATGCCCGAAGCCACGTCGTCCGAAACCGGGCCGCCCAACCCCTCCCAGAATCCGGACAGTATCCGGCTGCTTCACCGGAGATTGGGTGAAACAGGAAGGGGTATGACCCAGGTTCGACCGCCGCCGGGGCGATACGGGACCAAAGCCCCTGTGAGCTTCCAGCCGATCAATGGATGCTGGGTACCAAGGACCCGTGCGCAACTGCGCGCCAAGCCCCGCTCACAACGGACGGACAACTCAATGAATGACCACCCCAGCCCGGAAAAATTCATTGTCGTTGGAGTCGACGGTTCGCCGTCCTCGATCCTCGCGTTGCAGTGGGCCGCACGCCTCGTTCCCACGGTCGGCACTACCATCAGAGCCGTGGCAGCGTGGCAGGTCCCATACACCTATTACGAGTTCCCAATTTCCGGCTGGGATCCGAAGAGCGTTGCCGAGACCATACTGTCGGAGTCACTTTCAAAGGCTTTCGTCGGCGATCCGCCCGCAACAGTCAGTGCCTTGACCCGTCAGGGGTCGCCGGCACGAGTGCTCCTGGACGAGAGTCAGGGCGCGCAGATGCTTATCGTCGGAAGCCGAGGACATGGCGGGTTCGCCGCACTGCTGCTCGGGTCTGTCAGCTCCGCTGTCGCCGAACATGCACAGTGTCCGGTGCTGATCGCCCACGGCGCGACGACCGACGAATCAGCAGCTGGAAAGCCCGGCACCTCATGAAGGAAAGCATCGTCGTCGGATATGACGGCTCGGATCAGTCACGGCTAGCTCTGCGCTGGGCGGCAGCACAGGCGGTGCTGGAGGAGCGCACGCTGCATGTAGTGCATGGGTGGATCTGGCCCCTGCTCACCCATGATCTCGGGCCAGTAGAGGGCATCGCGGACAGCGGAATCAAGCATGCTGCCGAGGCTGTCCTTTCCGAAGGTGAAATTGAAGCGAATCGATTGGCTCCCGGGCTCGATGTGAAGACAAGCCTCATCTCTGGGGTCCCGTCGGAAGTCCTCGCCCGGACGTCACAGGATGCCCATCTGGTGACTGTCGGTAGCCGCGGACTGGGCGGATTCCTGGGTCTTCTCGTTGGTTCGGTCAGCCTGAAACTGGCAACTACCGCTCACTGTCCTGTGGCGGTCGTTCGCGCTAAGGAGGCCTCGACTGGGCCTGTGCTGATCGGGGTCGACGGGTCGCCAAAGAGTGAGACTGCACTGGACGATGCGATCGCGCTGGCGGCACTATGGCGGGCGCCACTGAAGATCATGCACGTGCGGGATGATGTCCGCCTGTTTGGGCGCAATCACTCGTACCCGGGCTCGGACGTGTTGGCCATGCAGATTCTCTCCGCTGCTGTGCTCCGGGCACGGGCCGCAGTGTCGGACCTCGAGATCGAACCGGCCCTGGTAACCGGCCACTCGGTACCTGGCACCATTCTCAACGCCGCCGCATCGGCGCGGATTGTGGTGGTCGGCGAAACCGGACAGGGGAAGTTCATTGGCGCTGTTGGCTCCACGGCGCAGGCCATTCTCCACCACGCCAAAGGAAACATTCTGATCTCCCGGCATCCCGGGAACTAGCAGTCAGGGCCTGGGCGTCCATTCCCAATCCCGAATCTCGGGCATATCCTCACCCTCGGTTCGGATGTACTGCCGATGCTCGATCAGTTTGTTCTTCAACTCCTCACGGAAGTGGGAGGAGATGTCCTTCAGGCGAGGGACCCTGTCAATCACGTCGATGGCCAGGTTGAAACGGTCGATCTGGTTCATCACACACATGTCGAACGGCGTCGTGGTGGTGCCTTCTTCCCTGTATCCGCGCACGTGGAAGTTGTCGTGATTCGTCTGACGGTAGGTCAACCGGTGGATGAGCCAAGGATACCCGTGGTAGGCGAAGATCACTGGCTTGTCCGAGGTGAACAGCGAGTCAAACTCCGGTCCGGACAGACCGTGGGGGTGTGCAGTCTGGTCTTGCAGCCGCATCAGATCCACCACATTGACCACCCGGATCCGGAGGTCCGGGAAGTGGGTCTGTAGGATCTCGACCGCGGCCAGCGTTTCCATCGTCGGGACATCGCCGGCGCAGCCCATGACGACGTCGGGCTCCTCCTCTGCATCAGAGCTGGCCCAGTCCCAGATGCCAATTCCTTTGGTGCAGTGCTGGATTGCCGACTCCATATCGAGGTACTGCAGCTGAGGCTGCTTACCTGCAACGATGATGTTCACGTACTGGCGGCTGCGCAGGCAGTGGTCGGCCACCGACAGGAGCGTGTTCGCGTCGGGCGGGAGATACACGCGGACAACATCAGCTTTCTTATTGACCGCGTGGTCGATAAACCCTGGATCCTGGTGCGAGAACCCATTGTGGTCCTGTCTCCACACATGAGAGGTCAGCAAGTAGTTCAGGGAGGCCACCGGGCGGCGCCACGAAATGCTGTTAGCGGTGCTCAACCATTTGGCGTGCTGGTTGAACATCGAATCGACAACGTGGATGAACGCCTCGTAGCACGAGAAGAACCCGTGTCGACCGGAGAGTAGGTAGCCTTCGAGCCACCCCTGACACGTGTGCTCGGACAGGATCTCCATTACCCTTCCGTCGCGGGCCAGATGATCGTCTCCGGGAACGGTTTCGGCGTTCCATGCCCGGCCCGTAGCCTCGAGGATCGCACCTAATCGGTTGGAGTTGTTCTCGTCTGGGGCAAAGACCCGGAAAGATTCCATGTTTGCGCTCATCACGTCCCGAAGCAGGGTACCGAGCACCGTCGTCGCCTCGACCGCGCCCGTCCCTGGGCTGGTGATCTGGACCGCGTAGCCCCGGAAATCCGGGATGTGCAGGTCCTGAAGCAAGATCCCTCCATTGGCGTGGGGGTTGGCGCTCATCCGTCGGGGACCGTCCGGGTGCAATCCGCTGATACTCGCGACCGGCGTGCCGTCGTCGTTGAACAGCTCCTCCGGACGGTAACTGCGCATCCACTTTTCGAGGATCACCCGGTGCTCGGTGTTCTCCCGCGCTTCGCTGAAGGGCACCTGATGCGCACGCCAGGTCCCTTCCACCTTCACCCCATCAACTTCAACGGGGCCGGTCCACCCCTTGGGCGACCGGAGCACGATCATGGGCCATCGGGGGCGTTCAGCCTGGCCTTCGACGCGCGCCCGATACTGAATGTCCCGGATCTCGTCGAGGCAGGCATCGAGTACGCGGGCGAAGTCCTGGTGCATCTGATCCGGATCCGAGCCTTCAACATAGTGCGGGGCATGGCCGTATCCGCGCAGCAGATCGTCCAGCTCCTCGTGACTGATTCGTGCCAGGATGGTCGGATTGGCGATCTTGTAACCGTTGAGGTGAAGGATCGGCAGGACGGCACCATCTCTGCGGGGGTCAACGAACTTGTTGGAATGCCAGCTTGCCGCGAGAGGTCCGGTCTCGGCCTCTCCATCGCCAATCACCGCTGCAACGGTGAGCTCAGGGTTGTCGAAAGCTGCGCCGTACGCATGGGACAGGGCGTAGCCAAGTTCCCCTCCTTCGTGGATGGAGCCAGGGGTTTCCGGAGCCACGTGGCTAGGGATGCCCCCCGGGAAGGAGAACTGGTGGAACAGGCGACGCATACCGGTCACATCCAGTGAAACCTCCGGGTAGGTTTCACTGTAAGTGCCTTCGAGCCACGCTGCCGCGACTGGAGACGGCCCACCATGCCCCGGACCCATGATGTAAATCATGTCCAGATCACGCGCCATGATGGCCCTGTTCAAGTGTGCGTAGATGAAGTTCAGCCCAGGGGTAGTCCCCCAGTGGCCCAGCAGCCGGGGCTTGATATGTTCAGGCCTCAACGGTTCCCGAAGGAGGGGGTTATCCATCAGGTAGATCTGCCCGACTGAGAGATAATTGGCCGCCCGCCACCAGGCATGGATGGTGGAGAGTTGGGCAGGACTAAGTACCGGCTGCAAGCTCATGATCTCCACCCTGTTGCCTAGGGGCAGTGCGCTCCAGTGCCATAAGGCCCCAATCTGCCCAGTGGTCCGGAACGATGAGGGTCAGTTTCCGGACTAAAGGCCCTACCAGCGCCGAATCAGCGAAGCTACAGTGGGGAAATGGAAACGCAACTCATTGATCCTGACCTGTATGTTGCGCTGGGGGTGGTGGCCGGTGGAGGCCTCGCCCTGGCCGCCGGCTTTGGTGCGCTGGGCGTAACGGTTGCCGCGGGCCTCGGCCTCGTCGCCGGCGCAGTAGTTCGGCTGGTTCAGGCGGGGCGGTGATCCCCTGATGAAAAGGTCAGGACCCAGGAGGTGGAAGGACCTGACGGTGAAGCAGCAGACTGCTGTGCTGGCGTTGGGGTCCGTGCAGTTATCGCTCGCAACCACGGCATGGGCCGATCTGGCCAACCGGCCGGAGGCACAGGTCAACGGGCGTACGAGCCTGTGGGCGGCTGCCATCGCCATCAACTTTCTTGGACCAATGCTGTACTTCCTCCGAGGAATCCGCCGCTAGGGGCCTGGTAGCGCATCCAATCACTCACTAGAGAGAACAGGCACTAATGACTACACCGTTTGATCAGGATGAATTCTGGGATTCGCCGGGGCTGTTGCGCGCGTCCCAGCCCCTCAGCACCGACGAGTGCTGGGCACTGCTGGCAGGTCAGACAACTGGTCGCATCGGCTTCCTGCATGAGGGACTGGTCACCATCTTCCCGCTGAACTGCATCGTGCACGACCGCGGCGTGTATTTCCGCACCTCGGAGGAGGGCGTGATTGCCCGCAGCCAGCTGGAGCGGGCTGCGTTTCAGCTGGACCACCTGGACACGGGAACGCGCAGCGGGTGGACCATCCTGATCAACGGCGCGATCGAACGCGTCACCGATCCAGGACTTCTCACGACCCTGTGGGGCAGCCGCGCCGACGAACCCTGGGCTCCCGGACAGCGCAACGTGTTCTTCGGGATCAAACCCACCAGGATAAGCGGCCGACGGCTCGATTCAGTCCATTGAGGTCGGCCGGCGTCGACTGTCATCTACAGTCGGTTCGCCTGATCCAACAGTTGCGCCAGGTGGATACCCTTGCGGTCGCTCAGATCCTCCAGCTGGGTGCGGCAGGAGTAACCATCGGCCAGCACGACGTCGTCGTCGCCCGCTCCGCGCACGGCGGGGAGGAGCTGCTGCTCGGCTACCGCCACTGAGATGTCATAGTGGCCGCGCTCCACACCGAAGTTCCCGGCGAGACCGCAGCAGCCACCAAGTTTCTGCAGTGTGGCGCCGGCCTCTTCGAGGAGCGCTGCGTCGGGGCTCCAACCCATGACCGCATGGTGGTGGCAGTGCGGTTGCGCCACAACTGTGATCCCTTCAAGTGACGGCGGCGCGTAGCCGGGGGTCTTCCCAAGGAATTCAGCGAGGGTGTGCGTTGCGGCGGCCACCCGGCCGGCCGTCGCCTGCCCCAGCAGTTCGACGGCGTCCGAACGAAACACACCGGTGCAGGACGGTTCCAGGCCGACGATCGGAATGCCCCGGTCCACCGAGGTGCCCAACACTTCGATGCTTGACCGCAGGATCTTCCGAGCCGAATCGAGCTGACCGGTGGAGATCCAGGTGAGACCGCAGCATACTGGAGTGTCGGGGATCAGCACCTCGTAGCCAGCAGCCTCCAGCACTCGTACCGCTGCCTGGCCCACTTCCGGCGAGAAGTTGTTCGTAAACGAATCGGCCCAGAGCAGCACCGGCGGGCGTCCGGTGTCCTCGGTGGTTGGACGGGAGTTGAACCAGGCGTGAAAAGTCTGCGGCGCGAACAAGGGAATGGAGCGCCGCTGGTCGATGCCGGCCAGCCGGAGCCCCAGCTGGCGTACACCGGGCAGCCGGAGCACCGCGTTCACTAGTCCCGGAGCAAATGACGTGAGCTTTGCCCAGCGCGGCAGCCAGCCCAGCGAGTAGTGCGAGGCCGGGCGGATCCTGCCCTTATGGCTCTGGTGCAACACCTCGGCCTTGTAGGCGGCCATGTCGATCCCGGTGGGGCAGTCGGAGGCGCAGCCTTTGCAGGAGAGACAAAGGTCCAGGGCCTCATGCACCTCGGGTGCACGCCAGTTCGGCCTGGTGCCCTTCGCCCCGCCGGTGACGGAGCCGTTGATCATTTCCTGCAGCACCCGGGCCCGGCCGCGGGTTGAATCTTTTTCCTCACGCGTCGCCAGGTAGGACGGGCACATCACCGAACTGTTGTCCGCGTGGGAGGCCCGGCACAGCCCTACCCCGGTGCAGCGGTGCACCGCCTGGCTGAAGTCGCCGTCGTCGTGCAGGTACCCAAAACCCAGCCCCGATCGCAGCCGGCCTGCTTCGGCGACCCGGACGTTCGCGTCCAGCGGTTCCGGGTTGACCAGGATGCCGGGGTTGAGGATGTTGTCCGGGTCGAGGATGCCCTTGACCTTGCCGAAGAGCGAGATCGCAGCGGGCGAGTACATGTAGGGCAGGAGTTCGCTACGGGCCCGGCCGTCCCCGTGCTCCCCGGAGAGCGAGCCACCGTAGCGAGCGACCAATTTCGCGGCGTCGATGAGGAACGCCCGGAACCCGGCGGTGCCGTCATGCCCCAAAGGGAAATCGAGGCGGATATGGACGCAGCCGTCGCCAAAGTGTCCGAACGGGAATCCGGTCAGGTGGTGAGTGAGCAGCAGTTCGTCGAATTCGCGGAGGTAATCGCCCAGCCGTTCCGGTGGAACGGCTGCGTCTTCCCAACCGGAGTGGGCGGGCGCGCCCGCCGGGGACCGGCCCGCCAGACCACCGCCGTCCTCCCGGATCCGCCACAGGGCGAGCGCTTCCCGTGGGTCGGTGATGATCAGCGCGTGCGTGGCTTCACCGATGGCACTGAGGCGGCCTGCGCGATCGGCGACGTCGACGTCGTCGTCCCCGGAGATCTCCACGAACAGCCAGGCCGCACCACCAGGCAGTTCGGGGACCGCCTGCGGTCCCTTGCGGCTGCGGACCACCTCCACGATGCGCGAGTCCAGGCCCTCGCAGGCGGTGGGGTGGAAGGGCAGGACGCTGGTGACCGCGTCGCCAGCGTCGCCGATGGTCTCGAATCCGAGCACCACAAGGGTCTTATAGGGCGCATCGGCGACCAGCCGAACTCCCGCTTCGAGCACGACGGCGAGGGTGCCTTCGCTGCCCACGAGCGCCCGCCGCAGATCGAAGCCACGCTCCGGCAGCAGGTGTTCGAGGGAATAGCCCGAGACCTGACGACCGAACCGTCCGAGTTCGGTGCGGATGGTGCCGAGCTCTGCACCCACCAGCGAGCGCAGCGCGTCGGTTTGCGGCGACGACGGTGTGCCGTCCGCGCCGAGGTGAAGCCGGGTGCCGGAGCCGGTGACGACGTCGAGCTGGGTCACGTTGTCGGCGGTGCGGCCATAGGCGAGTGCCCTGGATCCGCAGGCGTTGTTACCGATCATCCCACCGACGGTGCAGCGAGTATGGGTGGACGGATCAGGCCCGAAGCGCAGTCCGTTCGCCAGGGCCACCTTCTGGAGGGTGGCGTGCACTGTGCCGGGTTCGACGACGGCGGTGCGGGACGCGGCATCGAACTCAAGGACCCTGTTCAGGTGACGGCTGAAGTCGATGATCACGCCGGATCCAATGGAGTTTCCTGCGAGGGAAGTACCGGCGCCGCGAGAGGTGAACGGGATTCCTCGCTCCCTGCAGACCTCGAGGGTGGCGAGCACCTCGTCGAGATGCCTTGGGAAGACCACGGCTGTGGGCTGCACCCGGTACAGAGACGCGTCGCTGGAGTAGACGGCCCGGGAGGTTGCATCGGTCCTCGCGTCGGGAACGCCCCTGGCATGAAGTTCGGAGACCAGGGAGGTGGGTGCTGTGAGCGTCGTCGCCATGAGTAACATGTTACTCATCGTGTCCAGTCCACTCGTCGCGCATTACCCTTGGAGTCATGTCACCAGCCGACGACGCCCACTCACCCGACGCTCGGACGCCGTCCCTCACTGACCGGACCATTGAAGCCGTGCGTGAAAGTATCCGGAATGGCACCCTGGTGCCGGGTGAGCTGTACTCGGTGTACCGGCTGGCCGAGGAGCTGGGCGTCTCCCGCAGCCCGGTGCGCGATGCACTGCTGCGGCTGGCGGAAACCGGAATGGTGGCGTTCGAGCGCAATCGTGGGTTCCGGGTGATTCTTCCCGGAGCCAGAGAGTTGACCGAGATCTTCGCCGTCCGGCTGGCTCTGGAGGTTCCCGCAGCAGAGCGTGCGGCCGCCCGCGCCAGTGACTCTGATCGATCTGCTCTGCACGCCGAGCACTCGGCGATGCAGGCAGCGGTGCTCGCTGGGGACGAGGGTGCGTTCATGCTCCATGATCAGCGGCTGCATGGGTTGCTGCTGGAGCTCGCCGGCAACGCGCGCTCTACCCGGATCATCCAGAATCTTCGCGACGCCACGCGACTGGTCGGTGCCTCGACGATCAAAAGGTCGAGGTCCCTTGACGAGGTGTATCGCGAGCACCGGCCAATCCTTGATGCGATTGACGACGGCGATCCGGTTGCCGCTGGCGCAGCGATGCGTCGCCATCTCGAATCTACCGGGAGGTTGCTGTTGCGGGAGGCATCAGGGGGTCAGGACGCATCATTGTGGGATGAGCTGATCACCCCGGCCTCTGGCGAGGGTAACCGGTGATCCAATGACGCAAGGGGTAGAGCGCCGACCCCGTGGCGGGCTTGCCGCGATGTGTATTACCCAGACCACGAGCTGGGGGTTGTTGTATTACTCGTTGCCGGTGGCGGTGGTCCCGATTGAGGAAGACACCGGGTGGAGTGCTGCGGCGATCACCGCGGCGTTCTCTGCGGGCCTGATCGTGTCGGCGGTGGTCGGGATCTGGGTGGGTCGGCAGTTGGATCGACGCGGACCACGACGTTTGATGGTGGCCGGCAGCCTGATCGGCGTCTCGGCATTGCTGCTGGTGGCGTCCGCTCCGAATCTACCGGTCTTTGTTGCTGGGTGGTTGGTTGCGGGGCTCGCTCAAGCTGCGGTTTTCTACCAGCCTGCGTTCGTGGTGCTCACCCGCTGGTATGGGCCAGCCCGGGTGCGTGCACTGACTACGCTGACGCTGGTGGCAGGGTTTGCGTCTCCCATCTATGCCCCCTTGACGGCACTGCTGATCGAGAGTGTTGGGTGGCGGACGGCCTACGTGGTGCTCGCGGGCGCTTTGGCTCTTGTGACCATCCCGCTCCACTGGTTCTTTCTCAACGCCCATTGGTCAGTGCCGTCACCACCCCAGACGCGGCGTTCAGTCACCCGTGAGGTCCGGGCGACGACTCGTAACCGCCGATTTATCATGCTGCAGGTGGCAGTCGCCGCGGCAACTCTGGCACTTTTCGCGGTGACCTTCAATCTGATTCCGCTCCTCCTGGAACGGAGGTTCGACTACCGGACCGCTGTCCTCGCGTTCAGTCTGATCGGGGTGGGCCAGGTGGTGGGCCGACTATTCTTCGCCGTCCTTCCCGGGCGCGCGAACCCGGTGCGCCGCGCGGTGCTCCTTCTGGCCGCTGGCGCTTCTTGCCTTTGGCTGCTGGGTTTGCTGCCCGGTCCGGTGCTTTTGCTCATCGGTGTGACGGTTCTGGCAGGCGCGGTCCGTGGCTCCGTGACCCTCCTTCAGGCAACAGCCGTTGCGGACCGGTGGGGAACGTCGAACTTCGGTGCCGTTCAGGGCGTGTTTGTTGCCCCTGTGACGGCGGTGGGCGCGCTGGCGCCGGCGGCAGGACCCCTTCTCGCCGGACTGCTGGGTGGCTATCCGGCGATGGCGCTGGCCATGGCGGCCGTGGCGACCCTTGGGGTGCTCGCCGCTGCGCGGTCCTAGCCAGATTCTCGTGGTCCTGGACCTGCCGGTCGACGCGGCGCACTGGACAGGCAAACAACACACTGCTGACCGTATGATCAGTTCATCACTCGTGCTTTCAGGCCATGGCATTTTGGGGAATCAATGCAAGGGACTAACCCATTGTTGGGATCATTCGGACACAAACGACGACGCTTTCTGATCGCGATAGTCCTGGCCGCTTCAGTTGTCGCGGGGATAGCAGGGTGCGGTCCCGCGAGCGCAGACGCCCAAGCTGGCGAAGTCGTCCGGGTTATCGATGGCGACACTTTGGTAATCAACTTCAACAACGAAGATCAAACTGTCCGCTTGCTCAATGTAGATACACCAGAAACCAAGCACCCCGACAAGGCAGTTGAATGCCTCGGCCCCGAAGCGACAGCCTTCTTAGAGCTCACACTTCCTCCCGGCACGCCGGTGGGTCTGGATTTTGATGTCGAAAGGACCGACCAATACGATCGTGTGCTTGCAGCGGTGGTGTTGGAGAACGGCACGTTGGTCAACGCCGAGATTGCCCGCCAGGGACTCGGCATGGCAGTCCTCTTCGAACCGAACAGCAAGTATTTCGACGTCGTCCGGGACGCACAGGCTGAGGCCACCACCAACGAAACTGGCCTTTATGATCCAGCAGCGGAATGTACCGTCCCGGCAGAAATTGAGCAGATGACCGCAGCGGTCACCGAAGCATTGGAGGGCCCCGTCGGCGAAACTGCGGCCGCCACAGCCGCAGCAGTTGGGGTCCTTGCGGCAGCGCTCGCGTCAGCAAAGACCCTGCTTGCCGCTCTGAAAGTGGGCGAAGAATCTGTTCGCTGGCTAGCGCACTCGACAGCCGCTGGGGTCACGATGCTTGCAGGCCTGGCGTCCACAATCGATTCAGGACAATCGAGGCTTGATTCCATGGAGGTCAGGGCCGAGACGCTCAAGTCTGAGGAGGCGGACGCCAAGGCCGCCGCCGCAGCGAAAAAGGCTGAGGCGACTCGTGTGGCGGCGGAAAAGAAGGCGCAGGCCGAAGCCGCCACAGTCGCAGAGCAGGAACGCCAAGAAGCGCAGCTGCGGGTTGAGGCGGAACGGCTTGCTGCCGAGGCGGCGGCCGCAGCTGAGTCAGAAAGGCTGGCCGCGGCGGAGCGAGAGCGTCTCCGGGACCTTCCTGCACCCTATGTTCCACCGGCTCCACAGCCGTACGTGCCACCCGCACCCCTACCTGTGCCCCCGGTAGTTCAGCCCCCGCCGGCTGCACAGGAACCCTTCCCTGGCTACACCGGCCCCCGGTGCTATGCCCCGGGCGGGAAAACCTGGAAGCCCTGCCCCTAACTGGTTAGGTGATTCGGCAGCCGGTTTCCCGGCGCCCGACCACGGATTTCCAGCAGCTCCCGCGCATGGGCCTCCAACCGGCGGTCCTCTTCGGAATTGGGTATCCATCCCGGCACCGCCACCGCCGTCCCGCTCGTATCACGCGCAACCATCACCGTCAGGCAGTAGGTGGTCAGATGCATCTCATCCTCGGTCGGCTTCCCGGACCGGACGTGCACGGCAATGTGCATGCCCTTGTTGCCGGTGTAGACCAGACGGGCCTCCACCTCCACCACATCCCCAATCAGCAGCGGTCGATAGAACCGCACACCGCCCGAAAACACCGCCACCGTGTCCTGGCCGCAGTATCGGGCGGAACAAACGTAGGCGGCTTCATCGATCCAGTTCATCACGGTGCCGCCGTGGACCTTGCCGCCCCAGTTCACATCTGTGGGTGCCGCGAGGAACCGCAGGATGACCCGCTCGGCGGTGCCCTCTTTGGTGTAGACCTGCCCGCGCATTGCCTCGACGATCTCCTCGCGAACAGCAATCCGGGCTTTGGCCGCGTCCCGCCGGCCAATTTCCTCAAGCGTCGCCGGCACATAGGGCGGCACCGGGACAGGCTTGCCGTCCTCCCCCACCGCCACGAAGATCACCAGGCACCGGCTGCGCATTGAGGCGTCGCTGCCTTTGACATCACCGGAGGAGACCACCGTCTGGATGTGCAGTGAGGACCGTCCGGTGTACACGATGGTCGCTTCCACCTCCACCATGTCCCCCACATTTACCGGGTCAGCAAAATGAATATTGCCGACATACGCGGTCACGCAGTAGGACTTCGCCCACCCAACAGCAGCGGCATACGCTGCCTTGTCCACCCACTCCAGCACAGTGCCGGCGTCGACGGATCCGCTATGCCCAAGGTCAGTGGGTGCTGCCAGGAAGCGGAGGGTCACCGAGTTGGTCTGGTTCATGCAGCTAGTATCCCCCACAGCCCGCTGAGGTGCCGGCAATCTGTCGGTCGTCGGCTGACGCCGCATGGGACAGTTGTCGATTCATGCCTCAGGCCTGCGTCAGCTGTTTCGTCTGCGCTGCGTCGCCGTGGCCGTTTATCGCCAAACGTTGTCGGGGCGATATTCTTGGCACACTACCCGCGCACCACCGAAGCCCCCGACGCCGTCGTCCGGGCGGAACGCGCGAATGAGCCAGCGGCGTCAGACCGGGTTCGACCGGGTTGGCGGCTGGCCGCACACAGCGCTGGTATACCCAGCGGCAGGAAGGGATTGACAGTGCACCGCGACCCATCGGAATGCCTTGACACATGGATGAGCCGAGAGGCTCTGGCGGAGGGAATGATCCCGGTCATCGGGCGGCTGTACCGCGAGAACAACGTGGTGATCAGCATTCACGGCCGGAGCCTCATCAACAAGTCGGCGATGAATATCCTCAAAGCTCACCGGTTTGCCCGCCGGATCAGCAAGGAGGAGCTGTTCCTCGAGGAAACCGCACCGCTGCTCCGCACCCTGGTGGATCTTGACCTTGGCGCTGCGGCAATCGACATCGCCCGGCTCACCCAAAAGTTCAAGGCCGACGGCGACGGCGCCTCCCTGGAGGACTTCCTCCGAGGGGAACTGGCCGACGTCGTTGACAAGCGTGGCGCAGACGAGCGGACCAGCACCGACGTCGTTCTCTACGGATTTGGGCGCATCGGCCGCTTGGTGGCCCGCCTTCTCATCGAGAAGGCCGGCGGCGGCCACGGGCTGCGGCTGCGCGCCATAGTGGTCCGCAAGGGTGCCGACAATGATCTGATGAAGCGTGCCAGCCTGCTCCGGCGCGACTCAGTACACGGCAGCTTCGAGGGCACCATCCGGATTGACGAAGAAGCCAACACGATCACCGCGAATGGCGTTCACATCCAGGTGATCTACTCGAACGATCCATCGACTGTCGACTACACCGCCTACGGCATCAAGGATGCGCTGCTGGTGGACAACACCGGCCGCTGGCGCGACGCCGAGGGGCTATCGCAGCACCTGCAGAGCAAAGGTATCGCCCGTGTGCTCCTGACCGCGCCCGGCAAGGGTGCGCTGAAGAACATTGTGCATGGCATCAACCACAACACCATCTTGCCCACTGACCAGATCGTCACAGCGGCGTCGTGCACCACCAACGCCATCACCCCTGTGCTAAAAGCCATCAACGATCGGTTCGGAGTGGTACACGGTCATGTGGAAACGGTTCATTCGTTCACCAACGACCAAAATCTGATCGACAACTTCCACCAGGGTGACCGTCGCGGCCGGTCGGCTGCCCTGAACATGGTGATCACCGAGACAGGCGCTGCGAAAGCGGTCGCCAAGGCGCTGCCCGAGCTTGAGGGCAAACTGACGGGCAGTTCCATCCGCGTACCGACCCCCGATGTGTCCATCGCCATCCTCAACCTGACCCTGGCCAACGGCACCACCAAGGATGAGGTAAACACGTACCTCCGCGAAATCTCGCTGCACTCCGACCTGCGCAAACAGGTCGACTACATTGACTCGCCCGACGTCGTCTCCACCGACTTTGTCGGCTCGCGCCGGGCGGGGATTGTTGATGGGCTCGCGACTATCGCCAACGGCACCAATCTGGTGCTTTACGTCTGGTACGACAACGAATTCGGGTACAGCTGCCAGGTGGTCCGGGTCATGGAGGAGATGGCAGGCGTGAATCCGCCGTCATTCCCCGCCAAGGAACCCGTCGCGGCCGCCGTCCGGTCCTCGGCAAGCTAACGCCACCCAGAATCGCCGGTTACCCAAAGGTTCGCCGCTTGGAAGCGGCGGTTCTGCGGGTAACCGGCGACTCTGTGTGCACCGCAGCCATCAAATTTCCCTTTCCAGGGACTCGTTTGAGCCCGAGCACACGTCGTTGATCAAGCCTGTCCCGGCGCATTCGCGCACGAAGGCGATACCCAGAGCCGCGCTGCGTTTGTCCACAAACGGACCCGAAACGGCCAGAAAAGTCCCGTCCGCCGCAAGCAGGCGAAACCGAATAGATAGCTCCCCATCGGTGAATAGCTCAAAAGTACCCGCCACTAAGCTCCTGTTCCTCTCCAACGTCCCGAGACCGCCGCCGCGTGAGCGGCGTCAATACTGCCACCTGCCCTCAACTACCTCTCAATCCTGATGGCTGAGAACCGCGACCAACAGAGGCGAAAGTCATCGATATTCGCCTTTTCACATCGCCATCTGTAGCATCCGACGCGGTTCCACGCCGGACCGGTATGCATTAGCATAATGAGTGCACACGTAAGCACGTATTATGGGTGAAGTTGATTTCGAGGAGTCCCGTTGATTGAAGTCCTGGCCGTTCCGGCCTACCGAAAGCTCTTTGTGGCTCAAATTGTCGCCCTGCTGGGCACTGGTCTCTTGACGGTGGCCCTGGGGCTGTTGGCCTTTGAACTGGCCGAAGGGCAGGCCGGTGCAGTCCTGGGGACGGCGCTGACGATCAAGATGCTCGCCTATGTTTTCGTCGCCCCGTTAATGGCGGCATTGGTCGAGCGGCTGCCGAAGAAGGCAGTGCTGGTTGGCGCTGACCTGGTCCGGACTGGCATTGCACTGATGCTGCCGATGGTCGATCAGACGTGGCAGATCTATGTGCTGGTGTTTGTTCTGCAGAGCGCCTCGGCCACGTTCACGCCGGCGTTTCAGTCCCTGATCCCAGTGGTGCTCCCGGAGGAACGCCACTATACCCGGGCACTCTCGCTCTCAAGGCTGGCCTACGATCTGGAATCCTTGGTCAGCCCGGCTCTTGCGGCGGCTCTGCTAGCAGTGGCCTCCTTCCACGAGCTGTTCCTGGGGACAGTTGCCGGGTTCCTTTTCTCGGCGGCCCTGGTAGTGACGACGCGCCTTCCTGCAACGCCTGCCACCCGGCAGGAAGGAACACTTTGGCACCGCACCACCCTCGGCGCCCGGATCTTCGCCAGAACGCCGGAGCTGAAAGGGCTGATGGCATTGAACCTGACAGTCGCGGCGGCGACCGCCCTGGTGCTGGTAAATACCGTCGTCTACGCCCGTGACCTGTTCGGCGGGGTAAACGCTGACGTCGCCATCGCCCTGGCCTGCTACGGCGCAGGCTCCATGCTCGTGGCGCTGACCGCGCCGTGGATCCTGGACCGGGTACCGGACCTCGCCTTCATGTGGGCCGGAGCCGCGCTGGTGTCATTCGGACTCGCCGGAACATTCGCGCTGCTGGCCGGACCGGGAACGTGGCCGATCCTGCTGGGGCTGTGGGTCGTGCTTGGTGCCGCTACGTCGATGATCAACACACCCTCGGCACGCCTGCTCCGCCGCGCGGCGTCGGACAGCACCCGATCCTTTATCTTCACTGCCCAGTTCTCCCTCTCACACGCCTGTTTCATCATCACCTACCCCATCGCTGGTTGGGTCGGCGCCACCGCGGGACAGCCCACGGCGGCAGCAGTACTGGCTGCAGTCGCTATGATCGGGACAGTAGCGGCGACCAAATTCTGGCCTGCGATGTTCAGGAACGGCCCCGCGCCACTGACAGTGAAAGGGTGAGCCGATGGAAAACGTCCAACCCGCCGACGGCTCGAGCCTTCACCACCCGGACACGCCTGACGCCCGTCGCCTGGACACCGCCACGGCTACCTTTCGGATGCTCTCAGATCCCACCCGGCTGCACATTCTCTGGCTTCTGGCCCAGGACCCCTCCGACGTGGGCTCGCTGGTCGAACGCACTGGGGCCTCGCGGACTTCGGTCAGCCAGCACCTGGCCAAATTGCGCTTCAGCGGGCTCGTCACAACCCGTAAGAGCAGCCGCCATGTCGTTTACAGCATCTCCGACGGACATCTGACCCGCCTGGTGATGGAAGGCCTGAACCACGCGGACCACAAGGTCACCGGCGAGCCCGCCCACGACTAAATGGTTGGGCCGCAGCAGCGCGAGGTCCTCGGATGGGCTAACGGCGGTATTCCGTGCACGGCCGAGCCTCTCAGCCCGCCCTGTCCTTAGCCCGCGGGGCTCGGCCGCGGTGGATGCCAATCTCATACGCGGTGACGGCGATGACGGTAACGGCGACCAGGGGAAGCACGAACCACAGCATCACGATGGTGAACCCGTCAGCGGCATCATGATCTGTCGACGCGAGTACGAGATACAGCGTGTAGGCGATGTAGAGCACCACGAACAGCACGCCCTCCCACCGGGCAATGACAAACCCGGTGAAAGCGAGTGGCAGCAGGACGACGGCGGCGGCGAGCATGAGCGGCAAGTCAAGGGCGATCGCTGCCGCCGGAACGGGGATGCCCTCGCCGAAGATGATCGCGGGCAGGCCCAGCACCACTCCGATATTGAAGATGTTGCTGCCGACAATGTTGCCCACGGCCATGTCCCGCTCTCCGCGGCGCAGTGCGACGATCGAGGTTGCAAGCTCGGGCAACGAGGTTCCGATCGCAACGACGGTGAGCCCGACGATCAGGCTGCTGACACCAAGGCTGGTCGCGATGCTGACCGCGCCCTCGACCAGCAACTGCGCTCCGAGCACAAGCAGTCCAATACCGGCGAGCAGCAACAGAGCCGCGAGCCACAGGGGAACCGGTTTGCTGTTCAGGGGCATTGCGTCGGGCGGTGAGGTTGGCTGGGGGGCCTCGCGTCGACCAACAACGATACTCATGACCGTATGAAAGATAAGACCCGCGAGTAACAGCACGCCGTCGAGTACGCCGATTTGCCCATCGAGGCTCACCACGACCAGCAAGAGCGACAACCCCACCATTACCGGAATATCGAATCGAACGAGCTGGCGTCTAATGATAAGCGGGCTGATGATTGCCGAGAGCCCCAGGATCAAAAGAACGTTGGCGATGTTACTGCCAACAACGTTGCCGAGCGCGAGGTCAGGCTCTCCCTCAGTGATCGCGCCAATCGTGACCGCGAGTTCGGGCGCCGAGGTCGCCGCCGAGACGACGACTAGGCCGATGACCAGTGGCGAGATACCCGCACGGACAGCAAGTGTCGAGGCACCGCGTACCAGCGCTTCACCGCCCGCAATGAGCAGAAGCAGGCCAGCGATAACCAATATGATGTTGAGAATGTCCACGCTCCTAGCCTAAGGTGCGAGCGGCCCACGCCAAGCTAGGCCCGCCAACCTGCCCGTGAGGATCAGGATTGAACTGGACCTGGTGCAACTGCCCACCGTCGTCGGTCTATTCAGATGCCGAGGTTTATGACGCGCTTGACACTCTGGTCAGCGAAGGCGCCATCCGCAACTACGGCGTCAGCGTCGAACGCACCGATGAGGCACTCGCTGCGCTCAGGCACGGCACCATCGCCACCCTCCAGATCATTCTCAACGCCTTCAGCCTCAAGTCCTTGGACGAGGTACTCCCCGCGGCTCAGGCCGCTGGCGTCGGCATCATCGTGCGTGTCCCACTCGCTTCGGGCCTGCTCTCCGGCAAGTATTCCAAAGACACCACGTTTGCCGAGAACGACCACCGGAACCTTAACCGCTCCAGGGCGGCTTTCGACGTCGGCGAGACCTTCTCCGGCGTCGACTTCGCGACTGGCCTCACAGCCGTGCAGGCGTTTGAGGCGCTGGTTCCCGACGGCGTCGCCACAGCGCAGGCAGCAATCGCGTGGATCATTGCCCAGGACGGCGTCAGCAGCGTCATCCCCGGCACGCGCACCGTGGAGCAGGCCCGCACCAACGCCGCGGCGGCGGACACCGGTGATCTTGGCACAAGCCTGAATGGCGGCGTCCAGGACATCTACGACCGCCACTTCCGTGTTGCGATTCACCCACGCTGGTAATGAAACGATCGGCTAGCAGCAGGTTAACGGCAACGGCTCCCACCCTTCGAGGATGGGAGCCACTGCATTGTGCGGTGTTACAAAGTGCTGGTGTTTAGCCGCCGAACAGTGCCCATACACGGGTCATCGTTTGGGCGATCCCGTAGGCCAACGGCAATACCACAAGGGCCCATACGAACGTGGTGCTTGCTGCCTTCATCTCATGCCTCCATAGCGGGTTCTTGAGTCGACGTCCCGGAGTCGGGCTTCGTCTTTGGTTCGTGGAACTTCGAGTTAACCGGCTTAACCATCAGGTTGGCAATGAAGCCGATGATCAGCAGCCCCACCATGGTCAGCAGTGCTGGTTGGTAGGCAGCGGCCGTGAGCTCACCAGGTGTGCCCTGAGCGTCGAGAAAGCCATTGATGATCAGTGGTCCAGCGATGCCTGCGGCCGACCAGGCAGTCAGCAGCCGGCCGTGGATTGCGCCGACCTGGTACGTGCCGAAGAGGTCGCGCAGGTAGGCCGGTACAGTGGCAAATCCGCCGCCGTAGAAGGAGATGATAAAGAAGGCCAGGAACACGAAGAGAATAGTGGTGCCCGCTCCGGCGAGCGCCAGCGTGGTGTATAGAACGGCGCCGACACCCAGGTAGATCATGTAGATCCGCTTGCGGCCAATAATGTCCGATGTGGAGGACCAGATAAAGCGTCCGGCCATGTTGCCGATCGACAGCAGACCAACGAAACCACCGGCAACTGCAACGGTAACCGCAGTCGAGCCGTCCGCTTCGCGGAAGAAGTCCTGAATCATCGGGGAGGCCTGCTCGAGGATGCCGATACCTGCTGTCACGTTGCAGAAGAGCACGATCCAGACCAGCCAGAACTGCTTGGTCTTGATGGAGTTTTTGGCCGAGACGTTATCGGAGGTGACGAGGGGCTTCGACTTCATCTGTGAGGGGTCGAAGCCAGCTGGCTTCCAGTCGGCTGCGGGGACCTTGATGGTGAACGCCCCGAACATCATGTAGACGAGGTAGATGGCCGCGAGGGTAAGAAACAGGAAACCTACTGAGTCGCCGCTGGCAACCCAACCATCGGCGCTAGAGTTCGGGTCATACATGCGCAGCAGTTGAGTGGAGAGAGGGCTGGCGATCAGTGCGCCGCCGCCGAATCCCATGATGGCCATGCCAGTGGCCAGCCCTGGCCTGTCCGGGAACCACTTGATTAGGGTGGACACGGGCGAGATATAGCCGATGCCCAGGCCAATGCCACCGATAAAGCCGTAGCCCAGGTAGACAAGCCACAGCTGGTTGGTGAAGATTCCGAGCGAACCGATGAGGAAGCCGCTGGTCCAGAACAGGGCCGAGGTAAACATGGCCATACGGGGGCCATTCTTGTCCACCCAGGTACCCATCACGGCGGCCGAGAGTCCCAGCATCACGATGGCGATAGAGAAGATCACGCCGATCTGGGTCAGGCTCGCATCAAAATGCTCAACCAGTGCGTTCTTGTACACACTGGTTGCGTACGCCTGGCCAATACACAGGTGCACCGCCAACGCTGCGGGTGGGATCAACCACCGGTTAAACCCTGGCGGGGCGATGCTGTGTTCTCGGGCAAGCCAACTCATCGATAACTCCTTCTTACTGGACCACGGAGTGCAGTCAGGACTGCGGCCACTGATTTTCCGTGAAATCGTTCTATATTCAACTTCACCAAGGGTAGACGAAGATCACACTCGCCGCTGAACGGTCGTCCTGGCGCGACACGTGTCAGGACAACCGCACCCATTGACAACTGGAAGGATCAAAGTCTGGGGGCGAGAGCTGCGTAGTATCCCGGAATCTGCTCCGGCTGGCCCTTTTCCTGCATTGCGACTGCGTCGATGGTGACGGCCCCGTCCTCCAGTACCTTCCAGGCACCGTCATCAAAGGCGGCTTGGCGTTCCCCTGATCCAAAGTGCCCCGGCTTGGGCAGGCCGCCGATGGCCAGCTCCAGCGGTCTGGGAATCCGGCCGGGGCTGGCCCCGAGACGCGAGATGTAGTCAAGGGAGTTGCCACGGAAATTTGTTTCAACCAGGAATACCCGCCCCTGCTGCCCAACCAGAGATCTCAGGGTATTCGCCAGAGCAGCATGGGACGCCGGATCCACTACGTGGAAAACCCCACGGACAAAGACGTTGCAGTCCCCCAGCTCGGCGGCCAGCAGGTCCCCCGCCGCCGCAGCGGTGCAGTCCACGGTGCGGAAGTCTACGTTGGACAAGGCAGTTGATTCGGCCTCGGCGCGGGACGTAGCGCTCGCTGCGACATCCACGCCCAGCGCCCGCGGAAAATAGGCCGCCAGTAATCGGGTAAAGCTGCCGTTACCGCAACCGACGTCGATCACTGGAAGTGCCGGGTTCAGGGTGCGCTGCAGGGCCTCAAAATAACTGTTGAACTCTCTGTCGCTGCCAGCGTCCCACAGCACGTCGCCACCGGAACCGGTGTTTTGGATTCGATGCCAATAGTTTTCCCATGCCGCATGGCGATCTCTGGGCACCCCTGAGGAGAGCCTGATGATTGTTGGCAGGAGAAGATACTTCTTCAGGGGCGACGACACCTGTCAAGACTAAGCCCTGTGGTTCGTCGCCACGGTAGGGGAAACGTGTCGCGGACTAGCGATGCCCCAGGTTAGGGGCCATGATCGAACCAACTCTGCCATCATGTCGGCCTCCATCGGTCGGCTGAAAAAGTAGCCCTGCCCATAGTTGCAGCCCATCCCCGTGAGAAGTCGGGCCTGGTCAGCGGTTTCGATTCCCTCCGCCACCGAAAGGAGGCCAGCCGCCTCGATGAGCTGAAGGATAGCCGCGACAAACTTCAGCTGCCTTGGATCCTCCGCGATGTCCTCGATCAGAGAGCTGTCCATCTTCACCGCCTGGGCGGGAAGCTTCCTGAGGTAGCTGATTGATGAGTAACCCGTACCGAAATCGTCGATCTCAACGCCGACGCCAAGCTCCCGCAGCCCGCGCAGACTCTCGGTGCTGGCCACCTGATCAGTCATCACTGAGGTTTCGGTGATCTCGACAATGAGGCGCTCGGCAGGAACCGAATGTTTGGCAAGCGCCCGATCAATGAACCCCACCAGACCGGGTGTCCTGCTTTCAGCAGCGGATAGATTAACCCGCACGGCGAAGTCTCGGCCCGTCAGAATGTCCTGCCAGCTGTTGAGTTGAGACGCGACGGCGTTGATCATCCACTCACCGATTTCCAGGACCAGCCCGCTCTCCTCCGCGATGCCGATGAAAGCCTCCGGGTAGAGGAGACCGCGGTCTGGGTGCTGCCAGCGGACCAAAGCCTCAGCTCCCACAATCGTTGAGGTACCGAGAGAAATGACCGGCTGGTAGTGCACCCGCAGTTCCCCAGTTGCCACAGCACGTCGGAATTCCTCAAGCGTGGTGAACCGATCGTGGGTGGCCTGCAGCATGGCTGGGTGAAACACCTGGACATTCCCTCGGCCAAGGTTCTTGGCTACATACATTGCTGTATCCGCGTCGCGCATCATGTCTTCGCCGGACTGGCCTACCTCGCCGCACCGCACACCGATACTGGCCAACGTGCGAATGCTGGTGCCGGAAATGATCATGTCCGGGCGCAGCGCCGCCAGCGCGCGATCAGCGATCTCACTCGCCACCTTGTCGGAGGTTTGGGGCAGCAGCACCGCGAACTCATCGCCGCCGAGCCTGGCCACGACGTCCGATTCTCTGACAGTTGAGTTCAGTCGGCGCCCAACTTCGATGAGGACGTCGTCCCCTGCAGAGTGCCCGAGGCTGTCGTTGACCGCCTTAAAGGCATCAAGGTCCAGAAGGATGAGCGCAGGCGACTGCTCTCCCCGTGCCGCGGCGAGCGTCTCGTCGTCAATCCGGCGACGGAGCAGGGTGCGGTTTGGCAGACCGGTGAGGCTGTCGTACATCGCCATCCGCTCCAACTCGATCTGGGCAGCATGCAGGCTGGCTGTGCGGTCCTGCACCCGCTGCTCCAGCTCTTCGTAGATGACCTCGAGTTCCTCGGCCAACAGGTTGACGCCGCTGATGACCGCGTCGATCGAGTCACGCGCAGGCGAGATGTCCAGCCTCGCTGAGAGATCGCCCGAGGACAGACGGACAATTCCTTCAACGAGGGCATCCATTCGCTGGTCCTGGAGATCGTCCACCTACTCCTCCTTCAGCCAGTCGACTGCAGCCTGTTCGGAGGTGAAGAATCTGGTGGGGCAGGGAAGCGTGCTGATCCCCAGGATGAAATTCGCTATCACTTTATCTACCTGCGAGGAACCCAGCAGCGCAATACGTGACGCCGAGCACGGCAGGCCAAACACGGTCCGCGCCCCTCGGCTGACTGATTTGGTGGTCGCCATGTCGACCAGCATGGGATGGCTGGCCCCGGCAGACAGTTCGTTCACCCGCGCCATCGCGAGGCGAGCGTCATCTTCCACAATGGAGATGCCCCGCGCCCACCGCAGCCGCAGCCGCAGGACATTGTCGACGCCGAGCACCAGTGTTGCGTCGATCCCATCGACTTCGTCAGGGAGGTTCTCACCCACGGCCGATCACCACGTGGTTCCGCACACTCGCCAGCGCGGGGCGGCACGAACTACTAATGCGGCTGAGACCATGAGTACAGCATAGGACCCCGGCGGGTTAGTCTCCCGCAAACCGCTCTGCCGGTATGGGACAGATCATGATCTCTCCCGCGACTGGCTACACGCCTCGCGGGTCCAGCTAAGAACATCGCCCACGATATCCTCGTCGAACAGATTGATTGTTGGAACAAGCGGCGCGACGTCTCCTCCCAGCTATTGGGCAGGCCTCCACCCCCACGCGAATCCGGGCCGATGCTGGATCTCTATCTCGTTCTTTGACACGTACACATCGGCGGGCCTGATCGACTCGATCGCCGAGAGTAGACCGTCGAAAATCGCTCTCGAGCGTAGGTCGGGCTTGCGGAGCAGTGGTTGAGTGGGATCTGCTCGGCAAGGGACCGGTCAGCGCCCCGACAGGTCGCCGACCGCAGCAGGCCAGTCGCCGATAGAGCGCACCCGATGGTCGTTGCCCTGGTATCGCGGAGATGCGAGTCGCCCAAACCAACCGCTGCCATCGCCGACGCGTATTGATGGACGATCTCGTGCTCGAGATCCTCACTTGCATTATCTATGCATGAGTGTTTACATGTATATGTGATCGATGATGTGCATCTGGAGAAAGTGGCCGAGCTGTTCAAAATGCTGGGGACCGCATCACGGCTCCGTATTCTCACGGAACTTGCCAATGAACCGAGTTCTGTGGGCTCACTCGCGGAGTCCACCCGCTTGTCCCAACCCCTTGTGTCCCAGCACCTTCGGGTCCTCCGGGGCATCAACCTGGTTACGGTCAGCAGGTCGGGCCGCGATGCGATCTACTCGCTCTCCGATGACCACGTAGCCCACGTCATCAACGACGCTATTTCGCACACTCAGGAACCGGCGACTGGCACAACAGCCGCCCATGGAAAGGAAAAGTCATGACCCAGGAAACTAAGGCCGAACACACCGTCCAGGACCACCACCACGGCGGAGCAGACTGCAGCCATGAAACCGTACAGCACGGCGACCACGTCGACTATCTGCACGACGGACACCGCCACGCCGAGCACGAAGAGCACTACGACGAACACGATGAGCCAGCCGAACACGGGCCAACCGAACACCGCCATGGCGGTGCAGACTGCACCCACGAAACCGTCAAACACGGGGACCACAACGATTACATCCACGACGGACACCGCCACGCCGAGCACGAAGACCACTACGACGAACACTAGAAGCTAAACCTGCGGCCGGGCTACCCGGCGGACCCTGAGCGCTCGGGTGTTCAGGGTGATCAGCAGTATCCGCACAGCCTAACGCGGATTGTGCTCGGTCGAGGCTGGGTATCTGTTAGGCAGATTTCAGCCGGTCGACTGCTCGAAAGCTGTCTGGGCAGCCCGTCTTTCGACCGAGGGCGCTTCGACTTCCACGGTGGGGCCGCATTCCGGCACAGCAAGTGGCGGTGATGCCTTTCGGCGTCGCCGCACCAGCGTCGTACCATCCAGATTATTAGCGCAGCCAGCCCAGGCTCGGTAGATTCAGGCACGACAAACCGTACCGCTTGCAGATGAGAACAATTCTCATGTAAGTTGGATGCTGTGTCCATCACCATAGTTAGTTCCCTTGATGTTTTCTGCCGCCAAGACGCCTGTGAGACTCTCGCAGCAGGTTCGCCCAACTCCACCGTGGTTTTTCATGATCTGCTGGAGGACGGCGTCGTGATCCGCCGAGTGTCCAAAAATGGTCACCTCGTGGAGCGCCACGAGAGCACGCTGGAACACGGGTGCTTGAGCTGCACGGTGCGTCTGGATGTGGTTCCCACTGTGGATCAGCTGCTGGCCCGCGGAGAGCAGAACATTATTCTGGGACTGCCGCCGGCTGTCTCTTCGGAAACAGTCGTCTTGGCTCTGCATAAGGGTCTGACGCGGGACTTCATCATTGATTCGTTGGTCCTGACCTGCGCACCGGATACTGCAGAGGATCAGATCTGGGACCATCACACGCTCTTCGAATCCGGCTACACGCCCATGCCAAATGACGACCGAACTGCCGGTGAATTTCTGATCAGCGAATTGTCCTTCAACGACACGGTTATGTTTTCTGACCCGGCATTGATCTCGGTGGATCCGATCGCCCGTTCCCGCGGTGTACAGCTGGTCCAGGAGCTGGCACCCCACGCCACCGTCGGGGAAAGTACCGGCCCCTTCCCCTTAGGCCACCACAATTATGGGCAGGCAGCGGGCCGCACCGCACCGGGGTCGGTCCGGGTACCTGAAGGTCCTTCGCCGCTGCCGTTTTCCACCGTGGTGCAGCGGGCGGAACGCCCGCTGCACCCGGAACGGTTCCGTCACGCATTGGGAGTCCTTGCGGAGGGCTGCTGCTGGCTGCGTGGACAGGCATGGATCGCGGGTGCGCCGGAATGCTGTATCGCTGTGAAGGGAATCGGGCCGCGGGTCTGGCTGGAAAACACCGGGGCCTGGCCCACGGATTCCCGTTCCGGAAATACGGCTAATGGAGGAACGGGCCGTCAATGGCAGCCGGTCTTCGGCGCCCGGGGAACGGTACTTGCGGCCACCGGCGAAGGAATCGACGCCACCGAGATTCAGCGGCTGCTTGCCTCCTGCGAACTCACTGACACCGAAATGATGGCGTCACAAGAAAGCTTCACAGACCCGTTCAACCTCAAATCAACCAACTAAACACCAGATCAGGAGACAACCATGAAAGTACGTAACTCCCTGGCCGCACTCAAAAAGGTGCCAGGCGCTCAGATAGTCCGCCGTCGCGGGCGCACCTTCGTCATCAACAAGAAAAACCCGCGGATGAAAGCCCGCCAGGGCTAGCAAAGTACAGCGAGTACGAGCAGACACTCCTGAAAGGGGGCAGGGATATCCCTGCCCCCTTTCAGGAGTTGGAACGTATTGACGGTGGCTGTCCTAAACCGACAATGGCGGGGGTGAGCGATGCAGGAACATCATTGTCGGGGCGGTCGTGGCTCGACGGACCTCCCTCGGTGATCCACCGCTTGAGGGCTTCGCTGCGTTGAGGACCCTCGGTGCTTCCGAGCCAGACACTGCGTCCGGTATCTTTGCCGTTGCCTCCTCGGTGTGCGACCGCAGCCACCGCACCCAGCGAGCACGGCCCGAGGCAGTCAGCGCTGATGAAAACCGCGCCTGCAGAGTTCTTGACTGCGCTCTTGAGATCCTCGACGCTGTTCTCGTTCTCTGCCAGTCGGCGCAGGGCGGAACATCGCTGTCCCACACAGAGTGCAAGGATCGGACCTCCTGGATCAATTCTCGCGGCTTGTGGATCTGTTTTCAGTGGGTTTGCTTTCTTCTTCATGGGGCTACCTTTCCGATGCCCACCAGGGTGGTGGCATCAATGTGGGTGACGTCGCGCTGGGTGAGGATTTCCTGGTAGCGGTGCTGAACCTCCACCACTTGGGCAGTGACCGCTGCCCAGTGGAGGCCTTCATATGCACCCCGTTCCCGGGCGACAGCAGTCAGGGCGGCGGAAAGATCCACTCCGCGCACGTACCCGTCCCTGCCGACAAGACGTGCAGTGGACCGCGCGGAAGCCCCGATTCCGCAACAGTCATCAAAGACATGTTCGCCGGGCCCTGGCCGGGCAGAGGGCGCCGCGCCAAGGCTCGCTGGCCGCCACAGCACCTCGTCGAGTGCGCCGATGGCTTCCGCCGCCGTGAAACTCCATGCAGAGTCAGCTGGGGACACTTCCGCCGGGCCAATGCTTGAGAACAGAAGGACAGTAAGCACTACCCCCGCGGCCAGAACCACACGCAATACAGCGGACTTCAAGAAACCGCGCCGACGCACCAAGATAGGAGGCTCCTCAGGTTCAAGAGGGGCCCTCTTGGCGAAAGGGGCGGCACTCACCAAACCGGACCTCGAACAATCATCATGGTGATAACTATAATCATTCGCAATAACTTTGCGAATGAGGGGAGGGTCTGGCCGTGAATCCCTCCCGTGATGGGTAGTTCGTCCAATTGAGGGGATAAATGGCTACTATTCGCCACCCTTGACGCGCCCAGGTAGAACATGAACCAAGCAGTGCGAGCAGCGAACAGCTTACGCCTGATCGCTAATAAGACTCATTCGCAATTAGACTGGTGCCATGTCCATTTCTAACCCGCCCTTAGCCCTGTCCGCGGCAGTCGCCGCAGCCCTCCTCCTGTCAGCTTGTTCCACCGACATCCCCGCCGAATCTGGAGACCCAGCGCCCTCAGCTGCGGGGTCGGCGTCAGCGGCTGCTTCAGATGAGCATCCAGCCGAGGAGGAGGGTCAGACGGAAGTCGCCGCTCTGGCCCCCCGCGCAGTCCTCACTTACGACGGTGGGGTGATGACCGTAGATACTGAATCGGGTGAGGGTGTTGCCACCGCCGAGATGGACGGCTTCCTGCGCGTGAGCAACGCCGGTGACGGCCGGCACGTCATGATCAGTACTGGTGAAGGCTTCAGCCTGTTCGATACCGGTCTGATCGCTCAGTGGCATGGGGACCACAACCACTACTTTGTGAGCGAGCCAGCGCTCACCGACGAAACAGTTGAAGCCCCGGAGCCGGGCCACGTAGTGGTCCACGAAGGCAAAACTGCGCTCTTCTCTGACGGTACCGGTGCGATTACTGTGATGGATTCCGAAGCAATCAGCGATGGTGAAATCAGCGAGGATGAGGTCCAGGAGCACTCGACAGAGACCGCCCACCACGGCGTCGCCGTACCGCTGAGCAGCGGGGAGCTTCTGCTGACGCAAGGTACCGCCGATGCCCGGGACACGGTGCAGGTACTGTCCCCCGAAGGAGACGTCATCGCCGAGACCACCGACTGCCCCGGCGTGCACGGCGAGGCCGCAGCCGAACCAACAGCTGAAGGCGATGTTGTTGCACTTGGCTGCGAGAACGGGCCGGTGGTGTACCGGGACGGTGCGTTCCACAAGGTCGCCGTTGAAGAGGACTACCAGCGCTCCGGCAACCTCTTCGGGCACCACGCGTCGTCGATCATCCTCGGCGACTACAAAGTGGACGCCGACGCCGAGAAAGAACGCCCCACCCGCATCGGCCTGTTCGACACCCTCTCCGATTCGGTCACCACAGTGGACCTCGGGTCGGAGTACTGGTTCCGTTCTCTTGCCCGCGGCGCGGACGGTGAAGCTCTGGTCCTGACGTACGACGGGCAGCTCAACGTCCTCGACGAGGAAACCGGCGATGTGATCCACGAGATCGACGTCGTCGAACCGTGGGAAGAGCCCGAAGAATGGCAGTCACCTGGCCCGATCGTCAAGGTGGGTGCCGACGGATTCGCCTACGTGACCGACGCCGCTACCCAGCAACTCCACGTCATCGACATCTCAGCCGGTACGATCCTTGACAGCTTCGACCTGCCTGAAACGCCCACCGAGCTCGCCGTCGTCACCGGTGACCCGGAAGCGCCCAGCGAGGACGATCACGAAGACCACGAAGAACACGAGGACTAAGAACTCCTCTCACGCATAGGATTCAGGCACACTGGCCGCTGCTGGTTAAGCAACACACTCGTCCGGCGGCCTCGGTTCACCCGAGACCGCCGGGTTCCGTTCTACCTATTACGATGAGGATACCGATGACGGGCCGTACTGCGTCGCCCACTTGCACTGCCCGTTGTACTTGCTCTGACGCTTTCCGCGTGCGGTCCGACCGGCGGCAACGCGGGTGGCGACAACAGCGGAGCGTCCTTGGACGCGCTGGCGTCCTTCTACCCACTGCAGTTTGTAGCGCAAACGGTGGGAGGGTACGCCGTCGACGGAGGGTTCCGTGACCCCTCCAGGAGCGGAGCCGCACAATCTGGAGCTTTCCCCAGCGATGGTCAGCGATCTGGCCGAGACCTCAGTAGTCGTATATGCGTCCGGATTCCAGCCCGCTGTTGACGCAGCAATCGAACAGGGCCGGGGCAAAGACTTGGCTTCGTTCTTCGAACGGGGCGTCAAGGCCACGGCGCAGCGGTTCGGTGTAGAGGATAGTCCGGGGATTGTCGTCGGATCGATTGTCTCCACCGGTGAGGCGTTCTACCGGTCGTGAGAAGATCTCAGCATCGACATTGGAGGACGGCGAACGGGTAAGTCCTCGGCCCGAATCATCCCGGCGATCCTGGATGCTCCCGGTGCGGCTATTTCAATCACAACCAAGCGTGACGTGGTTGAGGCCACCCGCGAAGTCCGCGCCGTGTCAGCTCCGGTGTGGGCCTTCGACCCTCAGAAAATTGCTCAGAAAGAACCCATCTGGTGGTGGAATCCACTCTCCTACGTGACCGACGAGGGCAAAGCCGTACGGTTCGCCCAGCATTACGCCTCGGGATCCCAAGGATGTATCTCCCGATGACCCATCACGGGTCCTCAACCAGATGATTAAGGTGTCCTGGAGCATAGCCTGCAGACGGAACCGTCCGCGCAGCTCGAACGTAGACGAAAGACTCGCAAGGCCTGTAAGGCCCGAGTTCCAGGAATGACTCCTACCCGAAGTTGGCCGCCACCTCTACCACCGTCCGAGACATCTCCCAGACCCCGAATCAACTATCGGTACCGAGCTATCGCGGGCGGCAGTGGAGTCGTGATCCTGCATCCGATGGAGCTGCCCCAGGTTTGCTTGACTTCCTGGTTCCGGACGAAGGCTTAGGCACTGCCGAGCAGATTTTGTTGGTGACGGCCCAGGAGTGTGAACTGCACTCCGTGGCTAGGGGATGCAGCGCTATGCCGGTTCCGCAGGCGCGCTGCATCCCGTTCCCTCACTGCTG
>NZ_KI914727.1:0-2014 GCF_000520515.1 Arthrobacter sp. H20
GACGTTGTCATCTGCGACAACTATGCAACTCATAAGCACCAGAACGTGTTGGACTGGCTGGCTGGAAACCCCCGGGTGACCATGCACTTCACTCCGACCAGCTGTTCCTGGCTGAATATGGTGGAGATCTTCTTCGGGATCATCACCCGCCAGTGCCTCAAACGCGGGGAATTCAGCTCGGTGAAAGAGCTGGAAGAAACCATGGACCGCTACATCGAGAACTACAACCAAGACGCCAAACCATTCACCTGGACCAAGTCAGCGGAGTACCTCCTGGGCAAGATGAAACGCAAACAAACCATTAACACGGAGCACTAGGGAAACTTGTTCGGTATTGACTACTTGTCGCCGTCCGAGTCCTCTTCAGGCTCAAAATTGTTCGCTTCCTTGGTGACGCCAGCGCCTATCCCGTCCTCCGACTCGGGAATGGTCCCCTCGGGCCCTTTGGACTTTTCATCGGCGTTCGTGTCCTCTTGATTCGGCTGGTCAGTCATGGGGCTCCTCCTGGTAGGTGTTGAACTCGTTCTGCAATCCTACGAGTCCGCCGACCTGCCCGACGACTGACGTCCGTGGAGGCGAAGCGAAAGTCCTCCCACTTGTGGGAAGCTATTTTGATGATGAAGGCGGATCGAGTTCACCCCTGGATACGGCGAGTCGCCATTGAAGTGGCAGGCTGGACCCTGGTGGTGCTAGGTATAGCCGCATTGGTGCTACCCGGCCCCGGCCTGCTCATGCTCGCCGCCGGGCTAGCTGTACTCTCGCTGCGGTACGTCTGGGCAGACCGCCTGCTGCACCCGATCAAGGCTCGGGCCTTGGAGGCTGCCGCCCTGGGCGTGCAAACCTGGCCGCGCATCCTCCTCAGCATGCTCGGCGTCCTGCTGGTGATGACTGTCGGTGTGGTCTGGGGTTTGCAGCCCCCGGTTCCCGGATGGTGGCCGCTGGAAGATCGGTGGTGGCTTCCGGGAGGCTGGGTCACCGGGGGCACCATGATCGGGTCAGGCATCATCGCCATTTCCCTCATCGTTTACAGTTACCGCCGGTTCAGGCCCAGTCGGCTGGCACGCTAGAACGGCCGGACCGGCTACTTAAGGAACTTTGATGACCGCCGGTCGGCCAGCGGTTTCCCCCCGGTCTGGCAAGTCGGGCAGTATTGCAGCGAGGAATCGGCGAAGGAGACCTCGCGAACAGTGTCACCGCACACCGGACACAGTTCACCGGTGCGGGCGTGGACTCGTAAGGCTTCCCGCTTGGTGTCTTTGAGTTCCTTCGCCGGCCGGCCCGACGCGGCATCGATCGCTGTCCCGAGCAGGCCGAGCATGGTGGTGTGAAGCACTGCCACGTCCTCGTCACCGAGCTTGTTGGCCAGGGCAAAAGGCGAGAGCCGTGCTGCGTGGAGAATCTCGTCGCTGTAGGCGTTCCCAATCCCTGCCACCTTTGACTGGTCCCGCAGGAGCCCCTTGATCTGTCCACCGTGCGAGTGAACCATCTCGGTGAAGGACCCAAGATCCATCTCAAGGGCATCGGGTCCCAGGCGGGCGATCCCTGGAACCTCTTCCGGATGGTTGACCAGATAGGCTGCGAGAGACTTTCGGGTGCCAGCCTCGGTAAGGTCAAAGCCCGGGTCCCCACCGGATCCCTGGTCAGCAAATCTCACCCGCAGAGCGATCAGCCCCTTGCCCGGCTTCAGCGCAGCACTGCTCAGGCTATCGGACCACCGTAGCCACCCGGCGCGGGCGAGGTGCAGCACGAGGAACAACCCGCCGATCTCAAGCACCAGGAACTTGCCCCGACGGCCCACAGACTCAACCTGCAACCCGCCGAGCGCCTGCACCGGAATCTGTGCTGTTTTGAGCACCGAGAAGGACACCACTTCGAGGCCAGCGACGACGGCGGGTGGGCCGTCCTCCGGAATCAGCTTTCGTCGCAGGAAATCCACTAGTCCCTGCACCTCAGGCATCTCTGGCATGGACCTAGGTTAACACTGCTGACAACTGGCAGGGGCCGAAAGTAGCGG
>NZ_KI914727.1:2114-19791 GCF_000520515.1 Arthrobacter sp. H20
GTAGCGGGAAAGTCCCCGCCGCTCTCGGCCCCTGCCCTCTGCTGAAACTGTTAGTGGTGTGACACGCCCAGTGGAGCACCCCTAGGCTCCTTGACCAGGCTGACGCCAACAAAGGAGATCACGCACAGCACCATAATGTAGATCGCCACCGAGCCGGACCACTCATAGGCTTCGAGGAGGGCCTGCGCAACGGTTGCAGCGAACGCGCCGCCGAGGATGGCGCCGAGGGCGTACCCGATGGAGATGCCCGAGTAGCGTACCTGGGCCGGGAACATCTCAGCGTACATGGCTGACATCGGCCCGTAGGACAGTCCCAGCCCGATGGTCAGGACGAACAGGGCGAACCCATAGAGCACTATGTTGCCGGTGTCGATCAGGATGAACATCGGCAGCATCCACAGGAACACCCACGCGTAGCCGAGCTGGAAGGTGCGGACCCTACCGATCTTGTCCGACAGCCAACCTCCCACCATGGTGAAAATCAGCCAGCCGAAGGACGCGAGCACTGTAGCGAGGAGCACTTGCTGGATGGGAAGTTCCAGTCGCCCGGTAGCGTAGGAGATGAAGAATGCGATCAGCAGGTAGCCAGCCGCGTTGTTCCCGATGAAGATAGCTGCCGAGAGGAATACCTCTTTGGTGTGGTTCCGGAACAGTTCACGCAACGGCGCCTTGCTTTCCGCTTTGCGCTGAGCCATTTCCTTGAACACTGGGCTTTCAGCAACAGAGCGCCGGATCAGGTAACCCACCACTATCAAAAACACCGACAGCAGGAACGGGATCCGCCAGCCCCAGGCCAGGAACTCGTCTTCGGTGAGGACAGTCCTCAGCAGCAGGAGCAGGCTCGTTGCCAGGATCATGCCCACTGGCACGCCGATCTGCGGGTAGGCACCGAACAATCCACGTTTGTGCACTGGCGCATGCTCGACAGCCATCAGGGCCGCACCGCCCCATTCACCGCCGGCTGAGAATCCCTGGATGATGCGGAACAGGATGAGCAGGATGGGTGCCCAGATACCGATCTGCGCGTAGGTCGGCAAGAGACCGATCAACGCCGTCGCTCCACCCATCAGGAGGAGAGTCATGACCAGTACTGCCTTGCGGCCGATCCGGTCGCCGAGGTGACCGGCGACAATCGCTCCCAGCGGGCGGAAGAGGAAGCTGATACCGATCAGGGCGAAGGACAGGATCTGAGCGAGCCCGGGGTTCGAATTAGACAGTGGGGTCAGGAACAGTCCCGCCAGGACCGTAGCCGTCAGTTGAGCAAAAATGAAAAAGTCGTACCACTCGATGGTGGTGCCGACCATGGTGCCTGCCAGAACCTTGCGTTCCTCGCGGGTAACGCGTTGTTTGGGCTGGCCAACGCTGGTTGAAGAAGACGTCATTGTGTACTCCAAAATGGGGACGGACTATTTACTGACAGAACGTTCGGTAATTGTGATGTTGATCATACTACCCCGCGGAGTCCAAAAGACTGCACTATTGCAGCACCTCATTTATCGGAAAAAGTTGTTCTATAGTTGGACGCTTCATTCGAATACTGAAAAATGGATGGAAGTGACGAGGATGACGGTTCAGGAACCTGGGAGATTCGGCGTGGAAAGTGATCGACTCAGCACTTCAGCGGCGCCGTCGTCCCACGCGCAGACCCTCTCCCGCGGCCTACGTGCCCTGGAGATTCTGGCTGAAGCGCAAGCACCACTATCTATCGCCGAGTTGTCCACACTCCTCGGGGTCCATCGCTCAATTGCCTATCGAATCCTCCGAACCCTCGAGGATCATTCGCTGGTGGTCCGAGATGCTGGCGGCCGGGTGCAGGCCGGACCGGGGCTCGCAGTGCTGGCGCGCGGCGTATCAAGTGACTTGCAGTCAGCCGCGCTGCCGGAACTGACCATACTGGCCAACACATTGGGAATGACTGCCTTCGTCGCCGTTCTGAACCAGCAGGACTGCGTTACCCTGGTGGCAGTGGAGCCCCGACACACCGGCGCCACGGTTGCGCAACGCCCCGGAACCCGCCATTCAGTGACTGCGGGGGCGCCAGGCATTGCCATTCAGTCTGCCCTCACTGAACCGGACTGGGAACGCTTTGCGCCGGGACGGCGGTACCGCGACGATGCCCGCACGGCTCAGCGGCTCGGGTACGCGGTCAGTCACGATGAGGTGATTGAAGGCGTGTCCTCAGTCGCCGTCCCGGTAAGGATCCCAGGTCAGCTGCCCGCGGCTGTGGCGCTGGTCTATATTCGGTCCCAGCACACCCCCGCTCAGCTCGGAGCGCAGCTCATGGAGTGTGCCCGAACCATTGAATCCCAACTCCGCTAGAACTTGAGTGGGGACCCTAGCTGACCTGCCGTTGGCGAGGCACAGTGAGCGAGACAACTCCCAGCACAAGGAGTGCTCCGGCTGCGGCTACCGGAACTGCGAAGGCAGCGCTGAAACCATTGGCTTCAGCAAGGGTTCCGGCTACCGAGGCGCCAATCGCCGTGCCAGCGACAATCCCACTGGCCAGCAGGGTCATCACCGTGCCCATGAGTTCCTTCGGTGCGACCAAAGAACCAATACTGAAAATGGTGACCATGGTGGGTCCCACCGGGATGCCCAGCACGAATAGGACGAGCAACATCAACGGCACCTCCTGGGGGAGGAAGAGAAGCAGACTCAGCAGGCTCATCCCTCCCGCAGAGATGATCCAGCGCCATGACGCAGAGAACCTCGCCGGCCAGTACGCCACCGACAGAGCGGCGGCGGCCGAGCTTAGCCCCATCACTGCATACAGCAGCCCGGCTGAGGTTGCTGCTCCGAACTCGCCAGCGAAAGCGATCAGCGCAGTCTGGGTGGACCCGAAAAAGGTGCCCATGGCGACCATGCCGAACACCGGCAGGGGCACCAATAGCCAGAACTTGCGGCTGCCCGGTTTGCGGCCCTGGTCGGCTGCATCCCCCGTTTGCGCGGAGAACGGACGGCGGCTCAACGGCACAACAGCCTGCACTGTGTGGTGCACGGCGAAAGCGCTCACCATCACAATGGTGAGAATGGCGGCCAGGGCCAACGGCAACCAGGGGGTGATGAGGCTCGCAAGGAGACCGACGAGCGCTGGCCCCAGCACAAAAGTCAGTTCGTCGGCCGTGCTCTCGTAGGACAGCGCGGTGTCCAGGTCGCCGGGCTGCGTGCCGCGGGTCAGGGCAATCCACCGCACCCGCGCCAACGGACCGATTTGAGGACAGGTCAGCCCCATGCCGAAGGCTGATGCAAGAATCAGTGCGGTGGATGCTGCAGAAAAGTCGGGGACGGTGTAGCTGGCGGTCACCACCAGTGCTATGGCGGCGGTGTTGAGGATCGCAGAGATCAGCAACACCGGGCGCTGCCCGGTGCGGTCCGCAAGGTAACCGAGGATGGGAGCTCCCAGTGCTGACCCGACCCCGACTGCTCCAGCGGCGAACCCACCGGTAGCCACAGATTCGCTTCCCGCGGTGACCAGGGTCAGCGCGCCAACTGTCAGCATGGCCAGCGGGAGTCGGGCGAAGAACCCAATGGTGAGAAACGAGGGCCCGGCGAGAGCGGGAAGCCGACCGTAACGTCCCAACCGGCTTCCGGATACTGCAAGAGTTGTCATAGTGATGGTCTTTCCGGATACAGCTGAGTGCGCATCGTCCCCCCTCCCGATGCGCCCAACCCGGTGACGTATCTAAATTTACACCGTCTGCAGCCAGCCCGCCTGCTGTTGTTCAGACGCTAGCTGATCGACAATGCGCAGCGTGGATCCGTTGCGACCCTTTACCACCTGGAGCTGAGCGCCGATCCGCTGCTTCAGTTCGGCGACATGACTGACTAAACCCACCATGCGGCCGCCGTCCCGGAGACCCTCCAGGGCATCCATGACCTGTTCGAGGGACTGATCGTCGAGGCTGCCGAAGCCTTCATCGACGAAGAGAGTCTCGATCTCAATCCCCCCGGACTCCGCCTGGACGACGTCGGCCAGGCCGAGGGCTAGCGCGAGCGCCGCCATAAAGGATTCGCCTCCTGACAGAGTTGCCGTGTCACGTCTGTTCCCGGTCCACCCGTCGATCACGTTCAATCCCAACCCTGACTTCCTGTTGCCCGATAGGGCATCGCTGTGCACGAGGGCGTAGCGTCCGTCCGACATTTCCAGCAACCGCTCGGTAGCTGCTTCTGCGACCTGCTCCAGGCGGGCCGCCAACACATAGGTGCCAAGACTCATCTTGTAGGTGTTGTCCCCACCCCCGACGGCGGTATCGGCGAGCGATCTGACGAGTTCGTGCTCGCTGCGCAACGGCAGCACCACCTGCTCCTGGACCGTCAGCTCGCCGACGTAGCCGTCCAGCTGAAGTACTGACTCCTCGATCATCCGGAGTGTGAGCTGGCTGGTGGCAGCTCGCACGGCTGATTCCTGCTCGGCCGCCGCCGCCTCCTCAACCGCATCCAGGGTCACAGCGGGCAGACCAGCGGCCTCCTCCTGGAGTGCCCCAGCGATCCCCGGGAGGCCCCGGTCAGCCTCAAGGCGGTGGGTGATCCGCTGATAGCCCGTCAGGAAAAGCTCGGCCCGCTGCAGTTCCGCTGGTGGCAGCAGTGCTGCACGAACGTCGTCGGGATGCTCAAAGACTGAGTCAACGAGCCCGTCAGCCAGTGTGGCGCACGCTAGATCGCGATTTTCGCTGGCTCGGAGCAGGCTCTGCAGGGCGTTCCGATAGGTGAGAATCGCCCAGTGCGCCGTCGACAACTCGGCACTTCGTTCAGCCAGCGTGGGATACCCATCCCGGAGTACCGCAAGGTGTTCCAGCACCTCTGAGTGCTGTTCGTTCATTCCGGCGGTCGAGGATCGCAGTTCAGCCAGCGAGGTTGAGAGGGCGTTCTGTGTTCCAGTGAGTCCTTCCTCCTGCTCGGCCAGCTCGGCCAGTCGAACCGCCCTACGCTCCAGTGTCCGCCCCGCTGCTGTGGCTTCTGTCAGCAGGTCGGAATCGCGCACGAGCTCTACCCGCACGGCGAGGACATCCCGGTCCCCGCCCTGGGCTTCCAGCCTCGCTGCGTCCAGGCCCGCTTTATCGCGCACCCGGCGGATGGTCTCCAGCTCCTGCCCCGCCGCGTCCTGATCCTGGTGTGCTGCCTGTTCCTCCTCATGCGTGATCAGGCTGCCCTGATCAGCCGAGGCCGGTCGGGGATGAGACCTGCTGCCACACACAGGGCAATCGCTATCGTCGGTGAGCCTGGCCGCCAGTTCGGCTGCAGCCTGCTCCAGCCGTTTCCTGAGGGTGTGGAGCCAGAGTTCCTTGAGGTCCAGGTAGCGCCGTTCGGCAGCCGTATATCGACTTTCCTCCCGACGCACCAGCTCTCTCGCGGTATCCAGCGCAGCAATGGTTGCGAGGAGTCGATTTCCCTCCTCGACTCGACTCTCCAGTGCCGATTCTTCCTTGACCTGCTTCTCCAGCTCGGTCCGCTCTCCGCGGATACCTGTTGCTTCGGAGCGCACTGCAGCCTGGGCTGCGGCACCTTCAGCGAGTGCTGTCTCAATCCGGGAGTGCTCGCGCGCTGCGTCCTGCAGCCTGCTCTCCAGTGAGTGGAGGCGCTGTTCCTCCGGGAGGGCCGCGCGCAGCACGCCCAGAGTCGATGTAGCAGTAGTGCACGCGGCATCGAGCACACTGATCGTCTCGCCCACCTCCCGGTGGGCATGATCGGTCCCCGCCAATGCCACGGGATTGAGGGCCGGGAGCAGGGAACCTGCTACCGGGGAATCCGCTATCCCCTGGGCCGCAGCCCGAGCCTCCGCGCGAGTCCGGCTCAGTGCCTCGTCCGCGTGGTCCAGGGCGCGCAGGCTGCTTTCGAGGATCTGCGCCTTGCCATCCTGCTCCACTGCTGTTCGAAAAGCCGCTGCCTCCCCCCGCTGCTCGCCGTGTGCGGCCTCGGCAGCCCTGAGGGTAGCCAGCGCTGTCCTACGTAAGTGTGCGGCCGCCGCATCCCGATGAACCTGTTGACGTGCTGCCAGCTCTACCGAATCGTCAGTTGAGGCTTTGCGTGCATGTTCCAACGCTTCGGACAGGCGGGCCTGCAGCTCACTGATGGTTCCAGGCTGCGTTTCCTGGGCGCCCACCCCATCCACATCGGTGGCTTCATGATCCGAACTGGCCACATCGCGTGGCGCGTGGCGCTGTACCTCGTCCCTTGCCCGGCGCAGGATGTGGGTCAATCCTGCCTCGGCGTCGGCCAGACGGGAGCTGATCGTTTTGGCGCGCTCGGCGAGGAGCTTTTCAACCTGCTCGAAGCGGTCGGTCGAGAAGAGCTTCTGGAGCAACTCCCGTCGCGACTTCGCGTCGGAGCGCAAAAATGCAGCGAACTCGCCCTGCGGCAGCATCACTACTCGCGTGAACTGCTCACGGTCCATGCCAAGGAGGGCCTGTATTTCTGCCCCAGCTTCATCGTTGCGCGCTGACTTTTGGATCCACTCGCCGTCGATCCGCTCCCGCAGCAGGGTGCGAGCCTGCTCCGGTGTGGTTCCGTTGCCTCGTTTAGCTGGGCGACTCCATTGCGGATTGCGGATCACTTCCAGCCGACGTCCGCCCACACTGAACTCGCAGACCACCTCCGGCGCCAGGGAGGCCGCAGCGTGGTCGCTCCGCAGCCGCTTGGCTCCCTGCCGGGCGCCTGGCACCGACCCGTACAGCGCATAGCAGATTGCATCGAGCACACTCGATTTGCCAGCTCCGGTCGGTCCGTTCAGGAGGAACAACCCGTGGGCGCCCAACCTGTCGAAGTCGACCTCCTGCCGTTCGGCAAAGGGGCCGAACGCCTGCAGTTCCAGGCGATGGATCCTCACAGCTCGACCTGCGCCGAGCGAACTGCCTCAAGTGTAGAAGTGATCACAGCGCGTTCGGCGTCGCTGGCTGACCGGGACCGCACATGGTCGAGAAACCCGCAGCACACCTCTACATCATCACTGGCCTGGGCAATCCGCTGGCTGTAGGTCTGGACAGCTGATTCACGATCGCCGGCCGGTTCAAAGACGAGCACCAAGGTGGCAGGGAAACGGCTTCGCAGCCGCTCCATTGCCTGGGCGGGCCGCTCGACATCAGTAAGCGTGATGTGGCAATAGGCGCTCGTCGCCCACTCGTGACGGGGATCCGCCAGCAATTCGTCCAGCTCACCGGTGAGCACCGCCAGCTCGCGGTGCCCCGGCCACTGCACGGCACTGACCTCACCAAGGCCGTCGGCGCTGATCTCCACGAGCCACGCGCCCTTCGACTGATTGGACTCAGAAAACGAATAGGGCAACGGCGAGCCCGAGTACCGCACGTTGGGAGCCAACCGCTGCTGACCGTGAAGGTGGCCGAGGGCTGCATAGTCGAAGGACTCAAAGAGATCCAGTGGGACGGCACCCACCCCACCAACACTGAGATCACGCTCACTCTCGGAAGTGATGCCGCCACTCGCAAACGTGTGAGCCATCACGAGGGACAGCACTTTTCCCGCTGACCGGCGGTGCGCCAGATCCGCACGAACCAGGTCGAGAGCGGCCCGCGTTACTGACGTATGGGTCGGCGCTTCGGCACCGAGAGCATCGGCTACCAGACGAGGCTCGAGGTAGGGCAGGCCATACACAGCGAGTTCAGCCCCGTCATCGCCCAAAGGAAAAAGGATCGGCCTGGCAATATCCTCAAGCCGGGTGCGTAGGTGCACACCTCCGCGTTCCAGAATGCGGCCACCAAATCCCAGGCGAGTGGCTGAGTCATGGTTTCCGCTGGAAACGACTACCTGGGCTCCGGCACCGGTCAGCCGCTCAAGGGCCTCATCGAAGAGCGCGACGACGTCGACACCGGGCAGCGCACGATCATAGACGTCACCGGCGACCAGCACCACATCCACCTCTTGCTCACGAACTGTCTTTTCAAGATCGTCGATGAAAATCCGCTGTGCCTGAAGGGTACCCACACCGTGGAACGATCGCCCCAGGTGCCAATCGGATGTGTGAAGTAACCTCATGCTTCCAAGCTACCGGCACGCACTGACATTCCTGGGGAGCGCACCCGGCGGTGCGGACTTCGGCCGAAATACAGCCTATTGTCCATGGCGCCGTTCGTCGGATTCGTCGAAGAATGTCCGCGCCTCATCGGTTCCTGCCGGGCGGTCAACGTTCCCGTCATTACCGGTTTCTCCCGTCCGAGTGTGGCCGGCGGGGTACCGGTCGGCCGCAGTCGGAGCGTCGATTTCCGTCTCGGTGGTGTCCTCCTGAGGAGCGGCGGTGTCCTGAGGAGCGGCGTGCTTGCGACCGCCGAACAGATCGGTACTGCGGTAGATGAGCCCGGCAATCGCCGCGCCAAGCACGGGGGCAACCCAGAACAGCCAGAGCTGCTCAACTGCCCAACCCTCAGAGAAGATTGCTGCGGCAGTGGACCGGGCTGGGTTCAGTGACCCGTTGGTGATTGGCAGCAGGAAGGTCAGGAGCGCTGCGTAGACCAGCCCGATGGCGAACGGTCCGCCGGCGTTGCGGAGCACACCCGTTGCAGTCCGGGAGGTGGCACCCAGGACTACCGCCACAAAGATAGCTGTGCCAACTACCTCGGCCAGGAAGGCGCTGCTCAGAGCGAACTGGGTTGGGGAATTCTCGGCGTATCCGTTGGCCGATACGGCGAACAGGGCTTGGACGCTCCCGGCAAACTGCTGGTTTGCGCTCAACAGCAGCCAGATGAATACTGCTGCGGCGAGTCCTCCCATTACCTGCGCCACGATGTAGGGGAGCACCGATGCCCAGGCGGTTTTACCCGCTGCGGCCGAGCCGAGTGTCACAGCAGGGTTGAAATGGCCACCTGACACATAGCCGAACGCAACGTTCGCGCCAATCAATGCCAGCCCGAAGGCGAGGGTTGGCTGCACACCCGTCTGGGTGTTCAAAATGGTGACTCCCAGGCCGGCAAGTACCAGCAGGAACGAGCCAGCCGCTTCAGCGAGCGACCGTGTCACCAGGGGAAATTCGCTGATCACAGCGCCGCGGCCGGGGTGTTCCGGCTCAGCGTGCACAGCGGGTGAGGGTGATGATATCTGCGTCATGTTGGACGAAATCCTTTGAGCTGATTGGGAGAGCTGAAGTTGGGGCCGACGCTATTGTCAGGACCGGACCGTTCGGTCAAACAAACCCATCCAGCGTTCCACTTGTTGCTGGATGCCCGCTGGGAGCGGGCATTAGGGCTGACGGCGCAGTAGAACCCTACCCGACACTAGACTGGTGAGGTGCCTGTTGCTCCCACCTTTTCCGACCGCGTTCATGGTTGCCTACTGGGCGGCGCTCTCGGTGACGCCCTCGGCTACGCCGTCGAGGAACTCGACCTCCGGTCCATCCGAACAGCCTACGGTCCATCCGGCGTGAGATCTCCCGAGGATGTCCGAGAGTCCTTCGGGTTCTCCGACGACACTCAGCTCACCCTGTACACGGTTGACGGCCTGGTGGACGCAATCCAGTGGGCAAACGACGGAGTTGCGGCCGACGAAACTGCGTGTCTCTGGCTGGCCTACCTGCGATGGCTGGCGACGCAGGGCGAGCCGGCATCGTCGTCGGCTCCTGCCCCTCCTCCTCGCTGGATCGATACCCAGGAAGTGCTGCGGCGGCGCCGCAGGCCTGGCGCGGCGTGCCTCAGCGCCCTGCGCAGCGGTGACATGGGTACCCTCGCGCGGCCGATCAACCTTGAGGCCAAGGGATCGGGCACGGTGATGCGCTCGGCGCCCTTTGGCCTGGTGCCCCACGTTCCGGCGGAGGTGGCCGATCGGCTGGCGGTAAACGCGGCGGCGCTCACCCACGGGCATCCCGCCGCCCGGCATTGCGCTGCAGTAATTGCCGTGCTGATCCACGCCATCGTCAACGATGGGCAATCGCTGCGGGAAGCTGTGGCAACCGCAGTGGCACGCGCCGGCACGTCGGGCCTCCCCGACCTGTCGAAGCTCCTCGACACGGCACTTGAGCTGGCCACCGACGGCGGAGTGTCCCCGGAGCTGATGACCGCTGCCCTCGGCACTGGGTGGACGGCTGACGAAGCCACAGCAATTGCTGTCTACGCGGTACTGGCGGTCCCGGCTGATGCCGGCGCCGAACAGCACTTCAGCAGCGCGGTAGCTCTTGCGGTCAACCACGACGGCGACAGCGACACCACTGGGGCGATCACCGGTAGCATCCTTGGCGCCCTTTACGGGGTGCAGGGGCTACCGGCCGCCTGGACCGCTGACCTGGAGGGTGCCGACGTCGTCAGCGCCATGGCTCGTTTGCTGGTGGACACCACCTCGGCTGGCTGAGCGATGCTTGTCCTGAGCCCCCGTATGCCTAATCTGGTGGGATGAACAACTGGAACCCAGCTGACCTGTCAGACCTGCGCGGCCGCACCATGGTGGTGACCGGGGGAAACGCCGGCCTCGGATACTTCGCGTGTGAGCAACTGGCGGCGGCCGGGGCAACAGTGGTGATGGCATCGCGGAACGAACAGAAGGCCAAAGCCGCAATCAAGGCGATCAAAGCGCTGATTCCGGGGGCCGACGTCGAATTCCAGGAACTCGATCTGGCCCACCTGGATTCTGTGCGCCGGGCTGTGGATGTGCTTTCCGCCCGCGGACAGGTCGATGCACTGCTAGCCAATGCTGGGGTAGTGGGAGCCGCGGGACGCCAGCAGACGGCCGACGGATTCGAACTGCAGTTCGGGACCAACCATCTTGGCCACTTCGCTCTCACCGCGGGCCTGCTGCCGGCGCTCACCGCTGCGCGCGGACGGGTGGTTCATCTGGGCAGCATCAGCCACCGCTGGGTCCGGCTGAACACGGCCGACCTGATGCCCGCCAAGTACAGCAATCCGCGAGCCTACGCGACGTCGAAACTGGCTGTCATGACCTTCGGGTTCGAACTGGCTGCCCGGCTCCGGCTGCTGGGCAGCCCAGTGAAAAGCATTGTGGCCCATCCAGGCCTAGCGCTGGATATGCTCACTCCCCTTCGTCCGGGTATCGGCCTGAACAACACCTCGCCCGCTCCACAGCGACGCGTCCTGGCACCCGTCTCGCAGGGAAAGGACACCGGGGCGTGGCCACTGGTGCGTGCTGCGGAGGATCCCGACGTCGACAGTGGCTCCTACTGTGGTCCGAATGGGTGGTTCCAGTTGCGGGGTCACCCCGCAACAGTGGTGGCACAACCACACGCCCGCGAGCGCAACACTGCGTCACGGCTGATCGATGTGTCGCAGGACCTCACCGGCGTTCGGTTGGAGCTGTAGTTGCGGCTACGGGCTGTCGATGGGCCAGCGGCCCTCGGTCATCTGCAGGAACTCGGCTTCCGAAAGCACCTCGATCCGCTGCCCCCGGTCGTGGAGGTCGAGGACCCGCCGGGCTTTCCCGGTGACGCGTCCGTTGCGCAGATCCGACGCCACGAACCCGTCGCCCACCACCAGGACCGTGGTGCGCTTAGTGACGGCGCTTGCCGGTTGGGCCCCTAGCCATGCCGCCCGTTCTTTGGCCTGTGGTCGGGGCATGCCCAGCGTGCCGGTGAACACGACAGTCTGTCCGTACAGCGGGTGGGCCGGATCGGCCCCACCGTTCGCTGGCGGGTTCAGGCCCTCCTCCGGCCATCCGGCGGGACCAGTTGTGGTCGGGGCAGTTCCGCGAGCCAGCGCGCCGCGCGTCGCTTTCGACACTGCGTTGATGCCTGGCACATAGGCGTCCAGGGTGGAGAGCGGGAGCTGCTGCAGGGCAGCCAGCTCCTCAAGGGAGCCGGCGTTGTTCATCCGGGCGATGTCGATCATGATTCCGGCGCACGCCCGGGCGTCCTCTACCGCATCATGATGGTTCACCAGTGGAACCCCGGCCGCTTCGGCGACGAACGGCAGAGAATAGGAGGGAAGAGAGTAGTTGCGGCGGGAGAGGACCACTGTGCAGGCGTAGCTGTAGGCAGGGCCAGGTATGTCCGAGACTTCCTGTCCGGACCTGATCACACCCATGTCGAAGGCAGCATTGTGCGCAACCAGCACGTCGTCGCCAATGAAGGCCCCGATTTCCGGAAAGAGGTCCCCAAAGCGTGGCTCGGCGGCCACCATCTCGGGTGAGATGCCGTGGATCCGCACGTTGCGCCAGTCGAACTGATCATGGCCAGCCGGCGGGCGCATCAGCCAGTGCGCCTCATCAACAATCCTGCCGTCGCGGACCTTGGTCAGACCCACCGCGCAGGGGGATCCACGGAACCCGTTGGCTGTCTCGAAGTCGATTGCTGTGAACTCAATTCCCACCAGGTCAACGCTACGGGGCGAGGCACAGAATTTTACCCAACGTTCACCCGCGCGCCGGGAGATACCTGCCACAGTCCCCTACCCTGAGGTATGGGAAACACACAGTGGTACCTGTTTGACTACGGCATGGTGATCTCCAATGCGCCGATCCTCGAGGACTGGCAGAACCTCGAGGAGGCAACAGGGGTGCATTTGATGGCCCAGGGCTCACCCTACTGGCAGCATCGGTTGGATTTTGATGCTGGCCGCCACACCAGCGTCGAATATTGGTCGCTAGTCACCGGCCGGCACGTCACCGACAATCAGACTGATCTGCTCGACACCCTGGACGCCAATCAGTGGTCCCACTTCAATCTGGATACTCTCGACCTCTTGGAAGAGCTCAGCGGTCGCGGGGCCCGGCTGGCGCTGCTCTCGAATATGCCGGCTCCGATGGTGACCAGGTTCGAAGAGGCGTCCTGGACCAGTTATTTCCAGAAGATGTACTTCAGTTCCGCACTCAAGCTGGTCAAACCCCAGCGTGAGATCTTCGAATTTGTGCTGCGGGATCTGGGAGCGGAGCCGCTCGAGGTCATTTTCGTTGACGACGCCCCGGTGAACGTCGATGCTGCCCGTGAACTGGGCATCGATGCGCGGCTCCACCAGCCGGGCATCGACCTCCAGCGTGAGCTTGTCGCATAGCGCGGGTGTCTAGGGTACCGCCCGGCGCAGTGTGAGGTAGGAACCGCCGGCAAGGGCCAGGCCGACGACGGCGAACCAGCCCGCAACGCTGAGCTGGGTCTGGTTGCCGAGGAACTGGCCCACCTGATTCCACAGGTCCTGTCGCGTGGTGTAAAACAGGAGGCCCACCAGAATGAGGCCAGTGCCGATCCCGGTGATGAGGAGCCCAGTGGTCTGCCACCTCATGTAGATGGTCGCTGCCCAGAACCCGATCAGGAACAGGACCATCATCGCGGTGAAGTAGAAAGCCATCATCGGAAACCCGGAGCCTTCGGCGATCCATTCGAGCGCGAAGAACCTGCCATTCACACCCCAGCCATTGGTGGCGGTCTCAATGAGGCTCAGTACGTAATAGATTGCCGTCATCGCGAGGGCGATAATCGCGAAGAGACTGACTGTACCGAGGAAGAATGCTTTGCGGCTGATGCTCAGGCCCTGGGAAAAGGGAAACGTCATGGTAAGTGATTGAATTCCTAGTGCCAGGAAGTACCACATCGGGGCCTGTGAGCCCCCTGAGTACTTGACTCCGTCGTACGGGATGAACGACCAGATAACCCAGCTCATTCCCAAGACGCTGACCAGGATCGCGAGGGGTATGCCGATGAAGGTCCACCGGTTCATCAGTTGCATCCGCATGACATTGACTACACGGCTCATTGCGATACCTCCAGCGAGTGGTTTTTCACTGCATCCAGGTCTCCTTTGGTCGCAGCAAGGGTTCGCCGGATCACCAGTTGCTGGAGTGAGACCGGTGCAAGCTCGAGGCCCAACCCTGCGGCTTCCTACTTCTCTGCCGGAGTCAGGACACCGAGGACGGTCACCGAGGCAAGCGAGGCGAAATTGTCGGTGTGAAGTATTTCCCGGTTGGCCAGGAATATCTTCACCACAGTTGCTGATCCGACAACGGTGAATGCCGATCCCCTGATGCTTTCGGCGTCGTCGTTCATGATGATTCGACCATTGTCGATCACGATCACGTGCTCGAGGAGATTAGCCACTTCATCGATCAGGTGGGACGAGAGCACCACCGTCCGCGGGTGCAGCGCATAATCCTCGACTAGCCGGTCGTAGAAGAGTTGGCGGGCTACCGCATCCAATCCGAGATAGGGCTCGTCGAAGAACGTCAGCTCGGCACGGGATGCCAAGCCAATGATCACTCCCACAGCAGAGAGCTGGCCGCGGGAAAGCTTCTTGATCGAGCGCTTTACCGGCAACTGGAACTCCTCCACCAGCCGATCGGCCAGCGACTGGTCCCAGTTGCTGAAGAAGAGGGCTGCCGATCGGAAGGCATGCCGGGGAGTAAACGCATCGGGGTACTTCTGCGACTCGCTGATGAAGCAGATCCGGTTCAGCACGCGCTCGTTCTCGTAGGGGCTTTCGCCAAAGACCGCGACGCTGCCCGAGGTTTGGAAACCCTGAGCCGTCAGGATGGACATCAGGGTCGTTTTTCCTGCCCCGTTGCGCCCGAGAAGCCCGCAGATTTTTCCCGGTTCCAGCGACAGGGTGACCCCGTCGAGCGCAGTGGAATCGCGGTAGGTCTTGATCAGATCATGGGTTTCGATAACGCTACTCATGGTGTTCCCCCCAGAACTGATTCGCTGGTGCGGACCATCTCGGCCAGTTCATGCGGGCTAATGCCCAGCTTTCGGGCCTCGACAGCCAGCGGACGGACATATTGATCAAAAAATTTGTCCCGTCGGCGCTGCAGGAGCGCGGCTCGGGCACCGGTTGCAACAAACATTCCTATTCCCCGTTGCTTGTACAGGATGCCCTTATCCACGAGCCGGTTAACGCCTTTGGCGGCGGTGGCCGGGTTGATGCGGTGGAAAGCGGCAAACTCGTTGGTTGATGGGATCTGCGACTCTTCGGCGAGCGATCCCTGGACAATCTCGTTCTCGATCTCTTCGGCTATCTGCAGGAAGATGGGCCTACTGTCGTCGATCATCGTGGCCCTCCGGTTGACCAACTGTCCGGTCAGTTGGTTAGCTACTTGTGTAACTAACCATGCAACCGACCCTGTACCGTGACAATGGTTCTAGGGGAGAACTGTGGCAGATTCAGCCAACCCGACGACGTCGGCCCCGGGCCACACGGACATGTTGGAGGTCGAACGGCTCGCCGGGCCTTGAAACAGCGAGGCCTGCCTCATTGTCCGTAGCGCCGTAGAGCCGAGGAGCCGCGACACTGCGAGCGACGAAGAGTTTCAGGCGGCGGCGTCGGAATGGGCCCAGTGCGCGTCGATGAGACCGGGCAGTTGGTCATCGCGAACCGGATTCAGCTCAAGCCGAGGCGTAGCAATCTTTAGTCCCAAAAGAGGGCAAAAGTTCCTCAAGCAGTGTCACGATTCGCGCCTTTACGACGAATCCTCACTATCCTGCTGACGACGAAGTAGCCAACGAACAGGACAACAGCAGCTATCACAATCTTCTGGAAAACATCAGCATAGGCCTGGACAACCTGCCAGTTCTCACCAAGGTAGAAGCCTGCCATCACGAAAACGCAGTTCCAAATGAGACTGCCCGCGGTGGTGAGGACGAGGAATTTCCAGACAGTCATCCGCTCGATGCCCGCAGGAATCGAGACAAGACTCCGGAACAGCGGGATCATCCTGCCAAAGAACACTGCCCTGTAGCCGTGCAGATTGAACCAGTCCTCGACGCGGTCAACATCCTCCAGGTTAACCAGTGGCACACGGGAGACGATGGAGCGCATCCGGTCCCTGCCCAGCCAGGCACCCAGCAGGTACAGGACCGTTGCACCGATCACCGAACCCGCTGTGGTCCAGAAGATGGCCTCGAACAGGGTGAAGCTTCCGCGGCTCGCCGTGAAGCCGGCCAACGGCAGGATGACCTCGCTCGGCAAGGGCGGAAACAGGTTCTCCAGCGCAATCGCCAGACCAGCGCCGGGCGCACCGATGGTTTCCATCATGGAGACCGCCCAGTCGGAGATCGAATCGATCCACGACCCGCCTCCGGATGAAGTGGCGGGGGTGGTGAGAGGTGAGATTGTCATATCCCGACTCATTTTGCCCTATGAACCTGAAAGTAGCTGACGGCTGGGCTAGCGGTTATCGGAGCGCGTCGACGAGGTGGGGTAACAGGGCAGCGAAAGCCTTTGCCCGGTGGCTGATCGAGTTCTTCTCTTCCGAGGTCATCTCTGCGCAACTCAGGTCACTGCCCAGAGGTTTGAGGATTGGATCATACCCAAATCCACCAGATCCGCGGGGCGCAGCAAGCAGGGATCCCTTGAGCTCCCCGAAAGTCGCGTGGGCTGTGCCGTCCGGAAAGGCAAGAGCTGCGGCGCAGACAAACGATGCCCCACGCTGCGCAGCAGGAATATCGGCAAGCTGGGCCAGGAGAAGCGACAGGTTGGCGCCGTCGTCGCCGTGGCGCCCGGACCAGCGTGCAGAGAAGATTCCCGGTGCCCCGCCGAGCACATCGACTGCGAGACCTGAATCATCAGCAACCGCTACCAGACCGGTTGCTGCTGCCACCTCACGAGCCTTGAGCAGCGAGTTGGCTTCGAAGGTGGTGCCGCTCTCAACGACGTCGGGCGCGCCAGCAGTTTCCGCGTCGATCACCTGAGTATCCACATCCAGACCGGGAACCTGACCACGCAGCAGTTCACGAAGTTCCCGCAGCTTCCCGGCGTTCCGGGTGGCAAGGACCAGCCGGGGCCCGGTTGCGGCAGCGTCTGGCGTCTCAGGCACCTGCGCCCTCGCCAAGGATGTCCAGCTGGATCTGGGTCAGCTGCGAGGTGCCCAGCAGAGCAAGATCCAGCAGTGCATCAAGTTCATCCCGATCGAAGGGTGCACCCTCTGCTGTGCCCTGGACCTCGACGAACTTGCCACTGCCGGTGACAACAACATTCATGTCGGTCTCGGCTCGCACATCTTCAACGTAGGGCAGGTCGAGCATCGGCACACCGTCGATAATCCCCACACTGACAGCCGCCACCGTATCGATGAGCGGACGCGCCGACGCTGCGATGAGCTTGTTTTCCTTCGCGTAGCGGATCGCTTCAGCCAGTGCCACATAGGCGCCGGTGATCGCTGCCGTCCGGGTCCCGCCGTCGGCCTGCAGCACATCGCAGTCAAGCACGATGGTGGTCTCCCCCAACGCCTTGGTATCAATGATGGATCGCAAGGACCGGCCGATCAGGCGGGAAATCTCGTGGGTGCGGCCGCCGATCTTTCCCTTGACTGATTCCCGATCCGACCGGGTATTCGTTGCCCGCGGCAGCATTGCATACTCGGCCGTCACCCAGCCTTTGCCCTCGCCCTTGAGCCAGCGTGGCACACCCTGGGTCAGAGAAGCGGTGCAGAGAACGCGGGTGTTGCCGAACTCGATCAGGGCTGACCCTTCGGCCTGGTTGGACCAGCCACGGGTGATGCTGATGGGCCGGAGCTGGTCAGGGGTTCGGCCATCCGCCCGAAGCGAGACAGCTGTGGTTGAGGAAGTATCTGCGGGATTCATGGAATTAAGTCTACGGGCCGAACAGAAAAGTGGCCTAGCCGCAGCGTCGCGGTGGAGCGAGAACTCGAGTGTCGCTGGGCAATTTTTTGGCGCCTAGATTTGGTAGGACACGCCTGCGACAGCGACGGCGAGGTCACCGCGGTAGCTGGTCCGGGCTTCCTCGACGGTCCGGTTGGCGTCATTCCACACGGGAATGTGGGTCAGGAGCAACCGGCCCGACGACGCGGCTGC
>NZ_KI914727.1:19891-36752 GCF_000520515.1 Arthrobacter sp. H20
CTGCCGCCACCTGTCCGGCCCGCCGGCCGGTGAGGTGGACGCCCTCGATTGCGTCGTCGCGGCCCTCATGGAACGCCGCCTCGCAGAGGAAGACGTTGGACCCGGCAGCTGCTTCGATCAGGCCCTCGCACGCATCGGTGTCACCGGAGTAGGTCAGCACCCGGGGTGGGTCATCGGGATTTTCCCCCGCAACCTCGACGCGCAGGGCGTAGGCCTCCTCAACCGGGTGCAGGACCGGGTAGGGAATGATCGTGAACGGACCAAGGGTGACGGCCTCGCGCGACGTCCAGTTCTGGAAATCGAAGTCTTCATGCATGCCTGGATCAAGCTCCAGCCCGTACGCGGTAGCCATCCGGTCGGCAGTACCTCGTGGCCCCCACACCGGAATGCGCGGCCGGTTCCAGCCGTTGGGATCCCAGTGCACCGCCACGTGCAGTCCGCACAGGTCCATGCAGTGGTCTGGGTGAAGGTGACTCAGGAACACTGCATCGATGTCCCGCAGGTCCATATAGCGCTGCAGGGCACCCAGAGCACCATTGCCGAGATCCAGCAGGATCCGCCAGGTCCGGGAGCCATCACCGTCGGGCACCGTGGCAGTGACCAGATAGCACGACGCCGGCGACTGGGGACCGGGAAAGGACCCGCTGCAGCCCACAATAGTCAGCTTCACGACTGGGGGTTCCCGATCGCGTCGGCACGGGCAGAGGCAATCATCTCGGGGGTAATTCGGGCCAGGCTGCCGGTCGGATACTGGGCAGCCACGTGATCCACGTGCTCGACGCTGAGAACCTCCGGCCCGAGGAACCGGCGGGCCAGCTCACCAAAGCGCTGGGCGTCTCCGGTCGCTACGAAATGATGCTCCGGCGCGGCGTCCCCCACCCGAACCAGATCATGGGAGATTAGGGCGCGGTACACATCCTTGGCTGTCTCCTCGGCACTCGACACAAGCGTGACCGCGTCACCCATCACGTAGGAAATGGCCCCGGTCAGCAGGGGGTAGTGGGTACAGCCCAACACGAGGGTGTCCACACCGGCGCGCTTGAGCGGCTGAAGGTAGCGCTGGGCAGTCGAGAGCAGCTCCGGGCCTGAGGTGATCCCGGCCTCGACAAACTCGACGAAATCGGGGCAGGCTGCTGAGGTGATGGACAGGTGCGGGGCCGCAGCGAACGTGTCGTCGTAGGCGCGTGAACCAACTGTCGCCGAGGTGCCGATCACACCAATCTTCCCGCTGCGCGTCGAGGCGACAGCCCGCCTGACGGCCGGCTGGATCACTTCGATCACCGGGATACCGTAGCGGGCAGTGTAGCGTTCGCGGGCGTCGCGGAGCACCGCGGCGGACGCTGAGTTGCAGGCGATGACCAGGAGCTTCACTCCCGAATCCACCAGCTCGTCCATGACACCCAGCGCATGCGCACGCACCTTGGCGATGGGCAGTGGGCCGTAAGGGCCATGGGCGGTGTCGCCGACATAGAGGATCGACTCGCGCGGCAGTTGGTCAATCACTGCGCGCGCAACAGTCAGCCCACCAACGCCCGAATCGAAAATGCCGATCGGAGCCTCGGTTTGCTTAAGCGACGAAAAATCACCCGGGACAGAGGTCATAATCTACCGACCATAAGACCTGCAACCGACATTAGACGAACCGGGCGACAGTGGAATTAGTCACAGCCGCGGGAAAACCAGCAGGCGAAATCACTTGTCCTTCAGAGCCAGCATTGCCTGAATCAGTGACTCCTGCAGCCAGCTCGCAAAGTTGTATACCAGTGCCAGATAGGTCTCGACGTCGTCGGCGTCGGCAACGTCGTCGATATCGTGGAGGCGCGCGGCGTCCTCATCGGAGGCAATCTTCAGGCGGTCGGCCAGGACCAGCCGAACATCGTTGAGAGCGCGCGCCATCATCCGCGCCTGCTCGGCGGTGAGCTTCAGCGGGCTGCTCTCCATGAGCAGGGCACTTGCGCGTAGGGTGCCAATTTTGTCCTCCCGCAGCGACCGCTCGGTGAGCCGTCGAAATTCCAGCGCTTCATCTTCATCGTCGCGGACCGCGTCCGGCAGCAATCTCCTGACGGCACTGTCCGACGGCGTGACCGCCTCGCTGTCCACTCCGACCATTGCGGCCAGTGGGTCAGCGTTCGCCGGCTCGGTTGGCTCAAGCAATTCGATGATGTCCTCGAACAACTTCCTGAGCAGCTGGCGCTCCTCCGGATCCAGTGCTCCGATGATCCCCCGGCGGGTTGCCTTGAATGCCTTGGCCAAAAAATCTCCTTAACGCATAGTCATTAATGGGCTAGCAAAGGCTCAGGGTGCGTCGGACTTCTGGAACGTGGCCCATAGCCCGTAGGAATGCATGGCCAGCGTGTCCCGCTCAACCTCTTCCCGGCTTCCACCCGCAACCACCGACTTACCTGCCTGATGCACTTCCAGCATGAGCTTGTTGGCCTTGGACTCGCTGTAGCCGAAGTACGTCTGGAACACGTAGCTGACGTAGCTCATCAGGTTCACCGGGTCATTCCACACGATTACCACCCAGGGGATGTCACTAATCGTTAGCTGGTCGGTGTCCGTTTCCTCGAGGCGTTCAGTGTCCGGAGCGGTGCCAACAGTCATTGAACCATTGTAGGACGGGGGCAGGGGAGAATATTCCGGTTGTGTCAGCGCCTAAACGGGTTAGAGTCTTGACTGTGAGCCCCACCAACTCCGCCCCGGTCGTCAGTACCCGGGCCAGCACTGCCCTGTACACGGACCACTACGAACTGACCATGCTCCAGGCCGCCCTTCATTCTGGAGCGGCCCACCGGAAGTCGGTATTCGAGGCATTCGCGCGGCGCCTTCCGGAGGGCCGGCGCTACGGAGTGGTCGCCGGGACCGGGCGCCTCCTGGAAAGCCTCCAGAACTTTCGCTTCGGCGCCGAGGAGCTGGAGCAGCTCCGGACGGCTGGAGTGGTTGACGGACTGACCCTTGACTGGCTAGCCGATTTTCGTTTCGCCGGGGACATCTGGGGATACGCCGAGGGCGAAGCCTATTTCCCGCACTCCCCGATCCTGATCGTTGAGGGCACCTTCGCCGAGGCCTGCATCCTCGAGACGCTGGTGCTCTCAATCCTCAACCATGACAGCGCGATTGCCTCAGCCGCCTCCAGGATGACTGGTGCAGCTGGCAGCAGACCATGCATCGAGATGGGGTCCCGCCGCACCCATGAGGAGGCGGCTGTCGCTGCGGCCCGGGCAGCGGTCATCGGGGGTTTCGCGAGCACCTCCAATCTCGAGGCCGGCCGGCGGTACGGCGTGAAGACGGTTGGCACAGCAGCCCACTCCTTTACGCTGCTGCACGACTCCGAGCGTGATGCCTTCGCGGCCCAGGTGGCCACTCTCGGCGCCAGCACGTCGCTGCTGGTGGACACGTACGACGTCGAGCGCGGCGTCCGAACCGCTGTCGAGGTTGCCGGACCCGGGCTGGGGGCTGTGCGACTGGACTCGGGAGACCTCGTTGCGCAGGCCCGTTGGGTCCGTCAGCTGCTCGATGACCTGGGCAACCACAGCACCCGGATTGTCGTCACCTCTGATCTTGACGAGTTCGCTATCGGATCCCTCGCCTCAGCTCCGGTGGACTCCTACGGAGTGGGCACCTCCCTGGTCACCGGGTCCGGAGCACCGACCGCTGGGCTGGTCTACAAGCTGGTAAGCCGGACCGACGGCGACGGCGAGTTCGTCCCGGTGGCGAAGTCGGCACTGAACAAAACGTCCAGGGGCGGACGGAAGTACGCGCTCCGTCGTCTCAACGACGCCGCGATCGCCACCGCTGAGGTAGTGGGCATCGGGGGGTCCCCGCACGACGACGGCAACGACCGGCCGCTCCTCCAACAGTTCATCAGGGACGGCGAGATCCTGCCGGGCTGGACCGGCGCCGAGGGGGTACGGCGTGCTGTCCAACACCATCACCTGTCAATGTCCGAGCTACCTGGCACCGTAATGCGCATGCAACGCGGAGAACCAGCTATTCCCACCGAATATGAGGAGGAGTCATGACACGCGCCCTGATTATTGTCGACGTCCAGAACGATTTCTGCGAGGGTGGGTCGCTGGCCGTGGACGGCGGTTCCGACGTCGCCACCCTGGTGAGCGATTTCATTGACGCAGAGGGCGGCGATTTCGATTACGTGGTAGCAACCCAGGACTGGCACATTGACCCCGGAACCCACTTTTCCGAGACACCCGACTATCTCCACTCCTGGCCGGTGCATTGCGTTGCTGACACACGGGGAGCCCGGTTCCACCCGGACCTGGATACCGAAAACGTCGATGCCGTGTTCCGGAAAGGCCAGTTCGAGGCCGCCTACTCGGGCTTTGAGGGTGTCCTCGCCCCGGAGGACGAGGTACCAACCGGAGAGCAGAAGCTCGGAGCCGTCGACGACCAGTCGTCGGAGCCGCCAGTGACCCTCGATGACTGGCTGCGAGAACGCGAGGTAGACGAGCTGGCAGTGGTTGGCCTTGCCACCGATTTCTGTGTGCGGGCTACGGCGCTGGACGCCGTAGCGGCTGGCTACACCACCTCAGTGCTGGTCCGCTACACGCGCGGGGTGCACCACGACGGCGTCGAGACCGCGCTAGAGGAACTTGAGGACGCCGGAGTCGAACTGATCCACTGATGTGACCCCGTCAGGAACGATGCCAGGATTCGGTCCTGTTACCAGTACATCACTGCGGTCTGGCCCGATTGCCCCGCCCAGTACAGCCGGACCCTGAGCACATATTTGCGGCCCTGAATCAGTTTGGCGCCGAACAGGGCGTTACGATCCTCGCCGCTATCGTCATCTCCGGCAAGATACCGTGGTTCACCGTCGATTTCCTCAAACAGTACGAGCACTGTGTCGGCAGTCCCGAAAGTACCCAGCTGGTAGGAGCGGGAGGCTGGGGGCTCAATGACAAAGTCCGCCTGACCCGCCGGGACCAGCGACAAAGCCACTGATTCGAAGGGCTTCAGGACGGGGGTGGCACTGTCGAGGCCGGGATAGATTCGGCGGGCCCAGTCCTGGTCAACCGCTGAGAGACCGCCTGGTGGCCTCAGCCCAGCCTGGAATTGTGCGGGTTCCTTGATCAATCCGGCAGGGAACCAGTATTCCATCACCGAGTCCGGGTCCCAGTTGGACCCTTCCACCTCATCTGGGTTGATCTTTCGGAGCACGTTGTGGAAAGTCTGCTCACGGGTCCAGTCGTTGGGGGTGCCGGTGAAGTACTGATAGACCTTGGGCTCGTCCCACACAATTCCCGCAAAAGGGTTCTGGTGTTCGTGCGGAAGGCCAAGCGTGTGTCCTATCTCATGCAGTGCCGTGGTGCGGCCATAGTCATTGGTGAGGTCCCAACCAAAATTCATTGTAGGTTCGGTGGAAGCGATGCTGAGGACGTCCTTCCCGACGTAGGACCAGGATCCATCGCTCTGGTCGAACGCGATCCGTACCTCAGACTCGTTGCGATCCGTGACCTCGACGAAGTTCAGGCCGATTCCCAGGGCCTTCCACTGGGCAAAAGCGGTACGGACGGCCTGCTGCTGAGCTGCCGGTCCGCCCATAAAGTGAAAATGCAGCACCGTGCCGTTGACCCATTTGGTCCGCAGCAAATTGATGAGCCTCATCCGGGTGTCCGAGATCCCAACTGGTCTCACGACAGGAATCCTGGGTTTGGGATTGCAATGCGGGCGTGGCAGCTCTTCTGACATGGTTGGCTCCTCAGCAGTGGTCGGCCGGAGGTGGGTAACCAGCCGAAGTCGGAATCGATCACACCATTCCACCCGTTACCAGCGCGTTATTTGCATGTTCGGGCCCCGAGCAAATCAGTACGAAAAAATAACACCCGGATAACGACATCTTCGTACAGTTGAAATTCCGAAGAGCTACACATTCATGGACGTTCCACTGAGGATTGAGGATGAAAATCATGAAACGGATTACCACTGAGGTAGACCAGGTACTTGAGCAACTCGTCGCAGAGCGGCGGGAGGAGGTGCTTGGCCTGCAGAAGGAAGAGGCGAGCCGACTCGAACGGCTTGAGAAGAGTGGCGCTGCCCGGTTGAGCCGACTAGAGAAGGATCTGCCCGAAGAACTCTCCAAGGTCCTATCAGCGCAGGAAAAAACCCATGAGGACCTCGCTGCTGATGCTGCGAAGGACACCGAGGACATTCTCCAGAGAATGACGAGTTTTGAGGTGGCGGCCGAAAGCTCAGCAGCGACCCATCCCGGGCTCGGACGCGGCAGCCTCGCCGCGGAAGCAAATGCCGTCGGTTGGGTCTATCCCTATTATGGGACGCTGCACGGCTCAAACGGGGCCGTCTACTGGGAGGGATACAACCCGGGAAATATTGACGCTTCGGTCTTTGCCAGCGGAGCAGGGTCCGGCCTCTTCGGAAGCGGGGCAGGGTCCTTCACCGTGTACATGGACTGGTGGTTCACCTACCGGGCACCAGACAACCGCAACTACTCGCATTCCATCTATGTCCCATTCAATGGCTTTCATATCGTGAGGGCTGATGACGGATTCTGGGATTCCAAAGAAGCGAAAGTCAGCATTGATTTGACGGCGATTGGATATCAATACAACTACAAGGCGTCGGCCACCACCAACGTGCTGAGTATTTCGGATGACAACATCAATATCAATGATCGATTTGATGGTTGGCGAACAATGTACTACGCGCAACTATTGGGAGCGGATCAGGCCTATCTGCGGGTCACTGCGTCACTCTATGTCTACGCCAGGGGTGGGGGCTCCCATGCGCAACTGAACTTCAGTGATGGCTCCGCGAACTACCTCGGGGTGCCGGTGACCCTGGTGAGCTAGGCTCGGGCCCCGGCCAGGCACCTATTTCCGGCCGATGAACCAGTCCTGCAGCTTCTTCAGCCGCCGCTGCAGCTGGTCCTCATTAGCCTGAGCCACTCCCGGCCCACCGCAGGCCTTCCTCAGCTCGGTGTGCACCACGCCGTGCGGCATCCCCGACCGCGCCGACCACGCCGACACGTTCTTGGCCAGCTCACCACGCAGTTCGGTCAGCAGCCGGTGGTCCACAACCATCGGTTCCGGGGCTGGGGCCACCGCTACGCCTTGGCGCCCGCGCCGGGTCTGCTGTTCCTGCTGGCGCTGGCGCAACAGGACCCCCACCTGGTCGGCGTCGAGCAGCCCTGGGATACCCAGGAAGTCCTGTTCATCCTCGCTGCCCATTTCACCGCCGGTGCCGAATTCGCCACCGTCGAAGAGCACCCGGTCGAAGGACGCCTGGGACTCAAGGGCCTCGAACTTCTGCTTGGTCAGCTCGTCTGAGGCCCTCTCGGAACGGTTCGCCTCCTCCATCAAGGCTTCCTCGGGGGCGAACCCATCCTCGTCAGTTGCTGGTCGGTCCAGCGCATGGTCCCGCTCCAGCTCCAGGGAGTTTGCCAGGATCATCAGGTTCGGCACAGATGGCAGGAACACTGACGCAGTCTCACCCCGGCGTCGCGCACGCACAAACCGCCCGACGGCCTGGGCGAAGAACAGCGGCGTCGCTGTTGACGTCGCATAAACACCGACGGCGAGCCGCGGCACGTCAACACCTTCGGACACCATCCGGACCGCAACCATCCAGCGCTGCTCCCCCGCCGAGTACTCTTCGATCTTCTCGGAGGCCTTGGCATCATCCGAGAGAATCACCGTCGGCGATTCCCCGGTGATCTTTTTCAGCAGACCGGCGTAAGCCCGGGCGTCGTCGTGATCGGTGGCGATGACCATTCCACCCGCGTCGGCAACTGTGCGCCGGACTTCTGAGAGTCGTTTGTCCGCCGCGGCGAGGACCGCCGGAATCCACTCGCCGATCGGGTTCAACGCTGTGCGCCAGGCGTGGGCTGTGATGTCCTTGGTGACCGCAGCCTCACCAAGTGACGCTGCCATCTCTTCCCCGGCGCTGGTGCGCCATCGCATCTGGCCCGAATACGCCATGAAAATGACCGGGCGTACCACGTGGTCCCGCAGCGCTTCGCCGTAACCGTAGGTGTAATCGGACTTGGAGCGGCGAATACCATCGGCATCGGCGGCGTACTCGACGAATGGAATAGCTGCGGTATCCGAACGGAACGGAGTGCCGGTGAGCGCCAGCCGCCTGGTCGCTGGCTCGAAAGCCTCCCTGATGCCGTCGCCCCAGGACAGGGCATCCCCGCCGTGATGAATCTCGTCGAGAATGACCAGGGTGCGGGCGGCCTCGGTCTTGGCCCGGTGCAGCATTGGCTTGCTGGCTACCTGGGCGTAAGTCACCGCAACGCCGATAAAGCCCTGGCCGTGGCGGCCATCAGCGTTCCGGAAGTTCGGGTCAATGGCCAGACCGATCCGCGCGGCAGCATCAGCCCACTGCCGCTTGAGGTGGTCAGTCGGGGCAACGATCGTAATGCGGTTGATCGTGCCACGTTCCACCAGTTCGGTGGCTACGCGCAGGGCGAAGGTGGTCTTACCGGCGCCAGGGGTAGCTACCGCAAGGAAGTCCTGCGGAGAGGTACTGAAGTACTTGGCAAGCGCCTGCTCCTGCCATTGGCGGAGCTTTGGCGCTGTGCCCCACGCGGCTCGTTCAGGGTAGGCCGGCGGGAGCGACGGACCTGTAGCAGGCGCGACGCCGAAGAGCATGTTCTTACTCACGCTTAAGAAGAGACCTTTCCATGCCTGCGGGTGTCTGGGCTGGGTTCAACCGGATCATCAGAGGTCCTCAGCGCCCCCCTCAAACCGGCAACTATACCGGCAACCGCGAACAGGCACAGAGCCAGCCAGATCGCAACAAACACGCTCACTTGTGCAGGGTCGGACGGGTCACGTAACAGGGCGAACAGCCCACCGGCAATAGTGCTCCCCACCACGCCGCCCAACTGGTCGCTGAGCTGGAGTGAAGCTGAATTCCGGCCACGATCCTGGGCTGGTGAGAGCTTCAACACCAGCACCGAGGTGCTGGACAGGGTAAGACCCATGGCGAATCCGGCCAGGGCCCAGACCAGGACCAGTATCCAGAAGGGGACCACCGGGGCTGAAGCCAGCGCCAGTCCCCCGATGCTTGTCGACAGCACTGACGCGCCGATTACCAGCAGCCACTGCCTGCGGAACGTCACGCGAGCCTGCACAAAAGCCCCGGCACTCCACCCCAGTGCGCCAGCACTAAGTGTCAGGCCCGCTGTCCCCGCCTCCATCCCTCGCGAGGTGACCAGCATCAGCGGGAGAAACGCTTCGGCTCCGAAGAATGTTGCGGTGACCAGCCCACGGGTAGCGATAATGCTGGCAGGCCGCGTGCCAGCCGTACTGTCCCTTTCGGCAACAGCCGTGGAAAGGTCAACGCCGCTCCGGCAACACCGGCAACGGCCAGCACCACCAGCGCCACCGACTCAGGGGTATCGCCCACGCCCTGCGCCGCCAGCCGGTTGATCGCGAACTGCGCGGCCAGTACACCGCCCGCCAGCCCCAGCCCGGTGAGCGCCCGACGTCGGCCATCATGACGGTTCCCGGCGCCGGGCTCGGGAGGAGCAAGAGTTGCAGTCCGCGGCCACACCAGCGCGAAGGCTCCGAGGACAATCGGGGCGACCCCGAGGAAAACCCAGCGCCAGGTGATCTCCTCGGAAAGGTAGCCGGCAACGGCTGGTCCGAGCAGGGAGGGCAGCACCCATGCGGCAGACAGCCAACCGAAAATCACCGGCTGTCGGTGCTGGGGATATGCGCCGCCGATTATGACATAGACCGCCACTATCATGAAGCCGCCGCCTAGCCCCGACACAGCCCGGCCAGCGGTGACCATCCAGAACGCCCCTGCTGCACCGGAAATCAAAAGCCCTGCAATCATCAACATCATGCCGACGGCAAGTGCAGGGCGGGCCCCCGCCCTGTCACACCACGTGCCGGCGATCACTGTGCCCAACAGGGAGGCCGTCAGATACATCGAGAAGGCTAGGCCGTAGCTTGATACTCCGCCAAGTTCGGCAACCACTGCAGGCATCGCGGTTGTCACTGCCATGGCCTCGAAAGCCGCACACGTGATGATGGCAATGATGCCGATCGTCAGGGGTCGGAGGTTCGTCGGCGCCCCCGCGACGCTTGACGCCTCGGTGCCGAAAGCTGGACGATCTGTCATGAATCCCTAGTCAACCTTGGACCACATCAACCTTCGACGGCCGCGCTGGGCGCTGTCGGAGCGATCCGGCGGACCAGCCGACTATCTGGGTGCTATTTGTCCTTATCGTCCTTGCCTGGGCGCATCCCATTGTAGATGTCCTTGCATTCCGGGCAGACCGGGAACTTCTGGGGGTCACGGCCCGGCGTCCAGACCTTGCCGCAGAGTGCGATGACCGGGTCGCCGGACAGGGCTGACTCCATGATCTTCTCTTTGCGCACGTAGTGGGCGAGACGTTCGCGATCTCCGGGTTCCAGTTCCTCGCGAAGCTCCTCGCGTTCCAGCGTTGCGGTGGAGCCTGACCGCTGAGGATCAGTGCGGGGATCATTAGGGTCTGCTGGCGTACTCATGGTTCCATCCTATCGTTCGTTGCCGACCTCTTGGCCGGTTATCGGCGTTGGCTAGATCCCCTGCCAAGGAGGTTTGTTGGCATACGTATGACGATAATAATCGGCAAGTTTCAGCCCAGAAGCTGCAGCCTCATCAATGAGCACCGTGGCGTGGGGATGCATTTGCAGGATGGACGCCGCGCAGAGCGCCGCCACTGGACCCTCAACAAAATCGTGGACCGCCGTGGCTTTCTGTGCTCCAGTAGCAATCAGCACCACATGCCGCGCGTCCATGATGGTCCCCAGTCCCTGAGTCACCACGTGATGGGGTACCTCGTCGACGCCGTCGAAGAACCGGGCATTGTCTTTGCGGGTCTGGTCGGTGAGGCTCTTGATTCGAGTCCGCGAGGCCAGCGAGCTGCCGGGTTCATTGAACCCGATATGTCCGTCAGTACCCACACCGAGCAGTTGAAGATCCACCCCGCCTACCACCCGGATAGCCGCCTCAAACGCAGCGCAGGCGGCAGGAATATCTTCGGCAGCGCCATCGGGACTATGGACATTGTCCGGGTGGATGTCGATCCGGTCGGTGAACTCTCTCCGGATCACCTCACGATAGGACTCCTTGTGGCCAACGGGGAGGCCAACATATTCGTCCAGCGCAAAGCCGTGGACTCCAGCGAAGCTCAATCCGACGGCGTGATGGCGATCCGCTAGATCGTCGTAGACCCCCAGCGGTGAGGACCCCGTGGCCAGGCCAAGTACCGCGTTAGGCTTCAGTCTGACCAATGCCTCGATGGCATCGGCAGCCACCGCTGCGATGGCCGCGTGATCAGGGAGAATAACAACTTCCATCAACTGTCCTTCACTATCGGTTACTTGTTGACGGCCACCGCCTGCAACAGTTCGGGGGCCCTGCGGTCGTACCATCGTCCGCCGAGCTTCAGCCCGCCGATCAACAAAGCTGTTCCGAGAACACAGCCCACCACCAGCGTAAGCCAGCCGAAGGCACTATCGCCGGTGACAAAGTACGCGATGGTAAGACCCAGTTCCGGGAGCACCAGCACCGTCAGGACCAGCCAGCCAATGATCTGGATGGCGAACATGGAGAATCCGCTACCTGGCGGTGTCTTCAGCGGGCTTTCGCCCGGGAGTGGCACGTTATAGGTGTACCGTGCAGACACGACGCTGGAGAACCCGATTCCGGTCAACAGGACACCCACCGACAGACCGAGCATCACCGGTAGATCCTCCAGACTGCCAGAGATCCACAGCGGACCGACAGTGAAAACCAGCACCGCTGGAGCTGAAATCACTCCCACAGCCAAAGCGCGGCCCGCGCGGTCCGCCCACCCGCTCACACCCGTCGAGAGATGGAGCCAGAACGCCGTGTTGTCATAGGAAATATCAGCCGAAATGGACCAGGCGAGGAGGAAAGCGATAATCGGGCCAACGAAGTTCAACATCGTGTAGTCCCCGGACTGGTAGGCGAGGAACAGCATCAGCAGTGGGACCAACGGGACTATCACAATCGACCCGAGATAGCGGGGGTCCCTGGCCCAGTAGGTCAATGCGCGGGCAGCAACCGCACCGGTGGGCGTCGCCGGGAAACGAGCGAAGAAGCCCAGGTTGCCTGCAGCCTTGCGGGTCACTGCATGATGGGCGGGGGTCACCAGGGCGCGGGCCAGGATGGTCTTCCACAGCCAGGCGAGGACGGCGACGGTGGCGACACCCAGGACAAAGCGAAGCACCGCGGTGAGGTAGTCGCCATCGGCCACGTCTGCCGGGACCGCCCAGAAGAACCCGAGCGGTGTCCAGCCCAGCACGGCGGCGAGCTCGGTGGCGAAGCCAACTGAGCTTTCGAAGCCTGCTGCAATGCCCGCGATAATGGGGCCCATCAGGATGATGGGAACCAGCACCACCATGGAGCTGACGTCCTTGAACCGGCGTGACGAGGTGAGTGAAATGACAGCGGTGGTGGCCAGCCTCGAGGCGACGACGCATAGCAGCACAGCCAGCACGGCACACACCAGAGCAGCAACTGCAGCAGCGGGGTAGCGAATCCAGGTACCCACCTGGGCCAGTGCGGCCAGTAGCGTGATCACACCCGGAATGCCGATGACAGCCCCGAGTGCCAGCCCCGCGACCAGTTGGCGCATCGGCACGGCGAAGGTGACAAAGCGGGCCGGGTCAAGGGTCATATCGATACCCGAGGAGACCATCGGCACCACAATCCAGCCCAGAACGACTGCGGAGCCGCCGATCACGAGCACGTTGCGAATCACTTCCGGATCGGCTGAACCAAGGAAGATCAGCCCGACGATCAACAGGCCCAGCATCCCCAGCCCGTACAAACCACCAAGGATGACCCCGACCAAAGCCCAGGTGCTGCGTTTGAGGGAATTGCGCAGCAGCGTGAGCTTGAGCCTTAGGAGGTGCGCAACCATGTGAGGCCCTCCGCGGTGCTTCGTCCGCCCACCAACTCCACGAACCGGTCTTCGAGGCTTGACTCCCCCCGCACCTCGTCGACCGTGCCGGCTGCCAGCACAGCACCGGCCGCGATCACAGCGACGTGGTCACACATGCGCTGCACCAGGTCCATGACGTGGCTGGAAACGATAACCGAGCCGCCGGAGCTGACATAGCTGCTCAGGATGTCGCGGATGTTCGCCGCCGACACCGGGTCCACCGATTCGAACGGTTCGTCGAGCACCAGCAGGGACGGCGCGTGGATCAGAGCTGAGGCGAGCGCGATCTTCTTGGTCATGCCCGCTGAGTAGTCAACCACCAGGGTCCCGGCGTCGTTAGTCAAGTCAAGAGCCCGGAGCAGGTCGGTCACCCGTTCGGCCACCGTGTCCCGGTCCATGCCGCGCAGTAGTCCTGCGTAGGTCACCAGCTGTTCCCCGGTCAACCGGTCAAAGAGCCGAACCCCGTCAGGAAGGATCCCCATCAGCTTCTTCGCTTCCAGTGGCCGTTTCCAGACGTCAACTCCGTGCACCCACACCTGTCCGTGGTCAGGCCGGAGCAGACCAGTGGCCATCGACAGTGTTGTGGTTTTGCCCGCCCCGTTGGGACCGACGAGCCCATAGAAGGAGCCAGCGGGTACATCAAGGTCGACGCCGTTCACTGCAATTTTATCGCCGAACCGCTTGGCCAGTCCCCTGATCACAAGCGCTGGGCTCTCTGGAACAGCAGGGCCGCTAGCGGACCCGGGGGTCATTGGCAGGGAAGGTGAGCTCATGCCTCAACGCTAACAACGCTAGCGCGACTCCTCGTCATCCAAAGGGACCAATTGCTGCCCTGATGTTTCAGTCCCGCGGATAAAAGTCCTAGAACAGGGCTCGCGCGAGGGCGCCGCGCGCCTTCGCCACCCGCGGATCAGCGATACCGACGACGTCGAACAGTTCGATCAGCCGGACCCGTGCGGCCTCTCGCGGCTCGCCAGCCGTGCGGCCGATCAACGAGACAATTCTGGCGAACGCATCCTCAACATGCCCTCCGGAGATGTCCAGGTCAGCGGCTGCGAGCTGGCTCTCCAGTGAATCCGGTTCCTCGGCGGCGCGTTGACGGATCGCCTCAGCGTCAACATCCTCGAGCCGCTGCATCAGCTCCACCTGCGCGAGCCCGGCCTTGGCCTCTGCATCGGCAGGTTGCTCGGCCAACGCCTGGCGGTAAGCTGCTGCAGCGGCCAGGTAGTCGCCCGCCTCAATAGCGTCGAAGGCAGCCTGGTGGTGGGGAGGCAGGGGTGGCTCCTCGGGAGCCGGTTCCTCCCCCTCGGCGCTTTCCCGCAGCGACCCTGAGACTCCGTTGGTGCCTGCCACCTTCAGAAGCTCGTCAATGAAGGATCGGATCTGCGCATCCGGAATGGCGCCTTCAAACAACGGGACGGGCTGGCCCTTCAGCACCGCTACCACCGTCGGAACTGTCTGCGCCTGAAATGCCTGGGCAATCTGGGGCTGCGTTTCGATATCCACCTTGGCCAGCAGCAGCCGGCCGTCGTGCTCTACGGTGACTGCTTCGAGCACCGCGGTCACCCGCGAAGACTCCTCGCTCCAGCCTGCACGCAGGTCAACGATGACCGGCACCTGGGAGGACAACTGAACCAGCTGGGGGAAACTCTGCTCAGTGACCTCGACAACGTACGGGCTGCCCGCCACAGGCCCAGCGGGCGCACCCGGCTGAGGGGCGCCCGGCGCTGGCGGGCTACCCTGTGCGGCGGCGGTACGTGCTGCATCAGCTCGTGCTTTCAGAGCCGAGAGATCCACGGCTCCGTGCATGTTCATTGATGACGCCGGGAGAGGCCCGCGATTGTTCGGAATACTCATGGTTCCGCCTTTCTAGGGTGGGGTTGTGGAAACTAGCGCAGTTCAGCAGACAGCAACTGCTGCGCCGCACCGATCACGCGAATCAATTCGTCACTGTCAGCCGGTGGTACATACATCATTACCGCTTCGCCGTACCGGACATTGATACCTTCGTCAGTTGACGTTTCACCAGTGAGGGACTCGTAGACGGTCCCATCAAGGTCAATCGAGTCACCAGCTCCGCGCGGCACACTGGAGTAGGTGTGGTTGAGGTAGCCAAACACCATTGCTCCACCGTCGCCAGTGGCCAAAGCATGAGTGAAGTCAGGGTCGGCCTCGTGAACAAAGGTGATCTTTGCCGACTCGTTGCCCGGGTCAGCAATGACATCCGCCTGGAACGAGGTGATGGCATCGGCAAAGGAGTTCGCTTCAAAGGTATCGGCGTTATCGCCGTCGGGCTCCGAAAGGAAGTCTGCAATCGCGTCCATGGCGGTCTGCGGCGCGAATGCCAGCCCGGGTGCCTCGTCGAGCGGCACCTCGTCGACCGTGGCGGCTCCGTCCGAGCCGGGGAAGGTGGTACCCGGGAGCATCTGGATTGCTGCACTCAGCCGATAGTTGGATCGGGGGTCATCCTGGACCAGGACCAGCGCGTGCGGCACTGGGTTCTCTTCGGCCTGAGTCAGGGCGACGACGGTACGTGGCCAGGTGGTCCCTGACGAAACCAAAGTCGTCAGCACCGGTTCAGCTGCGACGGGTGTCGGCTCCGGGACGTCGCTGGCCTGTGACCGGACAGCATAGTTGGCGGTCCGCAGCGCCAGCGCAGCCTCGGCCACCCGCGGTGCAAGCAGCTCGGCGTCTGCGGCGGCGTCACCTTCCGCAACTACATTGGCCACCGATGCCAGGATGCGCTCCAACTGACTATCAAGCAACACCGGGTAGGTTTCGTCGGCCGCGGCCTCAGTGGTAGCGGTTTGCGTGGAGCTCGGGTCGGAGGAGGACGCGTGGGCCAGCCCGGCCCCCGATGCCGTCAAGCCAACCACTACAACAGCGACGCTGAAGGGCGCGCCGCCTGACCGTCTCGACGTCTTCCGGTTTTCAATCCTGCGTTGATGGGCTCGCGACCCCTCGGCAGCTGGGCGACGTGTGCGCCTGGGAGTGACAAAAAATAGTGCGATGCCAAGAACTAGCGCCAGCGCGCCACCGACAATCATCGGCACTGCCCAGTCAGTTGTCGCCTCATTCGGCCAGGTGATCGAGATATCGGTGGGTGCAGGGTTCTCTCCGTCGGCAGCAAGCAGGATCGAGAACTCACCCTCTGCCGGGTCCAACCACCGATAGGTAACACTGCCATGAGCAGTTTCCTCACTGGTCCAGAGGTCGGATCCGCTGGGGTTCGGCGCAGTTTCCTCGCCGTCAGTGAAAGTGGTTTCCAGGCCAGCCTCGTCAATGCCTGTTACCCGAAGATGCGCTGCGTCGCCCACCCAGGCGTCAACGTCTCCAGCCCGTCCAACAGCCAGGGTGAAGGTGCCTTCTGCGCGCACAGTAATGTCGACGTCGTCGGCCCCCGGGTCCTTGGCGCCAGCGTCAATCACCGTCACAGGACCGCTCTCGGACCCAGCGGGTACGGTAGCCGTCACGGTTTCCGAGGGAGCCCAGAAGGTGAGCTGTGCGATGCCCGCGAGCATCAATAGCGCGCCGATCACCAGAGCGGGGATTGCAATCTTCAAACGCACTCAGATACCTATCGTTGCTCGTGCGCAGGACGGCCGCGCGTCAGGCGCCGATGGGCGGCCCAGTCGCGATGTCTTGTGCAACACCTTGATCTAACGACCTATCGTAACGAACTTCGCCGGTAGGGCGGGATTTCTGTGGAGGGGGTCACTCTTGATGCACATACGCCACTGGCTGACATCCGACGGCGGCCCAGTCCGTGCGGCACGGCAAGCCGACAATAGGCTGTTGGTGTTCCGCGCTAACCTTGCTTTGGCGGTCTGAACTCGTACCGCCCGCCGAATGCACTATTGGGAAAGCAGAATGACGCGTGAGTGATAATCAGGATGTCCCGGCGGGTGAGCC
>NZ_KI914727.1:36852-51670 GCF_000520515.1 Arthrobacter sp. H20
GCCCCGCCCCGCCGCCTCAACTAACGGACACGGCGGTCAACCGTCAGGTAGCTCCGATGATCCGGCTGAGCGCAGCATCGTCGGGGCGGTCCTGAGCAGGCTCCGCCGGCCCATCCCCGGCGCACAGCCACGCCTGCGGTTTGAGTTCCCGCCGGAGCGTATCCCAGCACCGGTGCCCACCGACGAGGGCGTTGTCCTCGGCGACGACCGGCTGAAGTTCGGCAACTCCGCGCCCCGGTCCATGCGGCATCACCCAATCCATTTCGGCTTCATGGGGACAGTGGGCGTAGGGCTGGCCCTCCTGGCCTATTTCATGATCACCAATGTGGGCCAACTGTTGCTGTGGATCGGCGCGGCAATGTTTATTGCGCTGGGGCTCGACCCTATTGTTCGCTGGCTGGAAAAGAGGCGGGTACCTCGTCCGGCAGGCATCGCCGTGGCACTGTTGCTGCTCGCGAGCGTGATTGCAGCGTTCTTTGCCACGCTGATTCCCACCATAGTGACTCAGACCAGCCAGTTCGCGGACCGGGCCCCCGGGTTCGTTGACAACTTCCTGAGCTCGGACTTCTTTCAGACCGTCGATGAACAGTTCCAGATCAGGGACCGGGTAACCGAGGAAGTAAATAACTTCTTCAACAACTCGGAAGCAGTTGGTGGCATCTTCGGCGGGGTGCTGGGTGTGGGAACAGTCATTATCAACAGCCTATTCGGGACGTTGATTGTGCTGGTTCTGACTCTGTACTTCCTGGCGTCCCTGCCGGCGATGAAGAAGTGGGCTTACAGGCTGGCGCCACGCTCCCGTCGTCCACGGGTGGAATCGCTGGCTGAGGAGATCACCAGTAGCGTCGGCAACTACGTGATTGGCCAGGCGTGCGTGGCGATCCTTAATGCAGCCTTCGCCTTCCTCTTCATGACCATAGCCCAGGTACCGTTCTCGGTATTGCTGGCCTTCGTCGTCGTACTGCTGGCGTTCATCCCGTTGGTGGGGGCGCTGATTGCAGCAGTGATCGTGACCCTGGTGGCACTGACGACAGGCTGGCAAACCGCACTGCTCTTCGCCGTCCTGTACCTCGCCTACCTTCAGGTCGAGGCCTACTTCATCTCGCCACGCGTCATGCAGCGCGCGGTAGCAGTTCCCGGGTCCGTGGCGGTCATCGCGGTGATTGCTGGCGGTAGCCTCCTGGGCGTTCTGGGCGCGTTGATAGCGATCCCGACGGCGGCGGCAGTGATGCTGCTACTCAAGGAGGTCTTTATCGCCCGTCAGGACAGTCAGTAGAGCCTTAGGAAGCGGTGGCAGCTGCCCCAGCCCAGGTTGACGGCAGCGGCTGGGACCTACCGGGCAGCACGGTATCGGTTATTTCGTCGAGCACCCGGGACGCGTATTTCTCCCCCACCCACAGATGCTTGGCGCCCTCGACACCGATAACCTCGGCCTGGGACGCCCGGCCGAACCGTTCCTTCGCTGCCTCGGGCTGCAGGTAGTCGTCGTGCTCGGGTACGAGCACCTTCAGCGGCAGTCCGGACGCAGCCCAGGCGTCAAGGTCCTCGTCGCCAGCACGGTGCAGTGGAGGCGATAGGAGTACAGCTCCCTTAATCAGCGAGGAGATTGGTTCGGTGGCCCCATACTTCAGACATAGCTCGGTGCCGAAAGACCAGCCCACCAGCCAGATATTCTCAGGGTGACGTTCGGCGGCCCAGGCGACAGCCGCCTCGATATCGGCGCGTTCGCCCGCCCCGCCGTCAAACTCACCCTCGCTGCAGCCGCGTGGTGAGCAGGTGCCGCGCGTGTTGAACCTCAGGACTGCTATGTCTGCCAGTGCCGGAAGCCGGAAGGAGGCTTTGCGGAACACATGCGAGTCCATGAAGCCGCCGGCCGTCGGCAGTGGGTGCATGGTCACCAGAGTGGCACGTGGCGCCCTACCCACCGGCTCGGCGAATTCGCCCACGAGAGTGAGCCCGTCGGCGGTGAGCAGCTCAATATCGGTACGGACCGCCGGAAGAACAGTCGATGCCCTGATATCCATGGGCCCGTCGGACTCGGTGAACTCGTAACTGGAGGCGTTGGAAGTCATCGTTTTAGTCTAGGGGAATGGCTGGCAGCGACTCAGTACCGGTAGCTGCGCGTCCGCCAGCAGTTGATGTGCCAATGCCGACGGCCGGCCAGCCCCGCAGCAGCACCGAACAGGGAGTCCTCCTGCCAGACCACCAGGTGCGCCAGGCCCGGCGGAATCACCCGGTGACAGCCGGGACAGACGTAGTCCTTGGCGGCGTTACGTTCGGTAATTGTCCGTACCGACCATTCGCCGTCGGGAGCGCTCTCCCGAGTTGGGATTCCTGCCCTCGCGCGCTCAAGATCGATTTCGGTCACCGGTCCCCCTTTGCGTCCGGGCTGCACAGTCGGCTTCCCAGGACGGCGGGGACGGTTGGAGCGCGGCATAGACCAAGTCTGCCCGATGAATCGCCCACGGATGCACCTCACGCACTGACCGGTGAAAAACTTGAGAGCAATGGACCGGTAAAGTGCAAGGGTGCGTTTAGTCATAGCTCAGTGCTCAGTCGATTACGTTGGACGCCTCCGCGCCCATCTGCCCCTAGCTACCCGGTTGCTCATGGTGAAGGCCGATGGGTCGGTTCTTGTCCACTCGGATGGTGGCTCCTACAAGCCCCTCAACTGGATGAGCCCGCCAGCCTCGCTGCGCATCACCAGCCCCGACGAAACTGACACCGAGCTGGGGGTCACCGAGGTGTGGAACGTCCAGCAGGCCAAAAGCGATGACCGCCTGGTAATCAATATCCACGAACTCATTCACGAGACCTCCCACGACCTTGGCGTTGACCCTGGCTTGGTCAAGGACGGCGTCGAGGCCGATCTGCAGCGTCTCCTCGCCGAACAGATCCACTTGGCCGGTGCCGGTTTCACACTGATCCGCAGGGAGTACATGACTGCCATCGGTCCTGTTGACATCCTCGCCCGTGACGCATCGGGAGCTACCGTAGCCATCGAGCTGAAGCGTCGTGGCGACATTGACGGTGTCGAGCAGCTCACGCGCTACCTCGAGCTCCTGAACCGCGACCCGCTGATGTCACCGGTGCGTGGGATCTTCGCCGCGCAGCAGATCAAACCGCAAGCGCGGGTCCTCGCCCTGGATCGAGGAATTGACTGCCTGACCCTCGACTACGACATGATGCGCGGTGTGGACGACGTCGAGTCACGTCTCTTCTAGCCGGGCCGACGGCGTACCACCCAGGTACGACCAAACGCGAAACCTTTGACGACAGCTGACAGACCGATATTTTTCCCTAATTTCGGGTGGGTCAGTCCGCCGCCTCGTTGGTTCCCTTAGAATGTCGGTGGGGCCTGAAATAATTGTCTTATGGACGGCATCAAGGCTCCATCGGTGATCCGGAAGGCATCCTCCTTCCGGACGGCGGCGCCGCGCGAAGCAGCTGGCCCGAGCGGCAGGACTGTTCGGGAATCCAGTACGGTTCCGGTGTCGAGCAAGGTCGCGGATGCCGGAGTGCGGGCGGTGATTGAGGCCCTTGACTCAGTGAAGCCGGCCGCGGATGCTGCCGGGCTGATCGACCAGCTCCGTGGGCTCGAGGAGTTGAAATCAGCGATCGCCGGCGTGCAGGCCCGGATCGCCGTCGCATTCGACCTCTGCGAACGTCACGCCCAAGCCCGGGCCGGAGTGCTCGCCGCCGAGCAGGGCAAAGGTGTTGGCGCTCAGATCGCCCTCGCCCGGCGTGAATCCCCCGCCCGCGGCAGCCGACTCCTCGGACTGGCGCGGGCTTTGGTCACGGAAATGCCCCACACGTTAGCGGCCCTCCACAACGGCCAGCTCAACGAATGGCGGGCCACGCTATTAGTCAAAGAAACCGCGTGTCTCTCCAGCGCTGACCGGTGCGCCGTCGATGAAGAACTCGCCCCCGACACGGGGACGTTCACCGGCTGCGGTGATAAAGCCATCACCGCCGCCGCCCGCACCGCTGCCTACCGCAGGGACCCGCGGGCCGTGGTCAACCGGGCTGCCCACGCCGCCAGTGAACGGTACGTCAGTATCCGCCCCGCCCCGGACACCATGACCTACCTCACCGCCCTGTTACCGGTCAAAGACGGGGTCGCCGCGTACGCGGCACTGACCCGGCACGCCGACACCGCCCACGCCACCGGAGACACCCGGTCCCGTGGCCAACTGATGGCCGATACCCTCATCGAACGCGTCACCGGGACACCCGGAGGTATCTCCCGGGTCGAGGTCCAGCTCATCATCACCGACCGGGCCCTGTTCCACGGCGATAGTGAACCCGCCAGGATCCCCGGCTACGGCATCGTCCCCTCAGCCTGGGCCCGAAACCTTCTCCAACCCGACCTATCCACCACCGGAGCAGAGAACTCAGGCCGCCATGCCTTCGATGTGTGGCTACGGCGCCTCTACACAGCACCCTCGGCTGGGGACCTGGTCGCCATGGACTCCACAGCCCGGCTCTTCACGCGGGCGCAACGCCGATTCATCGCCGCCCGCGATGACACCTGCCGGATGCCCTACTGCGATGCACCGATCCGCCACTACGACCACATCATCCCCTGGCACCGGCGCGGACCAACCACCATTGCCAACGGGGCAGGACTCTGCGAACACTGCAACCACACCAAAGAAATCACCGCCTGGACAGCACAACCACGCCCCTGCCCCGTCCCACGGCCGGGCCTCCGACACACCCTCAGCGTCACCACGCCCACCGGCCACACCTACCACTCCACCGCCCCACCCCCACCCGGCACCCCAGCTACCCCGGCTACCCGGCATTATCCGGAACCGACCCCACCGAACTAGCCAGGCCACTCAGGCAACAACTCCCACACCGCCATCCCAGCCGCTATCGACGAAGCTGACCACTCAGAGCGGCTAGGTGCTTTGAGCTAACCTCACACGAAGATCCAAAGGCCCTCAAGGTGAACAGGAGACACGGCTACGGTCGCGCCGTTAACCTCGGGAAGCTTCGCGCGGTTGCAAAGAGGTGTGGAGTTTGGCGCTGAATGGCGGTGTTCTGTGATCGCCCGGTGTCCCGGTCGGGGCGAATCCGTCTTGGATCGCATGGGTTACGAGCCACATAAGTTATGAGACATTTGCTCCCCATCTCAGGGCCTGAAAAGAATGTTAGAAGCCGGTTGCGCGACTACTCCATGCCCCATCTTCGGACTACTGGATTTTCGAGGCCAGCGTCAGCCCAGTGCACGGTTGGTGAGTCCGGGACCTTGACGTCCGGCTGATGCTATCCGAGACCAAAGCCCGCGGGGGACATACCCAACGTGGGCCGCGCAAACCCGGATACCGGCCGGGCACCTTTGATCACTGCGCATTGTTCTGGCTGCTTCAGGAAAGCGCGATCTATGCTCACGGTCTCGACTACTGCTGTCTTCTGAGGTGGGGGACCACGCATGATGTATCCTCTCCCTAGTCGGCCGTGCGTCGGCCTGGGGCCTCTGCTCGCCTCCTAAGAGAGGGGAACGACATTGAATCCATATTCTTGGTGGTGGGGGAAACGCGCTCAAGCAGAACGAGACGACTTCATTAAACGTGCATCTGCTCCCAAAGAAGAAGTTAAGGGGCATACATAGGGGCACGCTCCTCCCCTATATAGGGGGAGCACGGAAAGGGAGTCCCCTACCCCTTGATTCGTTTGTTTTCCGGATCGAACAGAGGCGTCGCATCGGTGGCCGCCACTGTGACGGGATACAGATCCTCCATGTAGCTGACGGCCAGCGCGGTGCCAGTCACTGCCAGCGCGGGCGGAAGGTAGCCCATCAGCACATGCTTTCCCAGGGACGGAGCGGACCCCGCTGAGGTGACGTAGGAGCGCCGCCCGCGTGCGTCGGTCAGGGGCCCGCCGTCCCGCTCAACGATCGGTTCGCCGCCAAGCATGTACCGGCGTCGTCCGTTGGCAGAAACGTGGTCATCCACTGTCAGGGAACAGAGCACGGCTGCTGGATCGCTGGCACGCTGTGCAATGTATGCGTCGCGGCCGGTGAACTCGGCATCCTTGACGCGGGGCCGCAGCAGCCCGGCCTCAACCAGGGTGCGTTCGGTATCCAGTTCGGCGCCGTGCGCCCGGTAGCTTTTTTCGATGCGTCCGGTGCCCCCGTAGACGCCGATTCCCACTGGGACCAGCCCGTGCGGTGCTCCCGCCGAGCGGACCAGATCCCACAGCCGCGCGCCCTGCTCCATGGGCACGTAGAGTTCCCATCCCAGCTCGCCAACGTAGGACATCCGGGACGCGAGCACGGAGAGCGGGCCAACCTGAATGTCACGGCAGGAGCTGAACCGGAAGCCCTCATGAGAAATGTCGTGATCCGTGAGCGCCCCAAGAATGTCGCGTGCGCGCGGCCCCCAGAGTCCCACGGTTGTATAGGCAGATGTTTGGTCGACAAGCTGCGCACTGCCGTCGGCCGGCAGATGATCCTGAAACCGCCTGCGGTCGATATTGCCCGTCAGCCCGCCGGTAACCACACGGAAGTGCGCATCGCCGAGCCGCATCACGGTGAGGTCGGCACGGATGCCGCCACGGGAATCGAGCACAGGCGTGTAAACGACGCGGCCAATCCCGACGTCAGCTTGCGCCACGATCGTGCGCTGCACTGCCGCGAGCGCCCCCGGACCAACGACGTCGAAAATCGCGAACGCCGACAGGTCAACGACGCCCGCACGCTCACGCATCGCTAGATGCTCGGCGTTGATGATGGGCGACCACCACCGGCTGTCCCATTCGACTTCCCTCGGCATCACGGCGTCGCCGTAGTCGCCCAGGAGGGCCTCGTTGGATTTGTACCACATGGGTCGCTCCCAGCCGGCGGCCTCGAAGAACTCTGCCCCGAGGTCACGCTGGCTGGAGTACATCGGAGCCAGCCGCACGTTGCGGTTGCTGCTCCACTGCTCCCCGGGATGCACAATCCCATAGGTCTTATTGAACCCCTCCGCTGCGCGTGCCTTGACGTGCTCGCTGGTCCGTTGGTGTGGGTAGAAGCGTGCGACGTCGGCGTGATGAAGGTCGATCCCAGGGTTCCCGTGGGTCATCCATTCGGCCAACAGACGCCCAACGGCCGGACCTTCCCTGATCCACACCGCGGCCGCTGACCAGAGGCCCGCAACCTCCGGTGTCTCTCCCAGCACCTGCCCACCATCAGCAGTCAGGGAGAGCAGTCCGTTGATGGCGTAGTTGATCTGTACGTCCGGATTGCCCAGAATTTCAGGCATCAATTCCCTGGTCTGCTTGAGTTGCGGCTCAAAATCGTCAGCGGTGAACGGCATTTCGGTGGGTGAAAGTTCCGCCTGGTCAATCGATGGAATCCCGTCGGCATCCAGCAGGATGGGACGGTGCGCATAGGAGCCGACCTCCAGATCGGAACAGTGCTGGCGTTCATAGCAGAACATATCCATGTCCCGGATCATGGGGAAAGAGATTTCCCCTGGTGTGTCTGCGAACCGGGGCACCGGGCCCACCTTGATGAGTTGGTGCACGGCGGGCGTCAACGGGATGGATGCCCCGGCCATCGCTGCGATGCGCGGACTCCACACCCCACAGGCGACGACGACGGTAGCGGCTTCGATATCTCCCCCGGTTGTCCTGACGCGGCGAATCCGGCCACCCTCTACGTCAAGACCGATCACCTCGACCTCGGAAACAACCTGCAGCGCTCCGCGTTCCAGCGCCTGTTCGCGCATGATTTCGCCGGCGCGCACGGAATCGACAACGCCAGCCGACGGGGTCCAGAAACCACCAACGAGTACCGCCGGGTCAATGAAGGGCACCTTCTCGTGAACCTGGCCCGGTGTGACAAGTTCGGAGTCAATCCCCCAGGCCTTCGCTGAGGACATCCGTCGGCGCAGCTCCTCCATCCGCGCCTCCGTGCGTGCCACCTCAAACCCGCCGGACACGGTAAAAACGCCCATGTCTCTGTACTGGCGGACACTTTCCAGGATGAGGTCAGTGACGCCCCGGGGGTGGTTGACGGGGAAGATGAAGTTGGATGCGTGACCGGTGGAACCGCCGGGGTTGGGGAGAGGGCCCTTGTCGATCTGCACAATATCCCGCCACCCCAGCCGGGCAAGGTGGTGCACCAGCGAGTTGCCCACAATGCCGGCACCAATAACCACGGCCTGCGCCCTGGTTGGAACGGTATTCATTTTTCGCTCCTCCATCACCGGACTGTCTGCGTGCCCTGCAGCCCGCGGTTCGCCGTCGTCCGGCGCCCCTGCTTTCGCAGATTCTCTCTCAGAATCCTTGCGTGGAATCCGGGTGTCAAGAGTTCGCTTCAATTCCGCGGGGTTGCATCGTCGTGCTCCGGGCCGGGTTCGACCTGACCGCTACCCGGAGCCCACCCAGCAGGTTCCCCGCTGGTAGAGTCTGGACCGGCTGTTGGGGGCTGACTCCCGGGCGAACCGGAGACGTATTGCAGCAAGCAACTGAAGGGAGCGGCACGTGGCAAACGGTTCTCAATCCATCGACCGCGCCGCGCTGCTGCTCGCCCTGGTGATCCATTCAGTCGACCCGATTTCCTACACCGAGCTGGTGGACCGAAGCGGGTTGGCACGGTCCACCGTTTCACGGCTGCTGCAGGCACTTGAACGCAATGGAATGCTGGAACGTAATCACGATGGGCACTTCCTGGGCGGCGCGCTGTTCACCCACTATGCCACCCGGTTTGACCGCGTGGAGTCCCTGGCCACTGCCGCACAACCAATGCTCGAGCGGATCGCCGAGGAGACCGGCGAATCCGTGACCCTTGGTGTTCCGCGCGGGGACAAGGTGGTTCACGTAGCCCAGACCGACTCCAGCTATATCCTTGGGACGACCAATTGGGTGGGAGTCGATCTGCCGCCGCACTGCTCCGCGCTCGGCAAGGTGCTGTATGCCTTCGGGGCGCTCCGCCTACCCAGGGATCCACTTGAGCAGAGGACACCCAACACAGTGCCCAATGTTGCAGTCCTCGACGGCGAGCTGGCCCAGGTTCGGGAACAGGGCTATTCGCTGACCCGTGGTGAGCTTGAGGAGGGGCTGGATGCACTTGCGGCACCCGTCAGCGACAGCGATGGGAGGGTTCTAGCGGCGATTGGGGTATCGGGTCCAGCCTTCAGGCTGGAACAGTCCCACCAGGTAATTGGTGCTCTACTGGTGGCCGAAGCCAGTTTGCTGTCACGGATCCTGGCTCGGCGTGCACGCAAAGAAGCCGCTGCTCCTGACCCCGGCGCATTCAGCTGACGCGACCGCCCGGGCGCTCGAGGAGGTTCCGCCGCCAATCTTCGGTCTGGCGTACCTGGTTGAAGGTGTAAATATGCAACCCCTCAACCCCGGATCCAGGCTTCACCAACGCAGGAGTAAGACGGTCAAGGAATCGCTCCGGACTGTAGCCGCCGGGCGCCGCTATGCGCGCAAAGAGGGACGTGTTCTTGGCGAGAAACCGAGTGGACTCCCCCACCCCGATCCTGGTGGCCACGGACAGCAGTTTTGATCGCTCAACCGGCCCCGGCATGCCGACCCATAGCGGCAGGCCGATGCCGCGCTTCCGCACACGTTCAATCCAGGCAGCGATAACCGCCGGATTAAGGCACAGGTTGCTCACCAGGTTGGTGGCGTGATTGCGCTTGTCCCACATCGCCTGAATGGTGACGTCGTCAGGAATGACTGGATGGGACTCGGGATAGCCTGCGATTCCCACCGACCGGAAGGGCCGCCCCAGGGCTGTGAGGTCCTGCAGCAATTCGAGCGACCCCGCATAACCGGCCCGATCCGGCCGCGCGTCCCCTGCCGGAATGAAAACGCTGTCTACGCCGGCACCCACTAGCTGTTCGACAATCTCCTCCAAATGCTTCCGCCCCTGAACCATTCGGGCGGCAACGTGGGGAATGGTTTGATACCCGGCACGGCTGAGAGTCTCTGCCACCGTCAGGGTCGCTGCCAGCCCTTTCCCGGCAGATGCAGTGATAGTCAGCTGGCGGCCAACAGGCAGGTGCGCCATCACGTCATCCGCAATGGACGCCGTGGGAAGAACTTCATACCGGGCGGTCTCAAGCAGCCTGCGGCACGAAGGCTTCAGAAAATCCCTTGCACGCCACACCCGGGACATCATACACTCACCATGTGGGACCTTAGTTCCATTTTATGAGACTACGCCGACTGCCCCGGTCGGCAATACCCCTGAGCTGGTCGATAGGGAGTCATAATGCATCACAACGTTCCATCAGTTGACCAACGTGACCGAACAGTTCCAATCAACCTCCGCCAGTCGGGCCCAACCCCGGTGGAAATGCAGATCGACACCCGGGTCCGCAAATCACCGTATTGGCAGCTTTCCCATCAAGCAGGCTGCTGGCGCGCACAGGTCTACAACCGGATGTACCACCCGAGAGGCTACATCCGCCCCGAAGACGGCGGGATGATGGCCGAGTATGAGGCCCTGGTTAGACACGTCACCATGTGGAACGTTGCCGTGGAACGGCAGATCCAGGTCAAGGGCCCGGACGCGGAGGCCTTTGTGAACTTTGTCATCACCCGCGATGCCACCAAGATTCCCGCAATGAGGGCGCGGTACGTGATCCTGTGCAACGAAGCCGGAGGAATCCTCAACGACCCGGTGTTGCTTCGCGTCGCCGAGGACGAGTTCTGGTTCAGCCTTTCCGACTCCGACCTGTGGCTATGGCTTCAAGGAGTCAATGTAGGCAAACGCTTCAATGTGAGTATCGCGGAGATCGACGTGTCACCCGTGCAGATTCAGGGACCCAAATCTGTTGACCTGATGGTGGACCTGATTGGACAGGCAGCCACCGAAATCCCCTCGTACGGGCTGCTCGCCTCATCGGTCGGCGGTTGCGAGGTCATTGTTTCGCAGACAGGCTTCACGGGCGAGAAGGGGTACGAAATCTACCTTCGCGACGCAACCCTGCACGCGGAACAACTGTGGAATGCCGTGCTGGAGGCTGGCAAACCCCACAACCTCATGGTGGTCGCCCCGGCACACCACCGGCGGATTGCAGCGGGAATTCTGTCGTGGGGTCAGGATATGGATGCCGAGACGCTGCCGTTCCAAGTGAATCTGGGCTATCAAATTCCCCGGCAGAAGACCGCGGACTATATCGGGAAAGAAGCATTGGAAGCGGCGCGTGCCGCAGTGGAAGCCGGATCACCTCCATACACCCACACCCTCGTGGGGATGAAGCTCGGTGGTCAGCCGATTGACGACTATGCGCCCGACTTCTGGTTGATTAGCGCAGCGCAGGACGGCGATCCCATCGGTTACGTCACCTCACCGTGGTTTTCGCCGGAGCTGGGCACCAACATCGCAATGGGATTCGTTCCAACCGACCTCGCCGCGATTGGCACGAAGCTGTGGGTGCACCTGCCTGAGCCCTACGCTTCGGAGCCCGGCAGACCGGTCAGCGCCGACGTCGTCGAGATGCCGTTCCGCGAGTCGGTCAACCCCAACCAGCGCGAGTTGTTGAAGGTTCGCGGGATGGACGCCGCCGTCTGAGGATCCAGACGGTATTCGTTGGGCAGCCAGCCCTCCTTACGAGGGGGTCGGGAGTTCAAACTGCCCGGCCATGCCTGGGCGGGTCAGCCGCCCGTTCGCCTCCACGGACCCCACTGCTCGGCACCTGGAACATCACCGCTGGTCCACCATTGCGTCCGGTACACCTCGCCCTCGAAGATCACGCGCTGGCCTTCGGTGTAGACCTCGTCCGCATCCCACGCCACAGGTTCGGCGTCCGCTGCCTCCTGAACAGACAGCGACGGCGCGGTTTCCGGCGAGGCGCTCGGCGTTGTCGTGCCGGAAACCGCAGTTGGCGTACTGGTTGGCTGGCCAGCGGCCTTGGTCATCACCCTGTCGCGGGCCGGGCCTTGTGAGGCTTCGCGCAGCTCATCGGACAGGACGGTCAGGAGCGAACCGTCCCGGTTGCCTGCAAGATCCCACCACATGCCGCCGCCGAGCCCTAGCTCCTGGATGTAATCGCTTTTGAGTTTCACAGTTTCGGGATTGTCGTAGCTCCACCACTGGTCGCCGTCGAACCGCCACGCCGCCCCAAGGGTCGGGTCAGTGAATTCCTCGCCTACCTCGCGCAGCTTGTCGTAATCCTCGAGGCCGGGTTCCTCGCCGCCCGGCGCCGGTCCGGTGGCCGTGCCCCATGGCTCGGCGGTGTCAGCGCCCAGCCAGCCCCTGCCGAACGCCGCAAGGCCGAGCCCGAGTTTCGCGGGGTCAATTCCGGCCTCAAGATACGCGCTCACTGTCCTGTCCACCGAGAATCGTTCACCGTCTGGACGTGGATCTTCGGGATCGTCGAAGAGGTTTCCCTGGTGGCCGGTGAGCCCCGGCTCCCATGTCCCCCACAGGTCGTAGCCCTGGATGTTTCCGAAGTCGAGATACTCGAACAGATCGGGGTCGTTCCAGCCCCCGGCCTCAATAATCTCCGGGTTCGCGGGAAGGAAGGCGCTCAGAGAATAGGAGGCGCCCGTGCTGGCACCATAGGCGTCGAGCTGCTCCCGGAATTCCTGCAGCAGCAACCGGAAGTTCTCGGCGTCATTCTCGGTGTCCACCCCGTTCCCCTCGAGTCCTTTATCGCTGCCGGGCCACTCCCAGTCAATGTCAATCCCATCGAAGATACCGGCCGCAGCCCCGTTCCCTCCCCTGCCGTCGATCATCGGAAGGTTTCCCTTGATGTACAGGTCGATGCAGGAGGCAACGAGCGTCTTGCGGGATTCGTCGGTTGCCGCAGCGCGCGAGAAATTCTTGGACCAGGTCCACCCCCCGAGTGAGATCACAGCGCGCAGCCCAGGGTTGGCTTCCTTCAGCTGCCGGAGCTGGTTGAAGGATCCGGCCAGCGGCTGCTCCGCAGTGTCACCGGTGCCGGCGATGGAGTTGGCCGCGTCGTAGGCCATACCGTAGTCGGCCCATGCATCGGAGGCACCGTCAGAGCCGTCCGGGCCGCTCCCCTGAGCCCGGTTTGCCTCGAAGCAAGTGAGCGTTTCGTGGTGGATGTTGCCGAAGGCGTAATTAATGTGGCTCAGGTTTCCAACGGCTCCCGAGTCCTGAAGCGCTTTCATGGGGAATTGGCGGCCGTAGACCCCCCACTGCGGGAAATAGCCGACACTCCGGTAGCCGGAGTGGTGGCGGGATCGTCGGAACCGGTCCCTTCCGACGAGTCCTGGCCGGAGCAGGCGGCAATGCCACTGATTCCCAGTAGGGCCACGACGGTCATGACGACGATCCGCTGCGATCGGCGCGGGCGCACTCGTTTCATTCTTTCCCCCGGAAGGTGAGACCAGCACCGGCAGGCAGCGGCTCTTCTAGGCTACGGTATGAAGCTTGCTGGCTAACGCCCGCCGGTCAAAGGGGTAAGAACGCTCCCGACCTCACGCCAAGGTACAGAATTTCGTCCAACTACTGCGTCGAACACCATCGTTACCTTGGGCTTGAGTCGCGGCAACGATCTCATACTCGTGCCCTATTTGAGGCTGAGCACTTCGTCAATCAGGCGGTTGTTGACGAACACCCTGGCACTTGTGGCACCGATAGCGGCCATCGCAGTGTATTCCAGCTGCGCCTTTGCGCGCGGTACGTCGCAGACACCCCCAAGCATGAACTCCCCGGTGAGCCACACCGTGACGGTACTGCCGTTCAGCTCGCCGTCGACGTACGTGAGACTCGACTTGTACAGGACGTTCACGAGCCCCGACATGCCGACGTCGCGACTCTTGTTTGCGAGCAGGGTCTCCATGCTGGAACCCACCTGCTCAGTGAATCGGACGGGGGCCGTGGTCGTAGCGATCAGACTGTCACCGCAGCCGACCAAGGGTCCTGAAACACCGTTGTCACCGACAGCGACATAGTAGATGGTCAGCGGAGCAACCTGCTCCGGAAGTCCCGTGGGCGTTGGTTCCGCCGTCGCGGGCGGGCTCGCGGGGGCGGAGGACGGCGGTACAGCAGCCGTGGAGGTAGGGGCGGCCGACGGCGTACTCGGCGCAGGCGGGCTCTGCGTCGTTCCGGACGGGCTTACTGTCGTGGTTGGAGCGGCGGGGTTGCTCGTCGGGGCGGCGGCCGGCGGGCCGAAACAGCCTGTGAGCACGATGAGGCCGGAGAGTCCGAGAACCCCGAATGCCGAACGCCTGGTCATGATCCCCCCTCGCATGCGGCCTCGCCCCGTTGCGGGGCCGCACCTTGAAGCTACGCCTATGGGTTTCTGCGGAACAGAGACTTTTGTCCGGCTTCGGCGGTTGGAACCCCGATGGGCGGCACCAGCAGTCAGTTATGCGATTGAACCGAAATTCCACCACGTTCAGTAGCCGATCACCTCGGCCACTTCACGAGAATTCGTAGCTCCCGTCATCCGGGAGGCACGGCAGGGGGTGCTGATAGCCCCTCGACGCGGACAGGCAGCGCCTTGTCGCCCCGCAGCAGTGCGCGGAGCAACCGCCGTGCCTCCCACCGGAGCCACAGGCGCGCTTGGCCGCGCCGCAGCACCAGACCACCGCTCGGGGTCGTGTACCGCTTCTGGAGATCGTCCAGCTCCTCGGCTTGCAGCAGCGCGACCGTGCTTCCCGCAGCCGAGTCGATAAGCCGGACCAGCGCGGACGGTCCCGTCAGATCGGTGGCGACGAGGCGCTGCCCGCTCGCGGCGAGAATTGTCTTCTGCGCTGCGCGGGTGACGACCAGCGGACGTGACGGCCCGTCCAGCAGGCCGGTCAGCACGTCCGCGGCCGCGTCTGGGCGACCGATTCTCCGCGCCGCCGCCTGCATCCGCTGGAGCCGGCCCGGCTCGCGCAGCACCTC
>NZ_KI914727.1:51770-53607 GCF_000520515.1 Arthrobacter sp. H20
CACCTCGTCGATCTTCCAGCCGATCGTCGCAGCGGTGTTGCAGCGGACGGCTGCCCCCTGTTCCAAGAGGTAGTCGCCGTTGCGAACTTCCTGTCCCGGGATGGGGTTCACCAGCACCATGGGCAGCCCTGCAGCCATGCACTCCGATGATGACAGTCCACCCGGCTTGCCCACGAACAGGTCGGCTCGGCTCAGCAGCTGCGGCATCTCCTCAGTGAAGCCGAGCACGCGGTAGCGGTCGCCAGCGGGCGCCACCAGCTGCTCAATACGCTGTCGCAGCTCATCGTTGCGTCCGCAGACGATCGTGGCCGTGAAGGACGAGCGCATATGCATCGTCTGCCGCACCACCGAGACCGCATAGTCGCCGCCGGACGCGCCCGCCGAGATCAGCAGCATCGGGGGCTCGTTGGTATTGCGCGCTGGCGTGACATCGAGGTGTTTGGCGATCGGGATACCCGTGGCCGTGACGCGGTCGGGAGGAACGCCGAGCGCCATCAGCTCCACGCGCGCCTCCTCCCTGGCCACAAACAGCGAGTGGAACGCGCCCGGAAGCCACAGGCCCTGGAAGTCGTAGTCCGTGGTCACGACAGCGGTCCTCGCGTCAGTCACGCCGCGAAGGATCAGCGACGTCAAGAGCTGGGCTGGCAGGAAATGCGTGCATACAATCGCGGTCGGTCGGAATTGCTTGATCGCACCGATGACCGGAACAGCGTTCGCCCGTGTCCAAGGGTCGATTGGGCCGCGGCGCCGGAACGGCGGGTCGCTCATGTCATAACCCCAGTCAACCAGCCAGGGCAGGCCCTCGACCAGCACGAAGTAGCCTTTCCCCAGCAGTGCGCGGTAGAGCACGCTACTCACCTGCAGCACGTCCAAAACCTGTACCTCGGCGATGTCGGCGCGCCCGGCGCACTCCTGCTGCATCGCCGCCGCGGCGCTGTTGTGACCCGCTCCCACCCCTGCGGACAGGATCAGTACGCGTTCCCCTCCTTCGGTGTGGGACCCTCGTGCTGACGTCTGGCCCATGAAGAGAGGCTAGCAGGCTTCATCACCCTGAGGACGAGGGACCAACCGTGCTCAAGTCCGGCGATTGCTGGTTTACCGTGGCGCGATAGCGCGGTTCCTTACAGCGATGCCCAGTTCCACTGCCGAGACGCTATGGAGTCCTTGGCTGAACCTTCCGCTTACCGACACGGTCAGCGATCGGCTGCGCCTGATGCCCGGCGAGACGGGCGTCGACATCGGCTGCGGCTATGGCTCCACCGCAAGGCTGCTCGCGGTGACACACCGGGTCCGCGTTACCGGCTTCACGCTTTCCGCTGAGCAGGCCCACTACGCCGCCGCGCATCCCGTACCCGACGTAGACATCCACCTCAGGGACTGGCTCGTCAACGGGCTAACCGATGCTTCGGCCAATGCCGCATGGGCGATCGAGTCGAGCGAACATATGGTCGACAAGCCCAGGTTCTTCGCCGAGGCGCATCGCGTGCTGTCGCGCGGTGGCCGCTTTGTCGTCTGCGCTTGGCTCGCCAAGACTGATGCTGGCGATTGGAAGGTTCGCCACCTGCTCGAGCCGATCTGCCGCGAAGGGCGTCTGCCCTCGATGGGCACGCGCGAGGAGTATGAGGCGATGGCAATGGCGGCGGGCTTTGCGATCGCTGGCTATGAGGAAGTCAGCCGCCGCGTCGCGCCCACATGGCCGATCCGCGCCCGCCGACTTGTGAAGGCTGAGCTGCTGCGGTGATTTCGGACAGCGGATTTGGTGGTTTTCTCTACGCTGCCATGGCTGGCTGTTGGTAACTGTAGTGGACATCGTTGGGCCGGCGGTAATTGAGGGCTG
>NZ_AZRY01000139.1 GCF_000520515.1 Arthrobacter sp. H20
ATGAAGCCGCTTCCTGTTGTAATAGACTTCAACGTACTCAAATACCTCTCCCCGCACTTCGTCAATGTTCAGCCATGGCCTACGGTAGATAAGCTCCTTCTTGATCGTGGAGAAAAAGGATTCCGCCACCGCATTATCATAACAAGACCCGGTCCTACCCATTGACCGGACCACATTGTAATCCCGGCAGTATTGCGCGAAAGCAGAGGACGTGTATTGAGATCCACGATCTGAATGAAAAATAACATTCTCCGGCATACCTCGGGTGGTCAGAGCATTCGCTAAGGCATCCCGCACCAATGATTCACGCATATGATCGGCAATCGAATAACCAACGACCTTCCGCGAAAACAAATCAATCACCGTTGCCAGATACACCCACCCGGCACCGACCCGTATGTAGGTGATGTCGCCCACCCAGCGTTGATCCGGTGCGTCGGCGGTGAAGTCACGGCCGATCAGGTCCGCCACCTTCGGCGCATCCGGGTCAGGGATCGTGGTCTGCTTACGCGGGCGCGGATGGCAGCAGACCAGCACGGCATCCGCCATCAGCCGCCAGACCCTCTTGACGCTGGTACGCACACCGGAACGGGCCAGCCATGCATGCACGGCCCGGGATCCGACCCGCCCCTTTTGCTGCTCGAAATAATGCCGGATCATCTCCGTCAGTTCACGGTCGCGGCAATCATGGGCGGACTCGCCCCCGCCGGCCCGCCGGTAATACGTGGATTTGGGGACGTTCAGATAATCACACATGAACCGGACGGAGAATTCTCCTTCGTCAGCCCAACCGGCGATAGCAGCACACATCACTGCTCGGTCTTCGCCAGCCAGGCCGCGCATTTTTTTGCGAATCGAAGTTCCATGTCCTGTTGCTGGATCCGCTTTTCCTGATCGTTCCGCTCTGCCCGCAAACGCAATAACTCACGGCGTTCACTCTCATTCAGCGGTTCAGCCTCATCCGGCTCAGGCAAACTTTCCCTCCATTTCTTCACCCAATTGCCTAAAGTCTGCGGCGCAATACCCAGATTCTCCGCAACACCAGCAATCGTCACACCGTCATTGCTCACCAATTCTACAGCGTTCTGCTTATACTCCGCCGTGAACTTCCCTCGAGCCGATCCCATATAAACCAGACGTCCTTCCATAGAAGGCAGCTAAATCACCCGTCCCAAAAATCGGAAACAGTCCAACTGCAGGGTGGTAGCGAGGTAGGTCATGGCGGTTCACTCCATGGTGGTGGTTGTGTTGGTGTTGGTGTTGATGCGGTGGGCAGCCAGTGCCAGGAGCTCCGGGACGGCTTGGATATACCAGTAGGTGGGGGAAGGGTCGGAGTAGCCGAGCCAGGTTGCCAGCAGGCTGAGCCTTGCTGCGGGGTTGCCGCCGTCGGTGGTGTAGGCCTGGATCATCTGCCGGGTAGCAAAGCTATGGCGCAGGTCGTGCAGGCACGGGGCCGGACCCTCCCACGTGAAATTTGCCGCCGCGCGGATCCGCCGGAAGTGATCTTCCACGGTTGCCCGTTGGTAGTCGCTGCCCCTGGTACTGACGAAAAGGGGCCCGTCGAGGTGCGGGCCCACGGTTTGGCGATAAGGGCTGGACTCGTATTTGGCTAGCGCATTCACAGTGGTGGGGTGAAGCGGAATGAGCCTGTCGGGGCCGTGCTTGTTCGCGCGGACCAGCACGGTGAACTCGGGCGCATGGATGTCTTGAGGTCTCAGTCGCAGGACCTCCCCGATCCTCATGCCGCTGACGGCCAGCAGGGCGATGATGTTCGCCATCGTGGCCTGGACGAGCACGGGTGTTAACACCTTTTGGCAGAGGGCGATCAACGTGTCGACCTCATTTTGGGTGTAGATATGGGGCATGCGTCGGTCCTTGGCAGCGTTCAAAGTGCTGGCCGCAGGGACGTGGACGTCCAATTCCCGGGCCTGGCAGTAGCGTGAGAAGCCTCTCAGTGAGTTCAGGCGCTGGCCCTGGTATGAGCTTTTGAAGCTGCCGGCTCCCCGCGCCCACGTGGTCGCCTCGCGGCGGTGAAAGCTGCCCGGGTGTTCCCGCAAGCCCACAGCCATTCAAGAAATCGACGGGTGTGGCGTTCTTCCTCGATGAGTTGGAACCCCAGTGCGTGCCGCCGGCTGAGATAGTCATTCAGGGCAGCCACGAGGACTGCATTGACCGGTTCCTTGTTCACGGCAATTTCCCCCACGCCGGTGCCAACGGGCGCAACGGCGCCATGTCGACTCGGGCATACGTCATCGACGAGGCGATGCTCGCATGCCCAAGGAGTTCCTGGACCTGCCTGAAGTTCCCGCCTCCGGCGAGGACCTCGGTGGCGGCCGTGTGGCGAAGACGATGAGGATAAACGCCATCAAGGCCAGCAATACGGGCATGCTTGAGAATGATCTCGGTAATACCTGCACGCTTCAGGGTCATAAAGGGTGGCAGGGAACGAATGAAAACACCTCGTTCGCCAGGCTCCGCCCGTCGGACTCGTAAGCAGCCCACCAGCGTCTCACCAACATCAACGGGCATAGGCAAAACGAGGACGCTCCCTTGCCGACCACCCGTAAGGACGGTTCCCGCCAGTTAACGTCCTCCAGCGTCAGGCCAGCGATTTCACCCGCACGCGCTCCGAGGCGGGCCAGCATCACGATGACCGCCATGTCGCGACTGCCGGTCGGGCTTGCCAAATCCACTGCACCCTTCAACGCCGCAACGCCGCCAACGCTCAGTGCCTTGGGCAAACCCGAATGGATCCGCCGGGGCGAGAGGACACCGAAAGCAGTCCCACGCTTGACCCATCCGTTGCCCGCAGCCCAGGTAAGCAGGCCACGTAGCAGCGCTGCCGTGCACTGAGCCGTTGATGAGGAATATCCGGCCACAGCACGGACCAGAAAGTCATTGGCCATCGCGACATCGACGCGTTCCCAGTCCAGGTCCCCGGACCGTTCTTCGATCAGCTCCAAGAAGGGTTCCCCGACTCTGCGGGCCTTGTCGACCCAGCTGCTGCCCCGGCCTTGGTCCTCCTCAAGAAACCGCAGCCACTCCGCCAGGCATGCCTTCGCAGGGCGAGGTTGTGCGTGGATTACAGGCACAGATCGGAGGCGACCCGTTTCATGCAGGAACCGAAGGACCGCGGAGAACGTTCTCATTGGCCGAAGCATGCTCCGGGAAGCGTTTGTTGTCCTCCCTGACCAAGCGAATTCCCCGCTCCGCATCCAGGTCACCGAGCCTGAGATCCTCAGTGACCATCCATGAGCCAAGACGCGCTGCCGCACGAACATGGTTGCGTTGGGTGGTCGGGGCGTAACCCTGCATGGTCAGCCACTCGATCAGCTCCATCACCACTGCGGCAAGAGGACCGGCCTGACGACGGAGCCAGATCCTCTCGTGCCAACTACCCGCTGAAGGGGCTGTGCTTCCGTCAGCCACTGAGGCCCCAACGTACGCTAGCTCGTCCTCGTCCTCGTCCTCGACACCGGCAACGAGCGCACACTCGACATGCTTCGGATCATCCATGACCCATCTCCTTCTCCCGTTCGGAGAAGGAGACTCTCACACCGCCACTATGCCGACAATGCCCCGCAGTAACCGGCGCCAGGCAAGGCGGGCATACGCATAGTCGACATAACCCAGACCTCGGCATAAGCGATCAACGGGCGCCTCGAGCATCTTCGCGGCTCAGCCCTGGGTTTCCGGAACCTCAACAACTACATCGCCCGATCGCTTCTGGAATCCGGCGGCTTCAGACCCCAACTACACCCTCGTTCGTGAAGAGCCACTTTTGTTTACAAATTCTGGTCTTATTGACGCCTTCCTATGTCAGAATGGTGCAACAGTCACAGTCTGGGTCTTTTCGCACGACAAAATTGTGGGGAAATAACATGTTGGATCAATCTTCCGCTCGCTCTGCCTTCTTCGGCCGATCAATTAGGAGGCATTGGCGTGTCCTCGCGTCCGTGATGGTCGTTGGGCTGTTGGCTGCCGCCGCCTATTTGGGCATAAACACAGCGCGATATTCGTCCACCAGCATCGTTTTTCTTGAACCCTTGGCGGGAAATCCCTATTCGCCCGCCACTCCGCCGTCACGCCCTGAACAATTGGCTGCCTTGACTACCGAAGCCGGTCTCGTCTACACCGATGCGGTAGTGGACCTCTCGTCGAGCATCGGGACTACCCTCGGGTATGACCTCGGAAGTGGTATTCAGGACGATGTAGTCACCGAGGTTCCGTCAAATTCGCAGGTAGTCCAAATCACCTACACAGAAAATAGCCCGGAGCTGGCGCAGGCCGGCTCGCAGGCATTGGCAGAGGCATATCTGCAGTATCGGCGGGAACGCGCGACACGCGTGGTCGAAGCGCAAACCGAACTCAGCAACCAGCAGTTGGATTCGATCTCTTCCCTTCTTAGTCAGGCGTCTGAGGCGCTGAATGCTGCGATAGCCTCCGGAGATGCAGACGAGGCGGAAGCACTTGACCTTGAGCAACAGGTCATCCTGTACGCGAACCAGTTAGCGCAGGTCCGGCTGGACCAAACTGATGCAGCCACCACCTCAATTACCCCCGGGGACATTATCAGTCCGGCTCCTCTACCGCCGGTTCGTGACGGAGTTCATCCACTGCTGATTGGTTCAGGCATCCTCGGCTTGACGCTGTTTATCGGCATCTCGCTTACACTCGTTCGCGAACACACTGATAGGAGGATTCACGATCGTGAAGACCTGACGGCAGCAGGAGTGTCACCTTTCTTAGGCTCTGTTAGCCGAGGTGGTGGTCCTGATCAAACGGGGGCCCGCGAGGATTACCACCGCCTGACCAATAGCTTGCACCAGTTCATCTCCTTGCCGGAAGGAGCGCTAATGGTTGCGGGCGTCTCCACTCAGACCCCGGCTTGGGAGGTGGCGGCAGGGATCGCCGATACCCTGGCGGAAGCCGGCGTGTCCGTCACTATAGTCCTCGCAACAGATGAAGCCCCACACGGGATGGGTTCCTCGACCGCAGGTTTCACCGACGTGTTATCAGGCCAATACCGGCCCACTGCGGCCCGCGAGTTGGTAGTCCGAGTGACTGACCATGTAGCGGTGCTGGGCCCCGGCACTCAGTCGGGTCGTCTCGAGTCCCTGGTGTGGGACCCGTCACTGGAAATGATCTTCAGGGACCTGTGCACTACCGGGTTGGTGCTCGTCGTGGGGCCGTCAGTGAACACTGCGCTCGGCGGGGTCCTGGCACGCGAGTCCGCAGCGATCCTGTTGGTCGTCGAGGAGGACAGGTCGACCCTATCCGAGGTCCTGACAGCCAGGGAAATTCTTGAGCAAGACCGGACGGAGATCGTGGGCGGGGTGCTTCTGCCCCGTGTACAAGGGAAACGTCAAACCCCAACCAACGTGTCAACCTTCGATCTTTGGGGGCACAGGTCCAGAACACCTTCCGATCCGGAGACCGAAGCTGCCGCCCAGCACTCATCTCATACGTGAGAATCCGGAGGCTCCCCCCGGCCACAACCGCACGCTCCAACGGGCAAACGGCTGTCGCCACCATAGCGCGGTCAGGCAGCGCTAACCTGCTGGGCGCTGGGCTGTCGGCGTTGGCGAACTTCACAATCGTGGTGCTCGTCTCCCGGATGTGGAGTTTGGAGATAGCAGGGTCCCTTTTTGCGGTGACTTCCATCTTCCTTATCGCCCTCGCTTTATCCCAACTTGGAGTTGACCAGGGTTTGGTTAGGTTCATTGCCTGGAACAGCGCTCGGGGTGAGGGCGGGAGTAACCGCTACCTAATAGCCCGAGGCGTGAATATAGCGCTGGCGGTGAGCTGCGTGGTCACGATTGCGGGTCTTGCTCTGGCTGAGGCCTTGAGCGTTCTCCTCGCAGGAAACGACGGTTCAGAAGCGACCCGCGCAATGATCATCGTCTTCGCCGTCGCGCTGCCGGTAGCGGCGACTTATGAACTGTTTCTGGCTATCACCCGGGGGCTGGCTCGGATGCGGCCCACTATTCTGATCGAAAGGATATTACGTCCGCTCCTGCAGCTTGCGGCGGTGGCTTATGCCGGGTTAGTCGGTGCCGATGCGGGTTACCTGGCACTCTCCTGGGTTGCGCCCTACGGTGTTGGCTTGATTTGTGCCATTGGCAGTCTCAGGGGCATCGTGCGCGACAATCCCGGCATCCTTGCGCATGGAGGTTCCGTCGACAAGAAGGCGGTTTCGTCGGAGTTTTGGGCGTTCACCGTGCCACGGGGTGCGGCCCGGCTAGGCCAGGTTGGGCTCCAGCGAGCCGACATCGCGATAGTCGTGATTTTGGCCGGCCCTGCCGCCGGTGCACTATACACAGCCGTGACGCGGTTTCTCGTCCTCGGTCAACTTGCCGGAAGCGCGCTTCAGCAGGTCAGCGAGCCCCAGTTGGCGCGTCTGCTGGCGGTCAAAGACCTCGACGGCGCCAAACTGGTGGCGCGCCGACTAACGTTATGGACGGTCCTGCTGACCTGGCCCATCTATCTGATCATCGCTGTCTATGCCGAGTTTTTCTTGATCCTTCTCTTCGGCACGCCTTACGGGGCTGGGACCCTCAGCCTGCAGATCCTCGCTCTTGCCATGTTGTTCTCCACGGCAATGGGGCCGCTTGACGTCCTGCTATTGATGGCAGGGCGTAGCAGCCTTTCCCTGATCAATACGACGACGGCGTTGGCCGTCGACGTTGCCGGATGCCTCCTGCTTGTCCCGGTCATGGGCATCACCGGAGCAGCGATCGCGTGGGCCTCGGCTATCATCACCAAGAATGTCTTGTGTTTCATTCAGGTACGCCGGTCACCTGGCATCACGCCGTCTTCAAAGGAACTTCTATGGGTGACGGCTGCCCTGGTGTTGTCCTTCGGAGCTCTGCCGTCCGTGGTTCATCACCTGGCGTCCGTACCGCCCGCGGGGGAGGTCACGGTGCTGGCCGTCACTGCGGTGAGCTACGTAGTGCTGTTGTGGCTTCGCCGCGGGGCGATCCTTGCTGGCAGTGCTGGGCCGCCACCGCGCAGACCCGCCTCCAACACGGCGTGAGCCCTGTTGTGTGCCAGTAACATCAGTCTCCCGTTTCCCGCTTCGAATCAATCTTTGTTACAGTTTGGTAACCTTCACCCACCACATAGGGTGCTTCGACTTGCTAGCTGGGACAGGTAAGCAGCCGAAACGGAGTTATATCTATGGCAAAAGTCACTCAATCACGACGGCCAAATCACGGTTCAGATGCCGGCCCCCGATCGTCCCTGAGGAACCAGCTCAGGCTATTGACTGCATCCGGCGGGGTCGCAGTTCTTGCAGCCACCATGCTTGCAGCAGGAACGACCGCAGAAGCAGCCTCCCCCGCGATAAGTGTTGCCGACGCCTACACCGTGTCGACGATGCCTAACGAAAACCGGGGGGACTCGACCAAAATTGCTGTAGGCCTGGACGCCGAGGATCGAAAAACCGGATTCATCCGGTTCGATCGACAAACCGGCGATAGCGATTCGGGTCTGCACCTTGAATTGTCCGTCACCGGCGGTAACGCAGGCAACCTCGAGGTCCATCAGGTTGGCTCTGACTGGACTGAACAGGGCGTCACTGCCACCAACGAGCCGTCGCTTGATTCGCTCGTCGGAAATTTTGCGGTGGCGGGGGGTGCCCAGACCATCAGAATTCCTCTCGTCGGTCTCCAATCGGGTGAGGACGGGACGGTGTCCCTAGCCTTGACCCGCGCTGGCAACGGTGTCAGCCGGATCGCCTCGCGTGAAGGCGGCGCTGAACTTGCGCCGAAGTTCACCAGCGACGTCGAGACCGGATCGCCGGCTCCGACGCCGGCACCTAGCCCTGTGCCGACACCGACACCCGTACCTGCCCCGGTACCGGATCCCGCCGCACCGGAGTGCAGCGTCTCCGCGATACTTGTCCCCAGTTGTGGAAGTTGGTTTGGGGCAACAGCCAACCCGCTGAGCGGTGAGAGCTGGGATACGGCCCTCGCTAACTTCGAGGAAACCGCCGGGCGCACCATGGATATCGCCCACTACTACAAACGCGGTCAGAGCGCCTTATTCCCCAACGAGGTTGAGCTGAACCGTCAGGATGAGGCGGGCAAGAACCGCATCCTGTTTTACAACTGGAAGCCGACCGGTCTAACCTGGCGCCAGGTTGCTGAAGGCGCCGCTGACGGATACTTGCAGGACCTCGCAGCCCATATGAATCGGCACGCGGACAAGCCCTTCTACCTGTCCCTCAATGCAGAGATGGAGGATGAGGTCGACCTAGCCCCCGGATCCGGCCAAACACCAGCCGACTTCCGGAACTTCTTCCGCCATGTCGTAGAGGAACTACGCGGCAATGGCGTCGACAATGCGGTCACGGTCATGAACTACACAGGGATAGAAAAATGGGGGGAAATGCCTTGGTTCAATGACCTTTACCCCGGAAACGATGTCGTCGATTGGATCGCTCAGGACCCCTATGCCTTCGGGAAACCACCAGTCTGGCTGACCGACTTCGCCGGTATGGTCAATCGGACGGACGGCGGCTGGCCAGGATTCTACAACTGGGCCGCCATTAATTACCCGGATAAGCCGCAGATGCTGGCCGAATGGGGGGTGGATGAGGATCCTGCCTACCCGACTTACAAGCGGGACTACTTCAACACCGCCGCTGACCAGCTCGCTCAGCACCCGAAAATCAAGGCCGTCGTGTACTGGGACTCGACGGGCATAGACACGTCAGGAAACCCGCTAATCGTTGGCGATACGCGGGTCGATTCCACACCCTCCAGCTTGAACGCGTTTAGGAGCTTTGTTGACAGCGACATCCTGACCGCGCCCCGAAAGAGCTATCTCGACCGATAAATCTGATTGGGAAACATTAGGTGCCACCGAATGTTTTTCGGTGGCACCTAATGCATTTCCGGAATGCGATGACTAGGATCGATATCTGAGCAACGAGGACGAGGGGGCAGATGAAGCATCCATCCCCGCTCGTCGCGCTCGGCCTCATTCTCTGCATTTTGGCTACCTCGTGCGCAGCACCCACAAAACCGTCGGCAGGGTGTGACGTGTTCTTTGGAGTAGCTGCCAATCCCCACGGGGATGAAAACTGGGACACCGCATTGACAAACTTTGAGCGAACCGTTGGGAGACCGGTGGATATCGTTCATTACTACAAACGCGGCCAAGACACAATGTTCCCGAATGAAACTGAACTGAACCGGCAGGACGAGCTTGGCAGCGAACGGATTCTCTTTTACAACTGGAAGCCGGATTCCCTGACCTGGCGCCAAGTAGCGGACGGCGAGGCGGACGCTTACCTAAGTGAGCTTGCCGCCCATATGACGCGGGAAGCGGATAAACCGTTTTTCCTTTCGCTCAATGCGGAGATGGAGGACGAAGTCAATGAAGACGGAAAGTCCGGGCAAACGGCAGCTGACTTCCGCGACTTTTTTCGTCACACCGTCGAAGTCCTCTCACGCACCAACCCTGAGACGATAGTGACGGTGATGAACTACACGGGGACGCAAAAGTGGTCGGAAAAGCCCTGGTTTGAGGATCTCTATCCGGGCAACGACGTCGTTGACTGGATTGCGCAGGACCCCTACGCCTTCGATCTGGCAGCGACGCCAGACATCTTCCAGCTTGCCAACCAGACTAGCGGCGGATCCTGGCCCGGATTTTATCAGTGGGCGGCAGCAAACTTTCCTGACAAGCCCCAGATGCTTGCGGAGTGGGGAGTGAATGAGAAAACCCGTGGATCACACTCCAAGGCAAGCTTCTTCGGCTCAGCCGAGGAGAAACTATCCCGTATGCCCAAGCTTCGTGCGCTCGTGTATTGGGACCACCCGGAGGTCACCACGGAGGGAGAGGAACTGAACGTGGGCCATACGAATATTCAATCGTCCCCCGAAGCTCTCTCAGCTTTCAACAGCTTCGTTAACGGCCCCTCCCTGACCTCAGAGCGAAGTTGTCAGATAGGGCCTTCCCAATCCGGCTAATTCCCTAAATTCCAGACTAGATTAAGTTTTGGGGCGCAACCAACCAAACCAATTGATTTTTACTGTCTCTTGCGCCCCAACTGGGCTAAGATCGGCCCACCTGTTTGCTTTAGAGTCCTCATAGCCAACCCATCTTCCGGGAGAGCACGATGAATCGTTCGGACCGCATCCTCACCCTAGCCCTCGCTTTCACTTTGACCGGTTGCACGGGCTCGCCAGCCCTGGATTCCTCCGACACTCCGCCCGTTCAGAACGAGTCTTCCGCAGCAACCTCCCCTTCTCCGAGCGCCAGCGCCAGCCCCAGCGCCAGCCCCAAACCATCAGAGATCACGAGCAGCGAAAGCCCACCCCCTCCGGAGGCGACCGGCGGTGCCGAGGACGGCGAGTCCGCTTCACCGCTGCCTGAAACTCCTGAGCCTGGAACCGCCCAGGGGCGGCCGGTCAACGAGCACGGAAACCTGGGCGAAACTGTGGGTGAGACCAGTGTCTTCAACGACGGTTCCGGCACCACGTTCGCCGAAATGGAGGCCGAGGAAATTCAGGTCGATTTTCAGTGTACTGGCGGCTCAGCTCAGAAGAGTATTAACGGCCAGTTCGTCGCACTGCAGTTTTCCGTGGAGGCACAACCCGAGCTGGTGGATTCCGGCTGGCCTTACTTTGCCATGTCAGCCCGCGAATTCAGGGCCTGGGATGCTGACGGGCAACCGGTCGACGACCCGGTAGGAAACAGTGCTGGCTGCGTAGATCCTGACGAACTCTTAGCCAGTCCCATCGAGCCGGGGAGCGACGCCGTAGGTCTCATTGTGCTCGATGTGCCCGCTGGCAGCGGCTCCGCAAGTTTTACGATCGGTGGCTTTGAAGGATCGTACGGGTGGGAATGGGCCTGGTAGCTATCAGAATTTCTTCTTTGGCAAAATGCGACGAATTTCTGGTTCCATAGCAGCCCGAAAAGAAAATGCGGTGAAGCCCTATTCCCGGCATTGTTATTTATGACAGAATCATTTTCCATGGACCAAACCATGGTTGTCGCCGCTTTCGGCGTGGGGATCGTAGTCGGATTGACGGGCATGGGCGGGGGCGCACTTATGACGCCCATTTTGGTTCTCTTTTTCAACGTTCCACCACTGACAGCAGTTTCGAGTGACCTCATGGCAAGCGCTGTGATGAAACCGGTCGGGTCGGCCGTTCACCTGCGTCGGGGCACCGTGAACCTTCAGTTGGTCAAATGGCTGGCGATCGGCTCCATTCCGTCTGCATTTTGCGGGGTACTGATCCTCAAGGCCCTGGGCGACGAGCAGAGTGTTCAGGCGGGCATAAAGTTGGCACTCGGCATAGCACTGATGGTTACTGCGATACTCCTTGTAGTCAGGGCTTACATGCGATTGGTGGAACGGGCACGAACCCGGAGCGGGATCGGGCCGAAGCTGCCGCAGGGACGGCCCGAGGTTACCCCGAGAGTCATGCCGACACTCCTGCTCGGAGCGGCCGGAGGCCTCATTGTGGGCTTGACCTCAGTGGGTTCCGGCTCGATCGTCATCATCGGCCTCATGATGATTTACCCGGGGTTAAAAGCAAGCCAGCTGGTCGGAACTGACCTATTGCAGGCAGTTCCCATGGTGGCTGCTGCTGCTGTGGGGCACATGCTCTTCGGGTCGCTGGACCTTGGAATCGCGTTACCTCTGATCGTGGGCAGTATTCCCGGCGTATATATCGGCGCTCAGATGTCATCGCGGCTCAGCGGGGGTTTCGTCCGCCGGGCTCTGGCGTTCGTATTGCTGGCCTCCGCCCTCAAGATGCTCGGGGTGGACAACGTCACGACCGGCGTGATTCTTGTTGCGGCCCTCCTACTTGCCCCAGTCCTTTGGATGTACCTACGCCGGCGCTATGGTTTTCCGGCTCTGGCGTATACAGAGAAACGACAGAGCGCTCAAGCCCGCAAACTTGCTGATGCCCCCGCCGCAAGTAACGACTCCGGACAAGGAAACGAAAGGTGAACATGATCGCCGGGCACACCCACCTCCTCGAACCCGCCCTGTCACTGGATGGATCGATGCTCGATGAACTTGAACTGCTGTCGGGGGGGCTGTACAGCCCGGCGAACGGCTACTGTCTTCCGGGCCAGATGCCGGCCGGTTGGCCAACTGAATTCACCCTAGGAGTCCCCGCGGCAGTCGCGCAGGAAGCACTTCGGCACGGCGCCATCCTTATTACAGATCCGGACGGCACACCGTTGGCCAGACTCACCGTGACGGATGCCCAGAATGCCTCATCGGTGGTCTTCCTCGCTGGCAGCATCAGCAAACTGCAACCCGCCGAGCATCCACCAGCGCGGAATCTCCGCGTCACTGGGCCACTGTCCCGATCCGGCCCAGATGGCCCACAACGACTCCTCGTTGCGGCGTTCGCCCACCCCCCATTGGCCGACCAAATAGCTCTCACCATGTCTAAAGCGCGGGAGGCGGACTGCGATCTTCTCCTGTTCGCCGTGGTTGACAGCAACCAGACCGGTACCCAATTCGTCCAGGAATTGATCGACAGCCTCCAACTGTGTGCGGACCAAATCCCCAATGCCCGCGTGCGTCTTTTGGTCTTTCCAACAGCTAAAGGCCCTGAAGGGATGCACGCGCCCTTGTTGCGACGGCACGTCCTCGACCGCGTCGACGCCGACCTGGTCCTCGACTTCACCACGCGGGTAGTTGAGCGAACTCCCCCCGCCATCTCGCAGGGGGGCGGACTTGTCGTTCTTTTTACCGGGTTCTCCGGTTCAGGCAAGTCGACCCTAGCGCGAGAGTTGGTCGAACGCCTTCGGATAGTCGACAGCCGGCATTCAACACTCCTGGACGGAGACTCCGTGCGCAGGATGCTGTCCTCGGGGTTGGGCTTTTCCCGGGCCGACCGCGAGATGAACGTTCGACGAATCGGATGGGTCGCCTCTCAGATCGCAAGTGCGGGCGGTATTGCGGTGTGCGCTCCCATAGCTCCTTACGATTCAACGCGACAAGAGGTTCGCGAAATGGCTGAATCGTTCGGGGATTTTCTTCTTGTCCATGTCTCCACCCCATTGGCCATCTGCGAACAACGGGATCGAAAGGGTCTTTACGCTAAAGCACGTGCCGGGCTGATCAAGGAGTTCACAGGAATTGATTCACCCTATGAGATCCCTACCGATCCCGACTGTTGCTCGATAGATACTTCAGCGGTAGAAGTAGAAGACGGCGTCACACGGGTATTGGAAGCCATTAGCCGACTACGCCCTGATCTTGCTCGCGAGACGCCGGTCTCACGGCGGCAGATCCTCGCCGAGTAGGGATCTGCCCCCGTGAGCCGGACTAGTCGGCCCCGACAATCATTCCGGCCCCCACCGTGCTGTTGCTGAACTCATCGATTAGAACGAAGCCGCCTGTCTGGCGATTGCGCCGGTACTCATCGGCGAGCAGGGGTGACGTGGTGCGTAGGCGCACCCGACCTATCTCATTCAACTTGAGATCATCCACGCCAGAGTTCCGGTGCAGAGTGTTGATGTTTAGTTCGTAGTGCAGTTCCTTGACGAGCGCACGAGCGTTCCGGGTCGTGTGCTTGATCGCCAGCTTGTGGCCCGCGCGAAGCGGTTTGTCACTCATCCAGCAGACCATTGCATCTATGTCCTGCGACACGGTCGGCTGGTTGTTGGCCCTGCAGATCATGTCCCCGCGGGAAATATCCACGTCGTCTTCCAGCCGAACCACCACGGACATCGGTGCATAGGCCTCAGCTAAGGGACCGTCGGCTGTCTCGATCGATGCAATCCGGGACGGCAGCCCGCTGGGCAGGACCAAGACGTCGTCCCCCGGCCTCATCACGCCGCCGGCCACCTGACCGGCATATCCCCGGTAGTCGTGGCTGCGGTTCTGATGCGGACGGATGACATATTGCACGGGAAAGCGCACATCAACCAAATTTCGATCGCTTGCAATGTGAATATTTTCGAGGTGATGCATGAGAGCTGGACCCTCATACCACGGCATGTTGCTCGACCGCGTTACCACGTTGTCACCCTTCAGCGCGGACACCGGGATTACCGCGAGATCAGTGATATCAAGCTTCGCCGCAAACTCTACAAACTCCGCATGGATCGACTCGTAAACTTCCTCCGACCAGTCCACCAGGTCCATTTTGTTAATTGCCAGCACAAGATGGGGAACGCGGAGTAGTGAAACCAAAAAGGCATGCCGTCTGCTTTGCTCTACCAGACCTTTTCGGGCATCCACCAGAACGATAGCCACATCAGCGGTAGAGGCGCCGGTGACCATGTTGCGGGTGTACTGGATATGACCCGGGGTATCCGCAATGATGAATTTGCGTTTCGGCGTTGCGAAGTACCGATACGCCACATCAATGGTGATTCCCTGCTCCCGCTCGGCGCGGAGGCCATCCGTCAATAGAGCGAGATCCGTGTACTCGTCTCCCCGGTCTCGGCTGGTCCGCTCAATTGACTCCAGCTGATCGCTGAAGATGGATTTGGAATCGTACAGCATACGGCCGATGAGCGTGCTCTTGCCATCATCCACTGACCCCGCCGTTGCAAAGCGCAAAAGATCCATCAGAAATACCCTTCCTTTTTGCGGTCTTCCATGGCCGCCTCGCTTACCTGGTCGTCGCCGCGGGTCGCTCCCCGTTCGGTGATCCGCGTCGTCGCTACCTCGGCAACGACCTGATCAGCCGTCGCTGCGTCTGACCTGACCGCTGCAGTGAGGCTGGCGTCACCCACCGTGCGGTAACGGACCGTCTCCGTGAAGACCCTCTCGCTTGCATGAGGTGTACAAAACCGGTGCACTCCAAATAACATCCCATTCCGCTCGAATACCTCGCGTCGGTGAGCGTAGTAGATCGACGGCACCTTAATCCCCTCGTGAGCTATGTAGCTCCAGATGTCCAGCTCGGTCCAGTTGGAGATTGGGAAAACCCTGATGCTTTCTCCCACCTGCACTTTGGTGTTGTAAAGATTCCACAGCTCCGGCCGCTGATTCTTCGGATCCCACTGTCCGAATTCGTCCCGGAAAGAGAACACCCTCTCCTTTGCGCGTGCCTTCTCCTCATCCCTACGGGCACCACCCATTAGCGCGTTGAATCCATTCTTCTCCGCGGTTTCCAGCAGAACGGGCGTCTGAATACGGTTCCTGGAACCATTCGGCTCCTCCTGAACCAGGCCGCGGTCAATTGCCTCCTGCACCGAGCCCACCACGAGATGCACCCCTATCCGTTTGACCATTTCGTCGCGAAATTCCAGAACTTCGTCGAAGTTATGTCCCGTGTCGATATGCATAACCGGAAAAGGCACCGGGGCAGGGGCGAATGCCTTGGCCGCCAAGTGCAACATAACGATTGAATCTTTTCCCCCAGAAAACAGCAGTGCGGGGCGTTCCAGCTCAGCCGCCACCTCGCGGATAATATAGACCGCTTCAGACTCCAAGGCTTTCAATTGTGTCAGGTTATACCGCGGGCCTTTGTCATTCTCAACCATAGTGCACATCCCATCTTTTGAGACCGATTTATCGTAGTAATTCTTTTTGGCTTAATACCTGTAATTTCATAATCAACAATTCCGCAAGGTCAGGGCGGCAAATGAGGAGGTCCGGCAAGTAAGGATCGCGCTGGTTATACGCCAGGGGCGAGCCGTCGATTCGGCTGGCATGCAGTCCCCTGCTTCGGGCCACAACCACCGGGGCAGCAGAATCCCATTCATACTGGCCTCCCGCGTGCACATAGGCATCGACTTCCCCACGCACCACAGCGCAGGCCTTATACCCGGCCGATCCCATCGGAACCAGCTCTGCATCCAGCGATTCGGCGAGCACGCCGACTATCGACGGGGGTCTACTCCGCGAGACGGCGATTCTTATCCGGCCGTTCTGGGTTGTGGCCGGGGCGACTTCCGGGCTGCTGTCCAGAACCACTCCGAGACCCGGCAGTGCTACCGCTCCAACCGACAGTTCGCTTCCCTGCCACAATGCGACATGAACCGCCCAGTCAGGGCGACCTTCTGCAAACTCGCGTGTCCCATCCAACGGATCGATAATCCAAACCCGATCCGAATGCAACCGGGCTGAACTGTCGGCGGCCTCCTCCGAGAGAACGGCATCTGTTGGCCGATATCGGTTAAGCCCCGCGCTGATCAGGAGTTGCGACTGAGCATCTCCTTCATCCTTGAGCTGCTCGCGAGTCAGGGAACGGTTCGTTGCCGTTCGCTGACGTTCCAGAAGCATCTTTGACGCTTGGTTTGCTAGCTGGACAGCCAAGCGTAGATCAGAAGCATCCTCGCGTAACCCTGTCCTGGAATTCATGACACCTCTCCGAGGTAGGGCTGATTATGCACGTAGGTTCTGCCGTCGCTTTTGGACGAAATGGCACCCAATTCGTTACCTTGCGTTCGAAACGACGCTGACATGACCAGCCTCTCGAAGGCAGACGAGGAGCCAATTCCTCCCCGTAGCCGGTCGAATCCGGTCCGGGCACCGCGGGAAACCGGCGCCGCGGGTACACCACCCCAGCGTTCGCCGGCCGGTACGTCCTCGAGGACTGCGGCGCCCATATCGACGCTGGCGCCAGCTCCGATCAGGACCCCGCCCCGAACGCTGGAGTTCATCCCAAGGTAGGCTTCACGGCCAACATGCACCTGACCGCCGAGCGCCGTTCCCGCGGCAAGCATCGAAAAATCCTCCAGTATGTCGTCATAAGCCAACGACACCCGGGGCATCACTACCGCATGATGTCCAATCGACACGGCTGTAGTCATCACCACGTGGGCCAACACGATACTGCCCGTACCGACACAACAACCCGGCGGCACCCGGACGCTCCGATCAATGACCGTGGCGTATCGGTCGGCTGTCACGCCGACATCACAGAGGGCTTCCACCCCTCGTCGTCGTGCAGTCCGCGACGAAGCGCAGACCAGGAACTGCGCACGTGGATACAGTCCGGCATCACTCACGAGGCCTAGAATGGAAACGCCATCCAGGTCAGTCTTGAGCAGATGCTCCTCATCGTCGAGCACCCCGACCACGTCGTAAGTATCAGTTCCTCTGAGAGAGGAAATGACCTCCCTTGCAAGACCGCTCGCCCCAATGAGCAGGAGGGGAATCATTGAGCTGACTTCCGGACGCACCCTAGGAAATCGTTTGTGAGAGACCGCAGCATCGAGACCCTTAATACCGTCGTAACGAGTGATTCCCTAAAGAATAGAAAGACCACAAGTTCAGCACACGCGTAACGCCTACCCGCCGTTCAACTCCCGGTACTTGCATTTCGAAGGAACGCCACCTAGAGGACCGCGTCATCTGGAGCGAGTATCCGGAAATTTACGCGGGAATTGAAAGCGGACTACTTCTTTCCGGGCATCCGACAGCAACTAAAAGCCACCGTCGGTCCTAGCCCTCGGCGCGGAGGTGGTCCTCGTTAATCGATTCCCGACGACTGATGCCGAGCTTCTCGAAAATCCGATACACGTGTCCTTCGACTGTTCGCACAGAAAGCCCCAGTTCCAGCGCTACCTCAGCATTGCGTTTCCCTCTGCCCACCAGAACGGCGATATCCCGCTCTTTGCGAGTAAGCTTTGGTGAGCTCACGCCCCGGTGGAAGGACTGGCCCTTCTGGTGCAGCTGCTCCAGCAGTTGCCTGATGTTCTGCTCCCGCAACCGGTTCTGATCGGAGCCGGCCAGGTTGAGGGCTTCCTGCAGGCAGAGCAGGGCGAGCGGAACGTAGCCGATATCCTCGGCCTGGTGCGCGATACGGACCAATTGATCGGCGTCGTGTTGATCCACAGCTCGGCAAAAGCCAGCCACTAGCGCGGCGCCGGCGCCATCCACCAAGCTGGCAAGTTCCTTTACCCGCGCAAACCGACTGTGCTGTCCCACTCCCAGGGCGAGGACACGCAGGTCCATCTCGGCAGACACCCACCCCCTCGCCTCGGCATGGTCGGCCAAAGAGTGCAGCTGGGCCACTGCATCCGGGTCAGCTGACTGCACCACCCTGGCAGCGAGAATGAAGCCACGGCCCATAAGTTGTGACTGTTGATTTCCCTTATCGCCGATGCTGTCGAACTCCATCGAGAATCGTTGCCAGCTAACCCGCTCGCCCACCACTGAGGCGGTGAACGCGGCGAGTCCGAGTGCCACTGGACGCAAATTCTCCACATCGTGGATGCGAAGGCCTTCCACGGCACCACTCAAAGTTTCAGACGCCTCCCGATATTTGCCCTCACACATCTGGACGACCCCCATGGCTAGGTCAATAGCACCGCCCCAGTAGGCAAACGAGTCCGACGCCGACTCGGTATATCGATTCAGCACCGCTGCAATCTGGCTCCACCGGCCAGCCCGAATCAGTGAGACAACGTGGCGGATAAGGACCCATTCGTGGTCGAGGATGAACCGCTGCGGATTGTCCTTCAACCTACGGAGTGCGTTACCGGTAACATCAGCTCCCCGCGCGGCCTGCCCCGTCGATGCATAGACCTCTCCCAATAGCGTGAGTGCAAGGATTGTGCTGCGTTCGTCATCGTCCGACAATGCGCCGTCAAGGTGCCTACGGAGACGTTCGGTCACGCCCGTGTACTTTCCCTCTGAAACCTCGCGATGCAGCTGCAGCAGGTCGACCTCCCGGTCGGAGGAGAACGGTCTGATCGCCTGGGCATCACCGGCACCAGGTGACTGCAGTCTGATAGCGAGGTGGGCTGCATAGTTCATTGATTCGAGGTCCAGATCGGCTGCAGACAGGTCCTTCAGACACTCCTGAGCTGATCGATACTCGCCTCGGTGGACGTATGCCCGCGCTTTTTGGACACAAGCGGCTGAAGCCATCCTCGGTTGGTCGACCGCTGATGCTGCCCGCAAAGCGAAGGCTGAATCAGCAAGGTTATTGGCCACCGCGGCGGACTGGAGCAGCCTGTCGTTGGGGACAGACACACCACAGTCCAATAACCAGGACGTGTGCCGCACCAGGGCTTCACCGGTTAAGGAACCCGCGCTCGCACCAGCTTCCAGGAGCTGACGAAGCCGCAACTTGCGTCCCGCTGGAACGAGTCCACGAAGGATCTCGCCCAGCAACGGGTAGCTCGGGCGGACCAACGGCATCGGAGGCTCCCCGATAGCAATGAGGTGCGCCTCGTATAGCGCATCGATCGACGAGTGCCTACCCAGTTCGAACAGGGCAGAGATCATCAACGGTTCAGCCAACGCAACCAACTCAAGAACCTCACGATCTCCCGGCGACAATCTCGACAGCTGCCTCTTCGTCAGTTCAATCGAGTGCTTGCCGGGTAACAGGCAGCCCTCCCTGAGAATCCACACCCCATTACTGTTGACTACTGTGCCGCCTCGGCGGGCCTCCGCGATGAGAGTGAAAATGAGGAGCGGATTCCCTCCGCTCACACGTTCCACTGCGGCGCTCGTGCTCAATAGCACCCGCCCGCCGAACACCTGCTGGCATAGTTCATGGACCCCATTCTTGGTGAGAGGCCGAAGCTGGTAGCGGGCCAGAAGCCTGTCTACCGCTGGTCCGAATACTTTTGCATCCATCGCGTGACCTGGTCTACTGAGCAGGAGAACCCGGACTTCTCGTGAAGCCACCACCTGCAGGATCAAATCCGCGCTGGCTTCGTCGAGCTCGTGCGCGTCGTCGACGATCAACAGGGCCGGCGCTGAGCTGGCCGGGTCATTGCCCGCGCGAAGGCTCCCGATCAATGTGCGCATGAAAGCAATCGGGGAATCCGATTCGAGAGGACTGAGCTGTGTCAGCAGCGGCGCCAGCGCCCCGTAAGGGATACCTGCCAACGCCGCGCTGCCGTGCACACGGAAGGGTCTCACTTCTGCTTTGAGCTCTTTGAGCGCGGCCTCGGCGAGTGCACTTTTGCCTAAACCCGCATCACCAACAATCCACGTTCCACTGCCGGACCTGATGTATTCCAGGATGATCTGCAGTTCATCCGCCCTGCCAACGAGGTCACAAGACCCGGGGTTAGCTATGAAGTCCATTGATCACACCTTCAACAAAGAATTTCTCGAAGTTGTGCCCGGCCGGAGATGTGAAGCCGCTCGAAAATTTTCCCCAAATGCCAATCAATCGTGCGCGCGGACAGATTCAGACTCCGGCCCAGAGCGGCACTGCTCTCGCCAGCCGCGGCGGCCGTTGCCAAGGCCAGTTCGAACTCGGTGAGCAGCGCCAAACGATCCTCGATCCCGTGAGAGCGCCGAAGCAGGCGGTAGCTTGTATTCTCCACCAACCGCGCGGCCCGAACCCCTGCCCGGTTCCCCGCACGGTGCGCCGCAGCGCGGGAGGCCCTAGCCGCGTCATAACTGAAAAGTGGATTGCCAATCTCCTGCGCTAGTTCGGCTGCGCGGATCAACACTGGTGCGTCGTCAAGAACCAGACCAGCCCCGAAATCCCTACACAGTGTGGCGTATGCCCCATCGTTTCTCCGGGCGGCGCTGGCGAGCATATCCCCTGAAACTGTACCCTCTAACCGAGTCGCGGCTGATAGAAAAACCAGAGCATGGGATACGTTCCCGTTTGCCAGATCCTCACTGGCAAAAGAGGTCAGTTCATCGGCAACGTCCTCAGTTAACCCGCTGCCGGAAGAAGCTAGAAGGGTAAAGTACGTCGTTCCGCGCTGGATGCTCCATGAAGAAGGGTAGCCGTGAACCCGTACCAGACCAAGATGGTGCTTTGCGCGCTCGGTCTCGTCCTGGAGGGAATAGGCGTAGGCCGTAGCGGCCCGAGCATAAGGCGCCATCCCTTCCGGGTCCCGAAGGCTTAGCTGGCTCAGCGCTGGCACTAGGGACTCCAGGGCAAGATCAGAACATCCCGCGTACGCATAGAGTAGGCCCCGGAAAAGTTCGCTACGGGACGCCCACCGCACCCGGTTCATACCGAGTGCTTCCTCGCCGTCGAGCAGTTCAAGGCATTCGGCGTACTCCCCCGCAAACAGGAGCGCGTTGAATGCCCGAAGATACACCGCGTCTCGCGCCGCCTCCGATACGTTCGAGGTGCCGATTTCCCGCAGCAGGTCCCTAACCAACGTCACCGCTTCTTGCTGTCGCCCAGTCACCGACCACGCCTCGCAGAGCAAACTGCCGGCGTACATTCGAAGGTCGGGTAACCGGTCGCGGTCGAAGTAAAGGTCAGGCAATTCATCGGGCAGTTGCGCGTGCCTGCCGTCGAACATTGCCTGCTCAGCTTTGGCCAGGATCAGTCTGTCCACCATCATTGTGGTCTGCGGGTCCACACGATGGATGGCCCTAGCCATGCCTTCGTGCACACACTCGGTTACCGACAAAACTCCGGTTGGCTGGCCCGTTTCGTCGGGCAACGCCCGCGCTAGTTTGTGATGCTCGATTGCTAGGCTGGCCCGTAGCTCTGGATCTGGCACACCTTCGACGGACGAGATCGTGCCCAGAACCTGGCTCGCGGTTGCTAGCTCGCCGAGTGCCACGAGCGCCCGTACCGTTTCAAGGAGTGCTGCCGGCTCGCGTGTCGCTGTGTCGATATCGGGTAGCAGCGCCAGAGCTGAACGGGGGTCACACTGCTCGTTGGCAGCTTTGGCCGCCCGCAGCAGCAGTGATGGGTCAAGATCCACTCCGCAATCGCGGCCCCAACACGCAAAGTGGGGAAGGCTAGCCGGCGGGAGGGTGGAAGGATCCAGGACCGCATTGAGGCGTTCCCAGAGCTCACGACTCCTTCCTGATGGCATTCCAAATCTTAGGGCTTCAGCGGTGAGCCGGTCGCTGATTCGTGCGGTGAGCTCCGGGCCTGGTGAGACCTCCACCATCTCTTGTTCCTGGAGATAATCAGTATCCTCGGGGTCAACGATCTGGTTCAGGACTTTCACGGGCAACGCGCCGGCAAGGGCAAGAACCTCCAGCACGCGACACTGCGCAGGCGTCAGGGCGTCAAGTCCTAGCCTGACGATTTCCGCGATGTCCTCTGAGAAGAGGACATCTCCGGCCAGGACCCACACACCGTCGAGTTCAAACAATCGTCCGCTACTTATCTGCTTTTGGGCCAACACCTGCAGGAATAGGGGATTGCCTCCCGTGACCGACCACAACGTCCGAATAGCGATAGCGGAGAGACGCTTTTCTAACGTCTGTTGCAGCAGATCTCCGGCTTCAACGAGGCTGAGGGGTTCCACGTCTATACGCCGTAAGTGGCCCGTAGTCCACAATTTGAGGAACTCCCCGCTCCCAGCGGCAATGTCTTGGCTTGTGATGAGCAGAGTGACCGAACCGCTGGAGGCCAACTGAGTGATCACTGTCGCGGTGAGTGGATCAAGGCTCTCAGCGTTCTCCAGAAAGATCAGCAATGGTTTCCCCTTGGCATGCTCGATGAGCACGCTCGCAAGTCCCTCAAGGAGGAGTGCAGGATGGCCGAGCGAACGGGCGTCCAGGGCGCTCAATAACAGGCTCAGGGCGCCATACGGCGTCCGGGAAGCCACCGGGCTGCACCGGATGTGTTCTACGTGGAAGTTTGAACCGGTTCGCGAGAGCATAGCGCTGGCAATTGTGGATTTGCCGACTCCTGCGCCACCCACGAGAATGACGCCGCCTCTCCCCGGCTCAAGCGAATGTAGCGCCGCCGAAACCATCTCTTCCCGGCTCCGGATCGTTGCAGTGGGCGTCTGACGGGTTGTCATGAGCCTGAGCCGATACTCGTCGTAAATCGGCTCCAGGTAGAGCTGAAGACGACCATGCGGGCTTCCTCTAGGGAGCGGATAGTGCGATGTCGGGCTGGTGAGCCCATCCTAGGTCCGATTCGAGAATGCGTCCATGGCAACTCGCGATCGGAGCTTTCGATACGGCCCTGAACTGGTGGAGGTGTAAACATGCCCTGCGCCCAACCCCCAACCCGGGAGAACCGAGTACTACCCGGTCGATGACGGGTAGACGGATCGGTACTTAACCTTCCTCGCATGGTTGAGTTCCCCACGGTTTAGCTCGTCGCGGGTACTCGCCACAAGAAGTCCGAGTAGCGAGTACTCGTGTCCTGCCCGACCCCCTCACCCTAGGCTTCTGTCCATCACATCGATATCAAGCCGAAACTCAGGTTCCGTTCGGGAGTGGGCACTGACAGGACGCAGCACGGGGCAGATCCCGGAAAGGAAGAATCGATGAAGATCATGCTAGTGACCTCCGCGGGAGGCCACCTCGCTCAGTTGTTGCCATTGGACGATTGGTGGCGCGCTCATGCGCGATCCTGGGTTACTTTCCGCCGCCCAGAGGTGGAGGCAGCGTTGGCAAGTGAAGAGGTCACTTGGTGCTATTTCCCGACGACTCGCAACATCCCCAACGCATTCAAGAACCTTCTGTTGGCATGGCCAACCCTGCGTCGATTCAGGCCCGATGTGGTGGTGTCAGTCGGCGCCGGTGTGAGCGTTCCATTCTTCGTTGTCGCAAAACTTCTGCAGATCCATACGGTGTACATCGAGTGCTTTGACAGGATTACAATGCCCACCCTTAGCGGCAGACTGTGTTATCCGCTCTCCGACGTATTCTGCGTGCAATGGGAGGAACAAATGCGGTACTACCCTGATGCAATCAATATCGGACCGATCCTATGAGCAATTTCGCCTCCCAACCGCAGGTGATCGTCTCGTTGGGTACAGATCATCATAGATTCGACCGGCTTGTGGATTGGATTGACGAATGGCTCTCCTCCACGCCGTCAGCGCCGAGTTGTCTAGTCCAACATGGTGCCAGTCGCGCCCCCCGATTTGCGGAGGGTGTAACGCGGATGCCCCGACAAGAGCTGCTGGGGCTATACAGTCGCGCAACCGTTGTTGTGGTTCAAGGTGGCCCAGGGTCCATTCTCGACGCCCGGGAGGTGGGGCATATTCCCATCGCAGTCGCGCGTAGACCCGAAATGCACGAGGTTGTCGACAGTCATCAAATCGCTTTCGCGAACACCATGGCGAGATACGGGAACGCGATGGTGGTCAACAGCTCCGGGGCTCTCGCGCAGGCAATGGAACGTGCCCTCCAATACCCGGAATCAATGCGGACAGCGCCCCGCATCTCCGGCGCACAGACGGCTGCAATGAAGCTGGACGAAGCCATTCGCCAGCTCGAAATGAGCCCCCACAAGCCCGTCGCACTCCGGCGCATCAAGCAGTTGGTGAGCCGCCACTCCTAACGCGGGCGACTCGCCATTGCGTCATTCACGGTCCCTAATCTTCCACATTCCCAGCCTCAGCAGTAGTTATTTGATGCCAGCGGAACCGTTAGTCGGTAAAGATCGCGTCCACCACGTTCTGCGCCCAGGTGAGGATGTCAGCGTCGGCGAGGTCCCGTCCGCCCACCGGCGACGATTTGGGTTTCGGGATCAGCGCGGCGTTCAGGGCTGGCTTCACCGAGGACCCCGGATACATGCGCTTGAGCCGCATTTCCTTCGATTCCGGCAGGACGGCCGGGGCGAACTTGATGAAGTTTCCCTGGAGCGCCACATCGGTCAGGCCCACGGCGCGTGCAGCCACCCTGAACCGTGCAACGGCAATAAGGTTCACCACCGGCGCGGGCGGCTCGCCATACCTGTCATTGAGCTCCTCAACCACCCCGTCAATCGCTTCAACTGTGAGTGCCGAGGCAAGTTTTCGGTAGGCCTCCAGCCGCAACCGCTCCCCCGGCACATAGTCGTGGGGAAGGTGCGCGTTGACTGGTAGTTCGATCTTCATCTCGGCTGCCTTTTCCTCAGCCTCGCCGCGGAAGTCAGCGACGGCCTCCCCGACCAACCTGATGTACAGGTCGAAGCCCACCCCCTGGATGTGGCCTGATTGCTCGCCGCCAAGCATATTACCGGCGCCGCGGATCTCGAGGTCCTTCAGTGCCAGCTGCATGCCAGCGCCGAGTTCGTTATGCGAGGCGACAGCCTTCAGGCGCTCGAGGGCCACCTCGCCCAGGGGTCTTTCCGACGGATAGAGGAAGTAGGCGTAGGCCCGCTCCCTGCCGCGGCCCACCCGCCCGCGGAGCTGGTGCAGCTGGGACAGGCCGTAGTTGTCGGCCCGGTCAACGATCAGCGTGTTGGCGTTGGAGATGTCCAGGCCAGTCTCAATGATGGTGGTGCACACGAGCACGTCAAAGCGTTTCTCCCAGAAGTCGACAATGATCTGCTCCAGCCGGGACTCGCTCATCTGGCCGTGCGCGACGGCGACGCGGGCCTCGGGCACCAGCTCCTTCAGGTGCGCCGCGGTCCGGTCGATCGATGACACCCGGTTGTGGACGAAGAAGACCTGCCCCTCGCGCATCAATTCACGGCGTATGGCCGCCGAGGTCTGCTTGTCCGTGTAAGGACCCACATAGGTCAGCACGGGGTGCCGTTCCTCCGGCGGGGTGGCAAGGGTCGAGGTCTCACGGATGCCGGTCAGTGACATTTCGAGTGTCCTGGGAATCGGGGTCGCACTCATGGCGAGGACGTCAACGTTGGTGCGCATCTTCTTCAGCGCCTCTTTGTGTTCAACTCCGAAACGCTGCTCCTCGTCAACGATCACGAGGCCCAGATCCTTGAACTGCACCTGGTTGGAGAGCAACCGGTGGGTGCCAATGACCACATCGACGGCGCCGGTACTGATTCCATCGGTGGTTTCCCGCGACTCTTTCGCACTCTGGAACCGGGACAGAGGCTTGACCCGCACCGGGAAACCGGAGAACCGTTCGGAGAAGGTTTCGTTATGCTGCTGCACCAGCAGTGTGGTGGGCACCAGGACCGCAACCTGCTTCCCGTCCTGGACTGCCTTGAACGCCGCCCGCACGGCGATCTCTGTTTTTCCGTAGCCGACGTCGCCGGAGACCAGACGGTCCATCGGCACCTCGCGCTCCATATCGGCTTTGACCTCGTTGATGGTGGTCAACTGGTCGGGCGTCTCAATGTAGGGGAACGCTTCTTCCAACTCACGCTGCCAGGGTGTGTCGGTGGAGAAGGCGAAGCCACGGGAGGCCATCCGCGCCGAGTACAACCGGATCAGCTCCCCTGCGATCTCCTTGACCGCCTTGCGCGCCTTGGACTTGGTGCTGGCCCAGTCCGAGCCGCCCATTTTGCTTAGCGCGGGGGCATCTCCGCCCACGTACCGGGTCACCTGGTCCAGCTGGTCAGTGGGCACAAACAGGCGGTCGCCCGGGGCGCCGCGTTTGGACGGCGCGTATTCAAGCAGCAGGTATTCGCGGATGGTTTTGGTCGGCCCGGCGCCTGATGCACGTTGCAGCAGCTCAACGAACCGCGCGACGCCGTGCTGCTCGTGCACCACGTAGTCGCCTTCGCGCAGCTGCAACGGGTCAACTGCGTTGCGCCGTTTGGAGGGCATCTTCCGCATGTCGCGGGTTCCCGAGGCGGTGGTCCGGCCCAGCAGGTCGGCCTCGGTCAACAGCCCCAGCTTGAGAGAATCCAGCACAAACCCGCGGCCCGCCGACGCGGTGGTGATCTCGATGATGCCCGGTTGCGGCGGCGAATCGAGTGAGTCCACCCGCGCCGCCGGAATGTCATGGTCGTGGAACAGTTCGGCCAGCCGCGCTGCCGGGCCGGGGCCCTCGGTGGCGACTACCACCCGCCACTGGTCCTTCACCCGCTTGCCCAGGAACTCCATCATCTCCGCCACATCGCCCTGATAGCCGCGTGGTTCGCGGGCGTGAACTGTGAACGTGTCTATCTCGGGCAGGAGGTCCTGAAGCGAGTCATCGGAGGCGAAGGAAGTGATGGACCACCAGGCAACGTCGTTTGCCAGCGCCGCAGACCGGGTGTCGGTCAGCGACCTGAAGCTGGCCGTCTGCAGGTCAGCACCCAGAGTGCCGCCCAGGTCGAGCGGGGCAGCGCCGCCGTCGGAAGCTGTCGCCCAGGCTGCCTCAAGGAATTCCTCGTTGGTGGCGGCGAGGTCGTGGGCCCGGGTTCGCACCTTCTCCGGCTCGATGACGACCGCGATCGACCCTGCCGGCAGTTCGCCTACCATGGGCACCATCGAATCGACCAGGACCGGCGCCAGGGATTCCATCCCCTCAACCGCGATGCCGCCCGCGATCTTTTCCAGCATGGCGGCGGCCGCCGGGAGGCCTGCCTTCAGGGTGGCCGCCCGGGACATGACTGCTGGGGTAATCAGAATCTCGCGGCAGGGCGGGGCGAAGAGCGCGGCCGGGCTGCCGTCGTCGTCCCGCGCCAATGACCGCTGGTCGGCAACAGCGAACCAGCGCATTGCCTCCACTTCGTCGCCGAAAAACTCAACCCGGATCGGGTGGTCCTCGGTCGGTGGGAACACATCAATGATGCCACCGCGCACCGCGAACTCTCCGCGGTGGGTGACCATGTCCACGCGGGCGTAGGCGGCGTCGGACAGCGCCCGAACCACATCGGAAAACACTGCGTCCTGGCCCACGGTGAGGGTGACCGGCAGCAATTCTCCGAGGCCAGCAACCAGTGGCTGCACCACTGCACGAATGGGAGCGACAATAATCCGCACGGGGCGCCCCGCAGGATGCGCCAAACGCCGCAGCACCGACAGCCGCCGGCCCACGGTGTCGGAGCGGGGGGACAGACGCTCGTGCGGCAGAGTTTCCCAACTGGGGAACTCTTCGATATCTGACGCCGGCAGGTAGCTCCTGAGGGCGGCGGCCAGATCTTCTGCTTCACGCCCGGTCGCGGTGACCGCCAGGACCACTGGTGGGCGGCCGTCGGGTGCGCCGCTGTCGGTTCCTGCAGAGGGGAGGCCGTCCACCATCTCTGCCAGGAGTGCCGCCCGCAGCCCCGCGGGGGCTCCGATCTGCAGGTCGGTGTTGCGTTCAGCGACGCCGTTCGATGCGTTCATCCTCACCCGGGCGAAGGACGTGTCCTCGATCAGTGCGGCGCGCAGTCCGTTCAGGCTCAATGGTTCTCCTACAGGATCCGTCAGTTCCGGCAATTTTCGGTCGCAGATGCACATTCGCGGTGGACTACCGAAACGGGCCTGTCCAGCACAAAAGCCCGAAATTCTGTCGAATTCCGGGGATACCCTAAGCTTACCCTGCGGGGCCGACCAGGAGACCGATCAGGCCTTAGGATAGGTGGGACGCAAATCCGCTTTCCACCTCATCGTCTTACCCTTCGGAGGACCCTTGGCACTGAACGCCTCAACAACTCTGCCCTACGACGTCGCCGCGGTAACCGGCGTCTTCACCGACGAGGCCTTCCTGAAGCACGTCAGCGAACACGTCGGCGGCACACTGAAGTCAGTGACTGTCGACGGCGACACGTTGTCGGCCTTCACGCTGACCGCTGTCAGGACGCTTCCCACCAGGCGACTTCCGGAAATGGCCCGCAAGTTCGTCGGTGATTCCCTCACCGTCACCCAGACCGAACAGTGGGCAGCTCCCCTCGCCGATGGTTCTCGGACCGCCACAATCACTATGACCATCGCCGGTGTGCCGGTCACTGTCGACGCCGAACAACTGCTGGTCTCCGTCGGAACTGACACCCGTGTGGACCTGACCGGAACAGTCAGTTCCTCAATTCCGTTCATGGGATCGAAGATCGCCTCAGCTGCGGAACCCATGATCGGCAAGGCCCTCAACCTGCAGGCCTCCGAAGCCGGCAAATGGCTTGAACGCCGGACGGCAGAGTAGGAATCACCGTGTCACTCCCCACCCCCCTGGCGCTGATTCTCATCCTGAGCGGCGTCTGGACGCTCATTGTCTGGCCACCCTTCCTGCGTCGAATCTTCAAGGACCCCCGTTCAAAGGATGAGCAGGGAGCACCGACCCGTTTCCTGAAGGTGCACTTTATGCTGATCAGCACCTCAATGATCCTGGGACTGGCCACCCTGATCATCGGCGTCCGCACCCTGATCGGCTAGAGCACCAGAAGAGGACCAGACGTGAGCGAGAATCAGGAACCCCAAGCCCCGAAGCGCATCCTTGGGCGGTCAAGCTATCCCGAGTACCAACGAATCAGCGAGATCCTGCGTAAGGAAACAGTTGGCGGCATTCTCCTGCTGATCGCCGCGGTCGCAGCGCTGATCTGGGCAAATTCGCCAGCGTCGGCCAGCTACTTCGCCATCCGGGACTTCGAATTCGGATACGAACCGTGGCACCTCAGGTTGAGCGTCGGAGCCTGGGCAGCTGATGGGCTTCTCGCCGTCTTTTTCTTCCTGGTGGGGCTGGAGCTCAAGCGGGAGTTCGTCGCCGGAGACCTGCGGCGGTTCAGCAGGGCAGTTGTGCCGGTGACGGCCGCTGCTGGCGGCGTCGTGGTACCAGCACTGTTCTATACGGTGATCAATCTGGCCTCGCCGGAGTCCCTGCGGGGGTGGGCTATTCCGACCGCAACCGACATCGCCTTCGCGCTGGCCGTCCTGGCGGTGATCAGCTCGCATCTTCCGAGCGCGCTGCGGGTATTCCTGCTCACCCTGGCCGTGGTCGATGACCTGATCGCTATCGGCATCATCGCGTTCTTCTACTCGGACGACGTCGAGTTCACCTATCTGCTACTCATGCTGCTGCCGCTGGCCCTGTTTGGCTTCCTGGCGCAGAAGAACCCCAAATATTTCGGCCGGCACACCCCGGCCGCCTGGCTGATTCTCCTGCCGATCGGAGTGGCCACCTGGATTTTGATGCATGCCTCGGGAGTCCATGCGACGGTCGCTGGTGTGCTGCTTGGTTTCCTTGTCCCTGTCCTGCGCAAGGGCAGGGATGGAAACGCCTTGCTGCCGCGGCCCAATAAACCTGGCCTCGCCGAGATTTTCGAGCATCGGTTCCGGCCACTCTCCACCGGGTTCGCGGTACCGGTGTTCGCCTTCTTCTCCGCCGGCGTTGCCGTGGGTGGAACCGAGGGACTGATCTCGGCGATAGGCGACACAGTGACGCTCGGTATCATTGCCGGGCTGGTGCTGGGCAAACCCATCGGGATTCTGCTGACCACCTTTGCCCTGACCAAGACCACCCGGGCGAACCTTGACCCCGACCTGCGGTGGGTTGACCTCCTGGGCGTTGGGCTGCTCGCCGGCGTGGGCTTTACCGTGTCCCTCCTGGTCAACGACCTGAGCTTCGAGCAGGGCTCTGAACACAATGACCACGCAAAGGTGGCCATCCTGGGCGCCTCACTGATCGCTGCGCTGGCGGCGTCGGTGATTCTCAGGAGCCGGAATAGGCACTACCGCCGGATCGAGGAAGCTGAACGCGTTGACGCTGACGACGACGGCGTTCCGGATCTCTTTGAGGACCGGAACCGCTAGGACCGGCTAACGGTTCGCTGCGAGAAGCGCCTCTTCCAGTGCCACCCAGGCGAGCATCGCGCACTTGACCCGTGCCGGGTACCGGGAGACTCCGGCGAGCGCCGCCGCGTCACCCAGCACTTCCTCGTCGGCGACGATCTTCCCGCGTGATCGCATCACGGTCCGGAACTCGTCAACCAGGTCCATCGCGTCGTCCCGCGCCAGGCCGAGCATCAGATCGGTCATCACCGACGCCGACGACATGGAGATGGCGCAGCCGGCGCCATCCCAGCTCACACTGGTGAGCGTGCCATCAGAGAGAACTGCCCGCAACGTGATCTCGTCTCCGCAGACAGGGTTGAGCTGGTGGGACTCGCCGCACGTACCAACGCCGTCGTGCTCCTGCAGTCCCGCCCCGTGCCGTTCCTTGGCATGATCGAGGATGATCTGTTGGTAGAGCTGCTGCAGGTCATCGGACATTTACTTCACTCCAAAGAACGGGCGGACTCCGGCGACGGCTGCGAGGAAAGCAGCCACTTCATCGCTGGTGTTATACAGATAAGTGCTGGCACGGGTGGTCGCCGTCAGGCCGAGCCGGCGATGCAGCGGCTGGGCGCAGTGGTGGCCCACCCGGACGGCAATGCCCTGGTGGTCAAGATACTGGCCAACGTCGTGGGCGTGGACACCGTCGACGTCGAACGCTGCCAGACCAATCCGGTCCACCCTCGCGGCCGGACCGAGGACCCGGATCCCAGGGATCTGGCTGAGGCCTTCGACCAGCTGCCGCCCCAGTGTTTCCTCCCACTCCTGGATCCGCTCCATGCCGGTTTCGGTGAGGTAGTTGGCAGCGGCAGCCAGAGCTATGGCCTGGGAGATCCGCTGGGTGCCAGCTTCGAATCTCGCCGGCGCCGGGAGGTACCCGGCGCCCTCCATGGTGACAGTGGTGATCATTGATCCGCCGGTCAGGAACGGGGGCATCGCATTGAGCAGCTCGGCCCGGCCGTAAAGGGCTCCGATGCCGGTGGGGCCAAGCATTTTATGGCCGGAGAACGCCATGAAGTCGATGCCGAGGTCATGGACATCAACGGGCAGGTGAGGCACCGACTGGCACGCGTCAAGGACGGTCAGTGCGCCGTGCTCGCGAGCCATCGCCACGAGTTCGGCAACCGGGTTGATCGTGCCAAGCACGTTGGAGGCGTGGGTGAAGGCCACTATCGCCGTGGCCTGGTTGATAATGGCCGCTGCCTCGTCCAGACGGAGGGCGCCGTCGTCGTCGACCGGGATATAGCGGAGCGTAGCGCCGGTGCGGGCCGCCAGCTCCTGCCACGGGATGAGGTTGGCGTGGTGCTCCATCTCGGTGACGACAATCTCGTCGCCGGGACCGATCGCGAGCCGGTGGGCAGCTGCTCCACCTCGACCCACGGAGGCGTTGGAGAACGAGTAGGCCACCAGGTTCAGCGCCTCGGTGGCGTTGGAGGTCCACACAATCTCGTCCACCGCTGCGCCGACGAAAGCTGAGATCGTTTCGCGGGCCGCCTCGTAGGCGTCGGTCGCGTCGACGGCCAGTGTGTGCGCGCCGCGGTGGACAGCTGAATTGCGTTGTTCGTAGAACTCCTGCTCAGCCTCCATCACGGTCAGCGGGTTCTGTGACGTGGCACCGGAATCGAGGTAGATCAGTGGGCGTGAGTTGACCTGAGTGTCCAGAATGGGGAAATCGTTGCGGATCCGCCGTACCTCGGTGTCGGTCAACGGATGATGCGGTGCGGAGGGTATGGACAAGCGGGCTCTCCTCAGTTATTACGGGGCACCTATACTCTACCCGTCCCGGCCTCATGAAGATCAATCAGTTCTACCCTGCCCATCGCCATGATGGTGCGTGGAGCTCAAACTCCTAGTATGCGCCGACCGGCTGAATCATGACCTTGAAGGTCCGCCACATGATCATCAGATCGCCAGTAACCGACCAATTCTCTACGTAGTAAAGGTCGAGGCGAACACTCTCCTCCCAGCCAAGGTCCGAGCGCCCGCTGATCTGCCACAGACCGGTTAGCCCCGGTTTGATGAAAAGCCTGCGGTGGGTGTGCCCGGCGTACCCGGACACCTCACTCGGCAGCGGTGGGCGGGGCCCCACCAGCGCCATGTCGCCTCGAAGGACATTATAGAGCTGTGGGAGTTCATCGATTGAGTACTTGCGCAGCCAACGTCCCACAGTGGTGACCCGCGGATCGTCACGCATTTTGAAGAGGACCCCGTTGCCTTCGCTGCGGGCTTTCAGTGCAACCAGGTCTTCTTCAGCGGTTGTCACCATTGAACGGAACTTGTACATCGGGAACTCGGCTGACGATCGGCCAACGCGATTCTGGGTGAAGAGCACTGGTCCGGGGCTGTCATGTCTGATCAGCAGCGCAACAACTGCAAAGACGGGTGCCAGCGCGATCAACGCTGAAAGTGACACGATCACGTCCATTACCCGCTTGACCACATGACGTCCCCCAGCGAATTGGGGCATCTCTACGTGCATGAGGGGCAGACCTTCGACTGGCCTCATCTGAATCCGTGGACCCGCCACATTGGTCAGAGTCGAGGCCAGCACCAGTTCAGTGGCGGAGCGCTCAAGCCGCCACCCCAGTTCCCTGATGTATTTGCTCCCCTTGTGCAGGTGTCCTGCGACAATTACCGCGTCGGCTCCGGTCTCGGCGACCGATTTCTCGACTCTGCTCAAGCCGTACACCACTGGGATACGTCGTTCACCTGCGTGGATGAACTGCGATCTGTCCCTACCCTCAAGCACTGTGCCTACGACGTCATAGACCGCGCCTGATTTCTTGGCCAGCTGTCCGACGACGTACTGGACGTCATCGTACCGTCCTACCACTATGACTTTGGAGAGGAACAACCCAAACCGGCGCTGGCGCATGAGCCAGTTGCGCCAGATCCAGCGGCTGCACAGCAGCCCCAGTAGCCCCGCGGGAAGGGTGACGATGAGAAAGTTGCGGAAATCGTTGGCGCCGAACAGCACCACTGCGACAGCCATCCAGCTGAAGGTGGTCGCGCTGGCCTGGACGATCCGCTTGTATTCGGAGGCTCCTGTCCCGATAAGCAGGGGGTCACGGGTTCTAAACATGGATAGCATGACCAGCCAGCCCACGCCGACTGCGGCGGCAAAGGTCACCGTTTCAGCAGTGGCTGTGCCGCTTGCCATGTTTGTCAGGATCCAGTCGGTACTGATCAGGACTACAGTCAGCACGATCAGGGTATCTGTTACACGCAGGGACATCTGGTAGCGCTGGCGCCAGGGGACTCCCGAGACTGCTGCGCCGCGAACCCGAGGGCGCCGCGAGACGGAGGGGAACGGAAAACGTAGCGTCTGTTCTTGAGCCTGATACATGTCAGGCCGCCGGGCGGCAGCACGCGCCCACGTAGATGGCGCTCGTGGAAGGAGCCGACGACGGCTGGGGACGAGCCTTGGTCTCAGAAGGCTCCGACGTCGCCGGCTCCGAATAGGGAGGACGTAGTTCAGAGCGATGGCCCAGTGCCGATACAGAAAACTTTCGGCGGGGTCGCAGCTGCGTCCAGGACAGAATTGGGTGGTCTAACTCGGCCACTATTCCGCCACCTGAGGGGAGATGGGAATTTGTAACTCCAGATGACCAGCGGTTTGCACCGCTGGTTGAATCGATTGACATGGCGAGACCCGCTTCATAAACGCCCTGGAACTGCTTTCGGGGCAAGCCTATGAATCAGCTGAATGCCGGACACGAGTGGTAGCTACCTGAATCGACAGAGCTGGTACTACTCGGATAGGCACTGCGAACTCGGGTAGTACTCGTTGCGGTGACGGGTGCTACGCAACGACGAACCCTTCGCTGAGCATGCTGCACCGGTTTAGGTCTGGTTCAGGTCCTGTAAATCTTCCCGGCGGCTGATGCCGAGTTTGGCGAAGATTCGGTACAAGTGCCCTTCCACTGTCCGGACCGATACCCCGTGCAGCTCAGCGATGTCGCGGTTCGAATGGCCCTGTGACGCAAGGCTAACAATGTCTTGTTCACGCTGGGTCAGCTTGGTGACCGACTGTGACTCTGAGAACTGTTGACCGTGCAGACCCTCAAGCTTCTCAACCACTGTGTTCAGGATGGGCTGCAATGCCCGTGAACGCTGGGTCTGCCCGTGCTGGGAAAGCAGGTTGATCGCCATACCCAAGCACTCAGCCGCAATCAGGAAGTAGTCGCCGTTCTGGGCCTGTTGGGCAGCTGCTTCCAAGGCCGTGGCGTCCTTGGCGAGCATGGCTGCGGCCATCGCGCTCACAATGGCGCCGTCGTTTCCGTCGAATTCGCTGGTAATTCGGGAGAGCGGTGCCAGGGAACTTGAGTCCCCCAGCCGGACCGCCAATTCATACGCTGTTGCGGAAAGGGTTGACATACCCGCCGAATCGGCGTGTTCGGCGATCCGGCGGAGCTCAGAAATGCTCGCGGTCGAACCTCTTAACTTCGCGTCGGCGCTAACCACGTGGATGCGTCCCTGGAGCCGAGCCTGCAGAGAACCGTGCGGTGGCAGTGCGGCAAACTCGGTTGAATACTGTTGCGCCCCAGCGTTATCTCCTGCCATGGAACAGGCATAGGCTGCCATCCCAGTGGCCATCGTCAGGAGCTGCGCAACGTCTGACTCCCGAAAGCCTTCGACGGCGAGCATGAGCCGTTTTCGAGCGGTCCGCATCCTTCCCTGCCGAAGGGCAACAATGCCCTCAAAATACTCAAGGATCCCGCCGAAGAACGCCATCCCACCGCTGGCCGCCTGCGAGTAGGCGACCAGCAGATTGCTGATCTCTTTCCACCGGCCCGCACGAATCAAACACATGCCATGCCGGGTGATCACGAATCCCTGATGGCGCAAGAATCTGTGCCCATTCTCAGCGATGATTGTCAGGGCTTCTTTAGTTACCGCTGCACCTTCCAGCGGCCGCCCAGTGGATCCAAGTGCTTCGCCAAGAAGTGCCAGCGCCGCCAATCGGGTTTCATCGGTACCGTCCGACTCATCGTTGATCTCACGGAGTAGCTTCTCGGACTCAGAAAATCGGCCATCCAGATTGAGCACAAAACAGGAGAGAAGTCGACATCCCATTCGGGATAGTCGAACGGAGCTGCTGGAGGCACCGTCCCGTTGCTGCTCAATCCGGTTGATGGTCTTGGTCCATCTGTTCACATCGTTCTGGATTTCACCAGAGTTGGCTCCTGCTATCATCCGGAGGTCGATGGACAGGAGTGTCGCTTCCTTGGCGATCCGAAGGCTGTCACAGTTCAGGAACGCCTCGTCCACCAGCTCCCGGGCGTAGGCGAAGTCGCCGCGTGTCACGCGTGCGTGAGCTATTTCCACGAGCGCCCGCGATTTTAACACCGGCGTCTGAACAACCCTCGCGGCACGAAGCGCGAACGCGGGATCATATAATCGGTTCGCAACAATCGCAGCTTTGAGGAGGGTGGCGTCGTCGAGCACTGCGCCACAGTCCAGGCCCCAGGAAACCCAGCGGAGGAAACCCTCGATAGACTCTGTCTGCTCCTCCGAGAGCTTCAGCAGACGTCGCCGGATCGTTAGGCTTCTCCCGACCGGAACCTGTGCACGGATGACTTCCCCGTACAACGGGTGAGCTAGAGCTACCCGGCGATCAGGACCGATGGTGAGGGCCAGGAGTTGGTCAGCCACGAGAGTGTCGACCGCATGGGAGTCGCAGTTTTCGCGCAGAACGTTCATGGCCACGGGTTCAGCGAGGGCGACAGTTTCGAGAGCGTCCAGCTCTGCGGGCGAACGCCCCCGTAGTTGGCCTTTGATGAGGTCGGTGAGACGAAGGTCTATCTCCGGCCGCTCGCCCGACAGGCACCACACACCATTGCGTTGAACCAGGTATTTTGATCGGGCGTCCGGGTGAAGCAGCGCAAGGAGGAACATGGGGTTGCCCCTGGACGTTTTGCTGAGGAGCGCGCTGACGTTGGAGAGGACCTCGCTTCCGAGTTCCCGGACGCATAACTCGTGAATCTCTTCCCGATTCAGAGGCCCGAGATCGTACCTGAGTAGCATTCCGTCGTGCCAAAGCGAGAGGAACTCAGAGGGTGGCCCGGGTGTTGATCTGGCCAGCACCAAGACCTGGGCGCGGCGGGTAGCAATAAGCTGCGCCAGCAGGATACTCGTACTGTCATCAAGATCGTGCGCGTCATCGACGATAAATAGGGGAGCCGGGGCGCCGGCCTTCGGCTCCCCGAGATGCTTTGTCAATCCACGATAAATGGCGATCGGCGATCCTGCATCAGCTACCGTCAGCTCGGTCAGGTATGGGGCGAGCGCACCAAAAGGGACCTTGCGCAGGGAGCGTTGTGCACTTATCTGCACCACCGTGACGTCCTCTGCCAGCGCATCGGCGATGGCGCGGGATAACGCAGTCTTTCCGAGCCCGGGATCGCCCACAACTAATACACCGAGAGCGGGTGTGGCGGTCAGTGTTCCGACGATGTCGCTGACCAGTGATTGCCTGCCGACCAATCCGACAGTGGCTGTGGGTACGACTCCCCCTGCAGCCATGGAACTATTCAAGGATCAGCTTTAATTGGCTGCGGTTGGAGACCCCCAACTTGGCGTACACCTGATACATATGGCCTTCGACGGTTCGGATGGACAGGGTCAGCAGCGTAGCAATGTCCCGATTGCTGGATCCTTGGACAACTAGGCGTGCAATGCTGCGTTCTCTTTCGGTCAGCTTGTCCAGCACGCGCTCTCGCAGCTCCCCTCCGCCGCGTCCTACAGAGCGCAGGACAGTGTCGGCCGCGATAGCGGCTCTCCGTTCCCCCTCCCCAGGCCCATTATTGGCTAACCGCTGAACCAGACTGGCCGCGTCGGCTGCCAGTCGGCGGTTACCGACGCTGGCCGCCAGCGTCGCCGCCTGAAGGATCTGAGCCGTGTCACCCGATGCGACGCCTTTGCCGTACAGCGCACAAATCTCAGCGAAAACCCCCTGCCCATCCATACCGCTGGTCGCAAGTCGCTCTGCCTCGTCAACGAGTCCAAGTTGGACTGCCTGGCACAGAAAAAACAGTTCATGGCCGAGGTTGCCTTCTGCTCGATCCTCGTTCGCGAGGTCAAGCATCTCTTGCGCTGCCAGGAGTGGATCCTGTGTCGCGGTGGATGCCAGTACTGCGAAATACTTGGTTGCCCGGCTGGTGTGCCAGTCATACCGACGGGATTCGAGGTCCACCTGCGCGAGGTGAGACATCGACAGTTGAACGTCTCCGGTGAGTGCGTATGCATAGGCGGTCGCGGCCTCCGCCAACGAAAGGAACTCCTGCCTGTCACGGATCCGTAGCTGACTCAGTGCCGGAAGCAACTTCCCGAGCGCTTCCGCTCCTCGACCCGCGTAAGCGTAAAGGCAGCCCTCAGCCAATTCGAACGAGGACCCATCGAAGATGCCTGCCAGCGCACTCTCTGCATGATCGGTCAGCATCGAAAGGCACCGCTCCCACTCGCCCGAGATCAACATCACCGCGAATAGCCGAACCTGGGCAGCTTCTGCGATGAGTGGGTCATCGCTGGAGTCGGCGAGTCGCGACACCACGAGGCGGCTGAGCCGTAGCGCGTCTTCCTGCCTTCCAGTCATGCACAATGCTTCAGCCATCCAGCCACACAGCTGGTGACTGATGGACGTGTCCATGGTGCCGCTCCGGTTCAGCAGCCCCCCGAGGGCTTCAACCATCGTGGGATATTTGCCGTTATAGGCGTTCAGCTCGGCCTCAAGGACAACAGTCTCCGCAAGGAAACCGGCAAGGTCTGCGCGGTCGACCTGACCTTCCAGCGTCAGCCGCTTGCGAATTTCGTCAAGAAGACCATCCACATCGACGAAGCGATCGTGATCACGGGTAAGGAGACGGCACCTGAGCGCCTGCATCCCAATCCATTCACCCAGCCCAGCGGGGTCCAGCACCGATTCGTTGAAACTTTCGAGGACTGCAAGCGCACGGTTTGTGTCGCCCAGGTTGCCGTAGGCTCGTGCCTCCTCGGTAACCTCCGCGGCGCCTACCTGTGCGGGTGGAATAGCCTCGAGAAACCGCAATGCACCTTCAGTATTAAAGTAGCGGTTCGCGAGCTGCGCAGATTCGATGGCCAGCTCGGGTTCAATATCCATCGAGCAGTCCAGGCACCAGGCGGCGTAGTTCATCCGGCTCAGCGCCGGCATAGGAACTTTAAGCGACGCGGCAGCCAGTTGGTAGAGAAGTTCACGACTCCTGCCGATTGGAACCTGGGCCCTTATCACGTCGCCTACAAGCCCATTAGCCATGCGTACGGTCGGCCGCTGAGATAGCCCGATTTGGAGGGTCCCTGATTCCATCAACGCGTCTATCTCGTCCCCCCCAGCGAACTCTGTGAGCAGCTCAAGAGGGATGACGCCGACAATCGAGACAATTTCTGCAGTTCTCAGCTGATCAATCGTCAGCCGGGTAAGGCGTGCAGTAATTCGCTCAGTGATCGTCCGGCTTGGATCCGGGGCCTTCCGGCCACTTGCCACCCAGATACCATCCTGAACGGTGATGTATCCGGAATCCACCTGCTCCCGGCAGATCGCTTGCAGGAAGAGCGGACTACCTCCGCTAACGTGCCACGCGTCCAGCACAACGGACCGGGATACCGGGCCCTCAAGGGCTGCGGCAAGCAGCTGTGTTGTGTCAGCCAACGAAAGAGGGCCAACATCAACCCGTCGGATGAGTTCGTCTTTCCATAGGTCGCTAAACTCTTCGGGTGCCGCCTGAAGGACCTGGCAGATTAGCAGGACTTTGACTGAGCCACTTCTGACGAGGTGTGCAATGGCCATTGCCGATGCGCTATCCAGATCTTCGATGTTGTCGACGAGGATCAGGGTGCGCTTGCCATCTATCCGTGAAGCGAAGAGGTGCCGGAGGCTTTTCAGGAGGACCAGTGGATTGTCGACTGCATCGTCATCGAGTTCGCTGAGGACGAAGTTGAGGGCCCCGTAGGGCGTATCGGCTGTGATGACGCTGCCGCGCAGATAAAGCAGCTCGTACTCTGCTCCAAGGTCCCGGGCGGCGCTCTGGGCTAGAGCAGTCTTTCCGATGCCCGCAGGTCCGATCAGAACGGCACCATTCCACGCCGGATTAGCCACGGCCTCCCGCAGCGTATTCAGCTCGTTCCCCCGGCCAACAAGTGGCCACACTCCTTGCACCCAAAACATAGCGCCCCACTACACGGTGCAGGTCGGCACGGCGAGTCGTCCCAGCCCGACAGTTACGAAGAAAGCGGTGTGTCGTCCCGCTTCCGGTCCTACGTCGGGTGCAGACTCCGCCTCGGCATCCGACATACTAGGACACCACCATACGCCGGTTAGCGTAATAAGGCACGGAGGATTAGGAGAAACCTGTGATCAGCGCAATCGAATTGCCTTGAACAACGCGGTCGAATCTTCCCATGGTGGGGCCGGCGACGGGCTGGGGATCAGCCCGGTCTCAGAAGGCTGGCCGCCGCCGGCCCGACCGTGGGTCCGCCGTTGCAGCGGATGCGTCTCGCCAGCGCGCCCGGCCTGGGTGACTCAACCAGTCTAGAAAATCAGTCACCCGTTTACATAGGTAGTCGCTACTCGTCTTATTGTGGACGCCTACCTCCACCTCCGACGAGCCCTACGCAACACCATCAGGGGGCGAACCCCGCCGCTGCAAGGCCTCTACTCAGTTCGTCCCGACCACAGATTCCGAGTTTGAGATAGATCCGGTACAGATGGCCTTCAACTGTTCGACGGGAGACGGTGAGCCCTCTGGCAATCTCGCTGGATGCTGCGCCGTCTGCGGCAAGCCACGCAATCTCCTGTTCGCGCTGGGTCAGCCCTACCTGGTCCATCACCTCATCGCTCATGGCACTGGTGCGGACCCGCCCCAGCGAAGTGCCCAACTCCCGCAGTTGCTGCAGGACCCCCCGCTGGGCTCGCCCGTTTCCTACTGAGGCAAAGCCGATAGCAGCGCGGGCCAGACATTCAGCCGCTAGCAGGCGCCTTCCTCGCTGCAAAGCCCTGGCGCCTGCCGCTGCCAGCACCCCGGGATCGAGTGAGTCGGTGACCTCCATCATGATCTGGACAGCCTCTGAGTCAGCGGCGCCCATCCGCTCCGTCAGGTCCTGCATTCGTTCCTGCTGCACGGGACACTTCAATAGAAAGAGAACCTCCACTATTTCTGCCTCCGCGTGAACAAGACCGGCTGCGCGGGCTTCGTCGGCCCGCTCCAGCACAACCAACAGGTCCTCCGGGCTTACCGCTGGCCATGACTGCGCAGCGGAGACATAGGCATCAGCGACCAGCCGCTGGGGCAAGGAACCACTATATGCAAGCGTCCTATAGTCCTGCGTATAGGTGCGGGACTTCCCCAGTTCTCCAACCAGTCTGTTGGCGAAGGCGGCTGTTCCCAAGGCTAGGGGTAGCAGCAACTCTGGGTCGCAGCGCCGCAGTTCTTCTATCCCAGCGGCCAGCAGCTCGCAACCATTCGTTATTCTTCCGCTTCTGAATTCCATGAGTCCCTGCAGCGTGATCATGTCGCCGCCAAAGTATCGAAGTTCTGGCGGTGCGTGTTCTTCGTGCCACTGCAAGAGCTCGGTGAGCCCTGCTTCGTCTCCGGTCTGCACCAGCAGAGATCCGTGACGGGCGGTGATTGAACGGTAGTGGTTGACAAGGGTCCCGCCGGAGGAGGTTTCAGCCACGGCTCGCAGGGTGAGATTCCTCGCCTCGGTGGTGTCCCCTGTTGCGCCCAGCATTTCCCCGAGAAGCACTTGGGCAACCATGCCAGTAGCGGATTTCGGGGGGGCGTCATCTGTGATCTGCTTGAGCCACTCAGTAGCGGCGCCGTAGTCACCCCCGAGGCTGAGAGCTATACACTTCAGGATCGCCGCGCCCTGCTCTGGTTGATGTGTGAGGTCAATTGGCAAGGTACGCCCGATGATCACCCAGCGGTCGGCCACCTCATTAAGACCGTGAGGCCCGCCGCCACGCTGCAGCGATATTCTAGCCTCGGTAACAGCTGCGGTCGAAAGGGTCAGCTGGTCCGCAGCGTCCTCCATCAGGCCACGAATTTGAGCTGCAGCAGCCTCGGTGTCACCCAGGCTAAAAATGCTTCGCACTATTTCAATCCGCGCCGCGGTGGCGAACTCTGGCGAGGTGATTGCGGCACAGAACCGCTGTGCCAGGCGGGGCGCATACCCGTTGTTGGCCAGATGTGCTGCTTCCAGCAATAGGGGGTCCTCGATCGGGTAACCCAGGTCCATTTCCCAGGTGAGGCTGCCGCTGACTCCGCCACCTTTCAGCAGTCCGCGTCCAAGCGCTGAATCCTGAAGCCAATGCAGGATTTCGGCGCGTCTCCCGGGCGGAACCAGGTCTCTCACCACTTTTCCGTAAACCTTCGGGTCAATCGTAACTAGGCTCCTGTCGCTGCCTTGTGGTCCGGAATATGACAGGATACCGATTGTCAATGCCTCTTCCACAGCGCTGGCATCCAACAGGTGTCGGGCAGCCGCGATAGGGATAGAACCCAGCAGAGCAACAACCTCAACTACCCGGCGTTGGGCCCGAGTACAGCCGTGGAGAATGGTCTGTACTTGATCAATAAGCACCTTTCCTGGCGATTCGGGGGCACGGGCCATCAGCCACACTCCGTCTCGTTTAACCATTGCCCCTGAACGAACAAGGTGAGCAAGCAGCTCTTTCGCAAGGTGAGGGTTGCCCTGAGACCAGTCCGAGATGAAGGCTGCGGAGCCGGAGCTGACGATGTCGCCCAGCTCCTGCCGGCACAGCTGAGTGGTTTGGTCAGGGCTTAGCGCCTCAAGCTCAAACAGTGCAAGTAGCCCATCTCGGCGCAGCGCGTCCAGTTCTTCGGGCCTGTTCCCTGACCCACGGGACAGGATCAGTAACCGGACTTCGCCAGCAAGCGCGAGTTGACCGAGCAAGTGGCTGCTATCTTCGTCGAGATGATGGGCGTTCCTCAAAACAACCAGCACCGGCAACGCCGCATCGTTTGAGGTCAACCGCAGGGATGACCGAATGCTGCGCAGGACCGATAGCGGCGAGCTGAGATCGTTAGGGAAACGTCCGTTGAATACTGGAGCAAGTGCGCCGTAGGGAACGTCCTCCAGTGAGGCATCAGCGAAGACCGTGACCGGATCTACCGTGCCGTCCAACTGATCGAGGACAGCGTCGACCACCGCCGTTTTACCGATGCCCGGTGCCCCGCACACCAGAACGCCGCCGATCATCGGATCCAGGATGCTCACCGCAATTGCCCGAATCTCGGCGGAGCGTCCCACGAGACTTCCAAACCCTCGTTGGGGGCCCATCACGTGGCTCCTGCGCTGAGGGCAACCTTGGCCAGCAATTCCGCTTTCGTCCTGACATGCAGCTTCGTATAGACCCGATGCAGGTGCCCCTCGACCGTGCGAACGCTCAACCCCAGTGCCAGCGCAACATCTCGGTTGGACCTGCCGTCAACCACAGCACTAACAACTTCCGCCTCCCTGCCTGTCAGAGAAGCGAGCTGGCGACGTGCGCCGAGCACGGTGCCGGTTAGCACAACGACCCCGCGGACGCGTTCAGCGACATAACCCCTGGTGACCTGATCCCCCGACTGGGTTGCAAGTTGAACTGCCGAAACAGCCATGTCACGGGCAAGGAAGCGGTCGTCGAGGGCCTGCGCGGTATCCATCGCATGTAACAGCAGCTCGGCGTCTTCGGCATCGACACCTTTGGCATACAGCTGGCACAGCGACGCATACTGACCTTGGCAGGTGGGACTGAGCTTAAGGATCAACTGCGCGACACCATGATCACCTTGTCTCATCGCATTGCATAGGCTGACCAGTTGCCACGAGCTGTTGCCTAATTCTTCGTCCTGGCTACTGAGTGCCCGGAGCTCGAATGCCGCGCGGTCAGCCGAAGCTGTGCCCTGTAACGCGAGGGCAGCAAAGTGTTTGGTCAACCTCCGAACAATCCACGGAGACGCAATGGACTCCGCCATGGACATCGATAAATATTGTTCTGCCCGCTCGGGCGCATCCGCAGTGCTGATCCATGCCAGTACCGCAGCGGCGAGCGGCGCGACGCCCGCGGGATCGTGTATCTGAAGCTGGCGAAGTGCGGGGAGCAGCAGACTCTCAGCCTCGACCAGCCGCCCGCCTGCCGCTAGGATTATGCCTTCGGCGAGTTCCTCGTACGTCCCAGTGCCGCAGCTGCGGTTACGTAAGTGGGCTGACACTTCCAGCATGGCGGCCACGTTCCCTACCGATGCTTCAAGTACTGCCAGCGTAATGGCAATGCGCGTCGGTAGTTCCTTCCCCTCGAAGCGGGAGAGTTGCAGCGAGTTTGCCGCCTCCTTTGCGTCATCCGCCTGGCCGGTGAACGCCAACGCCTCGCACAACAGAACAGTTGCACGCTGACGAGCTTCTGGTTCCAACGCCCCAAGTTCAAACTCCGGGGACTTCAATTCGTGGATAGCCCGCCGATATTCGCCTTTGAAAGCTGCCTCACGCGCGCGCTCAAGCGACCTTTCTGCGTTAAATTTCCCCCCACTTGTGCCGGAGGAGGCGGAACTGTCGACAGCTATCCTCTGACCCGGCTGACCCGGCTCCCAAAGATCGACCCGACTGGCTCGACCGAGAATCACGTCGCTGAGTAGGGGGCCGATCACCGAGACGCTCGCCCACCGATCACTATCGATCGATAGCACCCCCAGTTCCTGAAGGTCATCCAGATCGCCCAGGTTATCGGCGGGGACTACGGCCAGCGGGGTTTCGCCCGCTACTGCGAGGGTGCCGAGCAATTGGCGCTGCGATGGCAGTAGAGTTCTGATGCGGTCGGTCACGAGGTGTGTTGCGTTTGCGCCGAGATTCACCTCATCGGCAGCCAAAACCCAAACGCCGCCGACGCAGCGCAGGGCACCTGTTGCCAGATAGTCGTCGAGGAGCGCGCTGAGCAGCCTGGCGTTTCCTGCACTTTGGCGGTGTAGTGCGAGCGATGATGCGCGGGAGACAGGAAGTCCGAGCGCAGCGAGGAGGTAGTCAGCGACGTGCTGTTGGGTGAGATCAGGCATATCTACCCGGACCAGAATCCCCTTGCGGCAAAGGGTCTGAAAGTACTGTGGCGCTCCCGGAAGGTCAGTGCACGCAGCGACCAGCCGCACCGTCCCCGCCTGCACTAGCTGACCCAGTGCTGTGATGGAGCTTCCATCTAGGTGATTAGCATCATCGACGGTCACGATCACCGGCAGATCGTGCGCCCGATCTTTCAGTGCCCGTGTCAAGCCATTGATCACCTTGGCCGGATGATCTAGCAGGTCTTCGGGCAGATCAGCCAACAGAACACGCAGGGCACCATAGGGCTGTTGCTCGGCATGAGTCGAGCCACGCAGGTGGATCAGGCAGGTAGTTGCCCGTAGGCGGTCTACCAGTGCCCGCATCATCGATGTTTTACCAGTTCCAGTGCCACCGAGGAGGATCATCCCAGATGGGACGGACTGGCTGATCAACTGATCTCTCAGCGAGTCCGCCAACTGCTCGCGGACCTTGAGTACCCGGGACGCCAAAAGCTGGGGGCTCCCTCCGGCAGGCCCTCCGCCAAGACGTGTGGGGGCAGGATTGCAGGAGTAGTTACTGGCATCGAAACTCATGAGAGACCTTTTCCTTCGCGTTCCCAGCGTGTTGAAGTACTGAACAGGCTAGGACCTGCGGGCGCTCCGCACATGAGTAGCGACTACTCGGGTTTTGCCAGCAAATTACGCATCGACTACTTGCATTCCTCAGCCTGGGTGCTGGCGATGATGTCTCCTGGCCTCGGCGTTCGAAGCCGATAGCGCTGATCATGGGCACAAAAAAGGGACCGACGTTGGGATGGGGGTGGCCCAGTCTCAGAGGCCGCCCAACGTCGGCCCCGGTATTTGGGGCCACCCTGGCGTGACGCGGTCGAGGGTATTTACTTACCTGACCGCTGGTAGTCAATTCATTTTATCCGCTATTTGCCGGCGGAGTGGAACTTCTGCTGAGCGCTGACAAGCCCGTCACTGACGAGTGATTCAACTGCATCGGCTGCATCTTCAAGCAGAAACGTCAGCTCCTTCTTTTCGACCGAGCTGAAATCGCGGAGCACGTGGTCGGCGGCGTCTTGTCGCCCCGGGGGCCGACCCACCCCAACCCTGACTCGTAGGTAGTCTTTAGTCCCGATCGCTTTGGAGATGTCCCGCAGACCGTTGTGTCCGCCCTCGCCGCCTCCGGTCTTCAACTTGATCGTGGTGAAGTCAATGTCGATCTCGTCGTGGACAGCGATCACGCGTTCGGCGGGAATGTCATAGAAACGGCACAGCGCGCTGACCGGCCCACCTGAGAGATTCATGAACGTGAGGGGTTTTGCCAGCACCAGTCGTGGCCCACCCATGCCGAGTCGGCCTTCAAGGACTGCCGCGTGTGCTTTGTGGCTCTTGAACTTCCCGCCTAGACGCAACGCGAGTACGTCAAGGACCATCTGTCCGACATTGTGCCGGTTACGGCTATAGTCGGGCCCGGGATTCCCGAGCCCGACTATCAGCCACGTGTCAGTCGCCACGAATCCGCCAGCGAAGTGGCTACTCGCCTTCTTCGGACTTCTCGCCGGAAGCGGCTACGACGTCGCCCTCTGCAACTGTCTCATCGTCGTCGCCGAGGTCCTGAACTGTGGGCTCGCTGATGTTCACGATCAGGGTGTCGTCATCGATCAGCAGAATGACACCCTTGGGAAGGACGATATCGGAGGCATGGATGTGCTCGCCAACGGTGCGTCCTTCAACGTTAACGGTCAGTGAATCCGGCAGGTGAGTCGCTTCGGCTTCAACCTCAACCGAAGTGTGCTCGAGGTTCATCACGGCGCCCGGCGCCAATTCGCCCTCGACATGGATGTAGACGTCAACAATTACCGTCTCGCCGCTGCGAACAGTCAGTAGGTCGAGGTGCTCGACGATGCGCTTCAGCGGGTTGCGGACAACGTACTTGGCGAGGGCCAGGTGCTTCTCGCCTTCGACGTCCAGGGTCAGCAGGGCGTTGGAGGTCCTCAGAGCCAAGGTGGTCGCCTTGGAGGGAAGCAGCACGTGGATTGGGTCGGCGCCGTGGCCGTAGATGACCGCAGGAATCTTGTCTTCGCGGCGTGCGCGGCGTGCCGCACCCTTACCGAATTCGGTGCGTACTTCTGCGGGGAGTGTGAGGTCGGACATGGAATCTCCTGTAATGACGATTAGTGGATCGTTGCTTGGGTCACGATCGGCATCTGTCTAGAAACAGTTAATCGTCAACACGTTCCGTGCTGGACGTTAGTCGCTAGCCACTGTCGATCACGGAGCAGTTCCCGGGTACTACCGGGATGCTCCCTCGCCTAGGCATCGCATTCGATAATACAGCACCCAGGGAGTCAGTGGCGACGTGGCAGCTCTCCGGCGCGTGCTCTGTTCATCTGGAGTTTCTCATCATCCTCTAATGTGTGACCCATACAGTTCACAGCTGATGGAGCGTCGGATCCTGCAGAGGATCCGGGGCCGACCCTTCAAAGGATCAACATGCGAATTTCTGTCATCGGTTGCGGCTACCTCGGTGCTGTCCACGCGGCGTGCATGGCGAAGTTGGGGCATGAAGTCGTCGCCATTGATGTCGACGAGCGGAAGATTACCGAGCTCCAGGCGGGGCGCTCGCACTTCTTTGAGCCGGGTCTCCCGGAACTCCTCAACGAGGTCCTGCAGACCGGCCGGCTCAAGTTCAGCTCGGACATCGCAGACGCGCGTGGGTCTCAGGTCCACTTCCTGTGCGTCGGGACCCCGCAGCGCAAGGGCGAGTACGCGGCGGACCTGCGGTATGTCGATGCTGCTTTCTCCTCGCTGGTGGACTCGCTTGAAGCGGGGAACCTGGTCGTGGGCAAGTCTCGACTGTCCCGGTGGGAACCGCAGCGCGGCTCGCCGATGACCTGGCGGAACGGTTCCCCGAGGCAAGCCTCGCCTGGAACCCTGAGTTCCTGCGGGAAGGTTTCGCCGTCAAGGACACGCTGAGTCCTGACCGTTTGGTGTACGGCGTCCCGGCGGGCGAGGCAGGGAGCCACGCGACGGCGATGCTTGACGAGGTGTATGCGGGACCCCTGGAACTGGGTACCCGCAGGCTGGTTGCGGACTATGCCACAGCTGAACTGGTCAAATCGGCCGCCAACTCGTTCCTCGCGACCAAGATTTCCTTCATCAATGCCATGGCTGAGGTTTGCGACGCCGCTGGCGCTGACGTCACACTGCTGGCGGACGCCATCGGGATGGATGACCGGATTGGACGCAAGTTCCTCAACGCTGGGATCGGATTCGGCGGTGGATGCCTCCCCAAAGACATCCGTGCGTTCATGGCGCGTGCCGGTGAGCTGGGTGCGGATCAGGCTCTGACCTTCCTCCGCGAGGTGGACGATATCAACCTTCGACGTCGGATCAGGGTTGTCGAGCTAACCCGCCAACTGGTCGGTGGATCGCTCCTTGGCAAACGGATTACAGTGCTGGGGGTGGCGTTCAAGCCGAACAGCGACGATGTCAGGGACTCCCCCGCGCTGAGCATCGCTGCCCAGCTTCAACTTCAGGGCGCGGACGTCACAGTGACCGATCCTGAGGCGCTGGCCAATGCCAAGGGTCGCTTCCCTGAGCTGACCTATGAGCCCGACTTCGACGCCGCCGTCGGGAAGGCCAACGCGTTGCTCGTCCTTACCGAATGGGACAAATACCGTTCGCTGGGCCCGGCGGAACTGGCCACGCGGGTGGCCAGCAAAAACATCCTTGACGGCCGCAACGTCCTCGACCCCGGACAGTGGCGAGCGGCGGGATGGAACTATCAGGGCATCGGGCGGCCGTAAAGACCCAACCCGATGCCTTCGATGAGTTGGCCTAGGCGTTGCCGTCGAACAGGCTGGTGACCGACCCGTCGTCAAAGACCTCGCGGATAGCCCGCGCGATAAGTGGTGCGATCGACAGCACGGTCAGCTGCGGGAATCGCTTCTCGGACGGGATGGGCAGGGTGTTGGTCACCACAACCTCACGGGCGCCGGACTCGGAGAGCCGGCGGGCTGCGGGGTCCGAAAACACTGCGTGCGTCGCGGCAATGATGACGTCCTTGGCTCCCGCGCTCTTCAACACCTGGACGGCGCCGGAGATGGTTCCACCAGTATCGATCATGTCGTCGATCAACACGCAGGTCCGCCCCTCGACCTGACCCACTACCTGTTTGGAGACCGCCTGGTTGGGCACTGTCAGGTCGCGGCTCTTGTGAACGAACGCCAGCGGCGAACCACCAAGGCGCTCGGCCCACTGCTCGGCGACTCTAACCCGGCCGGTGTCCGGGGAGACCACAGTGACATTGTCGGCGTCGACCCTGGTTCGGATGTAGTCCGCCAGGAGGGGAATAGCCATCAGGTGGTCGACCGGCCCGTCAAAGAAGCCCTGGATCTGCGAGGTGTGCAGGTCAACTGACATGAGCCGGTTGGCGCCGGCCGTTTTGTACAGGTCAGCGACAAGACGCGCAGAAATCGGCTCGCGGCCGCGACCCTTCTTGTCCTGGCGAGCGTAAGGATAAAATGGGGAGACAACAGTGATCCGCTTGGCCGAGGCCCGCTTCAGCGAATCGATCATGATGAGCTGTTCCATCAGCCAGTTATTCAACGGTGCTGGATGGGCCTGGATGACGAAGACGTCGGTGCCTCGCACGCTTTCGCCGGATCGGACATAGATCTCGCCGTTCGCGAAGTCATAGGCAGAGATGGGCAGCAGCTCGGTGCCGAGGGCTGCAGCGATCTCTTCAGCGAGTTCTGGGTGGGCCCGCCCCGAAGCCAGGACCAGTTTTTTCTCGCCGCGTGCGGTGATCTCGCTCATAAACTGTCGCTTTCGTCAGTGCTATTGGTGCTGCTGGTGGATTCACCGGTGGCAAATGTATCTGAGGCCTGTTCCTGCGCCGAAGCGGCTGCAGTCGCTGCTGAACTGCCCGGTCGTTTGGCTTGCACCCAGCCCTCGGCCGTTCGCTGCGGTGCAACACTGACCGCAAGTGCGCCAGGCGGAACATCGCTGCGCACAATGGCGCCGGCACCGGTGTAGGCGCCGTCGCCGATCGTTACTGGCGCCACGAACACAGTGTTGGAGCCGGTCCGGACGTTGCTGCCAATGGTGGTGCGGTGCTTATTGACGCCGTCGTAGTTGGCGGTGATGTTGCCGCAACCGATGTTGGTGTCCTCACCAATCTCGGTGTCGCCCGCGTACCCGAGGTGGGACAGCTTCGAGCCGCGCCCGATAGTGACATTCTTTGTTTCATAGAACGCCCCGATCTTGCCGTCCTCCCCCAGTACCGTGCCCGGTCGCAGATAGGTGAAGGGCCCGACGGTGGCGCGGGCGCTAATCCGTGCACCCGATCCATGGGTCCGGAGCACTGTTGCTCCCTCTCCTACCACCACATCGGTGAGAGTGGTATCCGGGCCGACGACGGCGTCACGTGCGATCTCGCAGGCGCCGTGAAGCTGAGTTCCCGGCAGGAGCGTCACATCTTCGGCAAGCTGCACCGAGGTGTCGACCCAGGTGGTCGAGGGGTCGACAATTGAAACCCCGGCACGCATCCAGCGGGTAAGGGTCCGCCGATTGAGCTCGGCACCCAGGGCAGCAAGCTGCACCCGATCATTGGCTCCCTCAACCTGCCAGGGATCGTTCGAGACGACTGCGGCTACTCGTCCGCCCTGCGCCGACGCGATCCCCAATACGTCAGTCAGATACATTTCGCCCTGGGCATTGCCTGCGGTGACCGAGGTGAGGCCGCCGCGCAGGGTTGCCGCGTCGAAGGCGTAGATACCCGAGTTGATTTCGTTGAGGGCCCGCTGGACGTCGGTCGCGTCCTTGTGCTCGACGATGCCGGTGACTGTGCCGTCGTCGGCGCGCAGTATCCGGCCATAGCCGGTCGCGTCCTCAAGGACGGCGGTCAACACTGTGACCGAGTTCTCCTGGGCGGAGTGGGACTCAACGAGCAGGGCAAGGGTGTCGGCGGTCAGCAGTGGTACATCGCCGTAGGTGACAACTATCGTTCCTTCGAGTGGCGCACCAGCCGCCCGGTCCAGCGCCTCGAGGGCCACCTGCACTGCTCGCCCTGTACCCGGTACGTCGTCCTGGTCCACAATGATTGCCTGGGAGTCGAGGCTCGCGATATGACCGGCGACGAGGTCGCGCTCATGCCGGACCACCACTGCCATCGCCTCGGGCACCACACCGCGGGCGGCGGCCATAGCGTGCCCCACCATCGACCTTCCGCCCAGGGTGTGGAGGATCTTCGGCGTCCGGGATTTCATCCGGGTGCCTGCGCCTGCGGCGAGCACAATGACCGCGGCGGGCCGAAGGACTCCTGCCTCCGCATCGGATACCTGATGGTTAGTGCTTGAGGTCTGCGGACCCATTGAGGAGACACTCCTGCCTGTAGTTTCTCTGTCAACCGGAAAAGTACAGGCTCACACCGGCAATACTACCCGCGGCACTCCTGCCCGACAGTTCCGCCCATAGGATTCGAACCTATACTCCACAGCTCCAAAGGCTGGGGTGCTGCCATTACACCAGGGCGGACTGCGCCGAAGGAACCGACAATTCTTCGTCCCGAAGCGCGGTTATCCAGTTTGCCATGAGTCGGGGGCATCCTGCGACTTGTATCCCCTTCCCGAGCCAGCGCCTGAGTGAAGCTGCAGGGATCACCGCGGCTAGCAGGTGGCCCCTGCAATGGTCCCAGCTGTTGGAGAGTCGTGGTCCCGCTTTTCTGCTGGACCCGCAACAGCACTGAATAATCTCCAAACGTGTTCGGCCGAGCACCCTGGCCGAGCCCTTGTTTTGTCAGTGGTCGATGATGGAATGGGGGTATGGACAGCAGAACAGCTTCTTCGTCTCGGGCGGGGTTTCCGCCCGAATCTGGTGGCCCGCTGGGAGTCGGAGCGCTCTGGAGGGCGCCACTGGGTGACCCGCCAGAAAA
>NZ_KI914728.1:0-10097 GCF_000520515.1 Arthrobacter sp. H20
ACGCCACGGTTCCCAAGCCGCCGACAGTCCGGCACCGATCCCCGAGGCACGAACCGTCTGGGTCAGGATCATGCCTCCGGCTTGGGACACCACGCCGGTCCCGGCGGAATCAGCACGGACAGACGGATAGAAACCGGTAGACTGACTCACCAGAAAGGTGCTCCTTTTCACGTGGCGCGAATGATGCGTAGACAACACCATTTTCCCACGTCAGGAGCACTTTTCGTCGTTTAACCACACCCCGCCAGCCACCACCACATGAAAGACCGAGGCTAGCGTACGATTTTTTCCTTTTTCTGAAGCGACCCCAACCTGAAGTTGCTGGGGTGTTGGGATCTTGAACGGGAACACCAGCACGTAACTGTCGCGTTCCGGCAGCAACGTCTGATTACAGCGTTAGCGCTCCGCGGCGACCGTCGACGAAGCTACATCGCCGGCCTGTTGTGGCCTGACCGTTCCGACGCGCAGGCGTCCGGCAGCCTGCGGGCGTGCCTCTGGAACATTGCCCACCAACTTCCGGGCCTCCTCGAACCCGCCAGCGATCCGCTGGCCCTGGCCAGCGGGATTTCCGTCGACGTCGAGCACCTGACAGGCCGGATGGACCTGGTCAACGAGGGTGCGTCAGGCCCGGCCGGCCTGGCGACGCAGCTCCGCGGCGCCGATCTGCTGCCCGGCTGGCATGAGGATTGGTTGTGGCCGGACCAGGAACGCCTGAACCGGCTCCGGATGTCTACCTTGGAGACCCTGGCCGGCGATTTCCTGGCGACCGGTGAGCTCGAGGCCGCACTCGACGCCGCCGCCGCCGCCGAAATGGACCCGCTTCGCGAAAGCGCCCAGCGGATGCTGCTCCGCATTCACCTGGCAGCCGGAAATAATGGGTCCGCCATGCGCAGCTACCGGAGTTACCTCGCAATGCTCCTGCACGAATGCGGTGTCCGCCCGTCGTCCGGTATCACGGACCTCATCCGCCCCCTGCTGCAGGTTCCGCAGGAACACTCCCTGGTCCCCGATCCCGCCCCGGGCTTTGGCGCCAGCCTGCGTCCGTCCTTTGAGTAGCGCGTCCCTTCACAAGAATGCGGTAACACCGGAGTAACGGGTGCGGTGGTAGGCCTGCCCTATCGGGCTTTGGGGAGGGTATCCCCGCCAGCGGAAAGGGGTGATCATGCACCGGAAAAGGGTGATCATGGCTATCCAGGCCACACCGGCTCCCCTCTTCCCCTTGGCTACGGTCACCACCAAGGCCTGGCGGGAAGAGTCGCTTGCCGCCGCTGATCAGCTTTCCACCGTGACTCAATGGCTTCAACTGATCGATCCGCCGTCCGGGGGCAACACGACGGTGGACCTCAGCAAACAGGTCCTCGAGGAATCCATCAGGAAACATCTGGACGCTGTCCAGGGAGTTGCTACCCGGAAACGGCCCTCCAGGGAGTTGCCTCATCAGGGAGCCATGGTGACGCGCGTCGTGTGCCGTCTCGACGCTGCCCAACTGGATGTCCTCACCAGGGCGCCTGCAACCTACGTTCAGTCCCAGCTGCCCGGCATCCAGGCGCATGTCCGGGAGCACCTCCCGAAGGGCAATCCGCAGCGGACCGAGATTGACCGAATCGTGGACGACCTGTCGACGGCTGGACTCGACGACCCCGCGAAGGGCGCCGTCATCCAGGCTTTCCGGGGCGCGTCGTCCGAGGGGCGGCGGGAGCTCTCCCGCGTGCGCAGCTTCCGGAACGCGCTGGTGATATCCGCCGTCGTCCTCGCTTTCCTCGCCACGCTGCTCGCGATCGGCGGGTTTGTCTGGACGGGTCAGCTCAACCTCTGCTTCCAGCCAACAGCGGAAGCGGTTGTGTGTCCCACCGGTTCCACTGCCGAGAATGTGGATCTGCTCATCGTGGAGTTTTTCGGGTTGCTCGCGGCCGCGGTTTCGGGTGCGTCCTCCCTCAGGCATGTGCGGGGCAACTCCACGCCGTTCGGCCTGGTGCTTGCCCTGTCGGTACTGAAGCTTCCGGCCGGCGCGCTGACGGCGGTGCTGGGGCTGCAACTGATGCGCGGCGAGTTTGTTCCCGGCCTGAGCGCCCTGGATAGTTCGGCCCAGATCATCGCCTGGGCGATCGCTTTCGGGGCGGCACAACAACTCTTCACGGGTTTGGTTGACCGCCGCGCCCAGACGGTGCTCGACGACGTCGGCGGCAAGACCGGGACCCCCGCCGGCGCCAGCGCGTAAGACCCAACGCTGCGAGGTTCCGCTACTGCACGTCGCCCTCGGGTGGGGGCAGTTGCGCGCGCATTCCGGCGTCGACGGAGGCAACCCCCTCGACAGCCTCCAATGCAGACCGGCAGTCATCCGGCGCCGAGCCGGTGACCATCCCGCCGGCGCCCAGCACCCGGTCGATGTCAATCCCGCCGGCACGCAACCGCTCCGCAACCTCATTTATCGCGGAGCGGTGCGATTCCTTCACGGTCACGGTGATATTCATGCCGCCCTATTCTTGCGGCGCCATGACCAGGCCGGAGCCGACGTCGACTGACGGGTTGATCAGCCGGTGGCTTTCCTGCACCATCACCGACCACAGTTCCCTTCCGCGGTAGCCGGTGGCCTGCGCCCAGAGGGCGGCGATGCCCGCCGCATGCGGCGTTGCCATGCTGGTGCCGCTGATGGTATTGTACCGGTCGGGCATCGGCCAGGACGAGTACACCTTGAATCCCGGACCTGCGACGTCCAGCTGACCGCCCCGGATCGGCAGGGTACGGGCCGAGAAGTACGCCATGTCCAGTTGCTGGTCCAGTGCGCCCACGGCCAGGATGAACGGACTGTTGGCCGGTGCGCCGACAAACCCAAAGTCATTCTGGCGGCGGTCCGCGTTGTTTCCCGCTGCGGCAATGATCAGAGATCCGGCGTCGAGGGCCCGCTGCCCGACGGCGGTGTACGGCGGGTGGACCTCCGCGATGTCGGCGCCGAGGGACATGGAGATCACCGCGCAGCCGTTAGTCACCGCCCAGTCGATCCCGGCGATGATGCCGCCGTCGGAACCTGATCCTGAATCGCTGAGCACCTTCCCGGAGAAGATTTCCGCCTCGCACGCCACGCCGTACCCGGCCCCCTCGGACGGTGTCCGCGGGCCACAGGATGTTCCGATGCAGTGGGTGCCGTGCCCGTGCCCGTCCTGGGGCAACTCGTCCGGTATGAAGGATTCGACGGTGACCAGCCGGCCCTCGAAGTCCGGGTGTCCGGAGTCGAACCCGGTGTCGAGGATAGCCACCCGGATTCCGTTGCCTGTCCAGGGGGAGGCAGCCGCTGCCACGGCCTGCAGTCCCCAGGTGGACTGCGCTGTGTCCTGGAAGGAGGACGGACCGTTTTCCCCGGGATCGTCGGGGCCGTTGGTCAGGATGTGGTGGATCAGTTCCGGCGAGACCGAGATGATGGCGCCCTCATCGGAGGAGGTCCGCAGCGAACGGGCCTGCTGCGGGTCGGCTGAGACGACGGCGACGCCCAGCGTGTAGAACACGGTGGCGTCCGCATCCCGGGTTTCCAACGGGTCCACGGCCCGGGTCCCGAAATCGCGGGAATCCGCAATGTTGGACACACCGGCCATCGACCGGAGCAACGCGGGCGCGTCCGGTTCGGAGTCGGCGAAGACGACAATGTAGCGCCCGGTGGTTTCCGGTTCCCGCCTGTTGGACCGGCTGCCGGAGGAATCAGATTCGATCATGTCACTCAACCTCTGCGGATTAGGATAAAGCTTCAATGTAGCGATGAATGCGTTATTCCGCTGTTATTCGCCACCCTGGGCCACGGTCGGAGACTCGTCGCAGCTCCTCCGCAGCACACCAATCCGTCCGGAACGCGGCTTTAAGGGGCCGGAGTTCAAGGATTGGATAGCTATGTGGACATCGATGAGCTCTCGGCTGCCTTGACCAACTCTTCCCGCCACGGGGGTGAGGCAGGCTGGTCCACAATGTCTTTGACCCCTTCCGCGTTGATATCCGCGGAACCGAAACAGTCGCCGCCTACCTCAGGTTCCTCGCAGCGTGCGGCGAAGTGTCCGTCGCCGAAGACCCCGCCGCCGCATCGCTGGGGAGCACGGCTGGTCGATGAATACCGACGGCCCAGGTAGCGCCCAGAGGTTCCCTGCATACCAGTCGGTTGACGCTGCGGGTATGCTGGGAGAATGACTACACAGATCGCTATCCGGCTCGACGAGAGCGAGCTGGCCGCCCTCGACGCTGAGGTCGCCAACGGCCGCGCGGCCAACCGATCGGAGGCAGTCCGCCACGGGATCGCCCGCCTCCGGCGGGACCAGCGTTACCGCGGCGAAGAGGCTGTGCTGATCGACCTGGCACGGCGCGGTGAGCCCGTCTACCCGGACCTCGACGGCGTGCTTGATCCGCCGCATCCGGCGTTGGACTAGTGCGCCCCATCGTCTCAGTTCAACTGGACAAGCGTCGACCAGCGCTGGTCCTGACGAGGCAATCCAAGCTTCATCTGCTGACCTGGCTGACCATCGCACCGATTACCAGCACGATCCGGGGCATCACCAGCGAGGTTCCGGTCGGACCGCGAAACGGGCTGGACCGCGACTGCGTCGTCAGCTGCGACAACATCACCACGGTGCGGATGAGCGCCATGGGAGAGACGATTGGCCTGCTCTTCGATGACCAGGAACCCGCATTGGCCCGCGCCATCAGCGACGCCTTCGAGCTCATCTTGATATAGGGATCTGCTACCCAATAACGCACCAGTAACGGCGGACGATGGACCATAGGCAACAGGACTGACCTCTGCTGCGAAGGGAACCGCCATGACCGAAACCCCAGCTCCCGTTGCCGACGCGATCCGGCTGATTTTCGAGTACGACGGCGACGACGTCCGCCTGATCTCGCAGCAGCCGGTCGACGTCGCCGTGACCGGTTTTGATGCCCACGCCGATGTGCGGGCCGGACGCTATGCCGAGGTGCGGGACGCCGACAACCGGCCCCTGACCCGGGTCCCGGTGCGCACCGGCGATACCCGCAGCGCCGAAGTCTTCCCGGAGAACCCGGGTGAACCTATTACCCGCGTCGACGTGGACAGGCCCAGCGGCGCGTTTACCGTCGTCGTTCCCGCGCCGGCGGCCGCTCGTAACATCGCGCTGATCGACATTGCCGCGCCCGCCCCTGGCACCGCCGGTGCGCGCGGTGCGGAGCCGCCCGGCGAAGGACAGGACCGGAGCCCCGACGCCTCCGACATCACCGAAATCACCAGCTTTGCCATCGAGGGACGGGGTGGGACACAATGACCACCGCCGATGGTGCGGTCATTGGCACCACGCAGATCCGGGGCTCGGCGCCCCGCAACCGGGCCTTCAATGTCGTGCTGCTGGGCGACGGGTTCCGCGCGGGTGAGCAGGCCGCGTTCGACACCGCCTGTACGGCGCTCGCGAACGCCTTCCTGGGCACCCCGCCGTTCAACGAGCTCTCTCCGGCGATCAACATATTCCGGATCAACGTGTCCTCAACCGATTCGGGTGCCGACGACCCGGTGGGACCGGGCGGCACCGGGGCGACCGCGCGTACCTACTTCGACGCGACGTTCGGCGGCAACGGTATCCGGCGGCTGCTGCTGTGCAACGCGGGCACAGCGCTGACCGTCGCCGCCGCCCAGGTTCCCGAGTTCACCACCGTGCTCGTGATCGTCAACTCCACCATTTACGGCGGCAGCGGCGGCTCGATCGGGACCTACTCACTGGCGGCCAACGCCACCGAAATCGGTATCCACGAGATGGGGCACACGGCGTTCGGACTCGCGGATGAATACCCGTACTACGCCGGCGGCGACGAAACCGGGCAGGACCACCATCCCGGCCCCGAGCCCGGGGAACCCAACGTCACCATCAACCGGAACCGTGCCTCGCTGAAGTGGCGGTGGGCCGTCAACGCTGCCACGGCCATCCCCACCATGACCAACCCCGACTGCAGCACCGTCGACTCCCGTCCGAGCCCTGTCGCCGCGGGCACGGTTGGCACGTTCGAGGGCGCGCACTATTACCACTGCGGCGCGTTCCGGCCAGAGTTCGCCTGCAAGATGCGCGACCTGGGTGTGCCGTTCTGCCGGATCTGCCGGCAGGTCATCTGGAACCGGATCGGGCCGCTCGCGGCCTTGACGGCCCGGGCGAAGACCCCGATCACCGTCGTGGACCGGTATCCCGAGCACCTGGACGTGTTCGCGGTGGCCTCCGACGGGCGCACCGTGTCCAACTGGTGGGACCAGAGCAGCGGCTGGGCCGGCTGGTTCCACCTGATGGGCGGGTTCGCGTCGCCCGGAGGAGTCGGTTCGCCGGTCACCGCTGTTGCGCGCTATGCGGGGCACCTCGACCTGTTTACCGTCGGCACCGACAACCGGGTGTGGAGCGCCTGGTGGAGCTGGTCGGGCGGGTGGTCCAACTGGTTCCAGCTGGGCACCCTGGTGGCCAGGGCCGGGTCCACCGTGAACGTCCTCGCCCGCTACGCCGACCACCTGGATGTCTTTACCACCGCCTCGGACGGGAAGATCATGTCCATCTGGTGGGACGTGCGGTCCGGCTGGTCCAGCTGGTTCCAGGTCTCCGGCGGCGTCGCGGCGAACGGGGCCACCGTCACGGCGATCGCCCGGTACCCGTTCCATCTGGACCTCTTCGTCGTTGGCACCGACAACCGGGTCTGGAGCTGCTGGTGGGACGAGCGCAGCGGCTGGTCCCGCTGGTTCCAGGTGGGCGGCCAGCTGGCCCGTCCGGATTCCACCGTCAACGTCGTCGCTCGGCATCCCGACCATCTGGACCTGTTCACCACTGCACCCGACGGGAAGATCGTGTCCACCTGGTGGAGCGCCCGTTCGGGGTGGGGCAGCTGGTTCCAGGTCTCGGGCGGTGTGGCGTCGGCGGGATCGCCGGTGACCGCGGTTGCCCGCTACTCCAACCATCTGGACCTCTTCGTCGTCGGGACGGACAACCGGATCTACAGCACCTGGTGGCACGATCCCGGCGGATGGGCCGGTTGGTTCAACATCTCGGGCGGGGTCGCGAAGCCCGGCAGCCAGGTGGCCGCCGTCTCCCGGGTGACCGAGCACCTCGATGTGTTCGTCGTCGGTTCGGACAGCGTGGTCTACTCCACGTGGTGGAATGCGTCGACGGGCTGGGCAGGCTGGTTCCAGCTGGGTATCACCTGAGGAGGGCCTGCGCGACGTAAGCTTCGGGCATGGCCAAGTTCTTTGACGTGCACCCGGAGGATCCGCAGCCGCGTGCGATCGCGCAGATTGTCGACGTCGTCCGCTCAGGCGGACTGATCGCCTACCCCACCGACTCCTGCTACGCCCTGGGCGCGCAGCTGGGCAACAAGGAGGCCCTGGACCGCATCCGGGCGATCCGCAAGCTCGACAGCAAGCACCACTTCACCCTGGTCTGCCGCGACTTCGCCCAGCTGGGGCAGTTTGTACACATCGATAACAGGGTCTTCCGCAGCATCAAGTCGACGACGCCGGGCAGCTACACGTTCATCCTGTCCGCCACCAAGGAGGTGCCGCGGAGGCTGCTGCACCCGAAGAAGAAGACGGTGGGTGTGCGCATCCCCGACCACCGGATGGTCCAGGCGCTGCTCGACGAGCTCGGGGAACCGCTGCTGTCCAGCACGCTACTGCTCCCCAACCAGGAAACCCCCGCTCACCCAGGGCTGGGAAATCAAGGAGGAACTCGATTACGTGGTGGACGCCGTGATCGATTCCGGGGACTGCGGGGCGGAGCCCACCACGGTGATTGACTTCTCGAGCGGCACCGGGGAAATCCTGCGGCGCGGCATGGGAGGCACGTCCCGGTTCGAGTAGGCCGGCCGTGACCGTGGCGGTGCTGTCTCGGGTGAACTACGCGAGTAGCTGGGCTACAGCGGGGCCCAGACTTCCAACCCAGGAGGCAACCAACCGGATGGGTCCGATCAGCGATTGTCCTGCAGTCGCGACCGCACCGGCAGACATCAGCAGCCCTGCCAGCTGATCCAGTGTGGTCCCGACCATCGACCGGTCGGGGTCTTGTGCGCTGACCTCCGTTTCGATGTCCTTCAGGTGGCCGGAAACAGCCACCGAGGTGGCCTCGTCCAGGTCAGCATCATCGACCGCCGCGCGCAGGGCCTGCACCGCCTCGCGGACAGAGCTGGTGCTGACGGCTGCCCCGTGCTGGGTCCCGGAGACCCGCTGATTTCCGGCTACGTTGTTGATCACGCCGCCTGTCTGATTCCCGATATTGAAGCTCATTCCATGTCCTCCCGTACTCGATTCCCGGCCGGCAGCGGCAGCTCACGATCAACGCGCTTGCGCCGTGCCACGGCCATCACATGCAGGATCAACCCGATGACGATCAGGATTGCGCCCAACGCTGCCACGGACCAGCCGATCAGACCCGAGGGCACGCCGAAAATCTCGAAGCCGAACGGGGTGACCGTCGCATCCGGCGCCGCTCCGTCACCAATGCTTTGTCCCATCTGGAGCAGGAACCGCAGAATACCCGCTGCGAAGAAGCCGAAGCCCGTTGCGGTGAAGAGGAAGCCGGTCACCATGATCCACCGGGCCTTCGTCCTGGCGGCGGCCACGTCGAGCAGAACACTCCTGCGCTCCTGGAGGATCTGGGTGACGTAGGAGTTGTGCTGGTTTCCGCCGACATTGCTGATGGATCCGGCCCGCTGGTCCGCGATGTCGTAGCGCACGCCGGCCGCTGTGGGCTCCCGTCGGACCGGCAGGGTATCCTCCCGATGGCCCTCTACGTCGGATGCCAGTTCAAGCCTAGCGGACCAGAAGGGGAGGACGTCGCCGTCGCGCAGCAGCCGTGTTCCCGTCACTGTATCGCCGTTGATCCTGGTGCCCAGGGTGGAACCGAGGTCGCGCAGATAAATCCGGTTCCCGTCGCGGCGCACCACGGCATGCTTACGGCTCACATCCGGTTCCGCCAGCACCACATCACATACCGAACTTCGTCCGATGAGCAGCTGGTCCCCGGAAAACTCCACAGACCTGGTCCGTTCCGCCCCTTGACCAAGAATGAAGAGACGAACCCGTATCCTGCCGCCGTCGTCGTTCATGCACTCGTTGTCCCTTCTGCCCCACGACGTCCCGAAAGGATTGACCGGGAGACAACACCCCACCAGGTCCGAGTGAACCAGATGGGGTGTTACTGCACCGTTACGGGGAGGTCCCGTCGATCGGACGGGGTTGACTCATTCGCTGCCTCAGACGATCTTGCCTTCCTTCACCAGTTCGCGGAGGATGGCTGCCTCAAGGAACGTGCGATCGACCGTCCGGGTGCCGTTCGCGAGTGCCTCGATCGCGCAGAAGTGCGAGACATTGACGATACCCGCGCCGGTCAGCTCGTAACGGATGGCGATGTCGCGCCAGTCGACGTCGTCGTCGATCGTGATCTGGGGTGGGAACGCGCGCAACCAGATGGCGCGGCGGTCCTCGGACTGGGGCATCGGGAAGCTGACGGCGGCCTGGAAACGACGCAGGAACGCATCATCCACGTTTCCGCGCCGGTTGGTGGCGAGGATCACCAGGCCGGCGTAACCCTCGATGCGCTGGAGCAGGTAGGCGACCTCCTGATTGGCGTACTTGTCGTGGGCGTCGCGGATGTCTGTGCGCTTGCCGAACAACGCGTCGGCCTCGTCGAAGAAGAGGATCCATTCCTTGTGCTCGGCCTTGTCGAACAACCGTGCGAGGTTCTTCTCAGTCTCGCCGATGTACTTCGATACCACCCGCGACAGGTCGATCCGGAACACCGGTCTGCCCGTCGATTGCCCGAGCAGGGTGGCCGTGAGCGTCTTGCCGGTGCCGGGCGGTCCGTAGAACAGCGCCCGGTATCCGGGCTTGACCCGTTTGCCCATTCCCCACTCGTCCCGCAACGTCTCGTTGTAGCTGACCCAGTGCTGGATTTCGTGGATCTGGCGGAGCGTGGCCGGGTGAAGGACGACGTCCTCCCACTCCATCCGGGTCTGGATGTGCTCGGCAGGGAAATCGGTGCTGAACCTGGGCAGGCTGACTGTGCCGGTGGTGAGGAATTCAACGATCTCGGGGTCCAGGACCAGCCGCCCGCTCATCAGTGGCTCGCCCTGGC
>NZ_KI914728.1:10197-21477 GCF_000520515.1 Arthrobacter sp. H20
CGCACGTTGTCGAGCCACAGCACCCGGCGCCGGGCGAACCAGTGCTCGCTCGACAGGAGCCGCTGCACCTCCAGGCGCCCGGCTAGATCGTCCCCGGCGAGCACGAATTGCGCGGTTTCCCCGGTCGGCAGTACGCCGCGGTGGTGCTCCGCACGGTCGCCCCCGAACTCGGGCAGGTCGCCGCCGTCCGGGAGGTACGCCCCGATCAGCCGGCCAAAAAAATCGGGGCGGATGTGCGGAACGAGCGCCAGGAGCATGACCACGTGCTCTGCCGGCGAGAGCTCCCGCCCGTCGTTGAAGCCAGCGAACTGCGATGGCTCGAAGCGGTACCCGCCGAGCGGCCGCGTGGGCTTCCCGGACGGGTCCAGGTACCCGGCGAGCCGGTCGGAGATGAGCGCATCAAGGCCGGCGAGCATGCGGGACAGGTTTGCCGCGACCACTAGTCCTCCAGCCGGCTTTCCTTGAACGACTTGTCCAGCGCCCATCCGCGCTTGATGTGAGCCACATGGGCCTCCAGTTTTGCCTTCTGTTGGAGTTCAGGGTGCTCGGTGTCGAGCTTCTCCTTGAATACGGCCTGGTTCTCCCACGCGCGTCCAAGGAAGATGTTCCTCGCGTAGCCGAAGTAACGCTTGAAACGGCGTCTGGCCGCGGCGATCACCAGGTCCGCCGTGACCTTCTTCTTGCCCTTCCCGATGACCGGCTCGCGGGCGTCGGAAATCGAGCCGCCCTGCTCGACCAGCAGCTTCGCAGCAGACCGGGTGCTCTTGACCAGCACTTCGCCGTAGTGCTTGGCCATATCGTCGGACGACACGACGTGCCGCCGGTCGATGCCAGCGGCGACATTGATCTTCCGGCCTGTCGAATCCTTCGCCAGATTCTGGGTCCTGCCGAAGCGCGTGCCGGCGAGCCGCGCGCGCTGGTCCAGGTACTGCTGGGCGATCGCCTTCTTCTGCGCGACCGTGAAACGCTCGGGCCGTTCGATCACGATGTCAGTCGGCATCTGGTCGGCGATTCCCCACGCCGTGAGCGCGCCGCTGATTGTGCCCGACAGCTTCTTCAGCAAGGAATTGAGCTTCTTCGACAGAGTGTCCGCTTCGCTCTGACGAGTGCCGGTCGGAGTAGGATCCTTGTCGTCGAACTTGACCAGTGCACCCTGGGTCGCCGAAATCGCTTCCTCGGACTTTTGGGTCTCCTTCAGGGGTTCCTTCAACAGGTCCTCGTTCGCCCCGGATCGCCCATGCTCCCGGGCCAGGAACGTCGACGGTTTCTCGGGCGCCGAACGTATGACCAGCGTGGCTGACCCCTTCTCACCGTCGAACGTCAGCGTATGCGGTTCGTCGCCACCCGCCACCGGCTCCTTCATCCGCCACCATTCCAGGAGCTTCCTGGCCGTGGCCTTCGCTTTCGCGACGACCTTCTCCAGCATCGCGCCGAGCCATGCCACGATCCTGTCCAGGGCCTTGTCGATGGGCTGCCGGATCGTCCTAACGATGCCGACGAGCTTGCCGGGGATCCCACCCAGACCGGCGAACTTCGCGAGGAAGGCGAGCACGACGGTCAGCGTGTTGGCCATCGTCTTCTCGACCCGCTGGGCGGCGCCCACGACCTGGCCTGCGGCGATCGCCGAGATCGAGTCGATGAACGAGGCCACTACCGCGCCGATCTGGCGCGCCTTCCCGACGAAGAACGTCACCGTGTTGTAGACGGCGATGATCGCCTGGATCACGGCCCCGGCGGGGTTGAGCATGCTGACGAGCTTGGCGACGGCGGCCTTCACGACCTCCGTCTGGATCATTGTCGTGACCTGGCCGATCAGCTGGTCCTTCAGCTCGGTCAGTTCGGCCTTGATCTGCTCCCACGCCGCGGCGGGGCCCTGCGTCACGAGCGTGACGAGGATCGACGCTGTCTTCTCCAGGGCGGCGAGCACCGGCTCCGGGATGATCCTGAGCAGCTTGGTGCGGATGTTCTGCCACGTCAGCCCGAGCACCGACAGGACCAGTCGAATGATCTCCACCAGGCTGAACGATTTGGGGATGTAGACGCCAGCCTCGCCGAGTGGCCCGGTGATCCACGTGATGAGGGCGGTCTTGAGATGCTTCAGGATGTTGCCAGCGAACCGCTGGAACCCGAGCTTCCCGGCCCGCACGAGATTTCGCACGAAGCCGATCGGGTTCCTGATGATCCTCCGAAACGCGGTCTTGGCCTTCGCGATGTACGGCATCACCCCCGGGGCGACGACGGAGAACAGGATCTCAAGGAGGCTGATCACCTGCCTGAACGCCCACGCGCCGAACTCGGCCGCCAGGCTGAGGAATGCCGACCCCACCTTGCGGAATGCGCCGACGACGGTGATCACGTCGGGGAAGGTGAGCGACGTGATCGTCTGCACGAGTCGCCCGGGGATCGAGCGCACAAATCCCATCAGCCCCGCCAGCGCGCCGTTGAACCAGGCGAACGCGCGAACGACCGCGTTGCCCCGCTTGATGTTCTGCCACACTTCCTCCTGGCCGATCAGCTTCATGAACCCGCCGATCAGTGTGTCGGCGGTGCGCGGCACAGGGTCGCGGGTGATCGGGTCCTCGCCGAGGATCACCTTGAGCAGGTCGTAGCCGGCGGTCCGTCGGGCGAGTGCTGCCAGCGGCCGCAGGAGCGCCTGTTTGACCAGGTCGAGCAGGTCGACGACTACGCCTGCGCCGAACGAGATCAGCTGGCCAATCGGGCCGGTGAAGATCCTCTTGGCGCGATCCCACACATCACCCAGGTCGAAGATGTCGCTCCAGCCCAGTGAGTCGATGAAACGCCTGAGCGCGTCCACGATCATCGCACCGATGTCGCCGAGCGCGGCGACCTTCTGCTCGACCCATTCGGCCGCCCTGTTGATGACGCCGTGGTTGTCCAGCACCCGGGCAATCACGGCTCCCCCCGGTATCAGCTCGATCAGCGCCCGCAGAAAATTGGCCGCGGTGCGGGGCGCGCTGCGCATGTTGATCGGGTTGAATCCGAGGACCAGCGTCAACATCCGGAATCCCGGGATGTTGTATGCCTTGTCGGCGAAGTAGTCGAGAGCGTCCTGCACGCCGAGGCGCTGCACGGCGGGTGGCGATCCCGATGCGGTCACCTCTGGAACGTGACCCGGCCCAGCGGCGCGCTGCACCTCGGGCCGGGCTGTGCGCTGAACGGTCGCCCCCTGCTGGACGGTGTGGGTCAGCTCGTGTGCCAGGAGGTGGCGGCCCGAACCGGTGCCCGGTTGGTACTGGCCACGCCCGAAGAAGACGTGGTTGCGGTAGGTGAAAGCGGAGGCGCTCAGGTGATTGCTCATGCTGTGAGCGCCCTCGTCAGCGTGCACCCGCACGTCGCCGAGATCGGCTCCGAGGCGCGGCTCCATGTACGAGCGCACCTCGGACGGCAGCGCCCGGCCACCGGTCGTCGCACGCTGGATCTCCGACTGGGTATCGGCCGTCACGGCTGGCTTCCCCACCCCGAACCGCTGTAGCTGCGGCGGGCCCGTCCCGGCCACCGGACCGACCGCGCGCTGGACCTGCGGGCCGGGCATCCTCATGACCTTGTCGGCGGTGCGGTCGGCCTCACGTTCAAGCGGGTCGGCCGGCTTACTGACCGACAGTTTGGCCTGGATGACGTTATCCGAACCGGCGTTGCCCCTCACCGGACCGAAGAATCCTGGGCTGCGGGCGGCCCGGAAGAAGCTGCCCGCACGAGTGACGGTCGGCGAGTGCGACCTGGTCGACTTGGTGGCAGCCGTACTCATCGCGTCACCGCCACTGAACCCGAAGCAGGCCGGACATCCAGGGAAGCCCAATCATCGAGATCCCCCACGGCAGTTGGTCAAGGAGGATGTCGACGGTTCGCGACTCGACCCGCAGCAGCCAGTCGCCGTCGGCGTCGGCCGACAGCACCCCCGGACGCATCAGGAATTCGTTCCGCAGCGCGTCCGGGGATGTCCCGCGAAGCGCTTCCCAGTGACCGATGGCCGCTTCGAGCAGGGCGGCAGCCTCGTCGGTCTCGGCCTTCGTGAGACCTGCATCCGCTTCCACCGGCTCGTCCAGCGCGACCCCGCAGATCACCTTCGCCAGTGTGAGCCGATACTCCGGGGCGGTCAACTCGCCGGTTGCGAGGTAGTGGATCAGGCACAGCGCGCGGGTTCGGTCGACGAGCACGGTGCCGTCTGATGCTCCGAGCCCTTCGAGGAGGCGCGGCAGGAAGGGGTGTAGAAGCACGATTCCGGCGTTGTCAACGATAATCCCGTCAGCTTCCGCCTCGAGGCCGGAGGTCGCCGGTCGAGGCTTCGCTGACCGCGCCGGGCCCGCCTGCGCTATCTCTGCGGGGTCGGGTGCTGTTTCCAGCAGCCCGGTCACGCGGGGCCACTGTCGTTCGAGGGCCGCGGCGAGGGCCGGATCACCGTGCTCCCCGGATTCCGACATCCGCCACACAATGCGCAAGAGTTCTGCCGGTCCAGGCTCGCGGCCCGAGGACTCCGCGACGAACACGGCATCCCGGATCCTCCGCATGAACGCCACCCTGGCTGGCGCGGACACGAGGGGATCGGCGAGCACTGCCGCCACCTCCTTGATCGACGCCGCCAGCCGAGGCGAGGCTGTTCGGAGCAGCGTGATGGCGAACTCCGGGGTGAACTGTTTCCTCAGGCGGGCCCGGGCGGCAGGCTGCGCCAGTATTTCCCTGAGCCTGGCCCGCGCGGCCGGAGGCGGAGCCCGATCCCCGTCTGCCGCGCCCCAGGTGGCGAGCACCAGTTGCTCGAGATGCGCTTCGGGCGGCACCCGGAACGACCACGGCAATCGGCCGGTGCGGAGGAACACCAGGAGCGCGTCCTCGACGGTCTCCGCCTCCGTCCGGTGCCGTACAACGTTCTGGGGAGCCCGGTCCCCGCCCGCGAACCGCACCGGTGGGTTCCGCCGGAAGTAGTCAACCACTTCACGCCGCAGCGCAGCGGCGAGCTCGGACTCAAGGCGGTCAAGGGGCACCTCGGCGAGATCGATCGCCAGCCGCTCGACGGACAGGTGCGCGTCGCCGGGATCGACGTCGGCAAGCGCTGCCTCCAGCGCCGGCCACAGCACGTCGGCGCACATGCCGGGGAGTCGCCTCTGAAGGGCAAGCGCATCCGACTCGGTGCCGTGCACCTCGACGTCGAGGAGCTGGCTCCGGATCGTGATTGACGTCGGCTGGACCATCGGTTCAGCCCTCGCGTCGGACGATGTTGATTCTCTGTTCGATGCTCACCGTGCAGCCCTTCCCGGTGTAGGCGGTCAGGCGCACCAGCTTCTCGACGGGCTCGGCCGGCTCGAATGTGAGCTCGACCCGTTCCCCGCCGGCGACCGAGGGGATTCCGTCCTGAACCTCCCACAGGAACGCTTCCGGCGCGTCGGCTCCGAAGACGGCCGCCTCCAGGATCACCACATCGGGGAACGCTCCCTCACGTCTGAGCTCCAGCGTGAGGTCTGTGCCTTCACAACGCGGTATCGGAGGGTCGTCGGGCCGGCACTTGTTCGACGTCGACCCGTCGAACAGTGGGATCCGTAACTTCGATTGCGCACTCGACTCAATGACGACGGTGCCCCGGGAGGTGTAGCTGAGCTCGAACGCGCGCTCCCTCTGGTCCTGAACGAACGTGACGGCGAGTTCAAACCGGAAGTCGACGCAGCTAAGCCGGTCCACGAACAGGGAGCCCGTCGTCCCGGACCCCGGGGCCGGTTCGTACTCGACGTGGAACCACTGATCCGACCCGAACCTGTCAGCGATGAGCCTGTTGAGCCCATTGAGCCAACGCCCGACAATACCGGCGAAGTCCGTGGACCGGATCGGGTTCGGCGCCCGGTTGATGGCATCGACGGCCTCGCCCGTCAGGTCAACCTGATTGCCGTCCGGGTCGGTGATCGCAAACGCGCGAACCTCGGCCTCGTAGTCGTTGATCGGGGATCTCGGCCGCGCTTCCGGAAGCCAGAACCGGTAGCCCCCGCGCTCGGCGACCCCATCGCAGGGGAGGTCGCACGGTGCCGTTCCGGACTGGAACGTCCGTTCGACGGCGCAGCTGGCGGCATCCTTCACCACGACGTTCAGCACGTCGGCCACCGGCAGCAGGGGGCTCGTATAGGTCGTGTCGACAACCGTGCCCGGATCAACGGCATAGGGCGGGGTTCCGCCCTGCACCGAGGCCACCACATGATAGGTTCCCGCGGCCTGGTCCACGATCGTCTGCGCTGCGCCGATCACCAGCTGCGGCGGGATCACGATCGCCACCGGTGAAGACTCGCTGCCTGTCGCGTCGCGGATGACGATCGTGTGCTCTCCGACGTCGAGCAGCAGCGAGCCGGTGGTCTCCTCGAACCTACCGCCGTCCACCTGCACCGACAGCGATCCGCTCGTTCCCTCGGTGGTGAGTGTGACATCGGCGCGCCCCTCGGCGTCCGTGCACGCCTTGCCCGCGCTGACCCGGATCCGCGTCTGCGGCAGCTGGAACTGGATCGGTTGGCAGTCTGAGCAGCACCCGTACGGCAGGAAGAAGTCGGCGATGACGCTGCCGTCCGGAAGGCCCGCGATCGCGTCCAGGTACACCTGCTCGGAGAACTTCGACACGGCGCCCCTGTACACCAGCACGTTGCCGGTGAAGGCCTTGTAGACGAGCTGGACGTCAGGATTCCCGGCGAGCCGGGGGTCGTACTGGAGGCGGTCGAAGGCGTTGCTGAGCCTTCGCCTGGCCTCGTCGACGTCGGGCCGGGCTCTCAGATCTCCGAAGACCCCGACGTCCAGTTCGTCGACGTCGGGCCGGGCAGGAGTGCGCGGCGACCGCTCGACCCTCCCGCGCTGGGCCAGCTCGTGGTAGACGAGAATAAACGTGCCTCCGAGCGGCACCCCGGCCTTGTGCTGCAGGCCGGGGTGGCGTTCGAGGAAGTGGCTGAGGAACTGGGCCTGCTTGACCTCGCGGACGCGCCTCCTGTACTCCGCCGCGAGCGCTTCGAACGGGTCGAGACGGCACCGGAAGAGGATGTCGTCGAGACGATCCGAAAGGCCGGGCTCGTTGAAGATTCCCTCGCGCCGGGCGTCCTCCATGCCCCTGGCGATCTCGAGGAGCTTTTCGTAGCGTCCGCCGAAGGCGACAAAATCCAGCTGGCGGATGTCGTCGCCCAGCCGCGCGGACAGGTCGGACATCGCGCCCACCAGGGCGAGCACCCGGCTCGGGAAATGGGGGACTCCCGGAAGTTCGAACACAAACGGATGTCGCCGCCCCCGCTCCCAGGTGAGCACTGCCTCAATCTCGCGACCCAGGGTGCCGGGCTGGGCAATGAAGTCGGGCGCGAAAGACTTCAGCAAGCCGAGCGACGGAACCGCTGTCCCCTCGCCAACGACGAGCTGGGCCGGCAGGGAGTAGAAATACATCACCTGTTTGACGAGGAAACATGTGAGCTCAGACTTGAGGGTCTCGTAGAGCGTCTCGAGATCCTGGAAGCGGCAGTCCTCCTTGCCCAGGTCAACCTCGATGTCCTCGTCGAAAGCTCCCGTGCGCAGGGCGATCACCTCGAACGGCAGGCGGTGGCTCTTCCTCAGGGACAGCAGCGACTCGAGTACGGTGTGGACGTTCTTTCCGAGGTGGCCTTCGATCCGCAGGAAGTTGTTCGGCTCAAGGTCGAAGCGCAGCGGATCGGTGACGAAATCCGGCGGTGCGGGCGAGTACTCGTCGGCCCGATAGCTGAGGTTCTGGTTGGCCCGCCGGCGGGTGGTCCTGACCGGGTCCCACAGCTGGAACACCGGTGGATTGCCGTCCTGGTCGTAGTAGTACGGGATCGCCTTGACCGACAGGGGTGCGTCTCCCCAGCGGCTCGGCGTCGCCCGGATCCCCTTGTCCGGGGGCGTCTCGGTGAACCCCGCCAGGATTGCCACCAGCCGGGCGAAGAGGGTGCGCAGGTCCCGGGTACGCTCCTTGCAGCCGCCGACCGCGGGCGACGGAACGAACGGGTGGCGGTAGTCAGCGTAGTCGTAGTTCGCCGGAGCGAGCACACCTGCCATCAGGTGGCGCGGGAACAGGCCCTCCGGTGGGGCGCACGCGCACATCAGGTCGACTCCCTTCCACCGCAGCTCGTCGTAGGCGGCGAGCATGTCGTCGAACAGGTCCCAGTAGTACTGCATGAAGCGGACCTGGGCCGTGGTCGCCGGAGTGGTGTCCAGGAACCCGAATCGGTTTGCCAAACCCGCGAAAGGGTTGTCCGGATACTTGTCGACGACCAGCGGTTTAAAGGCGTCGTAGAGTGCGGTCAGGGCGGCGGCGGTGCTGGCCACCAGCTTGTCCCGGCGGAACGTTTCCTGGAACGCGCGGAGCACCTGCTCGGGCCGGACCGGGCCGCGGCCCGGCACATCAAACCGTGGCATCCTCACGTCCGGCAGGTCCAGGCGCTCGGTGAGGTCCGCACCGAGGTACGTCGGGGCGAACCCGGCGGCGGACGCGTTCATCGTGTCGAGGTCGGCGACGTCGATCAGCAGGCGACGGACGGTTGCCGTTACCTCGGCGCCGCGGTCGTCGCAGTTGTTCGGACTGCAGTTGCGCAGGTGATCCTTGCGCCGTTCCAGGAACAACACCACGGCTTTGTCTTCAAGCACAAGGCCGCTCGTCGCCAGGGGCTGGGCGCCGGGCTCGTCGTCGTCGTCAAAGAGCTCCCACAGGTCGTACTGCTTTGCGGGGACAAGGCCGGGCTCGACGAAAGGCTGATAACCGTACTCGATCGGCAGCTTGTACGGCCGCACGTGGGCGAGCGCTAGGTCGGCGGGCTCGACGATCAGGTAGCCCTGCGAGGTCACCCCGCACCCCTTCGACAGGCGCACTGTGCCTGGCGCCTCGAACCCAACCTCCAGCCCGCAGACGATGCCGATGCCGATGAGGTTGGCGCGGGTCAGCCGGGTCTGTTCGTCGAGATACTCGAACAGGTCGTTGAGGTGCGCGCTGGTGAGCACCTGGTTGGCCTCGAAGAGGGGGTAGGTGAGCTTCGTGCTGTCCATTTCAGTTACTCCCAAGTGCCGTCTGTCCGAACCGAACGGGGTTAAAGTCGGAGCCCTCGCCGCAATCATGGAGGGTTGCCCGCGGATAGGTGTTGCGCAGCCCGCCGAGGGCGTCTACGAGGATGGAGAGGCGGTACGACACCTCCGTGTACCGGGCGTAGCGGTGCATCAGCAACGCCCGGATCGTCTGGGCGGCGCCCGGCGCGACATCGAGCCCGGCGCAGGGGTCCGGTTCCGGGGGGTCGAATACTGTGAACGCCGCGAGCGGCACACCGGAAGCGATGTTCGCATCCATCCACCCCCGGAAGTGCGAACCGAATCCGGTCAGGATCGTCGTCGCGCACGCGCACAGCGCATCATGGGACTCCCCCGGCGACGCGACGCCGGGGATGAGTACCTCGAGCACGGTGCCGTGGAGTCCCTCCCGGGTCCAGTCGATGGCGGCGTCGGCATCGGCCCACGCGCACCAGGCGTCCTCGAACCGCTCGAACTGGTATCCGCGGCGCGCGATCCCGACGAAGTGTCCGACGAGCACCGTCTGCACGGCCTCCCGTACGTCGTCATTGACCAGCGCCGCGCACGACACACCCGACAGGTCAATGTCTGCGTTGAACAGGGCCGCAAGCGATGCGCTGAGCACGTTCGGCGACTCGCGGACCAGCGTGTGCCCGGCGAACCACGCCTCGAACGCCACGCCGTAGGCCGCATACATCTCGGCTGCGTATCCGCACGCGGCCCCGTGCGTCATCGCGAAGGACTCCAGCACCGACGCCACCTCGTCGATGACCGGGTCGCACGGGTCGGACAGGTACCCGTCGTTTCCCACCCAGCAGGTTTTGACCAGCAGGTGCGACGGGGTCTGTTCCTGGATGGTCCGGTCGGCGAAACCGCGCATGGACAGGTTCGTGTTGAACGGGGCCGTCCAGCCGGGCATCACGTAGGTGAGCCGAAAAGAGTAGGGGTCCTCGTCGCCGCATCCGCACCCCGGACCGTCCGTGCATGCCGGGTAGAGCGCATCGCCCGGGAACTTGGGGCGCAGCAGCAGGTGTTCGACGACGATCGCCCGCTTGTGCGCGGCCCAGGTGCTCATCAGCTGGATGAATCCAGCGCCCTCCTGCCTGCTGGGGAAACGCTGGTCGCTGCTGCCGATCCGGTTTCCGTCACCGTCAGCGACGGTAACCTTCCAGCGGTTCCCGGAGCGGACGACGCCGCAGCGGGGTGGCAGGATCAGCGCGGCGAGGACCGTCTGCTGGGCGGCGACCAGCTCATGGCTGAGGCCAGCCGCGGCTCCGCCGCCGTCCTGCCCGGGCAGCAGTTCGATCACCGCCTGGCCGGCTGGTCCGGTCGTCAGGACGAGCCGTCCGCCGGTGCTGTCGATCCGCCACGGTACGGATGACGTGTCGAGCCCCTGTTCGGCCAGGAGCCCGGCCAATGCCGCCGCCACGGCAGGCGGCGGGGCGAATGACACGATCGGCGTCCCCGGTTCCCCGAGGTTCAGCTGGTGCCGGAATCCCTGCGTCCCGGTCGACTTCGACGCCCCGTAGGCGAACGTCCAGTCGGGGAAGCCGAGCAGCAGGTTGATCCGCTGCTGGAGCCCGGAGACATTGTCGGGGCTGCAGGGCGCCACGGCTTGGTTGAAGGCCCTGCCGCGGTCGTGGCTGACCCGCGGAAAGGCCCGCAGGAAGGCGAGCTTGTCGCGGATCAGGTCCTCCCCCGCCTTGCCCTGGCCGGAGATGTCGGTGACGAGCATCGCGTATTCGCCGAAGCTCTCCCCGAACCGCGCCAGCAAGTGGTCGAGGAACCGGTTGCGACGCTCGAGGAACCCGGTCGGCGACTCGACCAGGCGCCTGAGGGCTGGTTCCGTGAGCGTCGCCGCGACGATCTCGTTGTAGCCGGCGACCTGCCCGGCGTCGAACAGCGACGCGAAGTAGGTGTGCTCGACGGTGGGGTTGAGCGAGAAGAGATCCGCGGCGTGCGCGACCTGGGCGTAGGCATTGCGTAGCAGCTGCTCATACACCATCAGGTAGGCCTTGAGCTGCCTGGCCTGGGCGCGGCGGAGAGCGGTGGCGGTCGACGGAAGACCGGCGGGACCGATGCCGTAGACGAGCGGGAAACTGTGTTGCACGGGGTAGTACGCCTCAAGCTGACGGGTCCTGCCGACCGGCGTCGACAGGTCGAGCTCGGTGCCACGGAGCTTCGGGCGGGCGGCTCGTCCGTGCAGCTGAACGAGGGTGTCCTCCGCCTCGTCGAGGCGCGGCAGGA
>NZ_KI914728.1:21577-25761 GCF_000520515.1 Arthrobacter sp. H20
TTGCCGTTCCCGCCGCTGGCGAAGAGGAATCTCGACAGACCGCGGTGGAGCCGCGGCCGGTGGTCGGCCGGCAGGTACAGCAGCCACGATGCGCTGGTCCGGTCCCGGGCGAAGTCGGACGTGCCGCTGGCCCAGTCCGGGTCGGCGATCCCCGTCATCGGGCTTCCAGCGGCGTCGTAGGCGGTGAGCAGCAGGTTATCGACGCTGACAACACCCTCGATGTCGATCAGGCGGTTGAGGATGTCCGACACGCGCAACTCGCCCCGGAGCTCGGTATCGCTGGGCCCCTCCGCCGTGAGGAAGCCGTTCACCAGCTCCGGACCGTCGAAGATCGCCTCGACGGCCGCACCGGCGGCGCGCAGCTCGTCAAGCGAGAAGAACTCGACGGGCGGATCAAGGTAACGCTCGATCTCGTACCAGATCCGGGCCTGAACGAGGTCGATGTCGGCGGTGGGCTCGACTTCGACATCAGCGCACACGGCGATCTCTGCGATCCCGACGAGCTCTACCCGGGCGAAGTCCTCGTCGAGATTGCGGTGCGACCCGACCACCGAGGTCGCCGAGCGGACCGCCGCGTCGATGATCGACAGCTTGCCGCGGTATGGATCGACGAAGCCCTCGGGCGTCGCGTCACCGAGCCAGGCGAGCAGCTCCGTCACCGTCGTCTGACGCCGGACGGCGCCGTCTCCGAACAGCCGCACCGAGGCGTTCCCGATGGCGATCGTGGTGCTGTCCGCGAGTTCGATCCCGTAGTCGATGTAGAAGGCCTCGAACCAGTGGTTGCGCAGCTCGGCATCGTCCACCGGGACCGTGCCCGACGTCGTGCGATGTGGGCCGGTAACGCTGAGCGTGAACTGGTCCTTGTCCCCTGCCAACCGCTGTCGTTCATCCCGGCGGGCTAGGCCCCACTCGGGGAAGCGCACCTCGATCGTGAGCGGACGGCGGCGGCCTTCAGTGTCGGTCACCGTCCTCCGGCGGACGATTTTGCGGTCATTCAGGTCGCCGAAGGTCGCGTCGGCCTCGAGTTCGAGGAGCACGGAGTACAGGCCACGCGGCTCGACGCGCACCATTCCGGTTGCGGGGTCGCTACGCTGCGACGGATCATGGGCCAGCACAAACGCGCCGTTTTCGCACCACGCGAAGAACGGTGCGTCGGCGCAGGCGCCGCACCGCACCCAGGCGTTGCGCACCGGGTCGACGTCGATGAGGAGTCGCCGGACATCCTCGACCGTGGTCGGGTTGACGGTGAGGATCGTGCGCGCAGTGTAGAAGGCCTGGTCCGGGTACGGGTCGGAGGCCGACGCATCCTTAGCCGACGACGCGAGGATGTCCTCGATCGGGAAGCCGGTGCGGTGCGCCAGTTCGGTGATCGTATAGGCCAGAGCCTCGAGGATCGAGATGCCCGGATCGTGCGTGTTGTAATCGGTCCAGTCGTCGCTGCCGGCCTGCTCGATGTGGCCGATGCCCTCCCTGCGCAGTCGATAGAAGTCCTCCGCAGCACGCAGCCCGCCGGACGTCTCAGGGGCGGGGACCGGGGACATCAGCCGACCGCCGTCGCGCAATCGCAGTACTCGGGGACGAGCACCTCATCCGGGTGGATCGGGTGGACCCCGTGCTGGTTCGGGGGCGTGGAGACGAGGATCGAGATCGCCCGGGACCCGGTCACCTCCTCGAGGTCTGGACCGTCGGCGGTGACGCCCGGCAGCCGGCGGAACAGGCGGACGTCGCTCACGAAGTCGACGTAGCTGCGTTCCTCGACGAAGTTGACCAGCACCGACTTGTGCACGGTGCCGTTGAACGTCGGTCGTGCGTCGCCGCGGAACGCCCAGGGCGAAAGGAACTGGGTCATCTCGCGCTTGAGCCTGGTCGTGTGGAACGCCTCGTCGACACCGGAGCGGAACCGGACGCGCAGGTCGACCCGGACCTCCTCGAACTGCGGGTTGCGCACGTGCAGTCGGGCGAAGCATGACATGCGCCTGGTGAGGAACGATTCGATCTCGCCGAGCACACGCAGGCTGGTGAACGGGCGCAGCGGGTCGCGTGGATTGGGGACGGCGAGGTCGGGGATGGTCACGACCGTCACATGCCCGGCTGCAAGTTCGCGATAGACACCGGACCCACTCGAGCTCGGCTCGTACTGGGTGTGGTTCAGGCAGCGCGCCTGGAAGACCGCGGGGAACGCCTCAAGGATCAGGTGCTCGTAATCCCACAGGGTGATCGCGCGATTCTTGTGGCGAAGCCGTTCGGACGCCCGTGCGGCGAAACCGCCGTCGGTCTCAAGCGGACGGCCGCCGAAGGTAGGGAATGGCTGGGCGACGCTTTTCACTGCCGCCACGGGAGGGTCGGGCTTGGTGATGGTGCCGGCCGGCAGCTCGGAGGTGTGGGAGGTCGAGCAGTTGTCCAGCACTTCGTACGTGGCCCGCAGCGCCTGGGCGGCGACGGTTTCCAGGCGGCACACCGCGTCGCTNCCGAAGTGGCGGCGAGCCGGATCCAGTACACCCCGGCCGGCAGCAGGGTGTGCGCGGTCGTAGCGTCTTCCGGGACGGCGAGCGTGACGATACCCGTAGCGAGCAGTCCGTGGGAGCCGTCGACGACCGCGCCGGCCGCGAAGTGCACCCACTCGTCTCCACGCAGGTAGGTCCAGTCGATGTGCCGCCCGGGCTTGACCACGAGGGGGTTCGCAGTGCCGTCCACTACCTGGAACAGCAGTGCCAGGTTCTGCGGGGGGTGCAGGTCGCGCACCCCGATGTACAGTTCCGCTTCGGTTGGGTCGGTCCCTGCCCGGAACTGGGGCAGCAGCGGCACGCTGGACAGGCCCGGCCCCAGTGTCGGTTCGACATGACCGAACGGAGCGACGTGGATGAACCGGCCGCGGCACTCCGAGGGCCCGGACAAATCGATCTGCTGCGTGGCGGTGTAGTCGAGCGTGAGCGAGCTGAGCGTCGGCAGTACCGGTGCGGTCGGCGGGTCACCCTCGCCGACGGCGACCCATTCGGCGAGGGCGATGGGGTAGGCATCGGTGCCGTACCCGCCGCTGAGCCTGAACCGGATGAAGCCCGAACGGGTAGCCGTCGAGTACTGCACGTCCGGTGTGACGTCTGGAATGCCGATCGGGGGCTGGGGGATCCCGCCGAGCAGCGGACGGCCGCCGAAGGTAGGGAATGGCTGGGCGACGCTTTTCACTGCCGCCACGGGAGGGTCGGGCTTGGTGATGGTGCCGGCCGGCAGCTCGGAGGTGTGGGAGGTCGAGCCGTTGTCCAGCACTTCGTACGTGGCCCGCAGCGCCTGGGCGGCGACGGTTTCCAGGCGGCACACCGCGTCGCTCGCCGAAGTGGCGGCGAGCCGGATCCAGTACACCCCGGCCGGCAGCAGGGTGTGCGCGGTCGTAGCGTCTTCCGGGACGGCGAGCGTGACGATACCCGTAGCGAGCAGTCCGTGGGAGCCGTCGACGACCGCGCCGGCCGCGAAGTGCACCCACTCGTCTCCACGCAGGTAGGTCCAGTCGATGTGCCGCCCGGGCTTGACCACGAGGGGGTTCGCAGTGCCGTCCACTACCTGGAACAGCAGTGCCAGGTTCTGCGGGGGGTGCAGGTCGCGCACCCCGATGTACAGTTCCGCTTCGGTTGGGTCGGTCCCTGCCCGGAACTGGGGCAGCAGCGGCACGCTGGACAGGCCCGGCCCCAGTGTCGGTTCGACATGACCGAACGGAGCGACGTGGATGAACCGGCCGCGGCACTCCGAGGGCCCGGACAAATCGATCTGCTGCGTGGCGGTGTAGTCGAGCGTGAGCGAGCTGAGCGTCGGCAGTACCGGTGCGGTCGGCGGGTCACCCTCGCCGACGGCGACCCATTCGGCGAGGGCGATGGGGTAGGCATCGGTGCCGTACCCGCCGCTGAGCCTGAACCGGATGAAGCCCGAACGGGTAGCCGTCGAGTACTGCACGTCCGGTGTGACGTCTGGAATGCCGATCGGGGGCTGGGGGATCCCGCCGAGCGGGTTGCTTGCAGTGTCGACTGGCATCCCATCGTCCAGCGACTCCCAGTTGCCCGCGGCAAGGTACTCGGCGCTCACCGTCGGAGGGTCCCCGTGGGGGATCGGCGGGGTCATGAACGCCAGGTTGACCGTTACTGACTTCGGCGATTTCTGGAACACCTCCTTGGAGCCGATCAGCAGCGAGCTGTTGG
>NZ_KI914728.1:25861-43201 GCF_000520515.1 Arthrobacter sp. H20
GGAGCCGTAGGCGAGGAACGGCTTGGAACCGTCGATCGCGCCGTGGTCGTTGGAAAGCGCGAGCGTCCTGACCCCGGTCACCTCGACGTCAAGGGCGATCCCACGGATCATGGCCCCGCCAAGCTGCGCGTAGTTCCACGGGGTGTCCACGCGATGGCTCAACACCACCAGTAGAACCGGCAGCGAGGTCGCGAAGGCGTGCCCGTGGACCGGGGGGTTGTACGGGGCAATCGGCGGGTCGTTGCCGTCGATCACCAGGTCAAGGCTCAGCTCTGCCCCGCGGACATCCAACCAATCAACACGCTTGTCGAGCCAGCCCTTCGCGGTCGTCAGCCGGCACAGCAGACCGACGCGCAGGCCCTTCCCGGCCTTGGCGGGCTTATGGTCGGTGTCAACGCGGACACGGACGCGGCGCTTGCCCTCGGCCATCCAGAGAAGGTGGGAGGCGATCGCGAAGCCGACCTCGGCGTGCGGCATCCCGATCGCCTGCAACGCGCCGCCCACAAAGGTTTTCTCAGCGAAGGGGTGCCACGACCCGTCGGTGTCAATGGCCGGGGAAGCGAAGATCCGGTCGTGGTCGATGGTGAGTGGGTCGGTCGGTGGATGCCGGTACACGCGCTTCAGGTCCGCAATGGTCGCCCTGTTGGCGACGAGGTCGCGGTCGACGGCGAAGCGGGCATCGCCGCCGGCTTCGTCCTTCCCGGCCTTGAGCAGGGTGCCCTGGGCGAGCAAGTGGGCGTCGACGTGCTTGGCGAGTTCGACGATCACATGGGCGCGGCCGGGTTGCGCCGGACGCTTCTGGAGCTGCAGCACCCTGCGGTAGTAGAAGTCAAGGTGTTTTCCGGAGATGGTGTTGGCCTCGCTGCGGGCATACTCGAGCAGCCGGAGGAACGCGAGGAACAGCGCGTAGTGCGGTGCATGGCCGTTCGACCCGAAGCTCGCCTGCACGGCAGCCCCGGCCCCGTCGACCAGCCGGACATGCACCGCGAGGAAGGTCTCGCACACCGCCGTGAACAGATTATGGACGGCGAGGTGGTTGACCTGATCGACCGCCGTCGCCGATGGACCGTAGGCGCCTGTGTAGTCCGCCGGATCCACCGCAGTGTACGCTGGCCACCCGGCGAGCCCGACCCCCTCGGGCCACTCGACCGCCGAGAGCCCCTGCCCGGTCAGCAAGGCTTCGAACGGTTCGAGCGCCCGCCCCAGAATGAGGATGTCGGCGGGTGAAGTGGCCTGCCGGTCAACGACACCGAGCGCATCGCCCGCCAGGTAGTACCCGATCAGCCGGCGAAGCATCGGGCTCAGCTGCGAGCGGATGAGCTGGCCGAGGGTGGCCCGGAGAGGCTGGTCGGCGGGCAGCTGTGCCCTGGTCGCGTCGATCCGGCGGGCAAGCGTGCCGATGCAGTCGAAGACGGTTCCGAGGGCCGCGATCATGCGCGGGCCGGACGCCGGCAGCTCCGGATCCTCCAGCGAGTGCAGCAGCCCCTTCACCGTCGAGCGGTAGGCGGCCACATCCTCAATGGCGATGACGGCGAGCTGCGCCGACACGTCGGAGGCGAAGAACTCTTCCCAGTCGCCCTGGCCATTGCCGCCGGGGTCGAAGTACAACAGGTGCTTCGCGTACGCCGCGGCGAAGACCATCGCGTGCTCGGGCCTGCGTTCGTCGACGGGCAAGCCTGCCGGGTCGGGCGCGGCGAGGGCGCGGGTCACCTGGTCGGCGCCCTGGCGGATCAGCTTGAGCGGGTCGATGTTCTCGGTGCAGTCGCGGCGGTGATCCGTCATGGCCCCTCCGGAAGGATACGGACCGTGGTGGTCAGATTGATGTCGGTGCCTTCTTGCCGGTAGAACGGAAAGACGAAGTTGAAGCGCGAGTTGGTGGCCTTGACCCGATAGCTGACCCCGATCAGAACGCGCCCCTCCAGCGCCGCGTCGAGGTCGTCGTCGACCTGCACCCGCTCCAGGTGGATGCGCGGCTCGTGGTAGAGGATCGCCGATTCGATCTTGTCGGCCATCAGGGTGCGCATCCGGGTGTCGAGGTTCTCGAAGACGAGCTCGTCCAGGTTGCAGCCGTACAGCGGCGCCATGATCCGCTCACCTGGGGCGGTCGAGAGGAGGATGTGCAGGCTTGAGGCGATGTCGGCCTCCTGCTCGAGCATCTGCACGCCGCCGACGCCGCGGTCGAACGTGGGAGGGAAGGACCAGCCGCGTCCGAGGAACGCCCGGTCGCCGCCGGTGGCGGGGATGCTGGTTGCGTCGATCATCCTAGCCGCCGATCAGCACGGTCGGTTCGCCCGGCGGCAGCACGACGCCGCCGCCTGCTGTGGAGTCCGCCACCCGGGCGGCGGGTTTGCCCCCGATGAGCACGTTTGCCGAGCCTTTGATGATCGCGTCCGGCCCGCACGTGTCGCCGAGGGTTGCGGCGGGCAGGCCCCCGACCAGCACGGTGGGTGCGCCAGGGGAAATGATCGGCATGGGAGCGCCCTGCGTGGCGGTGCTCACGATCTGGTCGGTGACGCGCGCGGCTGGCAACACCTTGGCCTCCTCAGTTGATCCGGACAAGTGAACCCTTGACGGTCAGGGTCCCGCTGGAGTTGAGGTCGATACCGGACTGCCCCTGCGCTGTGATCGCGGACTGCGCCTTGACCTCTACGTTCGTGCCTTCAATCACTACGTCACCGGACGCCTTGAGGATCAGGTCCTTGGCGCTCTCGAGCGTGATCCCACCGTCGGCGAGGGTGACCGAGTTGCCGTTCTGGTCGACGAGCGACACCGTCTTCGCGTCCTCCGACAGGGTGAGCCTGTTGCCCCCCGGGGTCTCAAGGACGACGACCAGCCTGTCGTCGTCGAAGATCAGCTTCATCTTCGAACGGCTGACGTAGCCCTTGACGTGGTTGTCGTCGTCGGCGGCCTCGGGTGCCGGCTTCGCGCTGCTGTGGCACTGGCCGAGCACGACCGGGTAGCGCGGGTCACCGTCGAGGAAGCCGACGATCACCTCGTCGTCGATCTCGGGGCGGAAAAACGTGCCCCGCTGGTCGCCCGCGTCGAGGGTGGCGAGCCGGGCCCACACACCCTCTTCGGATCCGCTGATCAGGGGCAGGCGCACCTTGATCCGGTTCTCGCCCTCGGGGTCGTCCCCGAGCGCGGTGACGACGCCGACCTGGAGCCCGTTGACCGCCGGGAGGAGACCACCGGCTGGAGCTGCGGTCACCTGGTGGGTGGCGGCGTGGATCTCGGGTCCGAGGCCGAAGGCGACGTCGGTCTCCCAGTTGCCGTTGGCGAAGGTGTGGCGGACACCGGACACGTACTGGTTGCCCGCGAAGCGCTTGCCGATGCCCGTCACCTCGACGACGTCGCCAGCGGTCACCCCGCCGAAGCCCTGGAAGCGCACCCGCCCCCGGACTTTGGCGAGCCGATCCTTCAGGAGGCGCCCGTCTGCCCAGGCCTGTAGCTCCGGCTCACCGAGCTTGCCGCCGTGGCGCAGCAGGTGCGGTTCACCGCCGATCACATCGGAAAGCTCCGACGACGACAGGTTGCCGCTGGCGGTCACGGATGGTTCGGAGGCGTCGGCGGTGACGAGCTCCTGGTCGGTGGCGTTCCAGGCGACGGCGCTGACTCCCCTGACCTGCCAGCGGGCGTCGATCTCGGCATCGAGCTCAAGCACGGTTGCCCCGAACTGGGTTGTGACGACGGGCTCGGCGTCGGTGATCGGGCGCCCGACGGTGATCTTCCCATCCCGCACGGCGACAACCTGCCCATTGGCCTCAGCCCGGCACACGAGGAAGTCCCAGTCGGTCGAATCGTACTGCACGACGTCGCTGGGCGAGGGTTTGGTGCTCTCCACCGAGCGGGCGAGTCCGTACTCGCCGATCAGCTCGTCGAGCATGTCGCCGTCGGTGGTGTCGGCGAAGTAGCGGCTCTTCAACCCGCTCGTCATCCGGACCGCCTCGTCCCGGCACTCGAGCGTGAGCCGGGTACCGTTCTTGCGCACCCGCACCAGGTGCTTGACGATGATCCCCCTGAACACGGTCTGCGTGTCGCCGAGGCACCCGAGCTTGATCTCAATGGCCTTCCCGGGCACGAAATGGTCGGTGTCCGATGCTTCGAACGTCTGCCTGGATGCCTCGCCATCGCGCAGCTGGAGCGAGGCGGAGGGAATCCGGTTGAGCTCGTTCGACACGGTCGCGGACAGCACATGGAATTCACCCGACACCTCGTCGCCGTCGATCAGCACGCTGATCGAGCACACATCAGACGTGGCCGTAGTGGGGATCACCCCTGCCCCGGTCATCGTCGCACCTGCGCCCGGGGCAGCGGCGGGAACAGCAGAGGCTGACCCACCGTGAGCCGCCGGAAGTTGTCGAGCTGGTTGAAGTCGGCGACGAACAGGTAGTGGCGCGGGTCCCCGTAGACGTGGAAGCACATGAACGGCAGCGTGTCGCCCGGCTTGACCGTTCGCCGGTGGGTCAGATCCGCCGACCGCCGATCCTCCTCCGCGACCCGCTTCTGCTCCTCGATCGAACCTTTGAACTTGACGCGCACGACTGCGCGGATCGGCTGACCGTCCGCATTGAAGAGCTTATAGGTGATGCCCACTTCGACGGCACGTCCCTTGAACAGGAGGTTCCCCCACACCAGCTTGAGGTGGAACGGCTCATGCGAGGAACTCTGGTACGCCGTGAGCAGCTTGCGGAACGCGTCGACATCGTCGAAAACGCCGTCGGGCTTCGGCTTGCCGTCGATGAGTCCGGTGTTGTCGAACAGGAAGTCGAACGCCAACTCCTCGGGCAGCGTGTACTCGAACTTGGTCTGCGCCCCGCTGCTGCCCTGCCCCTGGCCATCGGCCGTCTTGACCTTGTACTCAAGCGTGTAGGTCTCGGGATTAATCAGGGCCTCGAAGCGACCCTTCGCCTCCACGGTGCCGCCGCTCTCGGCGTCCTTGGCCGTGTCGTAGGCCAGGATCAGCATCTTCTCGAGCTTGCCGGTGGCCGCCATCGCCGTTCAGCGCTCCCTCTGGTCACGGAGGATTTGCAGTACCTGTTCCACGCACTCGGCGACGAGCGCCTGGCGCACCTCGCCGTCGGCCCCGGGCGGAAGGCCGGGCGCACCGGCGGGCCTGCCATCTGCGGGGGCGCTCACCGAAACGCGGATGTGGAGTTCCCTGATCTCGATCGGCACAGCAGGTACACCTCCTCGGTTCTCGTCGTCACACGATCGTGAAGTACTGGTAGGTCAGCTCGAGCGTTTCGACGACGATCGCGTTCTCGCTGGAGTTGAAGTCGCTGACGGTCCATTTCTTGGGCACCGCGTGCGCCACGTTCCAGGTGCGCAGCGGTTCACTCTTCTCATTCATGAGGGTCACGGTAACTGTCCTGGGCTGAAACGTCCGCTCGCTGAAGGCGTCGAGAAACCATCGGACCGTGTCCGATTCCGTCAACATCCCGCGCTTCAGGACCAGGTCGCTGTATTTCGTGCGCACCGGGAGCTTATGGGTGAAGCGGTTCTCGCCGCCCTCCTTGTACTCCTCGGTGTCGTACTCGACGCTCAGCCCGGACACGGTCTGGAAGCGGACCTCGTTCGGCTCGAGGCTACCCGCGAATTCCACCCTGTAGTAGAAGCCCCACGGCGGGTAGTAGTCCGTCATCGCCGCCCCCTAGACCTTCATTTGCTTGAGGCCCTCGTGGGCGATCTCCAGGGCTTCGATCGCAACCTCATTGGCATCCGATTTCAGGTCGGGAGCCGTGAGCTTGACCGGAAAGCAGCGCGCCGCCGTCCACGCGGCGACCGGCTCATGCTTCTCGTTCAGCAGGGTGATCGTCACATCACGGCGCCCTCCGACGCGGTCGTTGGCGTTCGCGTCGAACCAGACCGTGGCATCGTAGTCACCCACGAACACCCCGCGCTTGCAGGTGATATTGGACAGCTTCACGAGACCGGGCATGGCGATCTTGCTGAAGTCCTTGCTGTCGCTGTGGCGGTACTCGATCTTCTCCCGCTCCATGACGAGGCCGGTGACCTCGGTGAAACTGATCTTCGAGCCGCCCCACTGCACCTGAAAGTGGTAGCGAGGGATGGGATAGTCCTGCGGCATGTCAACCTCCGTTGTGGATCGTCGGTGTCAGGGCCGAGCGTTAGCTCTCGGCCAGCTTGTGGGAGAAGCGGAGGATGATGAACTCGGCTGGCCGCACGACCGCCATGCCGATCTCCACGATCATCCGGCCTTCGAGGATGTCGAGCGGCGTCATCGTCTTGCCGAGGCCGACGGCGACGTAAAAGGCATGCTCGGGCTTGATTCCCTGCAGCGCCCCCGCCCTCCACTGGACCGTGAGGAAATTCTCGATCATCGCCTGGACCTTGACCCAGGTATTGGCGTCATTGGGTTCGAACGTGAACTGCTCGGCGGCCTTCTTGACCGATTCCTCAACGAAGTTGAAAAACCGGCGGACGTTCACGTACCGCCACTCGTTATCGTTGCCGGCGAGGGTGCGGGCGCCCCACACGAGAGTGCCCTTGCCGACGAACGCGCGGATCGCGTTGACCGACTTGCCGGCAGTGGGGTCGACGTTCATGATGTCGTTCTGGACGTTCGCAAACTCGATCGTCGGTTTGATCACGGCGACCAACGGCACGTTGGCGGGCGCCTTCCACACCCCCCGGTCAGCATCGACCTTCACGTACACGCCGGCCATCGCCGGGCTCGGTGGGAGCTTCAGCGGCAGGTCGCGGATCGCAGCCCTTGCCCGTTCGATGAGCTGGCTGCCAAGGGTGTTCAAGGTTGCGACAACCGGTGCTCCCGCGTCGACGCTGTGACTCACCTGGACGGCCGATTCGTCGTAGGCGTAGTCGAGGATCGTCTCAAGGTTCGGGGCATAAGCGGCGCCGTACTTCAGATACTGGCCGGGGCCGCCTGTCCGGAATTTGGCGACGGCATCGATGAGGTCGGCATCGGGGTTCGAGAGCGATTCGTCGTCACCGTGCACATCCATGATCACGAAGCGGTCCTTGAGCGCGTTGCACTGTTCGAGCGCCTTGTTGTGCAGCGTTGCGAAGTCGGCGATCGCCAGTGACTGGGCCTCGGGAATCACGATCAGAGTCGGCTCATCGACCTTCCCGAGCGGGGTGAGCCCGGCCTCAAGCTCGCCCTCGACGACGTCGTCGCCGACCGCTGCCTTGTACGGACCGACCGACACAACGAAGCACGATTTACCGCCGTTCGCATAGAACAGCTGCAGCGCGTAGTACATGATGTGGTTCGATCGGTCAGCCTCGGCGAGCACGGCGTTGGACTGGATTCCGGCCGACTTGCCGGGAGTGGCCACGGTCCTCTCGTCAATCGAGACGGTCAGCTTCGTCTCGGGCTGCGCGCCACCGAAGTACTGCTCGTACTCGACGAACGATTCGATCCGCTTGGGTTTGAGCCTCAGGTCGTCCGCGACCGCGTCGTCGGCCCGCTGCGTGTAGCCGATGAACGCGGGTATCGCCGTGTCGACAGCGGCAACGCTCGGGGGAAACCTGGGGATCTCCTCGACGTAGGCTCCGGGTGTTTTGTAGGTGGTGGCCATGACGTTCCTTCCTGCGATCGGCTGTGGCTGGGCAACTAGACGTAAACGTCGGAGAAGAGACGGGTGATCTTCGGCGGGCTGCCGTTGTCGAATTCGATGTCGATCGCCTCGGGCGAGGGCTTCTGCTTGACGCCGGCGTTCCCGAAGTAGGTGAGGGGCAGCGGGGCGGCCTCGACGGAAGCCACCGCGCCGTCACGCTTGTCGCGGTAACGCCAGGTGGTCCAGCGATTGCGGAAATGAACCTCGAACACCCGGGCGGATGCGCGGGGCGATCCGTCCGCCTCGACGAAGCTGAAGTCGTTGTCGTCGGCGCGCCGCGGGACGAGGCGGACAATGGCAGCGACCATCGGCGGAGTGTCTGGGACGAGTTCGATCCCGCGCGCGGCGGCTCCGGTGGAGCCGGGCGGCGGTGTGATCGCAGGGACGTCGCCCTGGTGGACGTACACCGGGTGCACATTCGTCGGCCCGAGCGCATGGACCGGGGCACCCGGGGGGTCACCGGTGAGTTGGTGCAGGCCACTACCCGAGGTCACCAGTGCCTCGACGCCGTCCCCCGACCCGGTGGCGTACTCCTGCGACAGGAACAGACGTTTCGCCGCACCCGTCCCGCGCACCGCCCCTGCCGTGTTGCCCAGTACCGGCACGTTCGCTTTGTAGCGATGGATGATTCTCGGGTCGGCCGGGTCTGGCACGTCGGTGATGGGCTGCGGGCGCAGGCTCAGCGACGTGTAGTTGGAGTACGCGGAATCCGTCACCGTCACGAAGAACTCGAAACCCGTGTCGAGCGGGAGGACCGCATCGCTGGGGACCGCCACGAAGTAGCCGAGTCCGCTCGTCCGGTAGAAGCCGCGCAGCCCGGCGAGCGTCGTCGCGGTGGCCGAGCTGGGCTCGACCGCCAGCATCCGGCGCACGTCGTAGGCGAGCAGCCGTCGGTTTCTGAGCTCCGGGTCGGCGATCGCGTCGAACACTGTGGCGCCCTCGTCCAGCCAGAAGTGGTGCAGCAGGCGGACCTCGAAGAGCCGCGTGTACCCGATCCGGACGTACTCGACCATGTCAGCTGACCGGCGCCTTCTGGCCAACGCCGCTGACGATCTCGGTGATCACGCCGGCCCCGCGCTGGGTGGCTTGGAACTTCAGTTCCAGCATCCGCATCGAATACAGGGCGAACGGGAACTGCTTGCCTCCGAGCATGCCCCACATGTCGTTGACCTCTTCAAGGCTGGGCGAGGACAGGTTGAAGATCAGCTTGAACTCGACCAGCCGGTCCAGGTCGTTTACCGGCGCGCCGTCCGTGAGCGACTGCGGGTCGACGTTCCCGTTGGTGAACACGTTGCGGAACTGGAAGAACAGAAGCGCTCGCGAGAGCGCGCGCAGGGCGTCGGCGTACACCGTGTGTGTGGCCGCCACGAGTACCGCCAGGTTAAGGAAGGTCGGTGGGTTCTCGTACCGCACCCGCATCGTGGTCTCGTCGCGGACGTAGGTCGGAACGTTCCTGAGCGTACGCTCCTCCTGGATGTTGACGACCGAGAGCAGCACCTTCTCGCGCGACTGACCGTTGGCAGCCTGGCCGGCGGCGACCTCCGCGATGTTTCCCAGATCGGCGTGGGGTGAGTTGCCGCCGAATGTCGCCAGGTGCCGGTCGAGTTCGTTCCTCACGATCGTCAGAGCGTGGGAGATCATCGCAGCGTGCCCAGGGGGTTTTCTGCCGCGGGGGCAGCTGGGGCGATGAACGTCATGGTGATAGTCGCTTTCACTTGCGCTCCGGGTCAACACGACCAGCGTATGTAGGCGGCGTTACCCCGGCGTTACCCGCGCGTTACCGGGCACAGAGTGCGTGCCGCAGTATCCGGCCGTCACGGGCGGTGCGATGCTCGTGGCGCATGAACCTCCGCGGGCGGGCGACCTTCACATCTTCTCCACATGTCACGCCCGTTTCGGCCAGGTCCACGCTTGTAGGCTCAACAGCATGACAATGGGGAGCGGGAAGGCCCGCACACTGCTGGTCGTCGAGGACGATCCAACCATCAACCAGGCCCTGGTAGACCGGCTCACCGCCGAAGGATTCGGGGTGCTCTGCGCCTTCGACGGCCCGGGTACCCTTGCCGCCTACGACGCTCACCAGCCGGACCTCGTCATCCTCGACGTGATGCTCCCGGGATTCGACGGGCTCGAGGTATGCCGGCGCATCCGGGCCCAGCGGCCGGCCCCCGTGCTGATGCTCACTGCCAAGGTTGACGAGATGGACGTGCTCGTCGGTCTCGGCGTCGGTGCGGACGACTAGGTACCGAAGCCGTTCCGGATGCCCGAGGTCGTCGCCCGCGTCCGGGCGCTCCTGCGGCGGGTCGACCGCGCCACTGAGCTGGCTTCTGCCACGCAGCCCGCGCTGACGGTCGGCGACCTCGTTCTGCACCGCACCACCCGCCGGGTGCAGATCGCGGAAGCCGAGGTACACCTGACGCCGTTGGAGTTCGACCTCCTTGCCATGCTCGCCGCGCAGCCCTCGCGCACCAGCCGTCCGTTGGACCCGGTGGCGTCCATCAAAGTTAAAATCGGTCTTCTCGTTGCGCTGAGTATCGTGGCGACCGTCGTGGTCCTCCAGGTGGGCAGCCGGGCCGGAGTCCCTGGCTGGCTCACCCTGCTGGTGACGCTGGCGGCAGCACTCGACGTCACCCAGTGGCTGGCGCGTGGGATGACGTCGCCGCTGCGTGAGATGACCCGCGCGGCAGGCCGGATGGCAACCGGAGACTACTCGGCGCGGGTCACCGCCACCTCGGCCGACGAGGTGGGCCGCCTGGCGAGGGCCTTCAACACCATGGCCGCCGACCTGGCCACCGACGAGCAGCAGCGCCGTCAGCTGGTCGCCACCGTGTCCCACGATCTGCGCACTCCGCTCGCTGCGCAGCGGGCCCTGTTGGAGAACCTGGTCGACGGGGTGGTAAGGCCCGACGCGCGGCCCAATCCCGTGCCCGAGAGCTGCCACTTCGACCATTGACAAGGTTCAGAAGTCTGAGGATGCTAGCACTCACAGCGATCAACCGTTTCAGCGGATAGGGGGCGCCTCTCCCCAATGAAGCAGGAAGTGGGGACGGGGTATGTCTTCGAGCAATCCGGTCCAGTGGAACCTGAGTATGTTGGGGTACTGGTGCCTTGAACGGGAACACCAGCAGGTGACAGTTGCGTTCCGGCAGCAACGTCTGATTACAGCGCTAGCGCTCCGCGGCGGCCGTCGACGAAGCTACATCGCCGGCCTTTTGTGGCCTGACCGTTCCGACGCGCAAGCTTCCGGTAGTTTGCGGGCGTGCCTCTGGAACATCGCCCACCAACTTCCCGGGCTTCTACACCCGGTCAGTGATCGGTTGGCGCTCGCCCCCGAAATTACAATCGACGTCGACAACCTCCTGAATCGCCTGAGCTTCATTGACGGCGCCGCTGCCCCGTCAAGTCTGGCCACTGAGCTCAGAGCCGCAGACCTACTCCCGGGGTGGGATGAGGAGTGGCTGCGCGCGGATCAGGACCGGCTCTTCCGGCAACGGCTCCGCGCCCTCGAAACTCTCGCCGATATGTACCTGGCGCAGGGGCAGCTTCCCTCCGCCCTCGACGCAGCAATCGCCGCGGCGGCCCTCGATCCCCTGCTTGAAAGCGTGCAGCGGACTTTGCTGCGCATTCATCTGGCTGGGGGCAACCATGGGTCGGCGATCCGCAGCTACCGTTCGTACCAGGCCACCCTCGAGCGCGAGTGTGGCGTGCGTCCGTCCGGGCGCATCACTGAGCTCATCCGCCCTCTTCTCCAACCCGATGAAGCTCCCCTCCTGCCAGCTTCATCGCCCGGCTTTGGCGTCCATCTGCATCCGTCGTTCGACTAGGGTGAGCCATGTCCGTGCCCTCTGCCTTTCCGCAACCTCCCCTCCCTCCACCACTGGCACCACCGACCAACAGGGCCTGGCGCGAGCAGGCCATCACCGTTGCTGCCCAACTGCGGACCCTCGCCGAGTGGGTGAGCCTGATCGATCCTCCGTCGGGAGCACCCCCGGGCCAGGGCGGTGCCAAGGCAGCATTGGATCAGGCGATCATCTGGCACCTTACCGAAGCCACCACTGTGGCAGAGCAGAAATCGCCGGCCATCCAAACGTCGTTCAACGGGGCGGTGGTGGAACGGGTCCTCAGTCAACTCGATGCCGCACACGTGGCGCTCCTCCTGAGGGCCCCCCTGGGCTACGTCCAGTCTCAGCTACCGGGTATCCAGGCACATGCACGCCGCCACCTGTCACGGGGTGATCCCCATCGGAGCGCTGTCGAGAAAGTGGTGTCTGCATCGGCGGCGGCTCCGCTGGACGAGGCGGCCCGAATGACCCTCGTGGCAGCGTTCAGGGCGTCCTGCCTCGAGTCCCGGGAGGAGTTCTCCCGGGTACGCAGCTTCCGCAACGTGCTGATCATGGGGGCCCTGGTCCTCACCGTGTTGGCGTGCGCACTAGCCGTCGCCGGTTCGATTCGGCCGGACGAACTGCGCCTGTGTTTTGAACCATCAGCGGGCACCGTCTGCCCTACCGGCAGCCGGCCCCGGCCGTGGGACATCTTTTTCATTGAGTCGTTCGGACTGATAGCCGCGGCCGTCTCGGGAGCGGCGTCTCTCAGGCACGTCCGCGGCACCTCAACACCCTTCGGGCTCCCGTTGGCCCTTGCTATTCTCAAGCTCCCAGCCGGTGCGCTGACGGCGGTGCTTGGCCTCCAGCTGATGCGGGGTGGTTTTGTCCCAGGCCTCAGCGACCTGGATAACCCGGCCCAGATTGTTGCGTGGGCCATCACCTTCGGGGCTGCGCAGCAGCTGTTCACCGGTCTGGTGGACCGGCAAGCTCAGACAGTGCTCGACGACGTCGGCGGTAAAGGCGGCAGCCCGGCTGCTACGAACGGCCAGTAGCTACTGGACATCGCTCTCGGGAGGGGGCAGCAGATAGCGTACTTCACCGTCCACCGATGACACGCCCTCCACCGCCTCCAACTCTGGCCGGCAGTCCTCCGGCCCGGACCCAGTAATCATCCCTACCGCGTCAAGTACCCGATCAACGTCCAGACCGCAGGAGCGCAGCCGCTCCGCAACCTCCTGGATCGCGGGGCGGTGCAAGTCGTCGACTGTGACTGTGAAGTTCATCGGGCTCTATTCCTGCGGCGCCATCACCAGGCCGGAGCCGACGTCGACCGATGGCATCAGGAGCCGCTGGCTTTCCTGAACCATCAGCGACCACAACTCCCGACCCCGATAGCCGGTGGCCTGAGCCCAGAGCGCGGCGATTCCTGCTGCATGCGGCGTGGCCATTGATGTTCCGCTGATGGTCCGGTAGCGGGCGGGCATCAGCCAGGATGAGTACACCTGATATCCCGGTCCCGCCACATCCACCTGTCCGCCACGCAGCGGGAGTGTCCGCGCTGAGAAGTAGGCCATGTCGAGCTGCTGGTCGAGCGCTCCCACCGCCATAATGAACGGGCTGTTCGCTGGCGCACCGACAAAGCCATAGTCGCCCTGGCGACGGTCAGCGTTGTTCCCCGCAGCGGCAACGATCAGGGCTCCTTGGTCGAGTGCGCGTCGCCCGACGGCCGTGTAGGGCGGGTGCACCTGGGCGATGTCGGCCCCGAGGGACATTGAGATCACAGCGCAGTCGTGGGCCATCGCCCAGTCAATCCCCGCGATGATGCCGCCGTCGCTGCCGGACCCGGAGTCGCCGAGAACTTTGCCCGCGAAGATCTCCGTTTCATAGGCAACACCGTAGGCTGGCCCGTCCGACGTCGAGCGTGGCCCACACGACGTGCCGATGCAGTGGGTACCGTGGCCGTGCCCGTCCTGAGAGGTTTCACCCGGGACGAAGGATTCAACCGTGATTTTTCGTCCGGAGAAGTCAGGATGGCTGGAGTCGAACCCGGTGTCCAGGACCGCCACGCGGATGCCTTTGCCGCTGAACTCAGAGGTATCCACCGCGACCGCCTGCAACCCCCAGGTGAGCTGCGGGGTGTCCTGGAACGACGTCGACGCGCCACCCGGGCTATCGCTCAACACGTGGTGGATCAGTTCCGGCGAGACGGAGATGACGGTTCCCTCATCGGAAGACGCGCGGAGCGACCGTGCCTGCTGCGGATCAGCTGATACGACCGCAACCCCGAGACGGGAGAAAACTGTGGCATCGGCTCCCCCAGTTTCTTCAGGAGTCGCGGCGCGGGCGCCAAAATCACGGGAGTCGGTAACGTTTGACATACCAGCGGCGCCCCGCAGGAGGCCTGGGGCATCCTGCTCAGCGTCAGCGAAGACGACTATGAAACGTCCAGTAGTTTCCGGTTCCTGACCGCGGGACTGGCTACCTGAAGACTCAGATTCAATCATGGTGGAACTCTACCTCTGGGGGTCTTGGAGATGAAGCCTCAACCTAGCCCCAGTGGTGTTATTCGGGTGTTATTCACTGGGCCGCACCCCAGTTGTAACACCCAAGTAACGCCCACAGCTGGACACTGAAGTGGAGTCCACCCGCCGCGAGGGAAGAACTGCGATGACCGAGACCCAGCGCCCGGCCTCGGAGCGATCAGACTGATCCTTGAATACGACGGCGATGACATCCGGCTGATCCTCCAGCAGCCCGTCGACGTCGCAGTCACGGGTTTTGACGCTCACCCCGATATTCGCGCCGGCCTCTACACCGAAGTGCGGGATGGCGGTGGCAGGCCCCTGACCCGGGTCACGGTGCGCACCGGGGATGTCGACAGTTCAGAAGTGTTCCCGGAGAGCGACGGAGAGCCAATCACCCGGGTCGCTGTAGCTCGGCCCACCGGCGCGTTCACCGTCGTCGTCCCGGCGCCGCCCACCGCCCGCAGTATCGCGTCAATCGACATTGCGGCAGCCGATACCCAGGACGCTGGCGGTCGTGGGACTGAACCACCCGGCGACGGAGGGGAAGGCCGACGACTTGGCGGTTCCATCGTCACCGAGATCACCAGCATTGCCATTGAGGGACGGGGTGGGACGGAATGACCACCGCCGACGGCGCAATCATCGGGACCACCCAGATCCGGGGCTCTGCGCCACGCAACCGCGCCTTCAACGTAGTGCTGCTGGGTGACGGGTTCCGTGCCGCTGAACAGGCCGCCTTCGACGCCGCCTGTCTTGCGCTCGCTAATGCGTTCCTCGGTGCCCCACCGTTTAACGACCTGGCACCGGCCATCAACATTTTCCGGGTCAACGTCTCCTCCACAGATTCGGGTGCTGACGATCCGGCGTCGGCCGGAGGCACTGGGGCCACCGCACGAACGTACTTCGACGCGACATTTGGCGGCAACGGTATCAGGCCTCTGCTGCTGTGCAATGCAGGGACGGCGCTGAGCGTCGCGGCAACCCAGGTACCGGAGTTCACCACTGTGCTCGTGATCGTCAATTCGACTGTCTACGGAGGAAGCGGCGGCTCGATCGGCACCTACTCCCTCGCTGACAGCGCGACCGAAATCGGTATCCACGAAATGGGCCACACCGCTTTCGGACCGGCCGACGAGTATCAGTACTATGCTGGCGGCGGTGAGACCGGGCACGATCACCATCCCGGCCCGGAACCTGCCGAACCCAACGTCACAATCACCCGGACCGGGGCGTCCCTCAAGTGGCGCTGGGCAGTCAACGCTGCCACCACCATCCCCACCATGACCAACCCAGACTGCAGCACTGTTGATTCGAGGCCCAGCCCGGTCGCCGCAGGCACTGTCGGGACCTTCGAGGGGGCACACTACTACCGCTGCGGTGCGCTCCGGCCGGAGTTCGCCTGCAAGATGGGGAAATCCGGTGTGCCGTTCTGCCGGATCTGCCGGCAGGTGATCTGGAACCAAATCGGGCCGATGGGAGCGTTGACCGCGCGGGCGAAAATGCCGATAACTGTGGTCGACAGGTATCCGGAGCACCTTGACGTGTTCACTGTCGGCTCCGACGGGCGCACCATGTCCAACTGGTGGGACCAGAGCAGCAGCTGGGCCGGGTGGTTCCACCTGATGGACGGGTTCGCGTCGCCGGGGGGCGCCGGTTCGCCGGTGACCGCCGTCGCCCGATATGCGGGCCATCTTGACCTGTTTACCGTGGGAACCGACAACCGCGTATACAGCGCCTGGTGGAGCTCCTCAGGTGGCGGGTCCAACTGGTTCCAGCTGGGCACCCTGGTGGCTCGCGCCGGGTCGACGGTGAACGTACTCGCCCGCTACGCAGACCATCTTGATGTGTTCACCACTGCTTCGGACGGCCGGATCATGTCCATCTGGTGGGACGTGCGGACCGGCTGGTCCACCTGGTTCCAGATTTCTGGTGGCGTGGCCGCCAACGGGGCAACCGCCACGGCTATCTGGAACTGCTGGTGGGATGAGCGCAGCGGCTGGTCCCGCTGGTTCCAGGTGGGCGGGCAGCTGGCCCGGCCGGATGCCACGGTCAACGTTGTGGCCCGTCATCCTGATCACCTTGACCTGTTCACCACCGCCCCTGACGGCAAGATCGTCTCCACCTGGTGGAGCGCCCGCACCGGCTGGGGCAACTGGTTCCAGGTGTCGGGCGGGGTCGCATCGGCCGGCTCACCGGTGACCGCCGTCGCCCGCTATTCCAACCACCTTGACCTGTTCACCGTTGGCACTGACAACCGGATCTATAGCACCTGGTGGCATGACGCCTCCGGGTGGGCAGGGTGGTTCAACATTTCTGGCGGAATCGCCAGGCCCGGCAGCCAGGTGGCCGCTGTGTCCCGTGTGACTGAACACCTTGATGTGTTGGTCGTCGGCTCTCACAGCGTTGTCTACAGCACCTGGTGGAACGCGTCGACGGGCTGGGCGGGCTGGTTCCAGGTGGGTATCACCTGAGTCCTGCCGACGTATGCTCGTCGCATGGCTAAATTCTTCGATGTGCACCCGGACGATCCGCAACCGCGCGCGATAGGCCAAATTGTCGACGTCGTCAGATCCGGCGGACTGATCGCCTACCCGACCGACTCGTGCTACGCGCTGGGAGCACAGCTGGGCAATAAGAACGCCCTGGACCGGATCCGCTCCATCAGGAAGCTCGACAACAAACACCACTTCACCCTGGTGTGCAAGGACTTCTCCCAGCTGGGGCAGTTTGTCCACATCGACAATGATGTGTTTCGCAGCATCAAGGCAGTGACACCGGGCAGTTACACGTTCATCCTGCCCGCCACCAAGGAGGTGCCGCGCCGGCTTCTGCACCCCAAAAAGAAAACTGTCGGCGTGCGCATTCCGGATCACCGGATGGTGCAGGCGCTACTCACTGAACTCGGTGAACCACTGCTGTCCAGCACTCTCCTTCTCCCCGATCAGGAGGCCCCGCTGACGCAGGGCTGGGAAATTAAGGAGGAACTCGACCACCAGGTGGACGCAGTGATCGATTCCGGTGACTGCGGCGCGGAACCCACCACGGTGATCGACTTCTCCAGCGGCTTGGCCGAAGTTGTTCGGCACGGCATGGGCGATCCGTCCCGGTTCGAGTAGGCGCTGCCTCGCCGGAGCAATAATATGGGGTATGACACGTAACGAAGCGCTGGAGATTGAACGCAAGTACGACGTGGGGACCGAAGAGGTTATTCCGGACCTCACCGGAATCGCGGGAGTGGCCCGGGTGGATAACGGCCCAACAGTGATTCTGCAGGCCGTCTACTACGACCTGGCGGACCGGGCATTGCTGCGTAATGGAATCACCCTGCGGTGCCGACACGGTGGCCGCGACGAAGGATGGCATACCAAGTTCCCCGCCGCACCACATCGGCTC
>NZ_KI914728.1:43301-70190 GCF_000520515.1 Arthrobacter sp. H20
TCCCCCGCCGCACCACATCGGCTCGAAGTACACGTACCACTGTCGGATACTGGGGATTCAGTGCCATCGGAAGTGCTCGATCTGGTTCGTGTCCACGTCAGGAATCAGGCCCTCATACCAGTGGCACGCATCACAACCACCCGCACGCTCACAACCCTCATCGGGGCAGCCGGCGAGCCGTTGATCGAGCTCAGCGATGACGCGGTGGAGTCCCAGGATCTGACCACCGGCGTCGCGAGATCGTGGCGCGAGTGGGAAGCGGAAGTACTGGGCGGGAAGAACTACCCTACTAACGGGCGGGCCACGCTGGTCGACGCCGTCGACCGGCATTTGCGCAATGCCGGCGCTGCGCCGGGCGGCGGCGAGCCGAAACTCGCCAAGGCCATGGGCGGCGGACCCGGGCATCCCCCCACCGGGGGTAAGCCCGGCTCGGTCCGGAATGTCCTCACCGCATCGTTTCGCCAGGTTGCCGACGAGCTGAAGGCAGCTGATACACGGCTGCGCCGAGGCGAGGATGGGGCACTCCATCAGCTGCGTGTCAAGGCCAGGACCCTGCGAAGCATGCTCAAGACCTATCGGCGTCTCCTCGATCGCACGAGGGCAGATCACCTCGAAGGACTAGTGAAGTTGATCGGCAGTGATCTCAGTGCCGCCAGGGATGCAGAGGTGATGCAGGACCTGGTTAGGAACGGAATCGGTCGCCGCCCGCCGGGGTCGATCCCCCGGCATGTCGTCCGACGGTTGACTAAGGCGTCGGCCGTCCAGTACCAGAAGGCATATGCGCTGGTTTTGAGGGACCTGAACTCTGCCGAATACTTCACAACTCTTGACGCGTTAGATGAATTCGTTTCCCGACTGCCGCTAAGAGGCGACAAGAACAACTGTGGAAAAGCCGCTGCTCAACTCCCGCGGGCGATCAGCAACCAGCAGTCGCTGGTAGTGAAGTCTGCTCATCGAGCCACCCGTGAGCTAGATCTGGACACCCAACTGGAGCTGCTGCATGATGTGCGGAAGAGGTCCAAGCGGCTGCGCTACGCGATCAAGTCAGTCGAAGGTGCCTCGGGATTCGGTTTCGCCGCAAAAGTGGGTAAGACAATGAAGTCATCCGAGAAGATTCAGGACGCCCTGGGGGTCCACCGCGATAGCGTCCTGTTTCAGCAATATCTGGTCAAAACGTCCCGTGCTGCGCGTCGGGCTGGGGAGAATACTTTCGCCTATGGGGTTCTCCACGAAGCTGAATACTCAATTCAGGACACAGCTGAAACTGAGTTTCGGAAAAGGATCGAGAAAATTGGCTGATTGGGAGTGCACTCCATGCCCTACACCACCCGACCCATCGACGCCTCACCGTGGGACGCCTTCGCCGAACTGATGGAGCGCAATAATGGTGTCTTTGGTGGCTGGTGGTGCATTGGATTCCATCCGGAAGGTGCCGAGCGGGGTCTGGACCACCGCGAGACCAAGCGTAAACGGGTCGTGACTGACAGCGCCCACGCGGCCCTCGTATTCGACGAGGACGGTTCTGCTCAGGGCTGGTGCTAATTCGGAAGCACAGCGGAACTGACGCGGATCAAACACCGGCGGGACTACGTCAAGGATCCGACACCTGTCCCCGACTGGCGGATCACCTGCTTCTACGTCGGAAACACGGCAACCGCCTCCATGCAGTACTCCTTCCAGCCCAGCTGGGTGTCCTTCCTTTTCGACCCAGAACTTGCAGCCGATTCCAGCAAGGCACTCTTCGAGGCCATCTCCACGCGCTGGCAGGAACTGCCCGAAGGCAATCGTCCACGTCTTACCGTCTATGGGCTGAGCCTTGGCGCTCAGGGAATGCAAGGCAGCTTCGAGAATCTCGCCGATCTGCAGTCCCGCACTGATGCGGCATTGTTCACCGGGCCGCCTGCGAATTCACAACCGTGGCGCTCGCTGCAGGACAACCGGGATCCTGGAAGCCCCATCTGGCAGCCCATCTACCAACAGGGCAAGGAAGTGCACTGGCAGTCCAAACCCGGCGACTTCGCAACGTTGGGCGGCGATTGGCAGCAGCCTCGGCTCGGCTACCTGCAGCATGCCACCGACCCGATTAGCTGGCTTGACCCGGCAATGATCTATCAGCGTCCCGACTGGCTCACCGGACCGGCTACATCCGGGGGCCGTGGATCCGATGTGAGTGATTCGATGCGCTGGATCCCCGGTGTCACCTTCCTGCACCTCGTCACTGACATGCTGGTCAGCGAGGCAGTGCCGCCCAGCCACGGGCGCAACTTCGGTGATGTAGCGGTCGATGGGTGGGCGCAGGTGTTGCCTGGCCATGACCGCAGTGCCGAACAGCTGGCATCGATCCAGTCGGTCATCGAACAGATTGATACGCACGACCCGATCTGGGAGTAAGGGCAGGTTCGCTCATTCGGTGGCGCGTTGGCCGTCCAGCCGCTCCCGAACCACCCACAACGGGTGAGCCTTGACGGGGATCTCGATGAAATAATCGAGCCCGCAGCCTAGGTGGAAACTACTACCCAGCGAGGATAGTCATGATCCGTTTTCTCCTGAATGTTGGCATCAACTTGATTGCTGCCGCCATCGGTCTTCTACTGGCGGCATGGATGATGCCTGAGGTGACCCTGCAACTGGGCGGTTTCATAGTTGCCACAGTGGTGTTTGCGTTCGCACAGGGAATTCTCGGGCCATTCGTTTTCAACGTTGCGAGGCAGGACGCCTCGCCCATCCTGGGTGGAATCGGCCTCGTCACCACGTTGATTGCCCTTGTTGTTGCCTCACTCTTCCAGGGTGGACTCCAGATTCAAGGTGTTTACGGCTGGGTGCTCGCAACCCTGATCGTCTGGATCGTCACCCGCTCGGCGGCTGGATCCTTGGAGCACTCCTTCTCAAGAACAGGAACGCCCGGCGCAAGAAACGAGCCCAGTGACCGTCCCTCAGCGACGAATCTCCCAGGTCACCAGTCCTGCCACCGACGGTTGCCCTGGAGAGGGACGGCCCGTCGGGCAGGTCCACGCTGTTCGTCGTCGATGGTTGTCCACGTAATGAGCACTGCAGGCCTCTTTCCCCTCAGGTAGCCAGTGAAGGAGGCCTCTCCCGACGTCTGCATGGTGCCCCGGAGATTTGAGGTCTCCACTGTGAACTGTTCAAACTGAACGTCTACAGCCGTCGCCTTGGCGGATCCGGTGTTGGTCAACACCCAGATGTTGTCTTTTTGCCAGTACACTGACCAGTCGGCTTCCTTGACCCGGGGAACTTCAGCTACGTCCACCTCACGGTTCGGCACAACGTGAGGCTTACGCCGTTTACCATCGACGGCGATCGCCGCCCACCCACCGGCAAAGCCACAACTGGCGGCAATTACTGCCATCACGGGGAACCAGAACCAGTCCATCACTCGTGTCCTACTCGCTCATCTTCGGCAGCCCAGTTGGCCACTCGCTGGCCGCAGCGTTGCTGCGTCCTCGTGAAATCTAGCACCAAAGTTGGTCCGGCTCTCGCACGATCTTCAGGAGCGGTCGTGGGAGCCAGTGGGGTGGGCAGTCAACACCAGGTCAGCCTGCGAGCGAGCCGCCGAAAATCTGCCACGCCAGAGCAGACTTCGCCAGCAGGCTGAGCACCAGGTAGACCTTCTCGCCGTAGCCGTAGTCAGCCCACTTACCGATGCGGCGGTACTGCAGCCACTGATCGAGCGCGAAGCTCATGAAGAACACGAACAGCGAAACAACTATGCCGTTCACGAAGCCAGGCACCTCGTTGGTGTCACCAGAACTCGCATCGGTCAGGTTAGCGACTATGGCCACCCACGGGGCGGCTCCCGCTAAGCAACCGAACCGGAACGGCAGCATAGTTGTGCGGGTCCGGCCGGGCGGGTTCATGAGTTCCCGCAGCCAGCCAAAAAGGATCATGGCCACGTTGGCCCCGATCAGCAGCAACACCTCGGCGATTCCGGTGATGCCTTTGTAGAAGCCGATGAGGATCAGCATGATCGTTGCGCTGAATGAATACTCGATCCACCGGAAACGGTTCAACCCCCGACGCAGGTCCGCTTCATAGCGGGAGCGCAGGACGGTCCCGGTGAGCAGGTGGTCGAGTGCTGCCAACGCCAGGAACACCGCGATGACTGGACCGACAGCGACGTCGAACAACGCCTCCGGCGCCGATGCAGGGGTACCCGGGGGCCTGACGGGAACTGTGAGGTGACGGTGATCGCGAAGCCGTTCGCCAGCACGAGTACTGCGACAACCTGCACACCGTGCAGCAGGGTGAGGCCCAGGTTCCAGCGACGTAGTCGGGTGAGGTAGGAATCGGTGACTGCACTGGCTTCCACGGCTGTCTCTTCGAAATGTCATACGACTGCCGCAGCCGGCGGGTACTGACCCGGCCGCCTGAGCGCCGCCACCTGATGGATCGGCAACTCATGTTCCGGGCCTTTGTCATCATGGCTCCAGTCGAGGCATTGTTCAGCATGGCTGCCTTCCCGGTGGTGCTATTTGGGGGTGGGTGGGTGCGCGGGGAGCCGTGGGACGGCGGGGTTGTTCTGACGGCCTCCGGGGCAGCATTTGCCGCAGTTGTCCTAGGCCAGCTAGCGACCGCCTTTGCCTGCCGCAGTGCCACATCTGAGCTCGCAGCACTAGCACTATTTCTCTATGTGCCCCCTGTGGCGGCCGCTCTCGGACAGGCGCCGCCGCCGGTGCCGGGCTTGGTCGTCGCACTGTCAGCCATCCCTGGCGTCCTGCTGGCGGATTGGCTGCACAAACGGTTACGTCAGCGCCCAGAGCAAACATCATGACATCTGAGTCAGCCGTGCCGCATTCATGCCGTTTGGCCCTAGTGCGGTGACCTAACTGGGGGCAGGCTGGGGCCCATGAACTCACAATCACAATCGAGCCGGATTATTGTCGGGGTGGATGGATCGGATTACTCGTCGAATGCGCTCAGGGTAGCCGGGCGAATGGCGTCGCTGATGGATGAACCGATCGAGGTGATTTCGTGCATTGAGAAGTCCAATAGACGCCTGGCATCCCGGTTCGAATCCGAACCAAACCGGTATACCTCGCAACTGAGCGAAACTGTTGAATTGCTTGTAGAAGAAGCACTGGATCGGGCTTTCGGCAACTCGCGCCCGCCGGGGCTGACCGTCACGGTCAGGTTTGACAATCCGGCGGAAGCCCTGGTTGACGAAAGCCGGGCTGCACAGTTGCTGGTGGTTGGACGCCACGGGTCTGGTGGCTTCCTCAACCAGCCCATTGGATCAGTCAGTAAAGCCTGCGCGGTCCATGCCCATTGCCCTGTCCTGGTTGTGCCGCAGGACTAACCCGCCCCCACCGAGGAGAACAACAATGGATAGTGACGAACGACCGGGAACCATTTTGTCTACTGAGGACTCGTGGACTGTACTCGAGAGAAACCAGCATGGCCGGTTAGCAGTCAGCGTTCTCGGCGATCCTGACATCTATCCCATCAATTTCCTTGCGCACGACAAACGGCTACTCTTCAGGACCAATCCCGGTACCAAACTTGCCGAGCTGACGGTAAACAACCGGGTGGCATTCGAAGTCGACGAGATTGACGCCGACGAAGCGCGGAGCGTAGTCGTTAAAGGGGTAGCACGAGTGATCGACGCCCAGTCCGAGATCGACGAAGCGGATAAGCTGCCGCTCAAGCCGTGGATTCCCACCCGAAAGTACACCTACGTCGAAATTATCCCTACGAACGTTCACGGCCGCTACTTCGCACTGGGTGAGGAGCCGGAGCGCTATTGATTGCCGATGAGGCGATTCTGCTCTCGCCGTCGGGCCGGCTCCCCCCGAGCGCCCTCAGCGCATTGAGGATGGTGGCCAAATCGACCAGCTCCTGAAGGAGTGCGCCCGACACCGCAGGGACCACCCCGAAGGATGCTGCCACCATGAGGGCGATACTCAGGACAATCCCTGTCCAGATACTGGTCCGCGCGACGCGGATGGTGTGCTGTCCGATAGTAACTGCGGTCGCGACTTTTGACAGGTCATCGAGCATGAGCACTACGTCCGCCGACTCGCTGGCAGCGGTGGCGCCCTTGGCCCCCATCGCAATCCCGACGTCCGCCGCCGCCAGGACGGGAGCGTCGTTCACCCCGTCCCCAACCATCATCACCGGCCGCGCTGACAACGACGCAACCACCTGCACTTTGTCCCCTGGCAGGCAGCCGGCCACGAAACGACTGATCCCCGCTTCCGCCGCAATGTGTCCAGCCGTGGAGGAAGCGTCACCGGTCAAAAGAACGGTCTCGGTGACGCCCAGCCGCATGAGCGCAGCTAGGGTCTCGACGGCGTTGGCGCGCAACGGGTCACTCATGATCAGCGCGCCGACAAAGCGCCCGTCAACTCCGATGTAGATCCCAAGCTGCCCACTGACCAGGGTGGCGGCTTCGAATCCAGACGTGCGGGAACTAACAAAGGCGGGCTTCCCAACAACCACCGTATACCTGCCGCATTTGGCGCTGACGCCGTCGGTGGCATGCTCGCTCGCGTTCTCTGCGGGTACGAGCTCCAACCCGCGGGCCGCTGCGGCCTCAATGACCGAACCTGCCAGGACATGGGAAGAGTACTGTTCTGCCGAAGCGGCCAGCTGTAGCAACCTGTCTTCGGACATCATTCCCCCCGCACCTTCGTGCACCTGCACCTGCAGGAGGGTGGGGTGCCCAGTCGTGAGGGTTCCGGTCTTGTCGAATACGGCCGTCCGGACCCGGCTGAGACGCTCGAGCGTTCCCGCATTCTTGATAATAATTCCGGCGTGGGCGGCCCGGCTGGTGCCGGCGAGGAAGGCAACAGGGGCCGCTATCAGCAACGGACAGGGGGTCGCGACCACCAGGACCTGGGCGAAGCGTGCCGGGTCCTGGCTGAAGAACCAGGCGAGGCCCGCCAACGCGAAAGCAAACACTGTGAATGGGACGGCGTATCGATCAGCCATTCGGACCATCGGCGCCCGGCTTGCTGCTGCCTCCTGGACTAGCGCAACGATTTGGCTGTACTGCGATTCGGCAGCTGTGGCAGTCGCCACCATACGGACTGCATCGGCACCATTAACCGATCCGCTGAGTAGGGATTCACCCTTCACCCGCTCCACGGGGAGACTTTCGCCTGTCAACGCCGCCTCGTCGAACGTCCCGGCATCGGAGCTGAGAATGCCGTCGACCGGGACCGTCTCTGCAGGTCTGACAAGGAGCATATCGCCCGGAACAACATCCTCCACTGGGATTTCTTCCGGTGGACGGCCTGGAGTTTCACGATGCGCTCGCCGCGGGGAGCGGTCTAGCAAAGCGCGAAGCTCCTTCGTAGCCCGTCCTTGAGCAAAGACCTCCAGGGCCTCACCCCCGGTGAGCATGAGGACGATGATCAGGGAGGCAACGTACTCTCCTACAGCAACAGTTGAGCCAATAGCCGCTACTGCTAACAGGTCGATGCCCAACCGTCCATGAAGCAGTCCGGCGACCATCGAGATGGATCGGAACACCGCCACAACCACAGCGTAGGCACTGGCGATCCATTGAGCTACGGCGGGCTGTCCCGTCAAAAGAAGCACCGCTACGCACGCTCCCGCGAGGAGGGTTGCGGCGACCAACGGAAACCGGGCTACAAGCCGCGCGGTGTCTGTCGACGCCTTCCAGGTCAACTCTCCACCAGGGTGATCTGTTCGGTGCGGCTGAGGACTACCCGTAGCACGTTCGTTTCGGCAGCCCGCGAAAGGGTGTCATAAGCATCCATAAAGTTCCGTTCATGTGACCATGACCTATGGGTTGACCATAGGTCAGCTGTTAACTGGGACAACAGGGCACAAAGGCCCATCCGAAGCGGGTATCGACATCCGGGGCGCCACGCTGAAACTTCTCCGTCTGCCCGTTGCCAGTGCCTTCGTCTGGATGCCCACCTGGACTTTGATCGGTGCGGCGTCGCCGGGAGCCGAGGAGATACTGATCCGACCGGGTGTGAGACGAATGGATAGGAGGTGCCGCCGGTAGTTGATGCTGAACGCGACTGAGCCAAGCCCGGTGGGCATGCTGGGCGCGAACACCAAAGTTTCGCCGCTTAGCCTCAGGCATGCGAGGTCTGGGTCCGTCTCGGCCAGCACCGACGCGTGGGCCACCCGGCTCAGGGTGGACCCATGAGCGGTTCGGAGCAGATAATAGTCAACTGTGGAGTTCAGCTGATCCCTCGACAGGGTGTAACCAAGATCCCGCATGAGTTTGATCAGCCCGTCGTGGCCCAGCAGATAGGGCAGCATGAGGACATCAGCCTGTTTGGCTAACTTGTATCGGTTCACGTCATCGCCCTCTGCCTCAAGGATGAGGTCGAGCCGCTCAATGTTGCCGTAGGTTTCCCGGTACTTGATCCAATCCAGTTCCTTGAGGTCGTTGTAGCCTTCGAACTGGCTGATGATGTCGTGAGGAGCCAGGTTTTGTCGAGTGTCCACTCATAGTATTGCCAGGCATTGAACGCTACCGCGAGTCCCACATGCCGCTGCAGATTCGAATGATCGGCGATCCATCTCCCAGACCGGTTGTTTTTTGACCAGTGCGGGGTGTTCTCGGTGCCGTCGCTGCCGCTTTGCCACGGAAACATTGCACCCGCCAGCCCCTGGCCGACCGCTGCCTGGCGCGCCGCCGGGAGTGTCCGCCACCGGTAGTCAAGGAGGGCGCGCGACACCTCGGGGGTCCGGGCAGTGAGCACCGGCAGCACGAAGAGTTCATCCCAGAACACCAATCCGCGGTACCGCTCGCCGTGGAGACCGCGGGCTGGCACACCCGCGTCGAGCTCGGCTGTATGACGGGTCAACGTCTGCAGGAGGTGGAAGAGATGGAGGTTCAGGATCAGGCGCACCTGTGTCGGCGCCTCTATTTCCACTGTGAAACGACTTACTACCTGCTGCCACGCGTCCTCATGAGCCGCCAGCAGTGGGTCGAAGTTCCCGCCCGCACGAGCAAGAACTGCCTGGGCCCCGGATCGGGGCGAGGAGATGGCCCGGTCACGTGAGGTCACCACTGCGATCACTTTTGTGAGCGTCGTTGGCGTGGCATCGATTAGGCTCGCTTCAAACGTGCGGAAATGATGCTGACCCTCGTGACCGGGCACTCCTCGGTCGCGTCCCGGGGTGACTTTCGTGTCAAAAGCTATGGCTATTCGAATTCTGCTCTGGGTGGTTTTCACTTCTACTACCGACTCGCTTTTACCGCTGTCGAGGGGGTCGTCCACAACCGTACGATCGAGAAGGTGAGCCTGGCCTCCTCCGGAAGGGACCGGCAAATTAGCGTTCCTCACACCGACATTCACTCCAGTTCGGAGGGTGATTCCTCCGCTCCAGCCCAACGGCATGATCCTGGTCTCGACAGCAAGAAGATGCGGTTCGGCCATCGATACGAATCGGAGCTGGGTGAGCCGCAGTAGCCGTCCGTCGGGGATCTCAAGGACAAGTTGCCTCTGCAGCAGTGCCTTACTGAGGTCCAGGGTCCTTCGTTCGCTAATGGTCCGCAATCCACCGGCGGACCACCACTGTCCGCCTGGCAGGCAGATGTCCAGCGACAGGCTATCCGGGGTATTGACCATGTGTTCCTCTAGCGCAAAGCGCTCGCCGGCCTGAGTTTCCACCCGGTTGAAGACACCCGCCAGATACATCCCGGGGTAGGAGAACTCGCCTCCCTCCGCTGACGCTCCCCTCACCCCCAGGTAGCCATTGCCTAGCGTGGTCAGCGCTTCTCGATGACCTTCCTGACTGGGATCCAAACCTTGGTACACGAGATGCCATGGGTCGCCCGACACCATCCCAAGGTCGAGTTCCCCGACGTCGTTGAGAACTTCATGAGCTCCCGCCGCCTCCAGCGCTCGTCTGGACCCCGATCGGTCAATCCCCACCACAAGACCGAATCCCCCGCGGCGCGCCGCGACCACTCCAGCCACCGAATCTTCAGTGACAACCGCCCGGTCTGGTGACACCCCTAGCCGGCGGGCCGCTTCGAGAAAGACGTCGGGTGCTGGCTTGCCAGGCAATCCCAGCCGCAAGCTGAGTGTCCCGTCAACGGTCACCTCGAAAGCGCCCACCAGCCCGGCAGCTGACACCACCGGCGTCGCGTTCCGGCTCGATGTCACAAGTCCCGCAGGTACCCCTTCATCATGCAGGGCCGAAAGCAGCCGCCGAGTGCCCGGATAGGCCTGCACACCGTTAGCAGCGAGCCGTTTCAGGTAGGCCTCGTTCTTCAGCGCCCCCAGCCCGTAGGCGGTCCAGTCCCCTGCGGCATCTGTGGCCTGCCCCATCTGGAGAGTGATCCCGCGGGAGGCCAGCAGGTCGATAAGCCCCGATTCCCGTGGTTTACCGTCGACGGTTGTGGAGTAGTCGTCCTGAGTGAACGGGGCACGACTCGCCCCCACCGGGCATCGCGAATCGCTGATAATCGCCGCGAGCGTGTCCGCCCACGCCCCCCGGTGAATCACGGCGGTGTTTGTGACCACCCCGTCCAGATCGAAGATGACGGCATCGAATGGCGGCTGCGCTGCGGTGAGCGTCGATGATCTAGTCATAAGCCAGTCCTAGCGGTGCCTCCCGCCGGGCAGAAGTGCCGTTCGGCCTGTTCCGACCAACAGGATCGGGCCCTCCACGAGGAAGGTCATCGTCCACACCTCGGCAAGGTACGCGCCGTTCTCCTCAGGCGTCCACTCCCGCCCGACGACAAACTGCAGGTAGTGCTCGAAGCCCGCAGTTGCCCAGACGATGTCTGCGATCCGGCGGTAGTCCAGATCGGCACGGACATTTCCTGCTTCCCGAACATCTGCAGCGAAAAGCTCCATATTGGCCGCTCGCCAATCCGCGATCTCCGTCAGAAGCTCCGCACAGTCCACGTCGGTTGTCGCAGCATCGCTTAGAACAGCCAGCAGCGGAGCAGTGCGCGCGTTGATCTTGGCAATGACCTGCGCATAACAGGAGAGCTTCTCGCGTGCCCCTTGCATCAGTCGAATCTGCTGGACGTAGTCACGCTCGACGGCGGGCACGGGCCAATCAGGGCCGGAAATAGCCGATTCCAATACGGCCCTCACCAGCTCGGGTTTCCGCCCGACCGAGGAGTAGAGAGTATCGACGGACACGCCCGCTTCCTGGGCGATTGCCCCGACTGTTGTGCCCGGGTAGCCACGCTCGACAAAGAGGCGACGGCTTGCCGACAGGATGCTACGTCGAGTTTCGGCTGCCTGCCCAGCGCGAAGGATCGAACGGTATATCCGCGGCCCTGGACAGTCGCCCGACAAAGTGTTTCCCGCGCCCCCCTGGTCATTCCCCGGCAAAGCAGAGTTTGCCGTCTTTCTGGATAACTACGCGAAGGAGTGGGATTTACCGGTCCGTAGCGGCGTCACGGTTAGTCGGTTGAGTTACGATGGCATCCGGTTCCTGCTGGATCCCGGTGGTTCATGCTACGTGGCTCGGAACGTGGTGGTCGCAGCCGGTTACGACGGTGTTCCGAAGACACCTGAGTTTGCAATTAATCTGGATCCTGGGATTGTGCAACTACACTCGGCTGCCTACCGGAATCCTCAAAAACTCCGCGAAGGTTCGGTCCTGGTGGTGGAGGCTGTTGAACCGGCTGGTGTTCTGGTCCTTCTCCCACCTTTTCACCCTCCGCACCCCGGTCGGCCGGAAGATGCGGCCATCGGTTGTCAACCACAGTGGACCGTTGATTCGCGTCAAGAATGTTGACCTATCCAGGGCCGGGGTCGAACGCGTCACCCGGACGATTGCCGCCCGGGATGGCAAACTGGTGCTGGAGGACGAAAGCTGCCCGCAGGTGGAAAACATCATCTGGTGTACAGGATTCCGCCCAGATGACAGTTGGATTGAGCTACCGTCAATCCAGGCGGGCAAGGATCCGGTTCAGCTCCGTGGGGTAGTCGACGCGCAACCCGGCCTGTTTTTCCTCGGCCGACTATTCCAATATGCGCTCTCTTCCTCGATGGTTCAGGGCGTCGCCCGGGACGCCGAGTACATTGCCGAGCGTATCCGCCTCACGGCGCTCCACAACCTGCCGGTGACCGTCGACTGACAGAAGTGACCTTCGACCCTATCGAGACTCATCCGCCAGCCGCATTCTGTTTCCATGAACAAAGCTGGCTCAATTGCACTGCTCACCATCGGGATCGTCCTATCGATCATTGGTTCATCACTTGTGGCCGGGGGGCTTGCCATCACCCTGCGGGCATCCGACCAGCGGGACGATGGGTATTTCACCTCGGCTACCGAGCGGTATGCAGTCACCTCCTACGCGCTCGTGTCACCGCGCCTTGAAGCTTTCGGCGAGGGCACACCGGAACGCCTGCCCTTCGACGTCGGGACGCTGAGGTTACGGGCAGCGGCTTCCGAACCTGCTGACGAAATCTTCATCGGGTTAGCTCCGAAGGAGGACGTCGACGACTACCTTGATGGGGTCAACCACACGGTGCTAAGGGAGGTGGACTTCAACCCCTTCCGCCCGGTGTACCGCACCGTTTCCGGGTCAGCGGCTCCGGAGTCACCCGCAGCTCAGGATTTTTGGGCGGCCTCAGCCTCGGGCACGGGTGAACAAGAACTGACCTGGGACGTTGCGCCCGGCAACTGGACAGTAGTCATGATGAATGCCGATGCATCCCCCGGCCTCTCAGCTGATCTGCAGGCCGGCTTCCGCTCCGAACTAATTCGCCCGGCAGGAGCGATTGTCCTCATCATCGGCCTAGTGACCTTGGCTATCGGCCTACCACTATTGATCGGTGGAGCCATCGGCTTAGGGCGCACGCAGTCCGATTCCGGTACGCCGCCCTCCGAACCCCCTCCGCCCGGGGATCTGGCTTCCCCTCCCGGGGCCTCCCTAGCCACCACACCGCCAGCGTCGTATCCGGTGCACCTGATTGGCGAGTTAGATCCTTCGCTGTCCCGCTGGATGTGGCTGGTGAAATGGTTCCTGGCCATTCCGCATGTACTGGTGCTCTTCTTCCTCTGGTTCGCTTTTGCGGTGACGACAATTGTTGCCTGGTTCGCCATCCTCTTCACCGGCCGCTACCCCCGTGCGCTCTTCACCTTCAATGTGGGAGTTCTACGGTGGAATTGGAGGGTGGCCTTCTACGCGTATTCAGCCGCGGGGACCGACAAGTACCCGCCCTTCACCTTGGCCCGGACCAACTACCCGGCCGACGTCGTCGTCGAGTACCCGGAGCGTCTCTCCCGTGGCCTCGTGCTTGTCAAGTCGTGGCTCCTCCTCATTCCGCACTTGTTGATAGTCGCGGCAATCACCGGCTCAGCTGCGTGGGGATGGCAGGTCCAGAGCGGCGAATATAACGCCACGGGTGGGTTGTCTCTCCTCGGACTTCTGGTGCTCGTCGCGGTGGTGTCGCTGCTCTTCACCGGCAGGTATCCCCGGCCGCTGTTTGCCTTCATCCTGGGGCTGAATCGCTGGACGTACCGCGTCCTCGGCTACGGCGCACTCATGCGCGATGAGTACCCCCCGTTCCGTCTGGATCAGGACACCGAAACGTGACCCAGCCAACGCGTGTCCCAGCCGCCGTTCCACCTACGCAGAGGGCAGTATGAAGCATGGAGAAAATCAACAGCATCGCGGCCCGCACGTGGCGATGGCTGCGCGCTAACCGGGACTGGCTGCCGGCAGTTGTAGTCCTTGCCTGTGTGGTGGCATTTTGGTCAGTTGGGCTGGTGGGCGGACTAGCCATGCTGCGCGGTGCCCAATCCCCGATGGCAACGCTCATCGGCCTTTATTTCATGCTCGCGTTGATCGCGATCTCCATTACCGTTACCGTCCTTGCCGCATCTGACTTGACCCGTCGGATTACCGCCCGAAAGAATAGCCCCCGCCGCTAGCCGGGACAGCAACACTGGCTTCTGAACCGACTCCGTGAGCCCATGGGTCCTCGCCAACCGGTAGACTTTATCTAAGGTGAGCCGGGCAGTCTGGTCGGCAATGTCTATTGTCGAACCCAACGCAGGAGCCCTACTCATGGCAGAACCAGGTACCGAGCCCAACCCAAAATCTGGAGTGATCGGCCGCGGCACGTACTCCGAGTCACTCAGGATCGGCGCGATTCTCCGCAAGGAAACCGTTGGCGGGATCCTGCTCGTGATCACGGCCGCAGCTGCAATCATTTGGGCCAATTCTCCGGCGTCCGACAGCTATTTTGCGCTGCGGGACTTCACCTTCGGCTACGAACCGTGGCATCTGGAATTGAGTCTTGGCGCGTGGGCGGCCGACGGGCTTCTAGCAGTTTTCTTCTTCCTCGTCGGACTCGAACTCAAACGTGAGTTCATCGCCGGCGACCTGCGCAACCCCCGTACGGCGGTTGTTCCGGTCGCCGCAGCGGTCGGTGGCGTGGCTGTTCCAGCCCTGGTCTACGTTGGAATCAATATCTTCAGCCCCGATACGCTGCGAGGTTGGGCGATTCCCACCGCCACCGACATCGCCTTTGCCGTCGCTGTCCTGGCGATCGTCGGATCCCACCTACCGAGCGCGCTTCGAATCTTCCTGCTGACGCTCGCCGTCGTCGATGATCTGATCGCCATCACCATCATTGCCGTCTTCTACTCAGACGATATCCAGGTCACCCCCCTGCTCCTCGCCCTCATCCCGCTGGCGTTGTACACGCTGCTCGCGCAGAAGTATCGCGAGTTCTTTCATTTGAAGCCCGCTGCCGCCTGGTTCATCCTGTTGCCCATCGGTTTTGTTGTCTGGGCACTAGTTCACGCTGGTGGTGTCCATGCCACGGTCGCTGGAGTGCTTCTCGGGTTCGCCGTACCGGTCCTCCATCGGAAGGCCACCGCAGGACCGGACGCTGGCCCGGGCCTTGCCGAACTCTTTGAGCACCGGATCCGTCCCCTGTCGGCAGGTTTCGCTGTTCCAGTCTTCGCGTTCTTCTCTGCGGGCGTCACAGTGGGTGGCTGGAGCGGATTCGTCTCAGCAGTCACCGATCCGGTGGCGCTCGGCATCATTCTCGGTCTGGTGGTCGGCAAGCCAATCGGCATCGTGGGCACCACTTGGCTCCTCACCAAACTCACCAAGGTGAATCTCGACCCGGCCCTGCGCTGGGTGGACCTGATCGGTGTGGCGCTGCTGGCAGGGATCGGTTTCACCGTCTCCCTGCTAATTGCTGACCTTAGTTTCACTCCCGATGGATCCACCAATGATCACGCCAAAGTCGGCATCCTCACGGCGTCCATTCTGGCTGCTCTCATCGCGTCAGTGATCCTCCGCGCCCGGAACAAGCAGTACCGGATGATTGAAGCCGACGAAGGTGTTGACGCCGACGGCGACGGTATCCCCGATGTCTACCAGGAACGCAGCAACCCAGCTGATGAGACGGTCACCGCCCCTGAACCGGATGATGCCGGAACACGTGCCGACAACGAGGGTCCACGCTCTGGTTCCTAGCTCGAGGTGGAGCAGCCGTCGCCCGTGAGCGACGTCTGCTCCACTCTGACCACTGAGGGTCTTAGTGTCCGGCCCCGAGCTTGCCGCCCAGACGTGCGCGCATCTGAACACTCGAGTCATTGAGACCTGACACCATTACCTGCGTTCCGTGCTTGTGATACTTTTCGGTGATCGCATCGAGCGAGGCAATTGTTGATGCGTCCCAGAGATGTGAGCCGCTCATATCGATGACCACCATCGCGGGATCCAATGCGTAGTCGAACTGGGTGTAGAGGTCGTTGGAGGACGCGAAGAACAGCTCGCCAGTGACCTTGTAGGTGGCAATCTGTTCGCCGTCGACCTCGGTCACCGTGCGGTCAACCGTGACGAAGTGAGCCACCCTGCGCGCAAAGAGCACCATGGCGACGAGGACACCCACTCCGACGCCGATGGCCAGGTTATGGGTGGTGACCACAACTACCACTGTGGAGACCATGACAATCGTTTCACTCTTCGGCATGATGCGGAGCGTAGCTGGTTTGATGCTGTGCCAGTCGAACGTGGCAACTGACACGAAGACCATCACCGCGACGAGTGCTGCCATCGGTATGAGCGCAACAATCTCGCCCAGCGCTACAACAAGAATCAGCAGGAAGATTCCAGCGAAAAACGTCGAGATCCGTGTCCGCGCTCCGGAAGCTTTGACATTGATCATTGTCTGGCCGATCATCGCGCAGCCGCCCATCCCACCGAAGAATCCGGTAATAATGTTTGCTGCACCCTGCCCCCAGGACTCACGGGTCTTGTTCGACCGGGTGTCGGTGACGTCGTCCACTAACTTTGCGGTCATGAGCGACTCCAGCAGCCCGACGAACGCCATCGCCAATGCGAAAGGCGCGATGATCTGGAACGTCTCGACAGTCAACGGGACGGCGGGAATGAACAGGGACGGAAAACTGTCCGGCAACTCCCCCTTGTCGCCCACGGTGGGAACAGCGACGGCGGCGAAGACAGTGATCAGGGTCAATGCCACAATCGCTACCAATGGCGCAGGCACAGCCTTGGTCAATTTCGGAAGGCCGAATACGATCACCAGCCCAAGAATAACCAGCGGGTATACGAGCCAGGGAACGTCGATAAGTTCAGGTACCTGCGACATGAAAATGAGGATGGCTAGTGCATTAACGAAACCGACCATCACCGAGCGCGGAATGAATCGCATTAGTTTCGCAACGCCAGACACACCAAGGATCACTTGGAATATGCCCCCCAGAATGACTGCCGCGATGAAATAGTCGACACCGTGACTGGCCACCAGAGGGGCAATCACCAGTGCTATTGCGCCTGTCGCGGCGCTGATCATGGCAGGGCGTCCGCCCAGGAACGCGATGGATACCGCCATGGTGAAGGAGGCAAAGAGCCCAAGGCGAGGGTCCACTCCTGCGATGATCGAGAATGCGATGGCTTCCGGAATGAGCGCCAAAGCGACCACCAAACCGGCCAGGACCTCAGTCTTCAGGCGCCGGGGCGAGCTTAGCGTCCTCCGGACCGACTGGAGCTGCTCCGGGGTTGGTGCCGGGTCGACGTCGATCATTTTCATAGCCATCCTGGCTCCATTCACTATTCAAGACCGCAGGGCGTTCAGCGGGAGATTCTGTGGGCGCAGCATCGCGCGGGTACCGTAGCGGGAAGGCATGGGATGCGGCGGAGACTTTGGCAGTCGCGGCACCCGTACAATGGAAAACTCTACCCTAACGTGAGGGTAGAGTTTCAATCGAAACGAGGACGAGTCGTTTTCATGACCACCAACCACCGCTCGTCGACGGCCTCGCGGACCATGCATATCGGGGAACTCGCTGATGAAACGGGCCTGTCACTGAGAACTATTCGGCACTACGACGACGTCGGACTCCTGCCGGCAAGCACCAGAACAGATGGCGGGTTCCGCGTCTATACCGAAGCTGACCTTGCCCGACTGCTGGTCATCCGTTCCATGAAGCCGCTAGGTTTCACGCTTGAGGAGATGGCCGAACTACTCGACACGATCGCCCGCCTGGACCAGTCGGCACCGGATCCTGCTGACAGGGTCCTGCTCGAGGAGTACATCAGTGATGCACAGGCCAAACGAGAGAAGCTGGCCCGCAACCTTAGGCAGGCGGACGAGTTCATTCACTCTCTCCAGACAAAGTAGCTAACTCGCCAACCCCACCGCCACGTTACGCGACCAACTGTTCAAACGCCGCGGCGCTCAGCCCGGGAAGATTGTCTTGTCGATCGAATCAGGGCCAATGCGCCCGCTGGAAACCTAGTGCGGAGGGTGAAACTTCAAGCGCTTGAGCATCTTTGACGTCCGGTGCCTTCGATGGTGCGTTGTGGTCCGGTGAAGGGTCGCCTGGTGCCGGGCGTCGCGGAAGAGAGACTGTGGTCCATGTTTCCCCATGGTTGATGTCGGCGGAGGGTACCGCCGCATTACGGGAATTATGCTATTCCCCGCTGACATTTCTTGTCGATGTGCCTTGTGCAGCCGAAGAGACTGCCTATCCGGGCGGGCGACACGCCCACGCGGGCACCTTCTCGGGGCGGGGACCGACACCAATGACGGCAGCTGGAATAACTGTCACCGGCGGTAGGTGTCCGATGATGTTGAGGAGCAGCCGCGGCGGTCCGGTAGCGCCCTCATTGAGTGCAGGCATGATTAGGCGGGCGTGCACCACCCGTTGCAGGCTCTGGATCAGAACTACAGGAAGAGCGCGTCGCCGACGAACGCGTGCGAGGATGCGGGTGCCGTTCGCTCGGCGAAGGGTGCCGTGTTGAAGTGGCTCAGCGAGGATTCGCGCGGTGGCTACAGCATCCTGGACCGCAAGGTTGATTCCTACCCCGCCGACCGGTGACATCGCGTGTGCAGCGTCTCCGATGCAGAGGACCCCCTGAGCGTGCCAGCGGCGTAGCCGGTCGACGCGGACACTGAGGTGTTTGACCTCGTCCATCGATCGAATCGCTGAAATACCTTCAGCGAGGTCAGGTAGGAGACTTGCGGCTTCTGCACGGAAGGCATCAATCCCCCGGGCCCGTCGCACGGCGTCGGAACCTTTCGGGATCAGGGCAGCGATCTGTAGGTACCCGTCGCGGGGGATCACGATTGCCGCTTGCCCTCCGCCGACGCGGGGCACGAGAGATTCACGCTTTTCCTGATGCGTCGGGATGCGATACCACCAGACGTCGAACTCGACCCGAAACTGTTGTGCGGGAAGGCCTATGGATTCAGTGACAATTGATCCCCTACCGTCGCAGGCCACAGTAAGGTCGGCGAGCAACCGTCCCGGGCCTGCGGGCGAGTCGTAGTTGACGCCGCTCACCCGGTCGCTGTCTCGAATAACCCCAGTGACTGTGTATTCCATCAGCAGTGTGAACATCGGCTCTCGCGCGGCCGCTTCGGCGAGGAGGTTAAGGAGATCCCACTGCGGGACCATGGCGATGTAGGGGTGGCGCAGCGGGAGTCGGCTGAAATCAGCAATTATGACCTGCCCACCGTCCGAGCGCGGCACTGACACACTGGTCACACGGGACTGCGGAAGTGCATCGAACTTGTCGAATAGCCCTAGATCGTCGAGTAGGTCGAGGGTCGTCGGGTGGACAGTATCGCCTCGAAAGTCGCGGAGGAAGTCCGCGTGTTTTTCCACGACTGTGACTTCGACACCGGCACGGGCGAGGAGGAGTCCCAGCACCAACCCGGCGGGACCGCCACCAACGATTGCGCAGGTTGTGCGCTCTGTTCCTGGTGCAGCTCCAGCTTCATGATCTAGTGCCATGATGGGTGAACTTTCGACGATCGGCTGTACTCGGTGCACGCTTTCATCTTCCCCTCATCCGTCCCGGATCTCTAGGCATCGACGCTGTTCTTACGGGCCTGCTCCGTTGTCGGACTGCGGTCGATGGTGAAGAGTGTGTACCCGCGCTTTTGCGGCCAGTCGACGGTGAGTTCCATGCAGATACTCAGAAACTTGGTAAGAGCACAGGGACTGGTTCTGTAAGGTAAACGATCATGACTGGAGAACCGCAAAAGCAGGTCGGGCCCGTGGACCTGGTTGCAGCTGAGAAAATGTGGGCGGCCTATGGTCAGGCCGCCCCGGACGTCGTCGCCACCTGCCCGGGCTACACGGTGGAACACTTTGGCGACTCGATGCGACTGGCGGACGAGCTTCTCAGTATCGTTCTGAGCGGCAGGAAACGGGCCACCGCTGAGCTGGTCGGTGAGTTCACCGCCCGAGGCGATCAGCTCCCACGAATCGGATCGCATTGGATTGCCTGCGATGGTGCCGGGAAACCCCGGATAGTGATCCGCAGCACTGACTTGCGGATCGGTCAGTTCGCCAGCGCGGACGCTGCGTTTGCCGCCGACGAAGGCGAAGATGACGGCTCACTGAAAAGCTGGCAACGTGAGCACCGCCGCTACTGGATCCGGACTAGTTCAGCGCGTGGCAGGACCTGGACGGAGAATGATGAGATCGTCTTCGAGCGATTCTCGGTCGTATGGCCGCCCGAACACGCAGATGTCGACACGACGGCTGCCGATACCGGGCGCATCGCTACCGGAAGCACTGCGGTGCTTTTCTCGGCGGGTGCTCCAGAAGAGCTGTCACTGGCAATCAAGCTTCGACGAAGCGGGTAGGTTCTTAGTCCAGGGCGCGGACAGCGCTTATCAACGCTAGTTGTGGTTGCCAGACATTTACCCGAGGAAATGTTGGGTTTCTCTGCGGCTCAGCGAGTAAATCGGTACTAGGGTGTTCGTAATTGCCAACGGACCAGCACCAAGAAGAGGCTCGCATGGGTACTTCACCATCAACACCGACGGATACCTCCCTCCTGAAAGTCTTGGGCAACTGGGACGCCTTGGCACTGGGATTTGGCGCAATGATCGGATTCGGCTGGGTAGTGCTGACCGGCGGCTGGATAGCCGAGGCCGGCACGATGGGCGCCACGCTTGCCATGGTCACTGGTGGCGTGATCATGGCGGTAGTCGGACTGACCTACGCGGAGCTCACCGCCGCGATGCCCAAGGCGGGCGGCGAACATAACTTCCTCCTGAGAGGAATGGGGCCTCGCTGGTCCTTCATTGGATCCTGGGCAATCACCGGGGGCTACGTCACCATTGTGGCCTTCGAGGCGGTGGCGCTTCCCCGCACCGCTCTGTACCTCTTTCCCAATCTGAACCAGGTTCCGTTGTGGGAAATTGCTGGCAGCCAGGTGCACCTGACCTGGGCGCTGGTTGGCGCGGTCGCGGCCGTCGTGATCACCGGGGTCAATATCCTCGGAGTGAAACTGGCAGGGGTGGCCCAAACCTTCGTCGTGCTGTTGCTGATGATCATCGGTCTGATGCTGATCTTCGGTTCCTTTACGGGTGGGTCGACCGAGAACATGGAACCATTCTTCACTGGCGGCATGGGCGGGTACTTCGCCGTCCTCGTGGTGGTGCCGTTCTTGTTCGTGGGGTTCGACGTGATTCCACAGTCGGCCGAAGAAGTGAACATCCCGCCCCGGCAGATCGGCCGTTTGGTAGTTATCGCTGTGATCCTCGCAACCATTTGGTACGTCATGACAGTGCTGACCACTTCATCGGCCATGCCTTCCGCAGAGATCGCCCAGGCCGACATCGCGACGGCGGACGCGATGGGTGCGCTGTTTGGCACCGATGTGATGGCCAAAGTATTGATTGCCGGGGGCATCGCCGGCATCCTTACGTCGTGGAACTCCCTGCTGTTGGGGGCATCCCGGCTGATGTACTCGATGGCACGTTCGGGCATGCTGCCCGGATGGTTCGGCAAACTGCACCCAAAGTACCGTACCCCCACCAACTCACTGCTCTTCATTGGTGGGCTCTCCTTCCTTGCCCCTTTCTTCGGTGAAGCGATGCTGGTCTGGCTGGTGGACTCCGGAGCCCCCAGCATTGTGATTGCTTATCTCCTGGTGGCCGTCGTGTTCATCATTCTGCGCCGCAAGGAGCCAGCCATGGATCGTCCGCTGCGCGTTGGTGGAGCTGGTAACGGAGGGATAATTATTGGTGTTGCCGCGGTGGTGCTCTGCGTTGGGTTGCTGAGCTTGTACCTGCCGGGAATGCCCGCCGCGCTCACTCCCCCGCCGTGGATCCTGTTTGGGCTCTGGTGGGTCTTGGGTCTGTTCTTCCTGTTCCGGATCCCCACCGGCATCCGGCCCGGTGCTGACGCTGAGGAAGACCTCCTGGCGCGGCTCGGTCAGAAAAACAGTCGGTCCTGAGTGGATCACCACCCGGATCATCCAAAACATCGACTTCTACAAATGAATGGCAACACGGTAACCGGCATGGCCTCCCTCGGGCCCATGGGCGCCGGTACACTGGAACGAGCCGGCCATCGCCTCATAAGGCGAGTCCCACCACTTTAGAGGAGTTGTGGTGCGCCGCCCGATCCGGGGTCAGCTGCAGCAATTCATGAGTGTTGTGGACTTCGGCCTTTCACCCGCGGAAGCCCACGCACGGCCACGCTTCGTCAGAACAGCCTTCCCCTACGATGCGAACAACGTGCTCGACGTCGAACTGCCGGGGAAAGCCAGCACTGATAAGCGTCCTGTTTGACAAAGCCATCGCGTCCAACTCCGCGTACCAGGCCGGATCAAACCTTTCTCGGGCAATGTCCAGAACCATCCCAGTGGGATCGATTCCGTAAGCGGTATGACCACAACTGCGAAGGTAGGCGACGGCCGATCCTGCGCCACACCCGATGTCAAGAATTCGGGAGCCTCGCTCGGCGAGCATGTCGACAAACCGCGCATCGACACCGAGGTCTGTGCCGTGCGCTACATGTTGCCGCATTTTTTGCCGCATATAGGCCGTAATCGGGTCCAGGACTCATGGCAACAGTCTTTCACCCGGGGCGGGCGATCCGCGGCAGCGCGAGTCTAGGTGAGTTCGCGAAGGCCGGAAGTCATACTTCCACCGGCATCCCCCGTGTTGGTGGTTCCCTGCGGCTCGAAGAGGATCACCTGAACCTCCCCCACGGCTTTCGGGCAGTGTTCCACTCCCTTGGGCACCACAAAGACGTCCTCCGGCCCGAGGACGACGTCGCGATCGCGGAGTTGAATGGTCAGCTCGCCGGTGAGAACCATGAACAACTCGTCCGTCTCGGGATGGGTATGCCAGACGAATTCTCCTTGAAGCTTGACCACCTTCACGTCGTAGTCGTTTACGCTCGTCAGGCGGTGGGGCTGCCAATGCTCGGAGATTCCTTCAAGCGCAGCCGAAATGTTTCGCACGTCGTCACTCATACGAGAAATCGTACCGAAGCCCCCCGGGGATCTTGCGGTCCCACGACCGAAGCACTTCTGGACATAGGGCGAGGATTGACCGGCGCTTGGTTCGATGGCTGTCGCATCAGTCGACGCCGGATGGCACCTCCTCAGATGCGGCTTCGCCCGGTGCAGCATCAGTCGGTACATCGAAGGAATAGGTGAAGCCCCCGGCATTAATCATGCGCTCGGTAAAGTTGATGATTTGTTCGCCGCACGCATCGGTAACAGTCATGTGGACCCTTGCGTTTTCTGCATACCGCGGGTTGCAGGTCGCGTCGATGGCCATCACGGCAGCCATCTCGTTCAGCTTCGTGATCGAAGGCGGTACCCGCGTGGTCGCGCGGCAGACAGTGCGGTGCGCCATTGAAGGAGGAGGTGCAGTTCGATGATGACGCAACGACCCCGATGGCGCCATTAACACGTGCTCCTCTCAGCCATGCTCGCATGACACCAGGACTCTGGAATTGCAGATTCGCTATCCGAGTATGAATACGCGAAGGTGATTTCCTTTCAACAACCAGGATTCGCCCTCGGACCGTTGCCCGACCCCTGTGCCATATTTCCCGGAACTCCTCCGCTAAAGTGATGCCATGAGCCAGCAGTACACCTTTTCCACGTCAACTCATCGAATCGATCGGGACCGGGTACACCGCTGGCTCAGCGAACAGTCCTATTGGGCGTTGGGCCGGACTCGCAGGGCACAGGATGCGGCGATCGATGCCTCTCGCAACTACGGGGTGTACGACGAATCCGGAGAGCAAATGGCCTATGGCCGGGTCGTCACGGATGGCGTCACCTTCGCGTGGCTATGTGATGTTTTCGTCGCGACGGAGATGAGAGGCTTCGGCATCGGCAAGATGCTTGCAGCGGGCATTGTCACGGACCTCGAATCGTTCGAGCTGAAGCGAATTCTCCTCTCCACTGGCGACGCGCATGGGCTCTACTCCCAGTACGGTTTTGCTCAACTCAGCGAGCCCTCCACAATGATGGCTCGAGTCCGATAGAGGATCCCCGGGGCTGCACTCCTGTAGACCGACGATTGAACAGCACCAACTAACTGGGCCCGGAGGGCGCTACAAATCCAACGAAACGTGCAGCACAAGCGAACTGTCAGCCTTGTATTTGTGTCAGTACGTAATTATGGTAGAGCGCGAACGGGTGAACTGAGTCTGATTTTCCTTGCGCTGGCCGATCAGACGCGCCGCTTCTTGCTGGAACAACTGCAGCCGGGTGAGGCGACAGTTAGCGAATTAACAGCCCCGCACTCGATTAGCGTGCCCTCCGTATCGGGCCACCTGAAAGTGCTCAAGCAGGTCGGGCTGAGTACCAGGTCCAGATCTGCGCCGTGGAGGGGCTGTCGCCGCCAGCCGGCGCCGTTAGAGAAAGTTGAGGAATGGATGGGCTCGTACCGCGATTTCTTGAGCACCCAACTGAATCGACTCGACGCTCAACTTTATGCAACACCCGATCGGCCCGATGCGCTCACAGAACCGGAGGATAGATGATGACCGACTACCCGACGCAGGATAGAAGCTTCACCCTCACCCGAATTTTGGCTGCATCGCGGCATGCGGTGTTCACAGCGTGGACTGAGCCTGAGCACCTGGCTTGGTTCTACAACCCCGACATGCCCACACCCACCACACCCATTGAGGTCGATCTCCGCGTGGGGGGAACGTGGAAGCAGCAGATGATCGTCAATGACGGCGTTAGCTACCCGACTGGGGGGATCTATTTGAGGATCATTCCCGACGAGCAACTCGTCTTCCGCTGGGGGGCAGTCGGGGGTTGGCCCGAACTCGACAGCGAGCACGAGCGTACTGCCCCTGTTGTCACTGTGCAGCTAAACGATCTCGGCACGGAGACGGAGCTTGTCCTCACGGTTCAATTCTCTGAGCATCTCGACATCGAACAGGTACAAAAACTCATCCACGGAGGCACTGAAGCGGGCTGGGGCGCCACCATCGACCGGGTCAAGGACAGCACCGCCACGACCCCTAGGACCAATGGGCGCATGACAGGACCTCAGATGTACGTCTTTTTCCCGGGAACGGCGCGGGAAGCACTGAACTTTTACGCCGATGTTTTTGGTGGTGAGCTCTCCCTGCGCACGTACCAGGACTTCGGCAGGAGCGACGGCCCACCAGAAGCTGTAGCTCATGGAACGCTCAGCGGCGTCGTCGCATTGGCAGGATCGGACGCAGCCGGAGGCCAAACAACGATCAAGCTTGAAGGGATCATGCTCTCATTGTTGGGAACAGCCGAACCGGCAATCCTGCATGAGTGGTTCGATAAACTCTCCGTTGACGGGTCGGTGCTCGATCCGCTCTCACCCAAGCCTTGGGGCGCCTCCGATGGCCAGGTCGTTGATCGTCATGGACTTCACTGGCTTGTCGGATATGAGCCTGCGTCGTGAGTGATGCACAGTTGCTCGCCCAACTGGCAAGGGCGCGAGAACATGTTCTTGGAGTAGTCGACGGACTCAGTTGACGATGAGATGTTCTGGATTTCCGCCGTTCTCGGTGGTGATCAGAGGGCGATCGCCGGCCTTCACAACGGGTGGGCCTCCAAGCAGATGACCGGTACCGAGGCCATCAACATCTACAAGCATGAAATCGCTAGAAGTAATGAGGTCCTTGCGGAGGCCGATCTGGATGCCCCGCCACGCTGGTGGCCTCCAGCCTTCGTATTCGAGGCACCACCACTGTCAGATGGGCGTGAGGTCCTGTTTCGCGTGCTGTCTGAAACGTCGGTCCACGCGGGCCATCTGGACATCGTCCGGGAGCTGACCGATGGACACCAGCATCTCGTAGTGGAGTGATCCCGACTTTTTGGGCGGCTGCTTAGCCGCCGCGGTTGTCCAGTTCTCCCGCTGGCTCGTCAGGGACGGGGTCTGCGTGCCTTTTTCTTCACATCGGACTCTCGGCCCTGTCTGAGCGGCTGTCCTCAGTCGCGGATGTCATCTTGACTTCACCGATGCGCATCATGGTCAAGTGCAGGATGCTCAGGGCAAGGAAGAGGATGGAAAGCCCGAGGGCTGGCCAGAAGGCGCCTGGGCTCAGCGTGGCATCGAACAATGGTTTGACCAGCTCACCAACCGCAAGAGAAAAGATGAGGGTGAAGCCGAGAACGTGGATAGTTGGCAGCAGAAGCAGCCCGGTTCGGTGCGACCTGAAGGTCAGGATGGACAGCATCAGGAAGGCGGGCATGATAAAGCACAGGTCCAAGATGAATATTGAGTAAAGGGAGTCAATCTGTTCTCCGGTGCGCATCAGGGGCAGAAGCATCCCTATCCAGAGTGGGTAAAAAATGAGTGGCTGCAGGATGGCGCCGGAGGCCGATAGCAGTCGAACGGTTTTCGGGAGGACAGGAGTGGGAAGGTCACGGCGGATATGGGCACCGGCACAGACAAGAGCCCACAGCGCCAAGGCAAAAACAGCCATATAAACGAGGTACAGGCCGTTGTAGGTACGCTCGATGACATAGATTCCGTAGGCGTAAAACAGATACCCCACGAGCCCCAGCGCAATGATGGGACGTTTGACCTGATTGCCTTGGGCAGTAACGGCCAGGTACAACAGGACCAGTGCGGCACCCAAGGAGAGCAGGTCCTGTGAAAAGGCCCCGGGGACGAGTTCTTCGCTGACGATCCCGTCGTAGATTCTCGGGCGCCGCAGCCCTGCCGCTGCGGCAACAAGCGTCAAGACGCTGATCACGATCCAAAGGCACCGGTGAAGGCTGATATGAGTGAGCATCATGCCCCTTTCGGGGAAAAGGTCGGTCCTGGACGAATCCCCTCAAGGCCGTGTCATCAGTAGTTCGGCGAGCACCTGTATGCCTTAGCGAGCACCCGAGGGCGGGGCTTGCTCCGAGCTTGATCCATTGGCTTAGTCGGACGTATAGGCGAAGGTCCTAACTATGCGGCGACGTCAACCGCAACCTTCCGGTGTGCTCTGTTCCAATCTTGGCCAGGGGGACCTTCGGCTCTGGCAGCCCAGTGTGCGCGGGTGGAGCCTGAACGTGACTGAGCAGGTCACGACATCCGCGCGAAGGGAAACTCAAGCCATGATCCGCATTGCTGTCACGGCACTCCTCGTCCTCCACGGCCTGATTCACCTCTTAGGCTTTGCCCAGGCCTTCGGGCTCGCTAATGTCCCCCAGCCACAGCAGCC
>NZ_KI914728.1:70290-73893 GCF_000520515.1 Arthrobacter sp. H20
ATTAGCCGCAGGAGCGTTATGCCTGCTCTCCGCCGGGCTTCTGTTCTTCTCTCCCCGGTGGTGGTGGGCCTACGGCGCCGGGGCGGTCGTGATCTCGCAGGTCGCCATCCTCACTTCCTGGGAGGACGCCGGTTTGGGCACTGTCGCGAACGTCGTGCTACTCAGCGCCGTCCTGTACGGTTTCGCCTCACGGGGGCCGCTGAGCCTCCGCGCAGAGTTTGAGCTTTCCCTGAAACGGGTGTGGCCGCCAGCCCAGCCACCATCACGCGGACCGATCGGCGAGGGTGATCTGGTTTCGCTACCCGATCCGGTGCAGCGCTACCTCCGCCTTTCGGGTGCTGTGGGCCGACCGCCGGTGACCGATTTCCGGGCAACCTGGACCGGCAGGATGCGCAGCGACCCGGACAGCGCATGGATGACGCTCACGGCGGACCAACTGGACATCGTAGACACCCCGAAGCGCTACTTCATGATGGACGCCAGAATGAAGGGTCTGCCGGTCGATGTCCTGCACGAATTCGACGACCGCGGCGCGACGATGCGGGTGCGGCTGCTGTCGGCGCGCTCTATGGTCGACGCGGAAGGCGACGCACTCACCCGCGCCGAAACGGTGACCCTGTTCAACGACCTCTGCTGTCTGGCACCCGGTGCCTTGGTCTCCCCCAACATCACCTGGGAGCCGATCGATCAGCGCACCGCTGCTGCCCACTTCACCCTGGGAGCCAACACCATTACGGCTGAGTTGCGTTTCGACGACGTCGGGAACCTCGTTGACTTCGTCGCCGAAGGGCGGGGGGCCATGTCCCCCGACGGCAGCACCTTCACGCCGATGCGCTGGTCGACGCCACTGCGTGCGTATGCGCAGGTCGGACCCGCGCGGGTGGCGACGAAGGCCAAGGTGATGTGGCATCCGGATGCGGGCTCCTGGTCTTACGGCGAATTCGAACTGACCTCGCTGGCCTACAACGTCGCGACCCGCAGCCACTCGACCGACCCCCACGGTGAACGGCCCAGCCATCGAGAGAATCAGGCCTCGCAAGACCAGACCAACCCGTCCGAAAGGCACCGGCCGCGTGCCTGGATCGCAGGCCATCAGCTCATTTCCTTCTTCCTTTTTGCCTACGCGATCTCGTGGTCGCTGTGGGGCGCCGCAGCGCTCGGCGCCGGAGAGGCAGTATTTCTTCTGGGCGGGTTCGGCCCCCTTGCCTCGGCGCTCATCGTCACGCGGCTCTCTGGCGGGTCGGTGCGCCAGTGGATCCGCTCACTGTTGGTGTGGCGTGTCAGCCCCGGATTCTACGCCGTCGCACTATTGCTACCCGCAGCGGTTTATCTGATGATCAACCTCGTCCTGGTTGCCTTCGGCTGGACCCTCGATTTTACGTTGCTAGCCGCCGTTGGCCCCGCCTACGTAGGAACATTTCTTCTGGTCGCTACGGTGGGTGGCGGATTCGAAGAACCGGGATGGCGCGGCTTCGCCCTTCCCAGACTCCAGGAACGCAGGTCTCCCCTCGTCGCAACACTCATCATTGGTCTCGCGTGGGGTATCTGGCACATCCCGTTGTATGGTCCCGCGGGGTTCGTGGTTCCCCTGATTCTCGCGTTTTTCTATACCTGGCTCTACAACCGCACCGGCAGCGTCCTTCTCTGCCTTCTCCTCCACGCGAGTTTCACCCCCGCGCAGGACTTTCTGACGTTCGCAGTCGATCCCGGCGACCCGGGTTCGATTGTCAGTTCAGTCGGCGACTTGACTGACCTTGTGATTCTTGGTGTCTATGTGGCCGCCGCATTCACCCTAACGCTCGCCACGCGTGGCCGACTTGGTTACCCGCAGGCCGCAGCGCCCAGCTAATCCGCAGGCTTCAGTTGCCAGCCCGGGTTGACCACTGGTCTAGCCGCTGGTCTACAACAATCCAGAGAAAAGAGTGCCGGACTACAGTGATCGATTGAAATGCCGACTCGTGAGCCAGTTGAAATCGGGCATACTCGGCCCCGCTGCCTGGCTAGACATACCCTCCTGGGTATACAATTGGCACAGCAAACGCCATGATCGCAAGCAAACTGGAGCACCGTGCCACCAGGGAAAACGCCAGCTTGACAACGAAATACCTGGAATGACTCCTCGTGTCCCTCGCCTAAGCCACAACTAATGGAAACCCAAACCCACTGAGGTCACCTCTGACGGCCTGGCGCTTTATTCGCCATCGTGACGCCGATCCCGCCACGAACTGCCGCCGCCGTGCGGTCCGCCGAGACAGTGGTCTGCGCACCAGGATTGGAGAAGGAAAATGATTGACGGATTTGGTTCAATGATGGGCTGGACGTGGTTGTTCTGGCTGCTCCTACTTATAGGTACTATGTTGCTGGCGCTCCTTGCTATGCGGGCATTTTCCGGGAGAAACAGCCGATCCGGGACCAGCCGAAGGCCAGCGGGGAGGCCTGATGCGGACCGCGCTCGAGCAATGGGCGCGACTCCTGCCCGACGGATTCTGGACGAGCGGTACGCTAAGGGAGAGTTAAGCACAGAAGAATACCGTGAACGGCTCGAGGTTCTCGGAGACGGCGTCTGATGCAACCCCTGAATCGGCGAACTGCCCTGATGCTGGGAGGTGCCGGCGCGATTGCCACCGTGACCGGCGTGGCAGGATTGCTATGGGGTCCTGGCTCTGGATTTCAGTCGTTCCGCGGACAGAAGCTGAGTGAACCGGAGGCCCTGCGCAGTGCTGATGGTCGGCTCCAGGTAAAGCTTTCAGCGGCCATGGGTCAGGTTCTGATCGCGGGCAGGGATGCCACCGCGCTGTCCTATAACGGAACTTTGCCCGGCCCCACCCTGTTCCTGCGGCCCGGGGACCAGTTGAATGTGACACTGGAGAACAGGCTGATGGATCCGACCAACCTCCACGTCCACGGGCTTCACGTCTCCCCGCAGGGCAACAGCGACAATGTGCTGGTTTCGGTCGAACCGGGAACATCCTTCGACTATGAGTACTTCCTGCCAGCGGACCATCCACCAGGGGTGTACTGGTACCACCCGCACCACCACGGTCGCGTCGCCGACCAGCTCTTCGGCGGCCTCTACGGGGCGATCATCATCCAGGACCCCCAGTCTGTGCCGGTGACCAGGGAACGGGTCCTGGTCATCTCGGATATCTCCCTCACCGCTGGCGGATCCATCGCCGCCGTGGCCGCGACTGAGAAAATGATGGGCCGGGAAGGTGCTTTGGTGCTGGTCAACGGACAGCTCAAGCCAGCATTGGCCGCCCGTCCGGCCGAACGTGAACGCTGGAGGATCGTTAATGCGGCTCATCGCAATTGAGGGTGTAGTCGGGGTGTGAGCGGGATGGGCGCGTCGGTCACGGGATAGGGGTCGAGGTTTTCCGATGATGGAAGTTCTCACGCTCGCCATCCGGAAGACCTCAACGTGCTCAACGCTACCTTCGCTGCACCCGATCTGAGCACGTTCTGCCGACTCGATGAACTCGGTCTGGAAGCTATCGGTCAGGAGGTGAAGCCCGATGGTGCGGTGCTGGTTTGCGAGGTAGTGGAACCGGACTCGTGGTGCCGGCGCTGCGGAGCCCAAGGCACTGCACGGGACATGGTGACCCG
>NZ_KI914729.1:0-14262 GCF_000520515.1 Arthrobacter sp. H20
TGGGTCCTAGTGCCCGTTTACCCCGCCCGGTGAAGATGCCCCGCGGGGGCGCCCCATGTGCGACACGATCGATTGCAGTTAGGTCCAGGTCTGCCAACTTTCGGGATTCTGTGTGCGCTGAATGGCGTAGACACCTTCACCGCTAGCTGAGACGCGACCGGCGCAGATCGCACGAGGGTTAGATCGCCGCCGCAACAGCTTGCTGATAGACCTTTGGTATGGGCAAGCTATCTATTTCTCCAACCGAGATCCAGGCCAGCTCGTGGTGTTCAGCGGACAAAGCGATTTTCTCGCTACGCGGGTTCAGAGCTGAGCACCGGAACGCGATTACTAGCACTCTTTTGCCTGGAATGACTTCAAAGATATCTGCCAGGATCACTTCACCAGCAGATATTGCCAGACCGGTTTCCTCAGCGAACTCTCGCACGACTGCTTCACGAAGCGATTCGCCCTCCTCAAGCTGACCCCCCGGCAGTTCCCACTCGTGCCGGTCATTTAGACCCAGGAGGACCGAACCGTCATCGATCAGCACGCCCTTAGCCGAGACTGTCCACTTCATACTTCGACCGTACTAGCCAAACGTGCAATATTGCCGCTTGCTCCGAAACGTGGCCGATAACGATGGGTTCAGAGATACCGATGAGTCAGACGAGAACAGTGCAGCAACACGCCGAGCTGTCAGTCTCGTTACTGGTGCCCTTTTGAATCCGCCACGCACCTACGTTTGCGTACGTGGCAAGGACTGAAAACGGCGGAGTCCAGGTATCGCCGCTTACCAGCTGTACGGTATTCCGCTGCAGTCAGGTGTGGCGACCTACTAGCGGAAGATCGTAGTGTGTTGCGACATGTACGAAGTCCGGATCAGGGCCCACGTTCTCAGATGCGAGCTGGCGCATATCGTTGGACCCAGGGGGTAGCCCGTTATCGAAGCGGTGGTCCCAATAGGCCCAGCAGCGCCCGAAAAGTGTCTTGGACGCGAACGAGATGCCCAGCGCCTCGGAACCGTCATCGAGCACCTGCTGTCTGATGACCTCGGCAAGAAGGGTCGTTACGGCTCGGTTCTCGCCGCTAATTGACCCGGCTGTGAGTACTTGTAACACCTCGGTCATCCCCGCCATTGTGGGGGCCAGCCTTTCGAGTGCGGCGAGAGTGTCGGGATGGTCCATCTTGACCCACCATCCCCGGGCCGGCATCTGAATCCTGTATATCGAACGATCCATCTGCCAGTCCACTGAGACAGCCCAAGGAACGTCGATCCCGTTGGTTTCGGCATCGTCCAGCACCTGCGCGATATAGTCATCCACGGTCCAGCCAATGGACTCAGCAGCTTTTGCGATCGCGGCCCTATTTTTCCGGAACCCGACCAAGACCTCGGCGTAGGCACATCGACTGGACTCCGCAATGTAGATAGTTGATCCCAGGGTGTCGAATCGACCGCGCCGATCTGGTGATGCCTTAGTGGTGGAAGTGATCGGCAGCGGTCCCACGATGGTGTTCTGCGGAACGGACAGTGCACCGTAGCGGTCCTTCGCAACCCGGAAGCCCCTCTCATCTGCTGCCTCAACGAGGCGAAGACCCGTCTTTGTGCAGGTTCGCGTGGTCACGCGGCGTAGGTGTCGTTTACAAAGGCCTCCGCAGCACCAAGGACCTCACGACTGGACTGCTGTTGGATGTACAGCACGGGCAACTCCTCGTTCAACCGTGGATTTGCGCCCATTAGCCAGGCCAGCGCGATATGTTTTCCCTCAGCTCTTTCGAGCGTCCTCCACACTCGGTAGCCAAGCCGTAACCGTGCCTCGACATCAGCGCGGGGCTCCGGACCGTCAGGCCGAGCCCACTTATACGGCGAGGTGCGGTCTTTCACGCCAGCCATGGTCTGTACGACGGTGGCGCCCACATTCTCGTTGAGCTCACGCACCATGTCATGGATGTCCATCCGGATTGAATCTAGGTAGATCCCGTCGCGCGCTGTGGTTTCCATGCATCCATTCTCGCAGGGGACAACACTAAAAGCAACATAAAAAACACAACCAAGCGACAGCGAAGCAAGTGCTCGACGGCGTTCTAAGTGACGTATCAGGGTGTTGCCGGTAGGGCGAGCACGTCCGAGACGTTAACCAAACCGCGGGGGTCCCGAACGATGGTTTGGGATGCTGCATTTATGTCGGTGAATTGGGGTTAGATATTTAGAGCTTGCTTCCAGATGTCTTGGTTATTTCGCACATAGGCGGAGGCGGCACGCCAGTGTTCGCCGTGTCCGTCGGCATACATTGAGGCCCAGGGTTGGAATCCTGTTCGGTGGGATTCTTCGAGTAGTTCGTACATGGCTTGTGTCCGCTGGTTGATCGCGTCAGGCAGGGCCCGGCGTATTTCGATATCGGCGTCGTACCCGTCGATGAATGCTTTGAGGTTTGCTGCGGCTTCTTCTACTGGTTGCCCTTCGAACATAGAGCTAAAGGATTGGGCGGCGTAGGCCAAGTCCCACAGTCGTGTACTGGGGCCGGATCCGTCCCAGTCAATGAAAACCCATCGCTCTCCGATGATGAGGTTCCACGGGGCGAGGTCGTTATGACACATCAGATTCGGTGCCTCTGTCGGCAGGGGCAGGTTCCAGTCATCCCGGTGGGGGAGTGGGAATGTTTCGCTGGCGTCGTGGATCTGTCGGACCATTCGACCGACGCGGATGAGGGCATCGATGCTGAGGGGCAGCTGGTTCAGGGCGAGGTCACCGTCGATGTATTCGACGACGTGTCGGTGGTCGGAGTCCTGTCCCAACGGTTCTGGTGCATCTACTCCAGCTTCGCGAAGTGCCTGTAGATAGCTCTGGATTGCTGCGGATCTTTTTTGACAGGGTTTTCGCACCGTGTTTCCCACGCGAACAACACTGTCCGAAGTATTACCGCCGGTTAGCTGCTCTTCCTCACTCACACCCGAAGCCTACTGGAGCAGCTCCCACACGACGGATTTTGGAGACCCTGAGTAGCGCCGATCTACTTCGCGTGTGGTCTGATCTCTTTGGTGGGGAAGAGAAGGATGGGTCGTTTCCATGCTGCCCACGCGCTAATGAGAGCTGCGAGGAAGCATAGGACTATGACTATGGCTGGTTCGATGGTGATGTGTCCGCCCCCTCGGCCGCCGAGCGTCATGAACATCGTGGACAGGGGTATGGAGGTCAGTGGGATCAGAATGAGGCAAGCCCATGGGCGGGTCTTTGAGCCGGCGATGGTGATCAGCGCCGCAATGAGCGCAAGCTCAAGAGTCCACCGTGAGAGCACGGATCCATCAATGAAGCCGACGTTATCGGGTGGCCAGAACGTTTTCTGTGATCCACTGCCTTGGAGGTAACTGGTGAGGGTGATGATGACGCCGAGTGCCGGTGAGCCTACAACGACCAGTTGGCGCAGCCCTGGCGTCCGTGTGGGATTTCCTGCCAGGGCGAGAAGGCTCATGACGGTGAAACAGACAAACACGATGAGAGGTACCCCGATGGTGGGGGCCGAAGTTTCCATGACGATAGCCAGGGCGACACTGGCCAGAATGGTGACTACGTGCAGGCATTTGGACAACCCGTCCCGGCCTATCGCTTGTGCAAGGAATGCGCCAAGGGCCAGGAGGAAAACAATGGCAGCAGGGGTTGTGACTGGTCCGAAGGGGTGATCGGCAAAGGTGTAGCTGTTCCAGCGGAACCAGCGCCCGAGCTCCCCAAGGACCAGCATCATCAATGCCAGCGCGGTGCCAGCGATGAGGCCGACAGCAGCGAGTCGATCGCGTCGGCGACGTGGCACCACCGAAAGGGCCTGATTCACGCGAGCAGTCAGCCCATGTAAGGCCAGATGTAGGAGCTCCGCGGTTGATGCTTTGGTCTTACCTTTTTCGGCTGCGACGTCCATCATCACCCCGACCAGTTCCTCGCCACGTGTTGCCCGCCATCGTGCAGGGTAGGCGCGTAGCGCGAGGCGGTACCTGCCCTCGAGCGCGGTCATATCGCTCACGCCATTCCTCCTACAGCCCGGGCCTGGAGGCTAAGCCGTGCAGCGCCCGCGTTGGACTCCAGCCGACTAATTTCACGCTCTAGTGCCTTGGCCCCTGTGTCGGTGAGGGTGTAGTAGCGGCGGAGTCGACCGTCGACGATTTCGTCGCCGGCGTCCTGCACTAATTCTTCTTCCTTTAGACGGTCAAGGGTTGTGTACAGGCTGCCTGGCTGCAGCGTCACCCTGCCACCGGAGAGCTTCTTCGTCTCAGCCAGCAGGGAATAGCCGTGGTGTTTACCTCTCGCCAGGGCTGTCAGGATCAGGAAGGTAGGTTCGCGCATTTCACGGATACTCATAACGAGAACTATATGTATATCGTATGACTATTGCTAGAGGTGGAGGCGTGTCGCGAGATCGCAACCATCAGAAAGGTTAGAAACGATGGTGGTAGGACCCCTCAGCGGCCTTTTCCGTTCTTGCGCCAGTAACCTTAGCTCGTGGTCATGCGCATTAGGGAGCGGAAGTCGTGAGGTTCGGAAACTTGAACAGCAAGATCGGCCTCGAATGCGTGGTTATAACCGAGAGCCGTGACGCGCCAGTGGGCTCTAACTGACTCCGAAGTGGCCAGCAGAACTAAATCGTCATCCTCGCTAACCCACGGCGTGCTCGGCCGAAGGTGAGGAAGTTCAATGATTACTCGCAGCCCATCCAATTCGTTATCCCAGCTAAGGGGATAGGTACTGTTTGCGGCTCGCAGCCCCGAGTAGTCGATCGGCTCGAAGAGGTCCATGCCATAAGGGTTGCGGGAGCGAACCACGGGAGGGATCAGCTTGTTTTTATCAAGATCCTCGACGTTGGTGTGGTCGACGCCGCGTACGTTCTCAAGAAAGATGTCGACTCTGACCGCTTCTAAAAATTGGCTCTGGGTGTTGTGAACGCTGAACCTCGGCCCAGGCAGGACTGCACCAGCCAGTTTGTCCAAGATACTTGACCAGTTGTCGGTGAGCTCGTCTTCCCACTCCTCGGCACGCTTATCGAATCTCTCCGAGGTCCACTCAGTACCACCAAACATGGGATTGGAAATGGCTAGCGCGGCCACGGTTGCGTTCGGGAAGGGGGCTGATTGCACCTTTACGTACTTCTCGCGCGCTTGCTCTATCGCATTCTCCACGATTCGCTGTCGGACGCCATCGGAGGGAAGGATGAGATGCGCGGGACTATCGAGGCTGACCTCGAACTCAGGCACCGTTACCGTTCGCTGGCGGGCTCGCGCGAACAAACGGTCTAGATCCGCTGAGTCAACCTTTCTTGTCTCTCCCTGACCCCGGACGTACACGTCACCATCCCGAAGAGTGGAGGATGCATTGCTTCCAGTGAAATCTTTTCGACATACATACACTGGGTCACCCTGCCGGGGAGGTTCAATCAGGATGAAAAGCGCCTCTGTGCCTGGCCCATCGGCAGGACGCCGTTCAAGGTCCCACTGCGGGCCACTTGTACCGAAGTAACGGCCGATCTTCTGCCCCAGAGCAAGTATCTCTAGCCCAGCAGGAACTCCGCCTACTCGGCCCTTCTCGGCACCGAGCACCATCACGGCGTAACCTCCAAAAGCACGAGCCGCTAGATCAACGGGCCGATTTGCTGCACCCAGAATGAACTTTGCGACTTTAGCGCAATCCTCTTTCAAATTGAGGTCAAAGGAACTTTTCACCTCGAGAAAGTGCTTCTCCCGAACATCGCCGTCCTGACGAATCGCCTCGAGTATTGCGTTGCGCTGTCGTTCTCCCGTTGGTGCCCGGCTTACGTCCATGATCTGTATCCTGCCACTACTGGCGGTGACGCCTCGTCGATCACACCTCTGGCCAAGGGCCGAACAAAGGTGCGGCGTAGAGGTACACCCCAACGCGACAGGTCGAATTGGAGCGTTCCCCGGTTACAGCAGCATGCCTTCGATGCCCGTTCGCGGTTTCGATCGTGAATCGTTGTGGCGTTTCATCCGCAGGTGGACGGCTTTGAGCTCTGTCCTTTGGGCTCCACCCGCCCACAGGTGGATGGCCCGCCAAGAGCCTGGGCCCGCTTCTCCGGTGCCTGTTTCTATTGCCACTCTTGGTCCTATTAGATCCTGAGGTCTTGTCGTCGGGGGCACGGCGTGAAGGGGGCTGCGCACGTCCACCGCTTGCTTGAGTGAGCTTTTTCGTGTCGGTGACTCAGGTGGGTGTGTGCAGGCGGGTCCTTGGTTCCTGCTGTCCAGGTGTGTGCGGGAAAAGCAGCGGAGCGTGGGGGAGCTTTTGCCGTGCACATGTGGGCAGGAGGCGCAGCAGTCGGCCACTGGAAAGCTAGGTCTCTTGGGCTACGACGGAAAACCCTTTCGGTTAGCTGAGCGGGGGTGGCTGAAGGGATGGTGGTCTCAACCGGTCAACGCACCGCGGTTGGTACATGGTCGCCGGTGTAGGGACTGTCTGACTTCGGACATGTCGCCTTCTGGCCATCTCAGCAAAGGATCCTTTGTCAGGACGTTGTGATCGGTCCGATGGTGGTCGAGCGAGGTCCAGCATTCGCGGCGGTTCTCGCAGCCGTGTCGTGTATCAGCAATGTGTCTCACATAGACTATTCTCAACAAAGCCGATTGTGGCCTTTGATGAGCTGATAGGGGAGTGGGCGTGGGAAGTGTTGGGTATGCCAGGGTCAGTACCCTGGACCAGAACGCGGACCTGCAACGCGCGGCGTTGGCGGCCGCGGGCTGCAAACGGATTTTCACCGACCACGGTGTGAGCGGAACGAGGGCCAGTCGGCCTGAACTGGACAACATGCTCGACCATCTTCGGGAGGGCGATGAAGTCGTGGTCTGGAAATTGGACCGGTTGGGCCGCAACACCCGCAACCTGTTGGCTCTCATCGATGACCTCGAACACCGGGGTGTGCACTTCCGCAGCGTCACGGAAGGCGTCAGCACAACGGGGTCGATGGGCAGGGCCATGCTCACCGTCATGTCCGCGTTCGCCCAGCTCGAACGCGACCAGCTGGCCGAGCGGACCCGAGCCGGCATGGCCGTTGCCGCCGAACACGGGCGGAAGGCCGGGCGGCGGGAAGTCACTGCCGGCCATGCTCAAGTCCAGCGAGCCCAGGACCTGAAAGCCCAGGGCCTCGCCCCGGCTGACATTGGGAAGATCATCGGGGCCAGCCGCGCCACCGTGTACCGCTACCTGAGCATGGGAAGCAATGACGTGCTCTAACGAGGACCGAAGCAGATGCCACGGACGGCCGGGATGGGCGCGTGGCCCGCGATGCACGTTTCTACGGAGCACTCTTGCCGAACACTCGCGATGGCGGTCACCGCGGCCACGGGAAAGCACTGAGCACTGAGCTGGACCCGCCACATAGCGCTGACAGAACAACGCCAAATACCGCTGCGATTCACGGCCCAGTTGAAAGGTTCCGTTTAGGTGTCTCGTTAAACTTCTGTTTTCCGAGACGGCAGATAGCCGGCTTGCGGTTAGATCGGTGTCCTGCTTGTCGCGCCTTCACCGGGCATTTTCTCGGACAGGGCATACGGGAATCAGCCGCCCCGTGACTAGTAGCGTCGAAGTGACAGTTTCCGAAGACGGCTGCACGGAATGTCCGAAGCCGTCTGCACGGCCGCTCCTACCGATGCGCGAAACCACTCCAACCAACGGAGACGTAAAGCTGTCGTGTCTGGTTGGGGTGGGCCCCAACCAGACGGTCGCGCAGCCGACGACTGCCATCTACGGCGAACCGTCAAAACCGGCCTGGAGAGTCCTCAGGTGGGGCCATAGTCAACCGCCCGGCCGGGGCCAGTCAAACCCCTGTCACAGCCACTTCAGACTGTTCGTTCCAGGTGCACCACCGCGGGCGCGGGATGCATGAGGAAGTCGCGGTGGCTGATGTTGTACGCGTAGGCGCCGGCCATGCCGAAGACGACGACGTCGCCCACGGCCAAGCGCGGCACGGCGATGTCCCGCGCCAGGACATCCTTGGGCGTGCACAGCTGACCGACGAAGGTCACCTCCGTGCCGGTTTCGGACGGCCGAGGCCAGGGCCGCCCCCACCCGTGGCGGGGTACGACGGCGAGGGGCTGGCTATGGCCCTTGGCCGCCGGAGTGCGCAGATGGTGTGTGCCTCCGGCGCAGACAGCAAAGACCTTCCCGTGACTGCGCTTGAGGTCCAGGACCTGAGTGGCATACCAGCCCGAATATGCGCTGATCGCGCGGCCTGGCTCGATGCGCACCGTCAGGGGAGTGTATGCCTCAGCCAAGGGCGCAAGGAGCCGCGCGTACTCGTCCCAGTCGAACACCCGGTCCGGATCCGCGTAGTCCACGTCCATGCCGCCGCCCACATTGACCTCCCTCACATCCAGGCCATGGCGTGCGGCAAACGCGGCGGCCCAGTCCAGCACCAATGAGGCCAGGGCGACGCAGCCTGCGGGTCCGTGGCCGCTGGCCAGATGGGCGTGGATGCCGAACAGCTCGACGCCGGGCAGCTGGGCCAGCTCGACAGCGGCCTTTTCAGCCTCTGCCGGGTCCATGCCGAAGGGGCTGGGGACGCCGCCCATCGTCAGGGCGGCAACCCCGTCGCCGGCGGTCCCGGACGGAATATTCACCCGGAGAAGGACCGGGGCCACGGTTCCGGCGACCCGAGCGAAGAGGTCGAGCCGGCGCAGCTCGTGCAGGCTCTCGACGTGGAATCGGTGGACGCCGGCGTCGAGTGCTGCGGCCAGTTCGACGTCGGTCTTGCCGGGACCGCCGAAAGCCAGCGGCACCCCGGGCAGGTGGGAACGGACGTGGGCGAGCTCGCCCCCGCTGGCCACTTCGAGGCCGTCGACGTGGGCGCCGATGACCGCCAGGAGCCGGGGATCGGGATTGGCCTTGACGGCGTGGAGGATCTCGATCCCGCCTCCGGCCTGATCGAAGGCCGAGCGGATCCTTGCCAGATGCCCCGCGAGATGCTCGAGGTCGTAAATGTAAGCGGGCACGCCGCCGCCGTCGGCCAGTGCGCAGGCTGCGTCCCTGACCCGCTCCGGCAGCGCCGTCCCCTGCGGGCGCAAAATCAGTTCTTCTGCGATGGTCGTCGCTGCTCCTCGGTCAGTGCGCTGCCAAAGGGGTGGGGAAACGCCACGTATCCCGCGAGCTTGTCGGCGCGACGCTGCCAGCGGATCAACATATTGGTCTTGGCAGGAAGGGGCACTCCCGCGAGCAGTGCGCGGAGCCGGGGTGGATTGCCCAGTGCAGCACTCGTCTCGGCAACCGTGCCACCCAGAATGTCCCATAGTTCGTTCTCGAAGCCGGGCGGTTCCGGGGCCAGATCAGCCAGGGCGCCGGCCATCTCGGCCAGATGGTTGACGAAGAGGCAGTAGGCGATCCTGTTCCAGCCCTGTTCCTCGTCGTAGGCAACGGCTCCGGAGATCTCCGGAGGCAGTGCGGCGAGGACGTCGGTGTGGCGGCTACCTACAAGCTTGGTGCCTTCGAGGTCGCGGGCAAGGATCTGCAGCGGCATGCCGTCCGGGCCGAGAACGGCCAGGACGTTCTGTAGGTGTGGTTCGAGGACGATGCCGTGTTCGGCCCATAGCCGCAGCAGGGGCGGAACCATCAGCTGGACGTATCTCTTCCACCATTGTCGGGCCCATGCCAGGGGATCCGCCGGGTCCGCGAGGTCCGAGAGCCGGGTCCGGGTGCCGGCCGGGTCCGGTGCGGCGGCGAGGCTGGCGGCGAGGTGAACGGTCTGCCCGGGTAGGGTCCAGCCCGCGATGCCTGTACGGACGATGGTACCGAGTCCTTCCAGGAGCGCCAGCCGCTGCTCCGGGGTTCCGTAGCTTTCCGGCAGCTGGGCGCTGCGCGCGGCAGGCTCCTCGAGCAGCGTGAAATTCGGGTGCATTATGGCGACTTCGGCCAAGGGTTCACGTAGCAAACGGGTGAGCTCGACGGCGCCGGAGAGCTCGTATACAGAGTTTTTGCGCAGGCAATTGGTGATCCGGACGTTCAGGCTTGTCTTGAGGAAGACATCCGTTTCCGGTTGGTAGAGGGTACGCACGCTGGCCGTGGGGTGGAAGGGCAGGCCTGTCTGGCCGAGGTCCAGGATCGTACCGTCGGCCACTGCCGCGGACAGGACCGGGCCAAGTTCCTTGTCGGTACTCAGCAACCGGTGCTGCCACGGGTGCACCGGCAAGGCTTTGTGGCCGGCGGGCACGTCCGGAGCCGCTTTGGCCAGCAGCCGGTTGGTCGAGGCGTGCTCATCGAAGCCACCGCCAACGGACTGCTCGAATACGAGGTTTTCCGGCACTGCGAGCCAGTGCAATGGGAAAGCTGTGCGGGTCTCCGGCGAGTACTGCCGCCACTTGCCGGCGTCCCCGGAACGCCATTTCGGGGCCGGGTGGCGCGGGTGCCCGGCGATGAGTGACTGCTCCGAATCGATGAAGGCAGCGAGCGGCTCAGTGATCGTGCGGACCGGGACGTCCGGGCGGGCGTCGAGGATGTCGGCGAGGCTGTCGCGGCTGGCAAGGACCTGGGCTGCGAACTCCTCATTGTCCTCCCCGGTGCGGGCGGTGAGTTCGGCCGTAACGAGAGCAGCAAGCTCTTGGAGGTCGATGTCCTCCCACGATCCCGATGCAGCGTCCTGCTGCTGGATGGCACCGGCGAAACGGTGGGCTGCCACGGTGGAGACCCGGAGGAGGCGGGCACGGAGGAGACTGCCGATGTGCGGAAGGCGTAGCAGCAGATGGCCGCCGTCGACCCACATCTGGCCGTCAGGGGCGGACACTTCGCGGATGAGGCAGCCAAGCAGCGTATGCGCTGATGTTAGGTCCGCTTCGCTGGCAAGCCGCGGTCTGGTGAGGATTGGTGTGATCACTTCAGACTCCGTTCGGGTGTCTTGACAGTTATGGGGGATCGCGCGGCAGCGAACCTGCCGGACGCGAGGGCGAGAATGGTGCCGACAACGACGGGTAGAGCGAGCGGGACAGCCGCGCCGAAGAGGCCGAAGGCTGCAAAAGCCGAAGCGAAGTGGGCTCCTGCCACTGCAGTGATTTCGCTTCGGCGCATCACTGCCATCCTGTGGCCTTGAAATAGTTGGGCCCCGTGCGAAGGTAGTACTTGTTCACGTCCGTACAGCCAAGCCGCTCCTTGGGGAGCAGAGTTCCAGCCGTGATCATGGCCTTGATCGGCAGACGGTCGGCATCGAGCACACTCGAACGCATCAGTTCCGCAGCCTGTCGGGATCCGGCGTCGCCGGGATCGCACCACCGCTCCACCGCTTCCAGGAGGCGGCCGCGGGCGAGGCCCAGCAGCTCTGCCCGACGACGTCGGTCCTCGCCGGCTTCCTCAACCACCAGGGCAGCGACGCACAGATGCAGCGTGATGGTGGTGACCATGTCGGCGAGCTCCGCAGGATCCTGGACAGCGATCCGCGAGTCGGCGAAGTCCTCCGAGCGCACCGGGCGGCCAAGGGCTGCAGATGCGCGGGAGCAATCGATGCGCCCGCTGTCGTTGTCCTTGTAGACGAGCCGCAGCCCGCCGGGCCCCTGGGCAACAGTGATGTTCTGTTGATGGGCTTCCAAGGCGATGCCGTAGCGCAGCCACAGTGCCACGTGCCAGTCCAGCAGGGCGGAGAAGTAGGCGTCGAACCATTCAGCGACGCCTCCGCCTGCCTGCGCGGCCAGCGCTTCCACTATCCGGCGCTCCGGCCGGGCCGGGTCCTGTGCCAGGAGTCCGGCTACGGGGACCAGGGTGTCCTGGGCAACCTCGGCAGGGTACCTGCGCACGAGCACCGCCAGCAAGTCGCTGTCGCTGTCGGCCCAGACCGACTCGTCCGCCAACAGGATCTTCGCTGCGAGCCGGGGCTCCTGCCCCAGTACCTCGGCCAACAGGTGCTGGACCTGCTCCCCGACGGCCAGTGTGCCCGGCTTGATGGTGCGCCGGTTCCGCTGGCCGAGAGTCGCCGTCGGCAGGGGCAGCTTGAGGTGGACACCGGGATTGGCGGAGAGGGCGACTGTGCGGGTCGACAACGTCGGCACGACGAGTGGCCCGGCCGCAGCAACGGCGGTCAGCCCGGCTCGGGCTACGGTGAGCGGGTGCACGGGCATGGCCACGTGGTCCCGGTCCAAGTCTGGGTCGAAGCCCAGTCCGGACGGTGCAGGCCACCAGTCCGGACGGCCCTGTGTGAGAGAACCGGAGAACCGCAGTCGCTTGCGCGGCACGATGGTCCAGTTCAAGGCGAATTCGGGGAGATATTCGGGGGCGTAACTGCGCAGCTCATCCTCGTCCATACCCCAGCGGCAACGGCCGGTCGGATGCACAGGGTGGTCCCGGAGTGCCGCAAGCGCCTCATGCTGCAGGAGCCCTGAAAATCCCTGCTCCGTTCCGGCAGCAAGCCTTCCCTGCAAGGCGGGGCCGGCGGCATCGTGCAGCCGCAACACCTCTGCCGTCTGCCGGCACTCCTCGGTGAATGCCACCCACCCGGCCTCGGCCTCGGCGTCATCGCGCGGCGCGAGTGCTGCCAGGACGCCGTCGAGCGTGGACTCGACGCGCAGTTTCCCGGATCCTTCGTCAACTGCCAGCAGGGAGTCGGCCACGGAGTGGTCGGCGAGGAAACCGTCGTCGCGCACGGATAGATAGGCGACGCGGCCGCCAGGCAACGGGGCGCTCCACCAGTCGGCGTGCCCGGCGTGCCCGTCCGGCGCGGGGACGGAATGGCCATTGCTCTGGAGTCCCAAATGATCCTCACGCAACAGGGCGTCCAAGACGCGAGCGAGCAACCCCGCGGTTGTGTCCAGGCTTGCGATAGCTGCGGGGTTCATGCCCCAACGCTCCATCGACTCGAACCGACGAAGTCCTCGACGGCGGTCCGGACGGACTCCACGGACGGCCCCAGTGCATGGACCACCGAAAGGTAATCGCGGTTGGTGCCGTGCAGCGGCGCCGAGACACCCGGGTCGCGGAGCCTGCGGTGACCCAGCCTCACTCCGCCGGGAAGATCCGCGGACAGCTCGGCGGGCGATTCATAGAGGGTGCCTTCACGATCGGCCGTCACATAATGGATGCGTGCCTGCCGGCCCAGCTCGGCCGGGCGCGGCAGTCCGTCCGGAAGCGGCTCGCCGAGATGCAGCCGGATGACCGCGGCGAAGATGTCGACGCCGAGCAGTTCTGAGCAGATCAGGTCCATCGTGTCGCCGATCAGCCGATAGTTGACCTCGATGATGCGGGCCCGGCCGCCGTCGACGACGAATTCGGTATGGCAGGCCCCGAGTCCCACCCCCAGAGCCTTGATCTGGGCCAGCAGGCCCTGTTCGACCTCTTCGGGTAGGGCCGGAACCCAGTCACGGCCGGTTTCGGTGAAGTACGGCGGATCCCCAAGCGTGGTCCGCCACGAACCAAAGTGTTGAAGGGTATGGCCGTCACCGAGCGTCTCGTAGGTGTGCAGCTCGCCGGAGAGGTATTCCTCAATGATTAGGGCGGCGTCGCCGCGTCGCTCCCGGATCCTCTCCACTTGCGCCTGAAGTTCATCGAGGTTTCGCACCAGCAGGACGTCTTCGCTGGCCACTCCTTCGCGGGGCTTGACCACTGCGGGGAACACCAGCTCCGCGGTAATGGCAGACAGATCTTCCCCCGGGCCGAGCTCGACACTGGCAACATGGTCCAGGCCGATGTACGACAACGCCCGGCGGGTGAGGAACTTGTTCTTGCAGCGAAGAGTTGCGTGCCAATCCTTCCCGGGCAGGCCCAGCAGCTCGGCGGCCATGGCCGTCTGAGTCTGCAGGTGGTCACTGTTGCTGAGTAGTCCGCGTGCCTGCCCGTACCTGGGTTCGAGCGCCAGGACACGCGCTGCTACGGCCCCGGCATCGTGCACCTCGGTCTGCTCAACGGCCAGTGGCGCATGAGCTATCCCGGCGTAGGCTGCAGCATGAGCCACGGGGTCGTCGGTCAAGATGACGACCGGGATGCCCATTGCCGCCGCGGCGGGCAGGAAACCCTTCGTGACGGCGTCAGTGGGGTTAATTGCGGTGAGGTAAAGGCACGGCGTGACGGACTCCTTGCGTCGCAGTCAGACCAAGCCCGACTAAGTTTTATTAGGCAAGGCTAAACTAACTCGAATAGGGATGTGGAAGTCAATCCGAGGGGTGGGCAGGCATGTAACATGCCGCCATAATTTGCGCACAAAAGTCTTTCGTAATATGTCTTTACCTTGTCCAGTCCTCCCGATCGGCTCCGGCACCCGCGCGGGCGGCCCACCTCAGACAGGAAAACACATGCTCCGTTCGAATCGACTCAAGGACAGGCTCGCC
>NZ_KI914729.1:14362-49885 GCF_000520515.1 Arthrobacter sp. H20
GCGAGCCTGTCTACGGCCTCTTCTGTGCCATCCCCTCACCGGCGCTGGTCGAAATGATTGGCTGCGCGGGTTACGACTTCGTGGTTCTTGACTGCGAGCATTCCCTCGTGGACCCGCAGGAGCTGGAGAACTTGATCCGCGCGGCGGAAGCGGTTGGCCTTACACCTCTGGTCCGCATAGCACCTGCTGATCACTCAGCCACGCTCCGGGCGCTCGATGCGGGCGCCATGGGCGTCGTCGTCCCGCACGTGGAGAGCCGAGCTGACGTCGACGCCGCCATCCAGGCCGCCCGTTACCACCCCGAGGGTAAGCGGTCGCTGGCAGTCGGCCGCGTTTCCGGCTTCGGTCTCATCGACCCCGCAGAGTACATTGCCCGTGCCAATGAGGAGATCATGGTCATACCCCTCATCGAGGACGCGGCCGGGGTCGACGCCATCGACGGGATCCTTGCCGGCGGGGGTGTGGACCTCATCATCCCAGGCCCCGCAGACCTATCCCAGTCCTATGGTCTGCCCTGGCAAACGCGCCATCCGGTTGTTCTTGACGCCCTGGACAGCCTGCACGCCGCGTGCGTGGAACACGGCGTTCCGTTCTGCCCGATTTCCCGCACGCCGGAGTCACATGACAGCTGGCGGCAGGCGGGCGTCTCGGCCTTCATCCTCGGGGAGGAGCGCGACCTCGCAGCCGGAGCCCTCCGCAGGCACCTGGATGGGCTCCGGAATGCTTCCTTGCAGCCCAGGCCCTGACCCAATACTCGGGGCGGGCCCGGTGCATTGTTGTTGACAGCTGCCTGCTCCGGCAAACTCCTCCTACTACAGCCCGCCGTACAGTCCCTTCAAAACGCACCGTCTTTTCACACCGGCCGAACCGCCGAAAAAGGAAGCAGATCCATGTACGCCGCCGCACTTACCCCCGCTCACCCGGTCCGCGTGTTCGACGTCATCGTCCGCCGCGTCCAGGACCTGACCCCGCATTTCCGCCGCATCACCTTCACCGGCCCGGCGCTGGACCGGTTCGGGGTCCCGGGGCCGACACTTGACCTGAGGATTAAGATGCTGCTGTCCGTTCCCGGACAGACCCTGTCCCGGCCAGGCCCACCGGACGGACAGCTGCGCGAGGGCTGGTACCGGAACTGGCTCCAGAAAGAACAGCCGGGACGCGGCTGGATACGCAGCTACACCGTCCGCGCTCTCCGCGCCACCGCCCATTGCCGGGAGCTGGACGTAGATTTCGTCATCCACCCCGCCGCCGACGGCCACGGCGCCCCGGCCTCGGACTGGGCCCGGGCGGCCGCACCCGGCACCGGCGCGGTCATCATCGGCCCCGACGCCGAAGCCATCACCGCTGCCACCGGACTGAGCGAAACAGGTATAAGGTGGAACCCCCAAGGGGCCCGGCAGATCCTTCTGGCCGGCGATGAAACCGCAGTTCCGGCGATCAGCTCCATCCTCGAAGCCCTGCCGGCCCATGTCACCGGCCATGCGTTCCTGGAAGTCCCCGACGGCAGCGACTTTCAAAACATCAGCACCGACTCGGGAGTCCAGATCAGCTGGCTGGCACGACATCCCACAGGCGCGCTCCGCGGTGAGCTGCTGTACGGGGCCGTGCGGGCGAAACGCCAGGTAAACACAGCCACACAGGAAAACACACACGCCATGTATGCGTGGGTAGCCGGCGAAGCAGGCACCGTGAAGAGCCTGCGCCGATACCTTGTGAATCAGCTCGGACTGGACCCCAGACAATCTGAATTCAGAGCGTACTGGAGCCTTGGTAAATCCGGCTCCGGAACCAATGGCACCCCGAACGCCGGGAACCTCCATCCCGGGTTCCGAGGTGCCACCGGGGCGACGGTCAGCCCCGTCGATAACGCCAACGCTGTAGCGTGGGGCAATTAGGGCACACAACTGGGTCTTTTTGATCAGCCCGGACAGGCCTACCGTGGACAGAAGAAGCGGCCCGTCCCGGGCAGCCGAACCACGGAGGATCCCATGACAACGCACGTCGCAGACTGCAGCGTAAGCAATTGTTCCTTCAACGACCACTCCGCATGTAACGCCGCAGCGATCACAGTCGGCGGCACGGAAGACCATGCATCCTGCGCCACCTTCATTGACACCGGGACCCACGGAGGCCTGCCCAAAGTCCTGGCCGACGTCGGGGCATGCCAGCGCTCCGAATGCGTGCACAACGACCACCTAATGTGCCAGGCATCCGAGGTCCACGTCGGCCCGGGAGCTGACAACGCCGACTGCCTCACCTACTCACGCAGGTAGGCCGGCGAAAAGCTCTGCGACACAGGCGAGACCTGCAGCAGGCCACCGCCCGGAGCACCTCTTCGACGGTCGGGAGCTGCATCTCAGGTTGCTTGCGGCGTTGTTTGGAAGCGGCGAAGTGGCGTCCAACGAATTACCAGGACGATGAACGGTGAGGAGAACCCACAGCCCACTCTCGACCCGGAGCTACAAGCTCACCGTCGACGAATGCGTGCTGAATTTCCCCATCACGCGCGCAATGTCCTACCACCACGAGGACGCCAGTCGGGCTCGCCACAGCCTCCTAACCGCTGGCCCCCGCAGGAGCGAAAGAGCCGCGGTGAGGACATGGAGCGGTGAGCCGCCTCTCTAATCTGCTCAATGACTCCAACACCGAGTAATTGTCCGCGCGGCGTATCCGAGCAATCGCGGAATCCAAGGGTGTGAAGGTTTCCAACACATCCATCTCGAAGTACCTGCGCGGGGAACCCGAGCGAGACTATCTTCAAGGCCTTCTTCGTGGTGCTCCGCATCCCGATGGAGGAGCTTCGGGATGCGGCTGGCGCACCTAAGGGAGAGCCCTCACCGTTCGTTCTGCTGGACAGCAGGCCATGGACGAGCCGGTACGCCGCCAGGCCGGGGATGTCCACATCATTGTGGGTGCCGGGGTAGAGATTTGCGAACATTCCTGGGTCCTGATGATGATCGTATGGCGAAGGCAGCAGCCACGGGATGTTGTGGTTCCCGAATGTGGCTGCTGCCTCTTGTTGTGTCTACGGCAGGTGGGGATCCACGCCGTAGTGGTTGGCAAGGTCGGTGATGACAGCGTGGGCTCCCTGGATGCTGACGGACGCGAGGAACGTCGCATCATCGACCGGGAGGACGTCTCCTTCAAGACGCTCCCACAAAGGATTCGATTCGAACTTCTCCTGTTGGGCGCGGGCAGCGTCGCCTTCAGGGCCTTCGGGGGTGAAAGCACTGACCATAATCAGTCCGGCATCGCCTTCAAGGATTTGCTCAGCGGAGAGCGGAACGAAAATCGATTCTGTAGTATCCGGTGCATCTTCAGGACGCGGAATGCCCATATCGGCCATGATTTCGCCGATGAAGGAGTCGGAAGAGTAAAGGCGCGCGGTGTCTTCACCGGCGAAGCGAATCAGCGAGTAGGTGGCATCGGGCTTGGTGGCCAAAATTTCCTCTCCGACCGCCTTAGCCCGTTGCTCATAGGCAGTGACCAATTCCTCGGCCTTTTCCTTCTTGCCCAGGGCTTCGCCTAGGAAGACGACGTTTTCCTTCCACGTCGGACCGGTGCTGTCGGAGAAAATTGTGGGTGCGATTTTCGACAGCTGTGGGTAGAGGGCTTCATGGCGGACTTTCGCCGAAACAATCAGATCCGGTTCCAGTTCCAGAATCTGTTCCAGGTTAGGTTCTGCGAGGGTGCCCACATTCACGGAATCTTTGGTCACTTCATCAACCTCCCCAAGGTACGGGGCGAAAGGATCATTTGGGTCCTGACGGTACTGGACGTACCCGACCAGGTCCGCTTCAAGTAACAACGCGGCATCGATGTAGCTCGAGTCCAATGCGACGACCCGCTGCGGTCGTTCCTCGATGGTGGTGGAACCCATGATGTGTTCCATCGTCAGCGGATAGGTCCCGGCCTCAGCGGAGGTTGAGGCGGCGGAGGTTGTGTCGTTGGTGGCTGCGGGAGCGCCGCACGCAGCGGTGCCCAGTAGTGCGGCGCCTGCCGCGGCTGCCCAGAGTGGCTTGAGGAGATGAATTTTCACGAGAACTGCTTTCAATGGGGCCAGGCGCGTCAGTGCGCGTAATGGGTTAGGTAAGCCTTACCTGTCGTAGACTGTAGCAGCAGTCAGGAAATACAACATACGGGCATGACGTATTTAGCAAAGGGGTATCGGTGAAGGTCATGGGCTCTGGTTCTGTCCTCGCCGCGGATGCAGCCCCGCCGCAGGAAAGGAAGCCCGGGGAAGGTCGTACACAACAAGCCGTGCGCCTACCCCCGGCAGCATCGCTGCTCTTCGCCTTGCTGGTGCTGCTGGCGGCAGTGGTTCTGAGTCTTTGCATTGGTGGTCAGCCGTCCTCGGTGGCGGAGGCGTGGCACGCTGTTTTTGGGCCAACGGGTACGACCATGGATGTCACAATCCGTGAGTTGCGCTGGCCGCGCACGCTCATGGCCGCGGTTGCCGGTGTCTGTCTGGGGCTGGCGGGGACCCTCGTTCAGGGACACACCCGCAACCCCATCGCCGACCCGGGGTTGTTGGGCATCAATCAGGGTGCGGCCCTGGCCATCGTGGCCGCCATTGCGGTTGCCGGTCAGGTTCCGCCCCTGGCCCAGGCGTTGTTGGCTTTCGCCGGAGCGCTGCTGGCCAGTATCGCGGTCTTCCTGATCGGCTCTGCCGCCCGGCATGGAGCCACCCCGGTCACCCTCGTGCTGGCCGGCGCCGCGGTGACGGCCCTGTGCTCGGGAGTGGTGTCTGGGATCGTGTTGCTTAACGAGGCGGCGCTGGACACGTTGCGTTTTTGGCAGGTCGGCTCCCTGGCTGGACGCAGTGAAGCATTGCCGGTCATCTGGCCGTTCATTCTTGTCGGTCTCATTCTGGCTGTTCTCAACACCGGGGCACTGAACGCGTTGGCCCTCGGTGAGGACACTGCCACGTCGTTGGGGATTTCCGTGTTTACTGCCCGCGCTACGGGTATCGCGGCGATTACCTTGCTGGCCGGTTCCGCTGTCACGATGGCCGGACCGATTGCTTTCGCGGGGTTGTTGGTCCCGCATCTTGCCCGGGCGCTGGTCGGTGCTGACTACCGTTGGTTGATCATGGTCTCACCCGTGGCAGGGGCCGCTTTGCTGTTGCTCGCTGACACCGCTGGCCGGGTCATTGCCCGGCCCGGAGAGCTTTCCGTGGGCGTGGTACTTGCCGTCATCGGCGCACCGTTCTTCGTTTACCTTGCACGGCGCCGCAGGCTGGTGACGTTATGACCACCGACGCAGCGCTCCGTCAGGAACAGCCGTTTCGTTCCATCCGGGTCTTGCGTGCCGGGCCGGTCTCCCTACGGGTGGACCCGCGCGCTCTGGCAGTGACAGGAGTGCTGGTGCTGGCTGTGGCCGGTTTCGCCGCCCTCCATGTTGCCTTCGGTGGAACCGCCATCGCTTACCTGGAAGTACTGCGCGCCCTGTTAGGAGATACCACCGATTCCCGGACCTATCTGGCGGTCACCGAGTTCAGGGCACCCCGGGCAGTGGCCGCGGTCATCGTCGGTACCTGCCTGGGCGCGGCCGGAGCCATCACCCAAACCGTGGCACGCAATCCGCTCGCCAGCCCGGATGTCCTCGGGGTGACCTCTGGTGCGTCATTGGGAGCTGTGGCGGTCCTGGTCATCGGCGGCGGTGGCTATGCAGGCCTGAGCGGTGCGGCCGCGACGGTGGGAATGCCTGCCGCGGCGTTCACCGCGGGACTCATCAGCGGTACGGCGGTTTACCTGCTCGCGTACCGGAACGGCATCGACAGCTTCCGCCTGGTCCTGGTGGGCCTGGGAATCTCCGGATTCGCTGCCAGTATCACCACCTGGATCCTGACCCTGGGCGATGTCACCAGCGCCGCGCAGGCCCTGACCTGGATCATGGGCTCACTCAACGGCAAAGACTGGGCGCTGGTACAGCCCATGGCAGTCATCGCCGTCGCCCTTCTCGCCGCCGCTGTCCTGTGCGGTAAATGGCTGCTGTTGACCAGCCTGGGCGAGGACACCGCCATCGGGCTCGGGGCCCGCGTCGGCGTCGTGCGGCTGGTTGCGCTAAGCATCGCTGTGCTGCTGGCCTCCACCGCTACCGTCGTCGCAGGCCCCTTGGCATTCGTTGCCTTAGCCAGCCCCCAGATTGCCCGGCTTCTGGCCGGATCCGTTGTACCCCCCATCGTTGTCTCCGCCCTGACCGGAGCCGTCTTTGTACTGGTAGCAGACACCGTTTCAGCCAACGCCCTAAACACCCCGCTGCCTGCCGGCGTGGCCACTGCCATCATCGGCGCACCATTCTTGATTTATCTGATCCTCAAATCCCAGCGGAGACTCACATGAAACCCCGGGCCACTGCGATTCCCGTGACGCACACCGATACCCGCCCTCCAGTGGAGGCCCGGTTGAGGGCGGAAAGCCTTAGCCTTGGCTATGACGGGGCGGATATTATCCAGAACCTTTCCCTGGCCATTCCCGACGGGAAGATCACCTCCATCATCGGACCGAACGGGTGCGGCAAGTCCACGCTGCTGCGCGGCCTTGGCCGGCTACTCACTCCCCGGGCAGGGCAGGTGACACTCGACGGAATACCGTTGACCACCCAATCCACCCGCCACATCGCGACCCAGCTCAGCGTTCTGCCGCAGGCACCGACGGCGCCGTCCGGGCTCACCGTCGCTGATCTGGTCTCCAGGGGCCGGCACCCCCGGCAAAAGTGGTACCAACAGTTCTCCGTCCCCGACCACACCGCCATCACGGACGCCCTACAAGCCACCAACATTTCAGACCTCGCCGACACCCCGCTTGATGACCTCTCCGGCGGCCAGCAGCAACGCGCCTGGATCTCCATGACTCTGGCCCAGGAAACCGAAATAATCCTGCTCGATGAGCCCACCACCTACCTCGACCTGGCCCACCAGGTAGACGTCCTGGAAGTGGTGCAACGACTTAACCACACACACCGCCGCACCGTCGTCATGGTCCTTCACGACATTTCCCTCGCCGCCCGCTACTCAGACCACATCGTTGCCATGAAGGACGGCGCCATCGTGGCAGCAGGAACACCACACGACGTCGTCACGGTCCAACAGCTGAAGGAAATCTTTGGTCTGAATGCCCATGTCGTGACCGAACCAACCCAAGGACGACCCCACGTCATCCCCCTCGGAACGTCAGGGACGACGACCCCGGTGCTAGAAACAGAAATGGCAGGATATTGACCGGCAGTCCGGCACCGGAGGACTCTCCTAACAGCGGCCCCCGGCATTCCAAACCCGACCGAGCCCGGCCAACCCAGTCCGCAGTTTCCACTTTCAAGGAACTGAGATGACGTCCATACCCGCATCCTGAACGAGTGCAGAGGACTATGGACATTCCGTGCAGACGACTTCTGAAATGACACACAGACATGCGAAAACGCCGTCCGCTTGGATCACAAATCAAGTGCGAAACGTGTATTGTCATAACGCGAGGTGAGATGGATTCTGTGACCCTCGGGACTGGGGGAGGACGACATGGATCGACCGGAACGCCTGGAGGGCGTCGAGGAGCCGAGGTTGGTGCCTGAGGGTGTGATGCTCGGGTACGCGCGAGTATCAACGGTTGATCAGAACCTTGAGGCTCAGCGCCAACAGTTAGTCGACGCTGGCTGCTATGACATCTACGCCGACCATGGGAAGTCTGGTGCGACGATGCCCCGCCCGCAGCTGGAGGTGTGCCTACGCGCGTTGCAGCCTGGCAACACACTCGTGGTGACCAAACTTGACCGCCTCGGTCGCACAGTGCGCGGGCTCGTGGACCTGCTGGACGCCCTGCATGAACGCGGCGTCATGTTCCGGTCTCTGTCCGAGGGCATCGACACGACGACCGCCTCGGGGCGGCTGATGTTCAACATCATCGCGAGCGTCGCGGAGATGGAGCGTGAGCTTATCCGGGAGCGGACAAAGGCCGGCCTCGCTGTCGCCGCGGGAAAGGGTGGCCGGCCGCCGCGGCTGCAACCGCACGACGTCGTTGAGGCCCGCAGACTCCGGGACCAGGAAAAGCAGACGGTCGAGTCGATTGCGAAGAAGTTCAAAGTACATCGGTCGACGATCATTCGCGCGCTGCGCACTGATGGTCTTGCGGGTGCTGGGTACAAGCGACAACCGAGTGGTCATTAGTGGACTGAGGAGCAGTTATGTGGATCCTTCCCAGACAGGGTTCGGGTGCTGGGTACGGTGGGAGAAGTATTTCTACCGGCACCAGGGGGACGTCCGATGGCGCGATCGCGCAAGCGCAACCAGATTGATGGTCAGGCAAGTCTCGATGCATTTCTTTTCGCACCATCAGAGGAGGTTCGTGATGAACAAGTACGGCAAGTTCGCGCAGGAGACGTGGAAGATGACCGCGCCGAAGCAGTACGCCCTGATCCCGGACCCGGACGAGTGGTTCCGACAACTGGGGGAGGAAGCAGCGCAGAGCGTCGAGGAGCTGACACGGCAGATAGCGGGCCCGGACTCGATGACCGAGACGTTCCTGGAGAAGTACGGACGCTTGACGGCCTCGCAGAATCAGGCCGAGGAGATAGTCCGAGCCGAGATGCTGACACCGGACGAGATGGAGACGGAGGGCGACGAGGAGACGGAGGAGGACGAGGTCGATCGGCAGCGGAGGGAGCTTCGGGAGTCGTTCCGCGAGGAGTCGAGACTTCAGAGGGAGTTGCTGGGCGCGTACCGGGAAATCGAGATGGATCAGTACAACCAGAAGCCGTAACTTCTGCGATTGAAGCGCACTCCCGTTTCATTCCAGCGAGGCAGGCTGATCTGGCCCCGTCAGGTGCTCGAGCGCGCTTCCAGGCGAATGTCGCTGCGCTGCGCGTCCTGCGCGAGCTGCAGGACCAGGACCGCGCGGCCACCGCAGCAGAACGCACTGTGCTGGCACGGTGGGGGAGTTGGGGGGCCACTGGCGTAGCCGAGGTCTTCGATGAGAGCCGTGCCGAGTACGAGGCCGACCGGGTTGAGCTCCGCGAGTTGCTGAGCGAGGACGAGTACCGGGCCGCGAACCGGACCGTCATCAACGCCCACTACACAGACCCCTCCCTCGCCTCGGAGATCTGGCAGACCCTGAACACGCTTGGTTTCGACGGCGGTCGCGTCCTGGAACCAGGGTCTGGTGCCGGAACCTTCATTGGCCTCGCACCCGAGACGGCAACCATGACCGGGGTAGAACTTGACCCGATCACCGCCGGCATCTCCCAGGCGCTCTACCCTGACGCTGACATTCGTGCCGAGTCCTTCGCTGATACCCGGCTTCCCGCCGGCTACTTCGACGCCATGGTGGGTAACGTCCCGTTCGCCAGGACCAGGCTGCACGACCCGCGGCACAACGCGGGCAATCACTCGATGCACAACCACTTCATCATCAAGTCGCTGGACTTCACCCGGCCCGGTGGTGTTGTGGGTGTTATCTCCTCGGCGTTCACGTTGGACGCGCAGAACCCGGCGGCACGCCACGAAATCTACGACACGGCGGACCTGCTCGGTGCCGTCCGGTTGCCAACCGGGGCGCACCGCCGCGCCGCCGGCACCGATGCGCTGACCGACGTCCTGATCTTCCGTAAGCGGCTCCCAGGTGAGGAACCGCTCAGCCCGCAGTGGCTGGAATCGCGCGCCATCTCCGTAGGCGATGACGCTGAGCAGGACGCCGCACGCATGAACGCCTATTTCATCGAGAATCCCGAGCGCGTGCTGGGTGAGCCTGTGGTGGGTCATGGCATGTATGGCTCTGCGACCCTCACCGTCCGCAGTGAGGACCTACGCTCCGTTCCGGAGCAGCTGCACGACCAGCTGCAGGACATCGCCCAGGTCGCCGTCGACGCCGGCAGAGGAGTAGCGGAGCGCCAGGAGGGGCAGGTCATCGAGTCCGCTGCCATCGTCCCGGCAGGCAGTGACCTGCAGGTAGGACACATCGCGGCCGCTCCCGATGGCACGTTCACCCAGGTTGGACTCGACGGCGTGGTGGTTTCGCTGAGTGTCCCTAGGACGCAGGCCGGTGAACTGAGGTCGCTTCTGGACCTGCGCGACGCTGGACGCTCGGTTCTTATGCTTGAGGCGAGCAACGTGGAGGACACCCCGGAACTGGGCGCTGCTCGTCAGGAGCTCCGAAGCACCTACCAGGGGTATGTCGGCACCTATGGGCCGATCAACCGGTTTACCGAACGCCGGACCGGCAAGTTCAATGATGCAGGCGAAGACATTATGGCCCGGCTGACGCCGAAGGCCGTCGCGCTGCTGAAAGGTGATCCGTTCGGTGCGCTGGTAAAGGCGCTGGAGAACTTCGATGAGGGCACCCAGATAGCTACTCCCTCAGCCTTGCAGCGGGAGCGCCAGGTGCAGCCTCGCCAGCCGATTCGTGGCGTCGACACACCCGCTGAGGCACTAGCCGTCACCCTCGATAACGCAGGCGAAGTTGACCTTACTGAAGTCGCCCGACTGCTCGGCGTCGAGCCCGACGCTGCACGGCAGGCACTGGGCGAGCTGGTCTACGACATCCCCGGCGAACCGGGCGTCGTGGAGACTCGCGCCGAATACCTTAGCGGTAACATCAGGGAAAAACTCGACCGTGCCATTGAGGCAGCCACAGAAGACGAGCGGTACACGCGCAACGTTCAAGACCTGAGGGTCGCCCTACCCCTGCCGCTAGGTGCGGATGAAATCGAGGCCCGGATTGGGTCCATCTGGATCTCGGCTGAGGTGCACCAGGAGTTCCTGCAGCACATCACCCGTGACCGACAGGCGCGCGTGGACCGGGTGACCGGAGCCAACTGGGACGTGCAGGCCAACAGGCACAGCTTCACGGTCCGCAACGACTGGGGCACGGAGCGCATGCCTGCCGGTGAAATTTTCAAGGACCTGCTTGAACAGAAGCGGGTTCAGGTCACCGATCCCGACCCTGATCCCCAGAGCCAGCGGCGCATCCTCAACCCGACAGAAACGGCCGCTGCGCAGGAGAAGGCCCAGCTGATGCAGGACCGGTTCGGGGAGTGGGTGTGGGAAGACGCCGACCGTGCCGTCGCCCTGACCGACGAGTACAACCGGCGGTTCAACTCCCTCGTGCTGCGCGACTACACCGTCGAAGGCGAACGCCTCACGTTGCCCGGGCTGGTCAAGAACTTCACCCCGCGCCCGCACCAACGCGCTGCGGTGGCACGCATGATTTCCGAGCCTTCCGTGGGTCTCTTCCACGAAGTCGGGGCAGGGAAGACCGCTGAGATGGTGATGGGTTCCATGGAGCTGCGCCGCCTCGGAATGGCCCGGAAGCCAGCGATCGTCGTACCCAATCACATGCTCGACCAGTTCGCCCGCGAGTGGCTGCAGATCTACCCGCAGGCGCAGATCCTCGCAGCATCCTCGAAAGACCTGGCCGGCGACAAGCGCCGGGAGTTCGTCGCCCGCGCGGCCGCTAACGACTGGGACGCGGTCATCATGACCCGCACCGCGTTCGAGCGCATCCCCCTCTCCACCGAATCTGAAGTCGCCTACCGCAACCGCGAGGTAGACCGCATGCGGCAGGACCTCCTTGCCGCAAAGGAACGCGCCATCGCGAGCGGTGGGCGGCCGATGAGCGTCAAGAAACTAGAGAATCGGATGCAGGCCCAAGAGGAGAAAACAAAGCGCCTTCTCGAACACCCCGTGGACGCGGGCTTGACGTTCGAGCAGACCGGCATTGACTACCTGATCGTGGACGAGCTGCACGACTTTAAGAACCTCGAAACAGCGTCGAACATCCAGGACGCCGCGATCGACGGGTCCGACCGTGCCACGGACCTTCACTCCAAGGTGGAGTACCTGCGCAGCGTTCACGGTGACCGTGTGATCACGGGCGCGACTGCGACGCCGATCGCCAACAGCGTCACCGAGATGTACGTCATGCAGCGCTACCTGCGCCCGGACCTACTGGAGCAGGCAGGCATCCACGACTTCGATACGTGGGCGGCGACCTTCGGCCAGGTGGTGACCGAGATGGAAATGACCGTGGCCGGCGGTGAGAGCTTCAAAATGAAGGAGCGCTTCTCGAAGTTCCAGAACGTGCCCGAGCTGCTGAAGATGTTCCACACGTTCGCGGACGTGAAGACCGCCGAGGATCTGCAGTTGCCCGTGCCGGACGTTGAGGAGCGCGAGGACGGCAGACGCCTGCCACGCATGATCGCTGTCGAGCCGACCATCGAGCTCGAGGCGTACATTGCGGACATCGCGGAGCGGGCGGAGAAGATTCAGCAACGACTTGTCGATCCGACCGAGGACAACATGCTGAAAATCTCTACCGATGGTCGGAAGGCCGCCCTGGACATGCGGCTGGTCGATCCGGACATTGATGTCCTGATCGGGGAGACGAAGATCAGCGCGACCGCTGACCTGCTGGCCAGGGTTTACGAGGAGAACAAGGACCGCTTTTACAACGACCCGGAGACCGGGGACCCGCACCCAACACCCGGTGCCCTGCAGATCGTGTTCTGCGACCTCGGCACGCCCTCGGACAACTGGAACGTGTACGGGCAGCTGCGCGATGACCTCGTGAAGCTTGGTGTGCCCGAGCAGAAGGTCCGCTTCATGCACGAGGCGAAGAGCGACGCTGAGAAGGGCCGGCTGTTCGCGGCCTGCCGTACAGGCGACGTCGCCGTGCTGATCGGGTCAACACAGAAGATGGGCGTCGGCACGAACATCCAAGCCCGCGCCGTGCACCTGGTCGACCTCGACGCACCGTGGCGACCGGCGGATGTGTCCCAGCGTCACGGGCGCATCATCCGACAAGGCAACCAGAACCCCGAAGTCGCCATCTCGCAGGTCGTCACCAAGGGATCGTTCGACACCTTCATGTGGCAGACGCTGGAGCGCAAGAGCAAGTTCATCGACCAGATCATGCGCGGCCGACTCGACGTCCGAGAGATTGAGGACGTGGGGGACAGCACCCTGTCCTTTGCGGAGGTCAAAGCCATTTCCAGCGGCAATCCGCTGATCCTGGAGAAGTCGAAAGCTGATCAGGAGAAGTCTCGACTGGAGAGGTTGGAGCGGGCGTGGCATCGCAACCAGGCAGCGCTCACGCGCCGCAAGGGCAGCTCCCTCACTCGCGGCCGCGCACTCGTAGCTGAACTGCCGGCACTGAAGGAAGCAGTCGATCGGACAACACCCGAGGTGGGTGGAAATACGTTCCGCATGACCGTCGATGGCCGCACCTTCGACAAGCGCCCCGACGCGGTGGAGGCACTACGTACATGGGCGGATAGGAATGCCGCCGGCCGCCCATCCATCAACGGCTCGAAAGACCTCGGAGTGATGGCGTCCATCGGCGGCCACGATGTCCGGTTCGTGCAGGGCCAGGCCAACATGGTCGACATGGGAGCGTCCCGCGTGGAGCTGCAGATCGAAGGAGCCCCAGGAGTAGCCGTTGAGCTGAAACGCACCGACGCACTCTTCCCCACAGTCGGTGTCATCCAGCGGCTGGAGAATCAAGTCACGAGACTGCCGGATGAGGTGGTCAAGCGTGAGCGTCAGCTCGAAGAAGCCCGCCAGGAATACCGGGACGCAACAACCGCGCTCAACCAACCGTTCAAACACACAGAGGCGCTGGAGGCCGCCCGGTGGGACGTCGAACGAATCGGTCGTGAGATGCGTGGAGAGGACGCAGCGCAGACGTCGCTCACGCCGGACCTGGAGGAGTTGAAGCGACACATGCGCTTGAGCTTTCCTAAGCCTCCGCAACCGGGCAAAGCATCTGATCGAACACACCGTACGCGCGGGAGCGATCACACTTCAGATGTCCACCGCGACCGGGACAATGGGATGGAACTCTAGCGCCCTGTGAGACAACAAAGGGATGGTTCCTACCCACGGTAGGAACCATCCCTTTCTCGTCCGCTACGAGTCAGTCGCGAGGGTGTCCCTGGCAGGTTCCGTTGCAGTGTTTGACTCGGTGGCGTTTCGTCGTGATCGGCGCTTCGCCATACCGCCGGCCTCTAAACCAAGCTTCTTCAGCTCGTCCTCGCTCCAGCCATCTTTCGTGGCCCGGACGTAAGCCTTCTTGTCTTCGCGTTCAGCGGCAGCGAGCTGCTCGCGCAGCTCGTCCACATGCTTGCGCGCGAGGACCAACTCAGTGACGGACTCGATGCGCGAGTCGAGGAGTTTACGTGCTTGGTCTTTGGTGGTTTCAAGGTCGACGGTAGCCATACATGCCACCTTATCGCCGCGCTGGGAGATCGTCACGGATGATGCGTCCTATTGGCCGGCTGGGTAGTCGTGGAGGTGTGCGTTGGCGACGTCGTTGAACCACTCGTGTACGTCGCCTGAATTATAGCGCACGGTGTTCCGCCCCAGCACGAAGCACGGCGGCCCCTGGTTCGTCTGACGCCACCGGGCAAGCTCTTTGCTTGTCACGCCGTACATCCCCGCCACCTCCTTGGGTGACATCATCGCGCTCACCTGGTGTCCCGCTTTCATCCTTGCCACCGTTCCTTTCGGCAACGTCGTCATCACTTGGCTGCGAAGTGAATTGGCAAGTTGGAACCGGGGGACCGTGGAATACCGCAAGGGAGCTTGCGAGTGAGGATATGCCGCGAAAGCCGCTGGTGGAGACTTGCCAAGAGAAGGGCGGTCAGTACATTCACCAGCCGAAACGGAACGGCGCAGCCGGTCAATGAATCGCAGACGCGAAGCGCTCCGAAAGACCTTCACATCCCAACCGGGAACGCACTGAAGCTGAGAGCAGATAGAGACGCAGAAGGAGCAAGCTATACAGTTATGTGCCATAACTGGAGACGTTCCTCGACAGTGCATCGAGGATCGGTCACACTGGAGGTGTGAAGCCCCGAGTTTCGGGGGCGCTGCGCTGGGCAATTGAAAGGCGGTGGGATCGTGACGGAAGAGCAGAGTTCTCCCCGTCGTTTCGGTCGCCGCCGTCGCGCCAACATTTCCGGGCGGACCCAGTACGTGCGAGTGTCAATGTCGGAGCAGGAGCGCGCCGCGCTGCTGGTGTTGGAGGAACGTACCAACCGGACCGCTTCTGAGATCATGGTCAGCGCCGCTCTGTATGCGGAAAACTCAGAATCATTGGTGGAACGTCGAGCTTTGGCCATTGAGTTGATGCAGGCCCGCCGGTTGCTTGCCACCGTTTCCAACAACGTCAACCAGATTGCCCGGCACGCCAATGCAGGAGATGAGTTCCCGAAGGACGCTGTCGCTGCTGTCGCTGCTGTGCGGCGGGTAGCTGATCGCATGTATGAGCTAGTGGACGAGTTGGACCGGTAGATGATTCCTAACGTTTCCCGTGGCGATCGGATGACTGGTCTGATGGTTTACCTGGCTGGACCAGGACGGGCCAATGAGCACGCCGAGCCGCACCTAGTGGCCGGTTCCGCGCCGATCATGGCCTGGCACTCTGATGCTGAATTGAACCGTGATGCAGCCGTAGCAATTGGGCACGAGCTGGACCAGGCTAAACGCGTTCTCGGCGTCGAGGTTCCCGGCGGTCACGTCTGGCACTGTTCACTCAGTCTGCGAGCTGAGGAAGGCGACTTGTCGGACGAGAAGTGGTCAGAGATTGCTCACGACTTCATGGACGATATGGGATTCACCGAGGCCAGCGGGAAAACCCCCGCGTCGTGGGTAGTGGTACGCCACGGGCACAGCACCGCCGGAAACGATCACGTACATATCGCAGCGTCGATGGTCCGCGAGGACGGCACTAAGTGGAGTCCTCACAATGATTTCCTTAAGTCCCAGCAAGCCTGCCGCACGCTGGAGAAAACCCACGGTCTAGAGCAGATCAAAGGTATTCACGTCTCCAGGGGAATCAAGCCCGGAGAACGTGAGGCCTCCCAACGGCGCGGGTTCGCGGAGCCGGAACGAACCTCACTGGCAAGGAAGGTGAGAGGCTGCGCCGTAGCGTCCCAGGACGAGGCAGAGTTTGTGCGTCGGATGCGCCGCACGGGCGCGTTGATCCGTCCCCGGTTCGCCGCTGGACGTGATGACGTGATTACCGGCTACCGGGTGGCAGAACGACCGTTGAATGGTCAGCGCCCTATTTGGTACAGCGGCACACGCCTAGCTAGTGACTTAACTCTGCCGAAGTTGCGCAGCTCGTGGCAGGACAGCCCGCAGGCCGCAGGGGAAGCGGTACAGGAATGGTCAGCGGCTAGCCGTGGTCGGCGCGTGGTGAACGCGGGCCGGGAGCTCAACGATCCAGATCCGCAGATGTGGCAGCGCTACAGCGATGAACTGTCCGACTTGAACAAGTCCCTGGCCTCCGTGCCGGTTGAGGATCACGCGACGTGGGCCCACGTTGCCCGCGAAACCTCTGGTGCGTTCGCGGCATGGTCTAACAGTGTCGAGGCGGCACCGGGAGCGCTGGCCGCGACCGCTGAAAGACTTTCGAAGACAGCCCAGCTACGTCAGTACCCAGTACGCCCGCAGCGCACGGTAGGACCGTCAGCGATGGGTGCAGCGAGGATCCTGCTAACGGCGACGAGCGGCAATCAGAGCGCGGCCCAGGCGTTGATGTTGGTTCAGTTGGCTAACCTGGCGAAGTCGATCCACGACATGCACAAAGCCGCCGGGGACGTGCGAGCTGCACAGCAGATCAACACCGTTGTTCAGGAGCGGTTGAGGACCGTGGCTGGGGCGCTGCACCAAAAGCCAGCAGCCACCGTACAGGCCACCACGGTACAGGCGACCGCCGCGCAGACAACGTCAGGGCTGGTTCAGGGGCCGGCCGTGGATGCTGAAACTGCCTTGGCCGTGGCCTTAGCGGCCCGCGATCATGGAGCACCGGTGAGAGATGGTTCCGTGGTTCCGCCGAAGATCGAACCGGCGCGCAAGTCCACGCTGATAACACCGAAACCTGAACGTGGCATCGAACGATAACCAGATCAAGGGGAGATAAGGCAATGAGCGAATCAGACGGCGTTGAAGAAGCAATAGGAGGACTCTCGCGCACCGGAGTAGCCGTAGCTGGAAGGCTGGGGGAACAGTTCGCCCGGATGCGTGAGCAGTCGCTACGCCAACAGCAAGCAGTCGAGGAACAGCGCGCCAAGGAACTCCAGGCCCGCTACGAGGCCCAGCGCGGCGCAGCACGGGCGCAGCTCGCACCCACGGCACTCGCACCCACGGCAGATGATCGGTGGTGGGACCAGGCACGCCCGCAGGACATTGAACGCGTCCACGAGACGGCCACGGCGTGGAAACAGTTCGACCCCACAGCTCAGGAAGCCGCTGAGCGTATCCGCCGCGAAGTAAGCCAACGCTACGGTGTTGACGTAGACAACCCCGGGGCCAGCGACAAGGCAGTCAGCGAAGCACTAGCCCAGGCCGAACGGGACCAGGTCGAACGGGACCGGGCCGAAGCTGACCGGCAACGCAGTGCCGGGGACCGCGACGGCGTCGAAGCAGGCATAGTGATGGGAGTCGCAGGCAGGGAGGACCGGAACCGGGCCGCAGAGGTCGAATGGGAGAACGCCGCAGCGAAGGAAGCCGAGCCGCTCTATGACAGTGAAGAACGCCGCCAGGCTTTCGCATCATCGCTGGAGGGCAATGCGGACGCTGAAACGATCAGCGCCCGCATCCTCGCAGACCGTGACCAGGCGACCCCACCCACGGAAGCCATTGCCGGCAAACCCGGTAAGTCCAAGGTAGCTAAGCGCACCAAGGCCACAGGGCAGAAGATACAAGCCGAGATCTCCCGGTAACGGACCCGCAGGCCAACACGCGGCAGAGAAGGGCTCGTTACCGTTCGCCTTCTCCTGGGCTAGGTGTGGTCGGAGTATCCCTGGGAGAGGATTTTCGTTTGGACAGCCATTCTTGACGGTACTCTTCAGTTTTTGCGGCTTGATCTCCTCCCCAGCCCGCGCCATAAAATGCTCCGAGCCACACAGCGATTGTCGCAAGTGCGACGGCTCCCGCTCCGGGTCCGCCTAACCATCCCGCGAGTGTTACCACGGCTGCTGTGATGAGTAAGGTGACAACTATTTTCGTGATTGAACGCATTCTGTGCCACCTATGAGGTAAGGAATCAGTAGGGAAAAGAATTACCGACGTATCGAAAGCGCAGGTGAGCGATACGCATCTCAGCTAGGCCCATAACGTGGGTGTCCACCACGAGGAAATGAGCGCCTTGCGGTATCTCCTCCCACGACAGGACCACCGAATACCGGCTGGTCCCGTGAGCGCGCCCGCCCAAGCGACTGAACCCACCTCACCTTCGGATTAGATGCTTCTCTCACAGCCGGGACATCTTCTTCCCATGGTGGTCCCCCGTACCAAGGAAAATGGCAGTTATCCCGGTGTACCCTCGAGCGGCCATAGCGGGCAACCATCTGCACAGGGCCCAGTAGGCCACGCCTACCGGGAGGGAGCCCAGCACAGCGATGATCGGGCCGAGCGGGAGCAGGAGCGGGTAGACCAGCCAGTGGGTGAGATAGATGTACAGCGAGGCGGCGGCCAACCAGCCGGTCACGCGCCGTAGGACTGCGGGCACGGGTAGCAACGGGACCCATACGAGCAGAAGGATGCCCGCGGCAACAGTGACATCACGAACGGGATTGTCGAAGTAGCCCGGCACGCTGATGAGCGTGATGATTGAGACGGTCCACCGCTGTACTCGGGTGCGGGCGATTGCCAGAGTCCAGCCCAGGGCAAAGAGCCAGAACACAGGCCCCGGTATCGGCAGGCCGGGGTCGATGATGTCGTAGCGGCTGACCAGCCCCAGCAGTACCAGACCCAGCGCAAAGCCGAAAGGGGCTAGGCGCTCAAGCCGGTCAGCCCAGGGCACAACCATAAGTACTGTCACGGCCACGAGGACGTACACGAGCATCTCCACAAACCAGAAATGCCACTCGGTCGTCACCTCCTGGGGCCCCACCAAGCCGTTGAGCAGGAAGATATTGGCAATGCTGTAGTCATCGGTGAGTAGGTACGCCACGGCGATGAACGCTACCGACGGCAACACGATCCGCGCTAGGCTCCGGAGTTGGCGACGCGCCCGCGGCACCCGCTCCCCGGCGAGCTGGAAGCGTGCAAAGTTATAGCCCGCCACGGCGAAGAGCAGGTGGGCTGTCTGGAGATCAAAGAGCCCGACGTGCCAGGCCACGATGCACACGATCGCCACAGCGCGCAGCACGATCGACGTCTCGAGGAACGACACGAAGCGCCGCCGTCGGGGTTTTCTGAGCCGCTCAAGTTCGCGAACGGGTATGAGGTGCCAGTCGGTCGGAACCTTGCCCAGGATTCGCTCCAACTGCACGGAAACCGCAACATAGGACAGGGAATCCCCGTCGAGGGAGACGAACGTATCGTTATCACCGACGTCGTCCCGGTCCAGCGCATCGGCGAAGATGCCACGGATATGGCCTGGACCCTCGGCGCGGGATACCGGGGCAGCGGACGCTGACGACGGCGGCGCGGTGAGCTGGCGCACCGCTGGGTAATTGATCTTCCCGGAAGCCAGCCGCGGCAGGCTACCGACTACATGCACGTCGACCGCCGCACGGGGCAGCCCCACACCGCTGGCGACAATCTTGCCCAGCATACCGGCGTCGTGCTCACCCTCGACGGCGACCACAAGACCATCGTCGGACCCTGCGGCGGCCGCGGTAACACCAAGATCAGCCAGGATCCGCTCGACCTGCCCAAGGTCCACCCGCAGACCCACGATCTTCACGAACCCGCTACGCCGCCCAATGACCTCGTACAGCCCATTGGAATGTCGGCGGGCGAGATCGCCGGTGCGCAACTCGTGGATCTCCCGGCCCAGCGCCAGATCGGCGGGCTGCTCGGCATAGCCCAGCATGACATTGGGGCCGGTGTAGACGAGCTCTCCGTCCACCAGGCCATCGACCGGGTCGATGCGGAATGTGCCGCCCGGTATCGCAACTCCGATGGTTCCGGGGTGCTCTTCGGCTAGGTCCGGAGGCAGATACGCCATGCGGGCGGTCGCCTCCGTAGCTCCGTACATAACAAAGAGGTCCCAGCTGCGCCGCAGGCCGGCGGCGGCCCAGTAACGCACTTTTTCGGACTTCAGTCGGCCACCGGCCTGAGTGACATAGCGCAGATGGGGCAGGTCCGCCTCCGCGAAGCCCACCCGCTCCAGAAGATCGAAGGTGTAGGGGACAGCCGCGAAGGAGGTTGCCTGGCTCTCCTTGAAAAGTTCCCAGAAGCAGGGGTCAACCACTGAGAGGTCCGTGAGTACTAGCCCGGCCCCGCGGATCAGATGGCTGTTCACCACGGACAGACCGTAACAGTAGTGCAGGGGCAAAGTCGTAGCGGCGCGGTCGTCCGGCTCGATGCCTAGATACTCGGCGATCGCCGCGGCGTTAGCCTTAAGGTTGGCATACGAGAGCCGCACCAGCTTCGGGGAGCCGGTGGATCCCGAGGTGCTGAGCAGCAATGCCAGTTCGGGATGCAGTTCGTGTCGCGAGCCGGGACGGCGTTCCTCAAGGGTCGGCGTTCCCTCACCCGGGTGCAGCACCACATCGGGATCGTAGGTAGCCGTCAAAGATTCGAGCGCTGCGGGCTTGTCCGCCGGTGCCAGCAGGACGGAATGGCCAGCCGATAAGGCGGCCAGGTAACCGACGAGGGAGTCCAACTTATTGCGGGCAGCCAGCAGCACCAAACGACGCTCCTTGCCCAGGCGGGCGGCGACGTCGTCTACGCGCTCGGCGAGCTCGCGGTACGTGAGGACGCCGTCGGCGGTGAAGACAGCGGGTCGTTCACCGTGGCGGGCGAGATCAGCAAAGGCGCTGTGGGCGTCGGATTGCGTGGTCACCGGCGCTACCGTCGTGGAATCGATCAACAATAGGAGCCAACCTAACTTAACTTGAGGGGGTCGGTTGATTTCGTTTCAGGGAGCCGTTCGGGGGTGGCGATGTGATCGCCTGGTCGCCCAGGAGCAGCGTCGGCGTTGTCCCCGCCGCGACGGACACCGCTACCGCCGTTCCCACGGGGTGGCGCACGGTGTGTGGTTGCCAAGAGCGCAAGGTTCGCCCGGAGGCCAGCCGGACATGGTGGAGTACAAACGCGCCTTGATACTCCACCGCGGAGACCCGGGCGGAAGCATCCGGGTCCGGTCGCAGGGACACCTCATGGGGCCTTAGCACGACGTCGACGTCCACGTCGCTGTTCGCCCATCCCGGAACGGTAGAGACAATCCCGATCTCGCACGTCAGCAGGGCGCGGTGCACACGCGCCGGGAGGAAGTCAGCATCGCCCATGAAGGAGGCAACGAAACGGGTTGCGGGCTGCTCGAACACCTTCTCTGGCACATCGGCCTGCTCGATGACACCGTTGCGCATGACGATTACCCGGCTGCCCACCGACAAGGCCTCAGTCTGGTCATGAGTGACTAGCACCCCGGTGGTGCCTGTCTCGCGTAGGGTGGCCACGGTATCCCGGCGCACCTGTGCGCGCAGGGACTCGTCCAGGCTAGAGAACGGCTCGTCAAGGAGTACGACGGCGGGCCGAGGTGCCAGGGCACGGGCCAGAGCAACCCGCTGCTGCTCGCCGCCGGAAAGCTCATGGGGATAGCGGTTGGCAAGGTGAGACAACTGCACGAGGTCGAGCACATCACCGGTCCGCACCCGACGTTCGCTCCGGGTCAACCGGTCGAGGCCGAACTCCACGTTGCGGGCAACCGTCAGGTGTGGGAACAGCGCATGGTCCTGGAATACCAGCCCGACGCGGCGCCGCTCGGGGTCCACGAAGCGGCGCCCGTCAGCCACGACCTCCCCGGCGACCCGGATTATGCCGGCGTCTGGCCGATCCAGGCCCGCGGCCAGTCGCAGCGTAGTCGATTTTCCGCAGCCCGAGGGCCCGATCAGAGTTACCAGTTCGCCGGCCGCGATGGTCAGCTCAAGTGCAACCACGCCCGGGGATCGTCCGTAGTGTTTGGAGACCCCCTCCAGCTGCAGGGCAGCCGGAACCCTGTCGGCGTCGGGGTGGCGCTGGACGCTCGCGGTTCGCGTGGTCATGAGCTGGCACGCCGGCCGGTCTCGGCCCGGTGAGCGTGGCGGACGAGGACGAAGACGGGGAGGACAGCGGCAGCGACGATCACCAGTGCGGGCAGTGAGGCTTTCTCCCAGAAGTTTTCACGGGCGAGCTCGTAAACCCACACAGACGCCGTCGTAAACCCGAAGGGCCGCAAAAGCAGCACGATGGGGAGCTCCTTAACGGCATCGATCGCCACCAGCATCAGGGCCACAGCTACCCCTGGCCGCGCAAGAGGCGCGTGCACGCGGGCGAGGATCCGCCGCGGGGGCGCGCCGAGGCTCAACGCCGCGAACGTGACGGTCGGGGGAATCTTCGCGAAGCTCGCGTCCACGGCCTGGTACGCCGGGGCGAGGAAACGGATCACGTAGGCGTAGAGGATGCCCAGCACCGATCCGGTCACCAACAGTCCTGTGCCGCCGGGAACACCTGCGCGCTCAAGGGCGGTGTCAACAGCGGCGAAAGAGATGAGCACCCCGATGCCCACGACTGCCCCCGGGACTGCGTAGCCGAAGGTTGTCAGCTGCACCGCAGACGCGACGATTCGACCTCCGCTCATGCGCATCCCATGGCCCACAGTCACAGAGAGCACCACACACGCCAATGCGGTGACTGTCGCTACGAAAAGGGTGTTGACAAGATATTCCCCGAAACGGGGATCCGCCAGGAAACCGGGATTTTCGACAGCCTCCTGAACCGCCCAGGCCAACAGTTGCAGTACTGGAATCAGGAAGCCCGCGGCGAGAGCCGCGATGCACAGCGTGGTTGCCGCCCAGCCCCGCGCACCGCGGAGCTGTTCGGGCTGTATGCTTTGGCCCCGTCCGCCGCGCTGGTGGTAGCGGGCACGGCCGCGCAGCGCCCGCTCACTTGCCAGCACGGCCACGGCAAACAGCAGCACCAAAACGGCCAGCTGCGTTGCAGCGTGGAAGTTGAAAGTTCCCTTCCAGATGAGATAAATGCCCACGGAGAGGGTCTGGACGTTGAAGTACTGGACGGTCGCGAAGTCCGTCAAAGTCTCCATCATTACCAAGGACAGGCCTGCGGCCAGTGACGGCCGGGCCAGCGGGAGCAATACCCGGCGCAGTGTACGCCCTCGCCCTGCGCCCAGGGTGCGGGCCGCGTCATATGTGTCGGCCGATTGCTCGATGAGCGCCGCGCGCACCAGTAGATAGACATATGGGTACAGGGAGAGGGACATCACCAGTACGGCTGCCGGCAGGGACCGCACCTGGGGCACCCATACCTCTGATCCCAGCACCGCACGCAGGGCCGACTGTACCGGTCCCGCGACGTCGAAGACGGAGAGGAAGACGAAGCCCAGAATGTACGCTGGGACCGCCAGGGGCATGACGAGCAACCACACTAAGGTGTTGCGCAAAGGGAAGCGGTAAGCGGTCACGAGCCACGCTAACCCGCCGCCCACCAGCAGGGTGCCTGCTGCAACTCCGAGCATCAGAGCCAAGGTGGTGAGCATCATCTCCGGGAGACCCCGCGGAATGACGGCCTCGCCTATGCTGCCAACGCCGTCGAGCACCACGGCCAGGACAGGCGTTGCGACCATCAGTGCTACCAGGATGACGACGGCGGTCCACACTGGACGGTTGGCGCCGACCGTCCGGCGTGTCACTTGTATCCGGCCTCAGCGAGCAGATCAACGGCCTCGGCATTCAGGTCACCGTAGGCCTCCGCGTTCAATGGCATCCGCTTGAATTCACCGAACGCCGCGATTCCCGGCTCCGGCTCCACCGTGGGATTGACCGGATACTCGTGGTTACCATCCACGAAGGGGTTCTGTCCGTCAGTGGCGAGCCACTCGATGAGCCGCTGCGCGTCCCCGGGGTTGTCGGAGCCCTCAACCACACCGGCCCCCGAGATGTTCACGTGTGTCCCCGCGCCGTCTGGGCTGGCCCAGAACAAATCAACCTTGAGATCAGGGTTCTCTTCGAGCGTCCGGGCGAGGTAGTAATGGTTATTGATTCCCACATCACAGGTTCCAGCGTCGATCGCCTCAAGCAACAGAATGTCGTTGCTCATGATCTCCACGTTATTGGCAACCCAGCCCCTGACGATCTCCAGGGTTTTTTCGCGACCGTGCAAGTCAATCAGGCTTGCCACGAGGGACTGGGTATAGGCGGAGGTGGCATCGCGCATGCACAGCCGCCCCTCCCACTTGGAGTCAGCCAGTCCTGCGTAGGTCTCAGTGGTTTCGAACTCGGAGGGATCCACGTTATCCGGGTTGTAGGTGACGGTGCGGGCGCGCATGGCCAATCCGTACCACTGACCCTGCGGGTCGCGGAGGTCCTCGGGCACAGCACCGTCGAGGACCGCGGATTCGAGCTGTGCGAGCTCACCCAGCCGCGCTGCGTTCCAGAGGCTGCCCGCATCCACGGTCATGAAGACATCCGCCGCGGTGTCCACTCCCTCGGCCTTGAGACGTTCAAGGAGTTCAGCATCGTCGCCGCTAATGAACTCCACGGTGATGCCCGTCTCGTCAGTAAACTGCCCGAACGCGCCCTCGAGATCATAATGACGTGCAGAGTAAATCTGGAGGTCGGCGGGCTGTCCACCGATAATTCCGCAACCGGTCAACGCGGCCATCAGGGTTATAAGGCCTGCGCTGGCGGCAATAAAGGGACGGGGGGACATTCGGGGACTCTTCTCAGCACGGGGCGGCACGGGTAACCGCATAATAATTTGGCAAACAAAGTGTAACCTAATTAGACCGAGGCCTGAACAGTTGGTGCCCGGTGATGGGTATGCTGGTCAGTCGGCTTCCTCCGAGTGCACCTAGGCCCAGTAAGCGCACCCCCTGATTTTCGCCAGCGTCACCTGTTTCTCGAACTACTATCCAGCTTTATGGATGCGCACCTGCCCGGGCCGTCTCTATGCCCCGGCTCAGTAATCAATGTCCTGGCAGCGGAAGGAAGGGATCTCGCCGCTGCGGGCATAAGTAGCCAGAAAAAGGTCATGGGCATCGGGCCTAGCGGTATCGGCGTTGTGGTGTGGCTAGTCGGCGGAATAAGTCTGAGGCTGCAAGGACAACGATGATGATTGAGAAGGCGATTAAGGCGAGCATGAGGTAGAGCCCGATGAGTGAGGGTGACCAGAACGGTTCCGACCGGGAGGTGTTCGACCCTCCGCGTCAGGGAGAGGGCAACCCTGCTAGGCGGAGGACTGCTATGAGACCGTCGGGGGTCCCTGGCCAGTGTTGTGTGATGGCATCACTGCCCGCGCGCCTGGTCGCGAATCGCAGAGCAATCACAACGATCAACGCGTCATCGGCATACCCCAGCACCGGGATGAAGTCCGGGATGAGGTCGATCGGCGAGATCAGATAGACCACCAGCACGCCCAGCCAGATCCGGACCCCCATCGGCACGGCACTATCTGAGGCAAGATGTTTCAGCAACCGCACGACGTCCGGGGCGAGACGAAGAAGATCCATGAGCGAGGCACGACCCGGGTGTTTGCGTTGCTCGAGCCAGAGCACAAGAACAAGCACCAGCCAGAAGAGAACCAGCCCGACGACGATGCTGAGTACAACCTGCCACCACTCAGACACTGCTAAGAACCTTCAAGGACTGCGCCAGCATCCGGATAGAGATCGTCATAACCCGATTCTCCCAGCAGATGAACTCAATAGCAGGCCAGGTGGGTCCGGCTTAGGTTGCACGCGACACCACGGATTACCCGAAGTGGGTCCGGCTTGGATTGCCCCGGTGGGTTCGACTTGGGTTGACATAGCCAGCAGATCGAAGCCCTCATGTTCTTAGGGAGCGATGAACAGGCCTTCTGGTGGAGGTGTGCACGGCAGCGGGTCGAGGCGGGGATTGTGGCCTTTCTCGACCGTGCAACCCTTGAAGGGTCCGTCGGTGGAGAGCAGGATCGGCATGTGGTGGTCAGCGTGGTCGCGCCACCATGAGCTCATCCCTGTTGTACCGTCTCGGCGTAGATCCTCCCATGCCCTCCAGAGCGCTTCTAAGCGGCTGATTGCTTCACCGTGTCGCCACCATTCGGGGCACCAGGTGTGGCCTCCCTGCACGTTCAGGGTGCGCCGGTAGTTCAACGCCAAGTACTCCTGCACAAACAGGTCCACCGTGGCGAACACCAACGACGGCGCATCCTCAGCCGACGTCGGAGCCGACTCGTTGGTTTCTGGGGAATCGTCCGGGTCAGTCCCGGCCCAGTCTCCTAGTCCCTCACTCATTGCTCTCAGCGGCCTGAATCCACTTATTCGGGGGAGCCGAGCTGGTGACCACCGTCGCAGGCGTTATCGGTGCTGTACGGTTCGATGGGTCATGGGCGGCGATGGAGGGCGCTGAACGCACTCTCGGCGGACGCTGCGCGGCAGCAGGGGCGGGACAGTCTGCCCATCTTGGACGATCTGGTGCTTTAGGAGTCGCGACCGTCATGGCGCGCACCGGTGACCGACGAGTTCGCCTCGCGGGAGAACCGACTAGCCTCGCGGGAGAACCGACTATAGGGTGGATAAGACCAATAAGTCCCGTTCCAACCGGTCCGACCGGCCGCGGCGGGGCTCCGATGGCCGTGCCGAGGACGTGACAATGCGCAAGTTGCAACACCGTATGGGCATATCAGCTGCAGCACTTCTCTTTCTAACCGGATGCGCCGCGGGGGAAAGCGAAACCGGACCAACCGCCGACCCGCAACCACCCGAAGCGGATGTCACCGAGCCTGCAGCGACAGCAACCCTGAACACCGTCGAGGGTGACGAAGTGGGAACAGTGACGTTTTTCGAAGCCGACGAAGGAACCGAGGTCCGCGTGGACGCGGAAGGTTTAGAGCCGGGCTTCTACGGGTTCCACATTCACGGTACGGGTTTGTGCGAGCCCGATAGCGCCGCACCCGATGATCCGGAGAACACCGGTGCCTTCCTCTCCGCTGGTGGACATCTCGGCGTAGACGAAGCGGACCATGGCGCTCACGCGGGTGACCTGCCTAGCCTGTACGTCACCGAGTCCGGACAAGGGTCTTTGATGGCGTTGACTGATGGGTTCACTCCGAGCGAACTTCTCGCAGCTGAAGACGGTAATGCGGCGATGATTCATGAGGATTCAGACAATTTCGCTAACATTCCCGAACGTTATTCACCTGACGGACCTGATCAAGCCACCTTGGACACGGGTGATGCAGGAGCTCGGCTGGCCTGTGGGGTCGTCGAATAGGGCCGCTGGGTGGCACCCTAACGGGAGGGCTCCCGCTCCATCGCGTCGTCGCGCTCTGCATGGGCGCGGCGGACCCCACCGCCTGGGCCTGAACCTCCGACAAACATACAAACATGACCACTAGTCTCGTGCGTGGGACATTGACTGTGCCCCCGGATCGCCCATGAAAGGACACTAATGACCGCCATCACACTCATTGTTGGAGCAGTTCTCACGCTTGCCGGTGTGGTCGGCTATGTCGCCTCCGACAACGCGAGTTTCACCGCACTCATCCCGAGCGTCGTCGGTGTTCTTCTGCTCGTCTGCGGGCTGGTCGCGAGAAAAGAGAACCTTCGACGGCATGCGATTCACGCTGCCCTCGCAGTGGCGCTGCTCGGTGCGCTCGGCTCGCTGATGAACGTCCTGCGAATCGGTGAACTCTTCGCCGGCACCGCTGAACGCCCGGCCGCCGTAATTTTGAGCACTGTCATGTTCGTAGTTCTGGTGGTCTACCTGGTCCTCGGAATCCGTTCCTTCATCATGGCGCGCCGTGCGCGAGCGGAGCACCCCGACGTCTCCTGAGGTGCCCGCGACTGGCTATTCAGATCGAAGCGATGGCGATAGGACGCCGCACTCAGCTGGCGGACGCCGAAAGTGACAGTCGCGACCGGCGTTGGCGTACCCCGTGCGTGAAAGCCGTCCACTGCAACACCGCAACGAACCGGCGTTCCGAGCTAATTTTTGTAACGCCGACCCGCCTGTCCCTTCCCGAAGTCGACTGCACGGATGTCAAAAGTCGGCTGCACAACCCACCCGTTTGCGCTCGGGCAGATAGCGGCGTCAAACCTGGGACGGTTCACTCAACGCCGCTTCTTCATGTTCTCAGTGTGAGACGAAGAGGCCTTCTGGTGGAGGCGTGCAGGGTAACGGGTCGAGCCGGGGATTATGGCCCTTTTCCGGGGTGCAGCCTTTGAATGGTCCGTCTGTGGAGAGGAGGATCTGCATGTGGTGGTCAGCGTGTTCGCGCCACCATGAACTCATTCCGGTTTTACCGTCGCGGCGTAGATCCTCCCATGCCCTCCAGAGCGCTTCTAAGCGGCTAATTGCTTCTCCGTGTCTCCACCATTCAGGGCACCAGGTGTGTCCTCCCTGCACGTTGAGGGTCCGCCGGTAGTTCAACGCCAAATGTTGCTGCACAAACAGATCCACCGTGGCGAACACCAACGACGGCGTATCCTCGCCCGCCGTCGGAGCCGACTCGTGCGCTTCTAGGGAATCGTCCGGGTCCGTCTCGGCCCAGTCTCCGAGGCCTTCACTCATTGCGCCCCGCTGCCTGAATCCAGTTATTCGGGGGAGCTGAGTCAGCGCCCACCGTTGCAGCCACTAGTGGAGCTGCGCGGTTCGATGGATCATGGGCGGCGATAGAGGCTTTGATCTTCTCAGCGTCCGGCCCAGCCATCCACGGCATGGTTTTGATGAGGACCGGGCGGATACCCGAGGCGAACACGATAGCGCGGCCACGTTCCAGAGACACCAAATCGTCGGGTTCAAGAATTCGCTCTTTCCGGTTCGGATCAACACTGGTGCTGCGCCCGTTCTTGCCCCTGCTGGTGGTGCGCCCCGTGTACTGGTAATCCCCGATGAACTGAGAAAGCTCAGTCATGAACTCGGGTTCAGCGACACCGCCGCCGTAGACCTTGACGTTGGACGCTGACCAGAGTTTGCGCATCCCTTCCTTGCCCCACACGGAGACGCCCTGTGAGTACGACTGCAAAATGGTCATCAAGACGATGCCGCGTGAGCCGTAGTGGCTGTACTGATCGGGGAGGTTATTCCACCGGCAGACGTTCGCCGCCTCATCCAGGACCCCGACCAGAGGCGTAGCGAGCCTGCCACCGGGTGAGAGAACCGCGTAAGCCTCAGCTGCTTCCACCGTCGCAACCGTCAACGCGGTCACCAAGGGTCCGGCACTGCCGGACCCCTCTTTGGACAGGCTGTAGAGCGTGTTTTTCCCGCGCATAAACTCGTACGGATCAAACTCAGGCCGACGTGTTGCCCCGGTCGGATTGACCCACGCGGCTACTGTCCGGTTCGTCAGGCAACTCACGTACCCCAGGGCCGTCCCATAGATGCCGTCGCGCTGCTTGTCGGCATAATTCATGATGCTGGAGAGCCCGTCAGCGTTCATGCTGTACCCGTGATGACGCAGAATTCCTACAGCCTCATCCTCGCTGGGATCTGTCAGCCAGCCGTGGATCTGCGTAATAGGCCGGTTATCCAACGCCGCCGCCAACAACAGATTCGTGAGCAAGTCGGGTCCGTGCTTGTCGAAAAACGGATCTTTCCGCGCCCCCGGTTCACGGGTGCCCGTGGCGAAATGCTCAGCCAGCGCCCCTGCTTTGTTCTCATCAGTGACGGAAGACAGAGGGTTCCACCACCAGGAGGGTTCCTCCCCAGCAACACCCTGAGGATCGAACACCCACACGTCACCGTGTTCAGCTCGCACATCGCGGGTAGCGTCGGCCACGTCGCGCTTATTGGAGGTCACCACCACGGCCCCAGGAGCGGCGACAATCGCCGGAATAGCCCGTGAGGTTGTCTTACCCGTCCGAGGCCCCCAAATATCGACGTGCATATCTTCCCAACTGCCGAAAAGATCCTGCCCGGAGATCACTGCTTTACCAATCGGGACGCCGGGAGAGTCAGAGACGCCGAGGCGCTGCGCACTTTTCAGCGCACCCTTACGGGTCAGCGGCAGCAACGCTTTACCCTTTGCCATGTACTGCGCGGCCCGGTCTACCCGCTTCTTCTTCCCACCCGAGCGGACCACGAGAACAACTATTCCGATAGCCAGGATGAGGACTGCTGCGCCGATACCACCGGCAATGAACGTGGATTCAATCGGCCACGGGATCTCCTGCTTGAAGATGCCCGCTACCAGCTCCACCGGATGAACCGGCGGCGCAGCAATCCCAGCCATCGAAGAACCCCAATGAGCGGACACCCACGCGCCACCTAGCACAGCGGCCAGCAGTCCGAGGATGGAGAAAAGCAAGATGCCCTCAGTGAAGTCTCCGGCACCGCCCTTACGATTTGGTGCACTCATACTTTTCCTCTTCTGTTCCCCTGCAGATCGGGTGCGTCTTAATGGTCGTTGTGTTGGCGTTGGATGTAGTCCGCCATCCCCGGCACGGTGAAGGCTATCTTCCCGTGGTCGGGGGAGTAGATCAGTCCCTTAGCCAAAAGTTGGGCCCGGGCTGCAGCGAGGCTGCTTGGCTTGGTCTCTAGCCGTCGTGCGATCTCGGTGGTCGAGGAGCCTTTGGCCCCGTCATCGGACATGGCGCGAAGGTAGTTTCGTTCACTTTTGGTGGCGCGGTCCCACCGGGAAGGGAAGAACCCGGTATCCAAATGTGCCATGCCGGCGTCGACCGCGAGTTCAGCATCGGTCGCGGTGAAGAGCGGCGCCGGAGCGAGGTCCCAGATTGAGCGCCCGTATTCCTGGAGGAAGTAGGGGTAGCCTTCGGCCGCGTCGACTAGCAAGTCGAGCGCATCGGAGGTATAGGCGGCGTTAAACGTCAGAGCTGGGCGGCTGAGTGCTGCGCTTGCGGCATCGGGGTCAAGTGGACCGATGCGTCGGTAGTCGAACAGGCGTTCGGCGTAGCTACGCGATCCGCTGAGGATAGAGGGAAGGTTAGGGAGGCCGGCGCCGATGATGTAAAAGGGCCATCCCCGCTGTCCGGCGGCGTGTTGGGCAGCGATCAGGGCCGAGAGGAGCCCGTCGTCGAGGTCCTGCATTTCGTCGATGAACATGGCGAAACCCTTGTGTTCGTCCTGCATCGCGAGGGAAATGTCTTCGATCAGCTCCTCAAGGTCGATGGCGATTTGCCCCGTGTCGGCCCGACCGGTTCTGGTGTCGACGCCGAGGCTTGCCCCGGCGACTCCCACACTCATGCTGAAGGAAGCGATACTACCCAGGGCTGCTTTCCAACGCTGTCCCATGGAAGGTTTGTTCAGGCGTCGGGCGGCCGTAATCAGCTCGCGGGCTAAACGTGTCTGAAGAGCGGTTTGACCAGATTCAGCCGTTTTGCCCTCTAAATAGACAGTCACCCACCCAGCTTCTTCACCTGTGGATCGTAGATGGTTCAATAGCACGGTCTTACCGACGCCACGCAGACCGGAAAGCACCATCCCGCGGTTATGCAGACCATGCTCCGCGCGCTGGATCATGATCGAAAAGGTCTCTACCTCAGCGGATCTGCCTTCCATCGCGGGAGGCTTCAAACCGGATCCAGGGGCATACGGGTTCAGAGCGCGATCCATATCTGAAACTATATCAACCAATCGCACAAATACGATATTTTATGATCTATTACGATTACGAGCTATTTGGGGGTTGTTTCCGAATTCACGCTGGATCTCCAGTGACGGTACCCGGATCGGCAGTCGATTTCGTGGCACCGCAACTCGTGATCGTCGATGGTTCCGATTTGGGGAGTTACGCAGAGCGGTCGAAGACGCCCTACGAGCACCGGTGGGAGATTGCCCAAGCCAATGGGTGCCGGCGGCTGTCAGCGCCTGAGACTACCGCCGAATTCAAAAGCATCCTGACGGCTCGCGCGTGGACTCCAGACGGAGCGTCCAACCCAACTCTTCGATCAGGGCGTGGCATGGCTTTATGCGGAGTGGGTTCTATTGCTGGGTGTGAGCGTGTGGGGCCAGGCTCGTCGCTGAGGTCAGGGCGAGCCCGGCGGCCCGTTGTATTAGGTGTTGGCGGGGCGGGTGCCTGCGAAGCTTGGTCGTGGTCTTGATGAATCGCTCACGGTGCTGACAGATTCTCGTTCGAAGAAGTTGAAGAGGTTGCGTTGTGCTCCGGCCCGGGCATCGGGGCCGAATATGGTCTGGGCACTGGAATGCGCTGAGGAGATCGCCGGGCGCTAGCGGTGTTGATCTGAGCGAGATTCCGGCAGGCCAATTCCAGGCAAGAACCGGCGATACGCTGAGGGACTATATTCCAGCTTGCTATCGTTGGGGTCTCCGTAACGCTTTGATTGTGGGAAAGAGCTTGTTGTGCAAAAGGTATCCCTGACCGCGCTCGCGCGGCATCAGCTGGAGATTGCCCGTAACGGTAGTAGCGGGCGCAGTGCCGACACCGTATACGGCGGGCACGAGCATGTCATGCGCCAGACGATCATCGCACTGCGCGCCGGTTCCAGCCTGGGCGAACACGAGAATCCCGGCGAAGCCACCGTGTATGTTCTCAGCGGCCGGGTACGGATGACCGCCGCAGACGAAGCGTGGAACGGATCGCCCGGGGACTTGCTCTTCGTACCGGACTCCCGGCACGCCCTTGAAGCGGTGAAGGATTCCGTCGTGCTGTTGACGGTGGCGAAACATCACTGACACCCTTAGTGAAGCGCACTGTGCGGGCGGTGCTAGCGTGAAGTGAGGAAACCAAGGTTCGGACGTGTCCGTTCGGACCACCTAGAAGGAGTCCGCCCATGCTTTCAGATACCGCGCTTCCCGTCGTCAAAGCAACCTTGCCCGTGGTGGGTGAAAACATCCAAGAGATCGCCCGACGTTTCTACGCCCACATGTTTGAGGCCCGCCCGGATCTGTTGGATGGACTTTTCAACAGGGGAAACCAGGCTGACGGACAACAGCAGCAGGCGCTGGCAGGATCCGTGGCCGCTTTCGCGGGTTGCCTTGTAAACACCCCGGACCAGTTGCCGGACCATCTCCTCTCGCGCATCTCACACAAACACGTTTCCCTGGGATTGAAGGCGGATCAGTACCAGATTGTCCACGAACACCTCATGTGGGCCATCGTCGATGTCCTGGGCGACGCAGTCACCGAGGAAGTGGCCGCGGCATGGGACGAGGTGTACTGGCTGATGGCCAACATGCTCATCAACAAGGAACGCGGGATGTACGAAGCGGTCCGGCTTTCCCCGGAAACGATCTGGCGTACTTGGCGGGTCGCCCAGCGGATCCAGGAAACCGACGATGTTGTTACCTTCATCGTTGAACGCACTGATGATCGCGAGGTAAAGCCCTCGCTGCCCGGACAATACGTCACCATCAAGCTCCAAATGTCCGACGGCGTCTATCAGCCACGGCAGTACAGCCTGACCCGGGCCGACGACGGTCTTCACCGTCAGTTCTCCGTCAAACGGGTCAGGGGTCTCGGCAACCCCGACGGGGAGATGTCGAACCACCTGCACGACAGCGTCCATGTCGGTGATGAAGTTGTTCTGTCCGTACCCTTCGGGGATGTTGTGCTCGAATACACCGACCGGCCGGTCGTTTTCGCCAGCGCCGGGATCGGCATTACTCCCATGGCCGGGATGCTCTCACATTTGGTGCAGTCTGGAGCACAGCGAAAAGTGCTGCTGCTCCATGCTGATAACTCATCCAGTTCCTTCGCCCTGCGCGATCAGGTGACCAACGACATAGGACGTCTTCCCGATGCGTCAATGACCACATGGCTTGTCGAGAAACCGCAATCATCACAACACGCGAACGGCGACCTCGACGGCTTCATGGACGTAAACGCTGTCAACCACCCCGCGGATGCCGAGTACTATCTCTGCGGACCGCTTCCCTTCCTCAAGGCTGTCCGCAGTTCGCTGATTGCGCGGGGGGTTCCCGCCAGAGACATTCAATATGAAGTATTCGGCCCAGATTTATGGCTGGCGGACTTTCAGCAGTGAGGGAACGGGATGCAGCGCACCTACCGGAACCGACATAGCGCTGAACCTTTCCTCCAAGAATCCACCCAAAATAGCTTGAGGTCATTCTTCGAGAAGTAACCAATCCCTGTGGCAGGTCAAGGAGTCAAGCAAACTCGGATCAGTCCCGTCAAACACATGCTTCACATTGAGGGAAAACGCCCGAGGGCGAGGAAGGTTAACCCCTTCTGACTAGGCGTTTTATTGCGCCGATAATCCACGTTATGTCAACTAATAACGTAGCCATCCGCATATATTGCAGATAGCCATGAATCGTGTATCCACTGCCCCGCAGTGATCAAAATGCCTCTGATCTGCGCTTTTCCCCTTCTCGGGTGATTCTCGCGGTGCCCTCCATCGAACTTCGATCTTCATTCATGGCGAGCACAAAAGACCACATCTGACCAGGAGTTTTCTCTTACCGTCTGCACTTTATGCAGATAGTCTGCATTTCATGCAGAGGGTGGTCGTTGAGTAATGGTCGAGAAAAGGGGCGGTCTCTCCTTTCTGCCGTTGCCGGATCGCGGTCCGAACAAAGACGCATTTCTCGCGGAGATCCTGACCGGCTGGAAGCGACAGCAGTACACCAAGAATTTCACAGAAAAGACAATCACTCGCCGGATCAATCGGGTCCTCGACTTCTGCGACGCTACGGGCAAATTTCCCTGGGAGTGGATGCCGACGGACGCGGACGAATACTTCTCCCACCTTGTCAATGTAAGAGGTCTGGTCCAGGAGACGATCCGCGCATACCAGAGCGATGTATCACTGTTCTGTAGCTACGCCACGAGCGATAGCTACCCGTGGAACGAAACCTGCGGGCGCCTCTTTGGGTCCTCGATGTCTCACATCATCACGGACCTCAACAAGGCCCGACACACGCAGGCCGCGACGATGGGGCCCACCAAGCGGGCGTTCGAGCTCGATGAGCTGCAACAGTTCTTTGACTTCGCGGATGACGAGGTTGCCCGCATCATCAGTTCCCACGTCAAGGGCGGCCTGGCCGCCTGGCGGGACGTCACAGCTCTGAAAGTTTGCTACGGGTGGGGTCTGCGGCACGACGAACTTAGAAAGCTCGACATGGTGGACTTCTCCCCCAACGTCAAAGCCCCGTACTTCGGCGACTACGGGCTCCTGAGAGTTCGCAACGGCAAGGCCAACAAAAGGTGCTCCTAAGAAGCAGCGGACGGTTCAGACGCTGGTCGACTGGGCTGCCGAAGCAGTCGCGGAATGGGTGGAATTCGGTCTTTCCCGATATGGCCAGCCCGTGACCCACCTTTTTCCCACGTCGACCGGAGGGCTCGTTGCAGAGGGCGATCTCTACAGCCGGTTCATCGGCTTCGTGAATGCCCTCGGCCTTGACCCCGGGCTCGACATTCACGGCCTCCGCCGGTCTTACGCAACACATATGCAGACCGTCTACGGCTACGACGCGAAGTTCATCTCAATGCAGCTCGGACACGCGCACGAAGCCACTACGACCATTTACACACTCCCCTCTCCTGACTTCGCTGCCAGTGAGATGGAGCGGGTTCTGAGCAAGGATCTTTTGAGAAGCAAGGGCAAGCTCCTGCTTAAACCAGCGAGAAATCAAGGAAGGGCCTCCCGATGAAGCGTCGGATCG
>NZ_KI914730.1:0-8126 GCF_000520515.1 Arthrobacter sp. H20
CCGCCGCAGACGCGTGGGTCAAGGACACTCGGGACCGGCTCGCCCCCGCGGGCGCTGTCCCAGCCGCCCCACCCCAGTTCCGCGTAACACTCATCCGAGGCGACGACAGCCCCGATCGCCCGTGCATCGGCCACGAGGGGTGCAAGCTCGGCTGCGGGGAGCACACGGCCAGTGGGGTTGGCTGGCGAGTTCACCCACACCAGGCGCACGCGGGACCGGGTGGCCTGATCCAGAGTCGAGAGGTCGTCAGCGGCCACTGCCGTGGCGCCCGCCAGCATCGCACCAATGTCATAGGTGGGGTAGGCGACGGCGGGGCGCACGACGACGTCGCCCTCCCCGAGCCCCAGCAGGGTGGGCAGCCAGGCCACGAGTTCCTTGGACCCGACCGTCGGCAGAATGTCCCTGGGATCCAGTCCCTCGACTCCTCGGCGCCGCGCGAACCAGGCGCTGACTGCTGCCCTGAGCTCCTCGGTGCCGTGGGTGGTCGGGTAGCCCGGGGCATTGGCCGCAGCGGTCAAGGCCTGCTGAATGACAGCAGGGGTCGGATCGACCGGTGTGCCGATGGACAGGTTCACTGCCCCCTCGGGATGCTGCTTTGCCAGCGCCACGTACGGCGCCATGGCGTCCCAGGGGTAGTCAGGGAGCGCAATCCCAAACTGTCGGGCGCTGCCGTGAGCGGTCATGCGTCCTGAATCTGGGGCGGAAGGGCAGCGATGATCGGGTGGTCCTTGCCGATGTTGCCCAGCTTCGCGGCACCGCCCGGCGAACCGATGTCGTCAAAGAACTCGACGTTGGCTTTGTAGTACTCGGCCCACTGGTCCGGGGTGTCATCCTCGTAGTAGATGGCTTCCACAGGGCATACCGGTTCGCATGCGCCGCAGTCGACGCACTCATCCGGATGGATATAGAGGGACCGTTCGCCTTCGTAGATGCAATCTACTGGGCATTCCTCGATGCAGGCCTTGTCCTTCAAATCCACGCACGGCTGTGCGATTACGTAGGTCACTTCCCACGCCTTTCCAGTTGGGGCTTTCGTTCCGTTTCCAGCTTAACGCAATGCCCCGGTGCAGCCGCATCGGGTACTTGCCCAACCCTGTGACCCCTACCACTACGATGTTCAAATGGACTCCCCCGCGCAGCAGCTGATCGCCCTCCCTGTGGGCACCCGCGTGGTGGTCAGGTACCGTATCGACGGCGGGCTCACTGATGCTCTGGGAGACCTGGTCCAGGTCGACCAGGACACGTGCACCGTGCGCACACGCCGCCAGGGGGACGTCGTCGTCCGTCTGGCCCTGGTGACCGCTGCGAAACCAGTCCCTCCCCCACCGGCGCGCAGGCCGAGGCGGTTTTAGCCCGCACGGATACCCCCGGACCTGCTTCGTTTTTCCCCTTTCCCACCCACTCCGGGCCGTCAGTGGGAGTGTCTAGACAATCCCACTGTTTAACCCTGATCGGTGGGAGCGTAGGCATCGAGGGCCTGCTTCACCAGCTGCAGGAACTGTCCGGAATGCCTGACAAGCAAGGAATAGGTGGCTCGGAGAACAGGAACTCTGCCGATCATCAGCAGATTTCCCCGCCTCCGATCCTCCTCAAAATCAGCTGATGCGCTGTGATGCTCGCGACCGTCGGCCTCCACACCCAGCACCTTTTCAACTACCAGATCGAGCCGGCCGACACCTTTGACATAGACCTGAGACTGGAAGCTGTAGCCGGCCCGACGAAGGTGATACTTCGCTACGGTCTCCAGAATCGACTGTGAAAACGGGTCGATCTGGGCGATGATCTTTCGAAGTGCCAGGTCTCTGCGGCCCGTCGCGCGCTGGCGAAGTTCAGGAAGGCTCACCTTACCCAGGACGACAGCGGATTCGACGATGCAGAGAGCGTCCAGCTCCGGTAAGCACCTCATGCACTGTATGCAGACGTCGAGGTCGGTTAACGATCGTGCGGACCGGTGCACTGTGAAGGTGTCGTCCAGGGCCCGCCCGTGGTCGACGCTGACATGGATCAGAGCCGGCCGCCGGAGGATCCACAGTCCGCGGTGACTGGCGCCGCTGATGCAGGCAAGTTCAGCGCCGGCGCAGGCAGCCGCCACGTGGGACGGGTCCGCGCCCGGAAGACAGTAGACCCCACGACACGGTTTGACTACCTGCCCAGCGGCCAGTGCCGCGGCGAGTTGATGAGAACTCACCCCGTTGGCCACGAGGTCCCCTCGTCGAGTAACGCCGCCGCGCATAGTGAGCAGGCTCAGAAGGTCCATGGGTAAATAGTTGCCCATTCAGGACATCGCCTGACTCATTGACCAGCATAATGTGGACAATTCCCCGCTGCGAGCTTCAACTATCCCACCCGCTCCGGGCCGTCAGTGGGATTGTCTAGACATTCCCACTCACACCGTCCGGTCAGTGGGACAGTGCGTCGCGGATGCTGGACTACGACGCGCCAGTAGCAACTGTGTCGGGGAGTTTCCTCATCCCGATGAAGCCACCACCCAGGACTGGGATTGCGGCCACAACCGTACCCGCGACGCCAATCCACATGGTGGGCACCACACCGAGCTGCGCCCCCAACACACCAGCGAGGAGACCGGCGATCGGCATGACTCCCCAAATCACGCATCGGATCGACGCGTTCATCCGACCGAGCAGCCTCGGCGGGCAGACCCGCTGGCGCATACTGACCTGCATGATGTTGTAGGCCAGGACGCAGAAGGTCATTCCCGCCTCACCCACGATGAGGAGGACGATGGCAACGGGCTTCGACGGCGCAAGAGCTGCCAGCGGAATCAGAACCAGAAAAGCGCTGCTAGTCAGCGACGCCACCGGGATCAGCGTCCCCTCGCCAACCCGCTCGGCAATCCACGGCGTTGCGACGGCACCCAGCAGACCGCCCACTGCAGCAAGCGACAGGATCAGGCCCAGCGCTGCAGCGCCGAGGTCCAGATCACGCAGGATCAGCAGCGGCAGCAGGGTGAAGATCAGCGTTGCGAAGAAGTTGACCCCAGCGGTGCAGGCGGCCACCCGCCGAATCAACTGGTGCCGCACCACAAAAACCAGGCCCTCCTTGATTTCGGCAGCGATCGGGAGCCGATCGGCTGCGGGTGACCGCTGCTCCTGATCCTGGGTCAGCACTAAAAACACTGCCGACACCAGATAGCCCACCGATTGGCCCAGGAACAACAGCGGGGTGCTGACAATCTGCAACAGCCCGCCAGCAGCTGCAGGCCCGCCCAGGCGTGAGATCTGCGCTGTCGATTCCAACTTCGAATTGGCGCTCGGAACCTGGTCGCCGCGCACCAGCACCGGAACGTAGCTCTGATACGCCACATCGAAGAACACTGTCGCGATGCCAACGACGCCAGCCACCGCACAGAGATGCCAGATCCCGAGGACATCCAGCCACCACAGCAACGGGACAGCGAGCATGGCGACCATCCGCACCAGGTCAGCGGCGATCATCACGCGCCGTTTGAGCCACCGGTCTACCCAGGCGCCGGCGGGGAGACCAACGATCAGGAACGCCGCAGTCGCGCTGGCGTTAAGCACTCCCACCTCGAACTCAGAGGCACCCAGGAGCAGGACTGCAATGACAGGCAGGGCCAGATGACCGAGCTGGGTCCCGAACTGACTGATTGCCTGCCCGGTCCAAAACTTGAGAAAATTTCGGTCACGGACGAGGGACGGCGGCAAAGATTCGGTCTGGGTGGGCATCGTCACAGTTTGCGGCTAGTGATTGATTTCTGTCAATCACTAGCCGGTCTGACGTATCATTTAGGGATGGATACTGATGAGGACGTACAGGCGCGCGGCCGGGCGCTCAGCTCTCCCGTCCGACTCCGAATCCTCCGGTTGTGCCTGCACAAGGGCAGAACCAACAAGGAGATCGCTGAAATTCTCGAACTAAACCCGGCAACCGCCCTGCACCATGTGCGGACGCTCCTCGCGACGGGGTTTCTCGCGGCCGAGGAGGCTCGCACCGGGAACCGAGGAGCCAAGGAGATCCCCTACCGAGCCACCGGGCTATCCTGGCGGAGCAGGATTCCCAATGCGGCCCCCGTGTTGGTGGAGACATTTCTCCAGGAAATTGACGGCTTGACCCCGTCCGAGATTGACGTTTGGCGGCTCGGCCTCCGCCTCAACGAAACCAACCGCTCAGAAATGATGCGCCGGATCCGCGAGATCTTCGAGGAATACGCTGTCCTCGATTCCGATACCGACGGCACCGCAACGTCCATCATGCTGGCCCATCATCTGGACCGCAGCGCAGACTAGGCCGGACAGCTAGACGGCGCTCGGCGTTCCAGCCCGTCGCGGCCGCAGCACCCACCAGGACAGCATCGAGGCCAGGACTGTGACGACCGCCAGCCCAAACACCCAGATGCTCCCTGCTACAGCTGAGGGCAACAACGGCTCCATGCTTAGATCGGTCAGCACCAGAGGCTGGTCTTCGCTGGCCGCGAGCAGCCCCACCAACAGGTAGGCAACACCGCCCACGACCGGGCTCAGGTAGACATTACGAGCCCAGACAGCAATACATACTGCAGCACTGCCAGCGAGGAGTACTGCGGCGGCCGCCCCCAGTGGAAGGGTGGTGCCCGCCAGATCCCATAGCTGGCCGTGGAGTGCCGTCCCCAGAATGGCTACACCTATCCCCACCGCTGCCGCTGCCACAAGGGACAGCCACAGCGAGACGTGCCGGTGTCGCTTATCACTGTGACCTGGGGGCTCCTGTCGCCCACCACCCACCGGACCACTGACGACGACAGCGGCTGGGCGCCGCGCGTCGTCGTCAGTGCGTACCGGTGGAAGATCCTGCACAGCGGAGGAGGGTTAGACCCGGGCGCGTGAACGCGCCGCGCGCATCCGCTCGTTGGCATCGAGGATCAATTTACGGATCCTGATGGACTCGGGCGTGACCTCGACACACTCGTCCTCACGGGCGAACTCCAACGACTCCTCAAGGGTGAGCTTGCGGGGAGGCGTGAGGTTCTCGAAGGTGTCCGAGGACGCTGCACGCATGTTGGTGAGCTTCTTTTCCTTAGTGATGTTGACGTCCATGTCGTCGGCGCGTGAGTTCTCCCCGACGATCATTCCCTGATACACCTCGGACGTCGGCTCCACGAAGAAGGAGCCTCGTTCCTGCAGGTTGATCATGGCGAACGGCGTGACTACTCCGGCGCGGTCAGCGATCATCGATCCGTTGGTCCGGTACTCGATGTCACCGGCCCACGGCTCGTAGCCCTCGGAGTAGGAGGCCGCGATGCCCGCACCACGGGTGTCGGTGAGGAACTTGGTGCGGAAGCCGATCAGGCCACGGGCCGGCACGATAAACTCCATCCGGACCCAGCCGGTGCCGTGGTTTGACATGTTGGTCATGCGGCCCTTGCGGGTCGCGAGGATCTGGGTGACGGCACCCAGATATTCCTCGGGGACATCGATGGTCATGTGCTCCATCGGCTCGTGGACCTTGCCATTGACCATGCGGGTAACAACCTGCGGCTTGCCGACAGTGAGCTCGAAACCTTCACGGCGCATCTGCTCGACCAGGATCGCTAGTGCAAGTTCACCACGGCCCTGTACTTCCCAGGCGTCGGGACGCTCGGTAGCCAGAACCTTGAGGGAGACGTTGCCGATCAGTTCACGATCAAGACGATCCTTCACCTGGCGCGCGGTGACCTTGGCGCCCTTGACCCGGCCGGCGAGAGGCGAGGTGTTGATACCGATGGTGACGGAGATGGCTGGATCATCGACGGTGATCAGGGGCAGTGGCTGGGGGTTGTCGATGTCGGTCAGGGTCTCGCCAATGGTGATGTCCTCGATGCCTGCGACAGCAACAATCTCGCCTGGTCCGGCTGAATCGGTTGGAACGCGGTCGAGGGCTCGGGTGGCCAGCAATTCGGTGATCTTGACTGACTTCAACTCGCCGTTCTGACGGGCCCAGGCAACGGTCTGCCCCTTACGCAGGGTGCCGTTGAAGATACGCAGCAGGGCAAGACGGCCCAGGAACGGCGATGCGTCCAGGTTGGTCACGTGGGCCTGCAGGACACCGTCAGGGTTGTACCGGGGTGCTGGGATGTGCTCGATGATGGTCTGGAACAGTGGCTCGAGATTGTCGTTCGACGGAACAGTGCCGTCGGCGGGCTGCTCGAGGGAGGCTGCGCCTTCCCGTGCTGCGGCGTAGACAACAGGCACATTGAGCACCAGGTCGAGGTCCAGGTCCGGCACTTCGTCAGCGAGGTCGGATGCCAGGCCCAGGAGGAGGTCCATCGATTCGCTGACCACCTCGTCAATCCGCGAATCGGGGCGGTCGGTCTTATTTACCAGTAGCACCACCGGAAGCTTCGCGGCCAGGGCCTTGCGAAGGACGAAGCGGGTCTGGGGCAGCGGGCCCTCAGAAGCGTCCACCAGCAGGACAACGCCGTCGACCATTGACAGACCGCGTTCCACCTCGCCGCCGAAGTCAGCGTGGCCAGGGGTGTCGATCACGTTGATGGTGATGGTCTCGCCCTTGGCGGACGGGCCGTCGTAGAACACAGTGGTGTTCTTGGCGAGGATGGTGATGCCCTTTTCTCGCTCAAGGTCGCCCGAGTCCATGACCCGGTCTGCCACGTCGCCGTGGGCGGCGAAGGAATTGGTCTGCCGGAGCATGGCATCAACCAGGGTGGTCTTTCCGTGGTCAACGTGAGCCACGATGGCAACGTTGCGGAGGTCACTGCGAACAGCTGTGTTGCCTGTGGTTTCAGACATGCGTAAAGACTCAATTCAGTAATCTTGAGGGGAATCTAGCGTTATGAGGACGGCGCCTGCTTCTACCAGTCTAAGCTCTCAGGAAAAAATGCCCTAACGCGGGGGTCAGATCCCGTCCTGGACGCGGCTGACGGCCGGCGCTGGAGAAACGCACGACGGCGGCCCACCCCCAGGGAGTGAGCCGCCGTCGAACCGGTCCTGGCGTATTCAGTGCCGCTAGGCTGCCCCGGGAGGCAATACTAGACCGGCGCCAGGAATAGCTTCGAGCAGTGCCCGGGTATACGGGGTCTGCGGATTGTCGAAGACGTCGTCAGTAGACCCCTTCTCCACCAGCTTTCCCTTTTCCATGACGCACACGTGATCAGCGATCTGTCGGACCACTGCAAGATCATGGGTGATGAACAGGTAGCTCAACCCCAACTCTGCCTGCAGGTCTGCAAGAAGGTTGAGGATCTGCGCCTGGACGAGGACGTCCAGCGCAGACACCGCTTCATCACAGATGACCACCTCAGGGTCCAGTGCCAACGCACGAGCGATAGCCACCCGCTGCCGCTGTCCACCCGAGAGCTCGTTGGGGAATCGCCGCATCATCGATGCAGGCAGCGCCACCTGCTCCAGCAGGGACCGGACCTTCTGTTCCCGCGACTTCGCGTCGCCGATCCCGTGTACCCGCAGCGGCTCTTCGATTGTCCTGAAGATGTTGTACATCGGATCGAGCGAACCGTAGGGGTCCTGGAAAATCGGCTGCACCCGCCGGCGGAAATCGAACATTTCCTTCCGGCCCAGCGAGGTGATGTCCACCCCGTCGAAGTCAATGCTTCCCTCCGTGGCCGGCTCCAGCCCCAGGACCATCCGTGCGACAGTGGATTTGCCTGAACCGGACTCGCCGACCACAGCAGTAGTGGTTCCCCGGACGATGGAGAAGGAGACGCCGTCGACCGCTTTGAACTCGGTCGACTTGCCCCAGCTGCCACGGATCTTGAAGACCTTCGTCAGGTCCTTGACCTCAATTACCTTGTCGGCATCGGGGCCAACAGCTGCCGGGGGCTCCTCCGGTGCGAGCATCTCGGTCGAAGCCACACCCAGCTTCTTGGCGGACTCAATCCGACGAGATGCCAACGACGGCGCCGACGCTACAAGTTTCTGCGTGTAGGCGTGCCGCGGGTTGGTCAGCAGTTCCATCGCTGGACCGGCCTCGACCACTTTGCCCTTGTACATCACGATCACCTTGTGAGCCCGCTCGGCGGCCAGCCCCAGGTCGTGGGTGATCAGCAGCACTGCAGTCCCAAGTTCCCGGGTCATGCTGTCCAGGTGATCGAGGATCTGCCGCTGAACCGTTACGTCGAGGGCCGACGTCGGCTCGTCAGCAATGAGCAGACGCGG
>NZ_KI914730.1:8226-46792 GCF_000520515.1 Arthrobacter sp. H20
GGCTCGTCAGCAATGAGCAGACGCGGCCGGCAGGACAGGCCGATAGCGATCAGTGCGCGTTGCCGCATCCCGCCCGAGAACTCGTGAGGGTACTGGTTGGCGCGCGAGTCGGCGTCGGGCAGGCCCGCCTCCGAGAGGACCTGCGCCACATCCTTCTTTCCGTAGGGCAGTCCGTTGGCCCGTAGCGTCTCTTTGACCTGGAACCCGATTTTCCAGACCGGGTTCAGGTTGGACATAGGGTCCTGCGGGACCATCCCGATAGACGAGCCACGGAGTGCAACGATCCGCTTCTCGTCGGCGTGGGTGATGTCCTCACCGTCGAACAGCACCTGACCGCCGGACACACGACCGTTCTCGGGCAGCAGCCCGATCGCCGCAAGCGCGGTGGTCGACTTACCTGACCCCGACTCGCCAACAATGGCAACCGTCTCGCCCGGCATAATGGTCAGCCGAGCGTTTTTGACCGCTTCCACCTCCCCCTGGGAGGTAGTGAAGGTAATCGCCAGATCCCGCAGTTCAAGCAGCGGCTCCACGGCCTCTGTTTCTGGTCTGATATTTTCTGGAGTCTGTGTCATCGCTTCCGGGCCTTTGGATCGAGTGCGTCCCGCAGCGCGTCACCCAACATAATGAAGCTGAGTACTGTCAGGGAGAGCGCGAGGGCTGGCCAGAACAACGGCATCGGGTTGGTCCGCACCGTCGGCTCTGCAGAGAAGATGTCATTGCCCCAGGACATCACGTCCGGTGGAAGCCCGATGCCCAGGAAGGACAGGGTGGATTCCGCGACGATGAAGGTGCCCAGGGAGATGGTGGTGATCACGATCACCGGGGCCAGCGCATTCGGGATCACGTGCTTCAGCAGTGCCGAGAAGCGTGAAACACCCAACGAGCGCGCGGCCGTCACAAAGTCAGCGTTCCTGACGGAAATCACTGACGCCCTGGTAATGCGCGCAATCTGGGGCCAGCCGAAGGTCACCAGGATGACCACCAGAGTCCAGACGCTGCGGTTCTCCCTGAAGAAAGGCAACTGAACCACGACGATGGCGCCAAGGATCAGAGGTAGGGCGAAGAAAATATCTCCCAGGCGCGCCAGGATCGCATCGATCCAGCCACCGTAGAAACCAGCGATAGCGCCAATTGTGCCGCCGATCAGGAGTACTCCGAGGGTGGCGAACATGCCGACCATCAGAGATGACTGGGTTCCGTAGACCACCCGGGACAGGACGTCACAGCCCTGCTGGGTGAAGCCTAGGGGGTGCCCTGGTGCTGGGCCAGCACCAGAGTTGATCAGCAGGCAGTTCTCATTGGGGGGTTCATTAGTGAAAATCCCTGGAAACAGAGCAACGAAAATGACCGCCAGGATGAGGATGCCACTCAGGATGAAGAGCGGTTGGCGTCGCAGGTTGCGCCATGCCTCACTCCATTGGCTGCGGGGGGCATCGTCAGTTGTTGCACTGTCGGTGGCGGCGACGGGGGTTTCCTCGGCGTCGGCCACGAAGTGCTCAGTAGGGTACGCGGGCCGCTTTGACGGAACTCCGCGCTTGGGTGTGTTTTCCATCTCAGGCATATCGAATCCTCGGGTCCAGCCACGCATACAACAGATCCACCACCAGATTGGCGATGACGAATATCAGGATAAGGACGGTGACGATCGCCACCACAACAGGGGCTTCTCCGTTGAGCACGGCACGGTACAGCGTGTTACCGACTCCGTTCACGTTGAAGATTCCCTCGGTGACAATGGCGCCGCCCATCAGGGTGCCGAGGTCTGCACCGAGAAAGGTGATGACGGGGATCATTGAGTTGCGCAGGATGTGCACAGTTACCACCCGACGCCGGGACAAGCCCTTGGCGGTGGCGGTACGGACGTAGTCGGCGTTCACGTTTTCAATGATGCTGGTCCGGGTCAGCCTCAGCACATATGCGAAGGAGACCAGACCAAGTACGACGGCGGGCAGGATCAGTTCGCTGAAGGGCGCCGCCCCGCTCACTGTGGGACTGGCCCACCCCAGCTTGACACCAACCAGGAACTGCATCAGGAACCCGAGGACGAAGATGGGAACCGCTATGACAACCAGTGAAACAACCAGGACGGTCGAGTCGAAGATCTTGCCCTTGCGCAGGCCGGCAATCAGCCCGAACAGGATACCGAACACGGCTTCGAAAACGAGAGCCATGATGGCTAGCCGGGCGGTCGTGGGGAACACTTCGGCGATGATCGTCGAAATTTCCCGGCCAGCGAAGTTGACGCCAAGATCGAAGGTGAGAACACCCTTTAGGAAGAGGAAGTATTGCACCCAGAATGGCTGGTCAAGGTTGTACTGCTCGCGCAGTGCCGCCTCGACACCCGGGGTGCACCCTCGCTCGCCGCAAATAGCTGCGGTGGGGTCGCCGGGGAGGCTGAAGACCAGGAAGTAGACCAGCAGGGTTGCGCCGATAAAGACGGGAATCAGTTGAAGAACACGCCGAATGATGTACCAGGTCATCAGGCAACACCTCCGGCGGAAAGCGCCCCTAGGGAACGCGATGGACAATTATTCATCTGTTGAGGACCTTTGGATTTGGAGCAAACTGATGGGGCCCCCAAACGAGGGCCCCATCAGTTGTTCGGTGTTACTTGGTGGTGATGGCGTTGTAGAGGGGAACGCCATTCCAGCCGAATTCGACGTTGTCGACGTTCTGGCTCCAGCCGCCCTGGGCAACCTGGTACCACAGTGGAATGGAGGGGAGATCCTCGAGGAGCATTTCCTGGGCCTTGTTCATCGCTTCGTTTCCTGCTTCAACAGAATCAGCCGCGAGGCCCTCGGAGAGTGCGTTATCGAATTCCTCGTTGGCGTACACCGAGTCGTTGGATCCGGCGCCGGTAGCGTGGATGGGTCCAAGGAAGTTGTACAGGGACGGGTAATCGGCTTGCCAGCCCGTGCGGATGGCACCGGTCAGCGTCTTATCAGTGGCGTTGGTGCGCAACTCGGCGAAGGTGGAGAACGGCAGGCCGCTCACCTCAATGTCCAGGTTGTTCTTCAAACCGTTAACAACAGCCTCAACCCAGGTGCGGTGGTCGCCGGCGTCGGCGTTGTAGGCAATCGTCAGAGGCTCTGACTCGTCATAAGGCTCGATAGCCTCGGCCTCTTCCCACAGCTCAACAGCGCGCTCAGGGTTGAACTCGAGGTTCTCGCTGCCTGGCAGGCTGTCGTCGTAGCCCTCAAGTACCGGAGCGGTGAACTCCGTGGCGGGGGTGCGGCCGTTGTTGAAGATCACCGTGGTGATTTCTTCCCGGTCGATTGCCATGGAGATCGCCTGACGGCGCAGTTTGCCGTCCTCGCCGTCCCAGTTTTCGAGGTAGTAAGGGATGGAGATGGTCTGGTTACCCGCGTACGGGGATTCCAGCCACCGGTCGCCCAGGTCGTTCTTGAAGTTTTGGACGTCGCTGGTCGGCACAGTCTTCAGGACGTCAAGGTTGTCCGAGATCAAGTCCTGGTAAGCGGTGCTGCCATTCTGGTACATCTTAAAGGTGACGCCGGCGTTCTGAGCTGCCTGCGGTCCGTCATAATCCTCGTTTGGGACGAGTTCGATCTGCTGGTTGTGCTCCCAGGCGCCCTCGGCTGCGAATTTGTAGGGTCCGTTTCCGATCGGGTTCTCGCCGAATGCTTCGAAATCCTCAAAAGCAACCTCAGGTAGTGGGGAGAACGCGCTATAGCCAAGACGCAGCGGCCAGTCCGACTCAGGCTGGTTCAGTGCAACCGTGAACGTGAGCTCGTCAACGACCGTCAAACCTGACATTTCCTCGACGTCGGAACCCTCGGCGCTAACCTCGGCGTAGCCTTCGATGCTCTCGAAGAAGTAGCTTGCCAGCTGCGCATTCTTTGCCGCGGCCCCGTAGTTCCACGAGTCAACGAAGGACTGGGCTGTGACTGGCTCCCCGTTGGTGAAGGTCTTGCCCTCAGCCAGGGTGATCGTGTAATTCTGGGCATCCTCAGTTTCGATGGACTCAGCCATCTCGTTCTGGGACACACCCTCAGCGTCGTAGCTGACCAGACCGGAGAACAACAGATCCACGACGGCCCCGCCACCAACCTCATTGGTGCTGGTGGGGATCAGTGGGTTCTGTGGCTCCGTGCCGTCCACCACGATGGGACGATCGGTGCTCGATGCGGCGTCGTCGCCACTACCGCCACATGCGGTCAACGCCAGCGCAGCAGTCAAAGCAACGCCAACAACCTTGGAAATACGCGCTAAACGCATTCCGCCTCCTTGTGTAATTTGATAGACCGGAGCGAAGTTTCCGCCCGGGATAGAACCGGGATCATGGTGTACATGTCCTGGCTCACAGTCGACTAGCTTAGCTTCTCTAGTTGCCTGACCAAACCGAAGGGCAACACTACAGCGGCCCGCCCCCGGAGGGACGAGCCGCTGTTGTGTCTGCGCTGCCTTTAGTGCTGGGCAGTTATCCCGTTGAAGAGTTAGGACTTCTTCGAGGGGGACAGCTTCCACCGTCGTGTCGAACTGGTATCAGCTGCCCCTGAGGCTTCCTCGAGGTGGTAGTCCGCCAGCTGATCCTGGATCTGCTGATCCATCCGGCCGGACATGTGTTCGCTGACCTGGTCGGTGACCTGATCGGCGAGAGCATTGCGCGCCTGGCGCCGCTGGGCGCGCAGGAAATCCTGGTGCTCTTCGTGGAATGCCTTGGCCGTGGCAATACACATGAAGATCATCACCACGCTGAACGGCAACGCTGTGAGAATTGCGGCCGTCTGGATCGAGGCCAGTCCGTCATCACCCACCAGGAGCAGGGCGATCGCCACCGAAGCGGCTGCCACTGCCCAGAAGGCACGGATCCAGTTCTTCGGGTTGGAGTGCCCACCGGTTGAGATCATGCTCATGACCAGCGCCCCGGAGTCGGCCGAGGTGATGAAGAAGATAGCAATCAGGATGATTGCACCGATCAGCAGGATCGGACCACCGGGTAGCTCAGTGAGTAGCCCAAATAGTGCGTTGTTGGTATCCACTGCGCCGTCTTCGCCAACCAGTCCTCCGTCGCCGAAGAGCTCGCGGTAGAGGGCGGATCCGCCCAGCACCGAGAACCAGAGGAAGGTGAGCATGGTCGGAACCAGCAGTACTCCAGCCACAAATTCGCGCACGGTGCGGCCCTTGGAGATGCGGGCGATGAAGATGCCGACGAACGGGGCCCAGGAAATCCACCAGCCCCAGTAGAAGGTGGTCCAGGCTGACTGCCAGGCTTCGCCGTCGGCCCCGGCGAAGGCGAGGGTGTCGAAGGTCAGACCCACTACGTTCTGCAGGTAGTTGCCGAGTGACTGAACGAACTCACGGAGCAGGAACAGTGTTGGCCCGGTGAAAAGGATGAAGAGAAGGAGCATGCCGGCGAGGACCAGGTTGGTGTTGGACAACCACTTCATGCCCTTGCCGACACCTGAGATCACCGAGACCAGAGTGAGGGCAGTGATACACAGGATCAATCCGACCTGGGTGAATTTGGTTGCCTCCATGATGTTGGCGGTATCGAGACCTGCCGACATCTGAAGGACGCCGAGGCCCAGCGAGGTAGCGACGCCGAACAGCGTCCCAACCAGGGCGATGACATCGATAGCGTCACCCCACTTGCCCTTGACCTTGTCACCCAGAAGTGGTTCGAGGGTCCAGCGAATGGAGATGGGGCGCCCACGGCGGTGAACGGCATAGGCAATGGCAAGGCCCACCACCACGTAAATGCTCCAGGCGTGGAGTCCCCAGTGGAGGAAGGTCTGGGTCAGGGCCTGCTGGGCCAGCTCGATGCCGGTCCCCTCGGTCCCGGGCGGTGGCGCGGCGAAGTGATTGAGCGGCTCGGCTACACCCCAGAAGACCAAACCGATACCCATGCCGGCAGCGAAGAGGAGCGCGAACCAGGACATCAGGGAGAACTCGGGGCGATCCTCGTCTTTTCCAAGGCGGATATCACCGAAGCGGCTCAGGCCCACCCAGAGCGCGAACACCACGAACAACGCTACGATAGCCACGTAATACCAGCCGAATGCGCTGATCACGTTCGTCTGGACCGCACCAAAGACTTCGGCGGCCGTCGACGGGAAGACAAGGGCGAAGCCGACGAACACCACAATGATCGCAGCAGCGGGAATGAATACGGGTTTGGCCAGCTTCGAAGCCATGGCCGATTTTCCTTCAGCGGGTTGGCCGTCTGGCTTGCCAGGCGGACTGTCGGTTGCCGGATTTCCGGACCTGAGGGACATTCGGGTAACTCCTCATTAACATCGATTAAAAGTCAGAATGACTCTTGACATACCCCTGCACAGGCAGTAGGGCTCCTTCCTAGCGTACAGAAGTAGCGCCACTGATGCACAAGAGCCGCCTTAACCTAGCAACGACGGCGGCCCGCCCGGTAAGGGGCTGGCCGCCGTCGTTTGCCGGTGACGATACCGAATCTACTCCGCTGAGGCGAGCAGCTTCGCCCGCAGCTCGCGGCGCTCGCGCTGCTTCTCCGGGTTGGGCAGCGGGACCGCTGCAAGCAGTCGTTGGGTGTAGGGATCCTGTGGCCGACGGAGGATCTGGTCCCTGGTCCCCTGCTCCACAATCTTTCCCCGACGCATCACGCAGATCCGGTCGGACATGAGGTCGACTACGGCGAGGTCGTGGGTGACGAACAGGCAGGCGAACCCGAGTTCTTTCTGCAGGTTCTTCAGCAGTTCCAGCACTGTCGCCTGCACTGAGACGTCCAGCGCCGACGTCGGTTCGTCGGCTACCAGAAGTTTCGGCTTGAGGGACAGCGCACGGGCAATTCCGACCCGCTGTTTCTGGCCACCGGAGAGCTCGTGGGGGTACCGGTTTCGATAGGCGCGCGGCAGTTCCACCTGGTCAAGCAGGGTCTCGATCCGTTTCTGCAGGTCGGCGCCCTTCGCCACCTTGGCTAGGAACATCGGCTCGCCGATACTTTCGCCAAGAGGTAGGCGAGGGTTCAGCGAAGAAGACGGGTCCTGGAAGACCATCCCAACATTGCGCCGCAGTTCGAACAGCTCCTTGCGGGTGGCGTGGGAGATTTCCTTGCCGGTGACCGTAAGCGAGCCTGCCGCAACCGGCAGCAGGCCAACGGCCGCGCGACCAATGGTTGTCTTACCCGAACCCGACTCGCCCACCAGGCCCAGCACCTCACCCGGGTAGATGGCCAGATTGGCGCCTTCGACGGCCCGGAACGCTGGTACTCGTCCCTGTTTCGGGTACTCGATTGCCACATCGGTGAGCTGCAGCACCGCCGCTCCGCGCGAGGTGTCGGCTTCCCGTTCTCTCTCCTCCAGACGTGCCTCGTTCTCGCGTTCACGCCGCATCTGTTCGTCGTGGTCAACTCCGCGGAGCTCGGTCTGGGTGGCTGCTGCGAGGGCAGCGGTGATGTCGACGTCGTCGGTGCCGCCGCCTCCCTGACCCAGGTGTGGCACCGCTGCCAACAGTTTCCTGGTGTACTCGTGCTGGGGACTGTGGAAGATCTGCTCAGCAGTTCCCGCCTCCACAATTCTGCCCTTGCTCATCACCACAATGTGGTCGGCGAGGTCAGCGACAACTCCCATGTCGTGGGTGATCAGGACAATGGCGCTATTGAGCTTGTTCCGCAGGTTTCGCATCAGATCGAGAATTTCGGCCTGCACAGTTACATCGAGCGCCGTCGTCGGCTCGTCGGCAATCAACAGCTTCGGATCGCAGGAGAGTGACTGCGCGATCATGGCCCGCTGACGCTGTCCGCCGGAGAGCTGGTGCGGGTACGACTTGAAGGCTTTGTCAGGGTCTGGCAGCTCAACCATGTCCAGCAGCTTCAGGGCCCGCTCTTTTGCCTCTTCAGGGGAGATCTCGTTGTGCAGGCGGATGGTTTCGACAATCTGGAAGCCGATTGTGTAGACCGGGTTCATGGCGGTCATCGGTTCCTGGAAGATGACCGCCACATCGCGGCCGCGGACCTGACGCAGCTTGCTTCCGGTCAGTCCGAGGATCTCCCTGCCGTTAAGTTTGACGCTGCCGGTGGTGCGGCTGTTTTCCGGCAGCAACCCCAGCAGAGACATGGAGCTGGCGCTCTTGCCCGAGCCGGACTCGCCCACGATGGCAAGGACCTCGCCTGCCCTGACCTCGTAGTTCAGGTCGATGGCTGCTGGCACCCAGACCTTGTCGACCCCGTAGTCAACGCTGAGGTCCTTGACTTGAAGCACCGGAACGTCGCCCCGTGATGCCTTGCCCTTTTCCGAATTTTCGATGACACCGTCGGTCATGATTCTGCTTTCCTTCCGCCCGTGGCCCGCCACATTCTGGTGATTAGTGGACTGGCCCGGAATCCTGAAACTATATGGGTATGAGTAGCCCGAGTGATGTCGCCAGCCCAATCGTTTTCAAACCTCGGTTTGGCAAGTGGTTTGCTGCCCTGACCTGGGTGCTGGCCGGGATTGGCATTGTTCTGTCCGTGATCGGCGACGGCCCGGAGGGTCTGATTTCCGCCTGGCCGTTGCTTGCCCTGGCCTATTTCGGCTGGTTGCTGTTTTGGTACCCCTCGGTAGTGATCAACGACGACGCCGTCACCCTCAACAACCCACTCCGTTCCCTGTCGGTCCCGTGGGCCGCGTTGATTCATGTCGACACCAAATTCGCCCTCACACTCGTCACCGTTCACGGCAGCCACACCGCGTGGGCGGCACCAGCGCCCGGCGTCTGGGGAACGCACCGCGGTAAACCTGAGCACGTGCGGGGCCTCCCCGAATCCAGCTACGGTCCTGCCCAGTCCATCCGGCCGGGAGACCTGAAGAACACCGATTCCGGAGCGGCAGCGTTCCTGGTGCGCACCCACTGGGCCGCACTGGTCGAGGGCGGCACGCTCGACGTCGACGCTACCGAAACGACCGCGGTTGCGACGCGTTTCCATTGGATCGCCATCGGCTGCGCCGTTCTTCTGGTTGCAGCGAATGTCATCGCCTTCTCCGTGGTTTAGCCGGTGAGCACGGCGCAGCAGCGCCGCGCTCACCGGTTCAACCCTGTGTCTCGGCACTTTAGGCCTCGGGGCGGTTGGGGTCGGAGATGTCGCCGGAATGTACTGCCTTCTTGGCATTGAACTTCTTCTGCCGGGGGTCAAACGCGTCCCGGAGCCCGTCGCCGATGAAGTTGATCGACAGGCAGATCAGGATGATGAAGAGGCCCGGCCACCAGAACAGCCAGGGTCGGGTGTTGAACGCCTGCTGGTTGTCGCTGATCAGGCTTCCGAGGGAAATATCGGGAGCCCTGACGCCAAGCCCGAGGAAAGACAGGGCGGATTCCAGCAGGATCGCTGATGCCATCACCAGGGTGGTGTTCACGATGATCACTCCGACCGCGTTGGGCAGGATGTGCTTGAAGATGATCCGGGTATCGGATGCTCCGGCAATCCGGGCAGCATCAACGAATTCCCGCTCCCGGAGGGACAGAAACTCACCTCGCACGAGGCGCGCGAGGCCGGTCCAGATGATCAGGCCGACGAATATACCCAGGAGGATCACGCCTGCGCTACCGCCCATGATGGTCCGCAGGAATGTTCCGCTACCGGTGAGGTTATTGCCAACGCTGCCCAACACGGCCGCGAGGATGATCAGGGGAATCACGATGATGGTGTCGGTGAAGCGCATCAGCACTGCTTCAACCCAGCCTCTGAAGTACCCTGACACACCGCCGATGATGACCCCGAGAATGCCCCCGAGGATGCCGATGATGAACATGATGATGAGGGAGAGCTGAGTGCCGCGCATGGTCATGGCGAACAGGTCGCGGCCAACACGATCCTGGCCGAAAGGGTGATCGCCGAAATCGAACGGCAGGACCCAGGTGGGCGCACCATTGGAAGTGGCCAGCGGCAGCGTCTGGACATAATCCCACTTCCACCAGCCTGGAATGCCCGCGTAGCCAATGGAGGTGAACGCGGTGAGGACCACGAGGACGAAGACCACCATGCTCACTACTGCAGCCGTGTTCCCGAAGAACCGCTTACGGACAATCTGTCCCTGGCTGAGGCCTACGGCCCCGTCCTTGTCAGGAGTCTGCTTTCGCTTGTTTTCTGCTCTGGTGCTCATGCTTTTACCCTCACTCGTGGGTCAAGTACCGAGTAGGCGAGGTCAGCAACCAGGTTGAAGACCAGGGCCAGAATGCCGGTAATCAGGAAGACTCCCATGATGGGATTTGGATCGACACGCCCCAGCGCACCGATGAAGAGCTGGCCCATGCCGCTGAAGGCGAAGACCTGTTCGGTGATGATGGCACCGCCGATCAGGCCACCGATATCGAAGGCGACGAGCGTGGCCAACGGGATCAATGCGTTTCTGAAAGCGTGTCGCATCACTACTGTGCGCTCCCCCAGGCCTTTGGCCCGCGCTGTTCGAATGTAGTCCTGATTCATAATCTCGAGCATCGATGCCCGCGAGTAGCGGCTGTAGCCAGCCAACGAAACGAGCATCAAGGCGATTGTCGGCAGCAGGAGGTGGGTGAACGTGTCGATGCCCATGATCCAGAAGTCACCATCGAGGTTCGGGGTGGACGAGCCCAGGGTAGCAATGGGCCGGCCCCGGATCCTGTTGTTGTCTGAGTACAGTGGCCAGGACTGCATGAACCGGTCAAGCAGGATGGTGAACCCCATCAGGAACGCTGTTAGCCCCGCAGCATTCATGCTTTGCCGGCGGTCATAACCGCCCATGAAGTACCCAACAGCCACTCCAACCAGAACCGTTGCGACGGCCAGGAGGACGATCATCAATGGCGTGGCCAGATCAAGGAGCGGCTGAACAGCGAAGTAGGCTATCAGGCCAATGCCGACGGTGATCAGAGCCGAGTAGAGTGCCTTGCGGTTTTTCAGCCCGGCGGTCAGCAGTGTGACCCCGTAGGCAATACCAACACCAGCGATAGCGATCATCACTGGACCGAAGCCTGGCTCAAGAAACCAACCGGTGAGATCGAGGAAGAACAAGATGGCCGCAGCGAAGGCAAACCCGGCCGCCGCAGCGATGAGGCGCTTCTTGAGGGTTCCCCGCGCTACCAGATACCAGACGAAGGCAGAGAGCAGGCTGGTGATCAGGATTGCGGTGAGCGAGATGTTCGGGTCAGCGAGGAACGTATTGAAGCTAATGGCGCCATATTCCTTCAGCAGCACAGCTACCCAGAAGATAGGGAGCGAAAAGAAGAGGAACGCCATGAACGTCACGCCGTAGTCGAGCCCACTGTACTGGCGGAGGGCGGTGATGATGCCCAGTGAGATGCCGATCAGGATAGCGAGGACGGTAGCGGCCGTGACCAACAGGATGGTCTGACCCATGGCCCGGCCCAGCAGTTGGGTAACTTCAATACCCGCGATGCTGCTGCCCAGATCGCAACTGGCGGCAAACGGAATAAGGCAGCTGGCCGCCCCACCCAGCCACTCGAAGTAGCGGATAGGGGCTGGGACGTCGAGACTCAGAAGGTCCGTCCGTAGTTGGATGAGCGTGTCCCTGTTGGGTACGTTGCTCTCGCGCAGATCCGCCAATGGGTCGCCGGACACGGCGGTCAGCATATACACAATGAAGGATGCGCCCAGCAGGATGAGCACGGCGGCAACTAAGCGCCGGACGATGTAGGTCACCATAGTTTTTCAAACCTCAATGTTAAGGTTCCGGGGATCACCCGGCGTTGTGGCAAAAGTGTAATGCACCTAACAGTCACCCGATATTTGGGAGATCCCAATCGCTTCTTCAGGCAGGTGCTGCAAAAAACATGTTCAGGCGCTAGAAAGCGCTGGGGCCGTTAGGCCGGCCCCAGCGCTTTCGTGACTAGCGCACTAGATAGTGGGTGTGGCCGAGTTACTCAGCAACTGTCCATTCCCAGAAGTTCCACCAGATGCCCTCTTGGGTCGGGCTGAAGCCGACGCCTTCGATTGACTCACTGGCAGCGTTGATGCCGATCGACTGGAAGAGGGGCAGGCCATAGCCGGTTTCGAACAGACGAGTGTCGACGATGGTCTGCAGCTCCTGCTGCTGTGCTTCATCGGTGGTGACGATTAGCTCATCCATTGCGGTCTGAGCTTCCTCATCACAGAAGCCGTTGAAGTTTGATGCTGAACCACAGCCGTAAAGCTGGGGTACGCCAGTCACGCCAACACCAGTGCTGACCCAGCCGAAGATGACTGCATCATAGGTGCCGGTTCCGAGAGCCGCGCCCCACTCGTTGCCGGGGAGGCCGCCGTCAATAACCTGGAATCCAGCCTGCTCAGCACTCTCAGCGATCAGCGTGTAGGCATCAACGCGGTTGGGGTTGTCGACGCTGTACATGATGCGGACCTCTGGAGTCGCGCCGTCGAGCAGCTCGGTGGCTCCTTCGATGTCAACCTCGTTGTACTCAGCCGAACCGTTCTCGGGAACTGCAGCTTCGTAACCGGGGGTTCCGACGTCAAAGATGTTCGAGTCACGGTGGTCAGCCTCTGGGTCCAGCTGAGCGATGGTCGATTCGACTATCGCATCACGCGGGATCGTCTTCATGAATGCCTTGCGGACGTTCTCATCCTCGAAGACACCGCTGTAGTTAAGGTCGAGGTGGTCGAAGGAGAGTTCGTCACCTTCGAAGATGTTGACGCCATCGATAGCTTCAAGGGAGGCCAGCGTGTCGGCCGATGCCTGTGGCTGAATGACGTCGACGTCGCCGTTCTGCAGGCCCTGGACCTGGGCGGTCGCGTCACCAATGTAGCGGATGGTGATTTCGTCCAGCTGGGTCTCGGGGCCCCAGTTGTAGTCCTCATTCTTGACCAACGTCATCGACTGGTCAGGAACCATTGCGTCAACGATGTACGGGCCGCTGGACAGGTACATGGCGGGATCGTCGGGGAGGGTGGTGGTATCGAACGAGGTGTTCCAGATATCAGCAACGGGCTGGAGGTCAGGCCGTTCCTGAGGGTCTTCCGGGTCACCTTCGGGGGTGTTCTGGATGAGTTCGATCAGTGCAGCTTCGTCAGCCAACCCGGCCTGGGTAGCCACCACGTGGGCTGGGGTGTCGATCACGCCGTAGGCGATTTCCCAGTCAGCGTAAGGCTCGGTGTATTCGATGGTGATGGAGCGTCCGTCTTCCCCCAGCTCGGGGAGCAGTGACAGATCCAGGCCAGCGGTGCTTGCTGCTGCGAAGTAGGTGGTTCCGGTCTCTGCTTCTGCGTCTGCATCGTCAAAGTATCCTGAGCTGACGGCCCAAGAGAACAGGAGGTCTCCGCCATCGATGGGCTCGCCGTCGGACCAGGCAACACCCTCGTTCACTGTGTAGGTGACAGTCAGCGGATCCTCAGAAACGACCTCATAGGAGCCGAATTCTTCCCTTGGAACAACTTCAAGCTGGTCGTTGATGTAATTGAACCCCGACTTGGTCAGGTAGCTGACCTTGCCGTTGATGTCCACGTTGCCTGTTGCGCTGTCCGAGTTAAACGAGGTGAACGGGTTCACCTCGGCGACACTAACGACTCCTCCGCTGGAGGCGCCGGTGTCGCCGCTCGCTTCTGGGTCAGAATTGCCGTCGCCACTGTCAGCGCAGGCGCTGAGTGCAAGTGCAGCAATTGCCGCGACTCCCACAGCTTTGGAAGTACGTCCGAAACGCATTCCGCCTCCTATTTCATGTTCTGGAAAGTGCCCCATGTCGTTTTACAAAGGACCGACACGCACTCTCTGATGAGAGTGGCGTGCCTCACATGACTAGAAGCCTAAGTGTTAAATGTTGCGCTCAGGCGTCCTAGACCTCATCCCAACCGGGTTGTTACCGAGATGCAACCAAATTATTCCCAGTGTTCACCCAGCCATTTCCCAGCGGACCGTGAATGCCCTCCAGAAGTGGCCGATTGTGCACTCTTCCGGGCCTGGCCAGCGCGCTCAAGGGGTGAGGAAATCCATCACAACCCGAGCTGCGCGGTCGCCGGAGATGATTGCGCCATCGATAGAGCCCGTGCCCCGGTGGTCTCCGGTCACGAGTATCCTGCTGCCCGGCCACTTGGGGTGGCGATTCTTGAGCGGCGGTGGCTGGGCTGGAAGCGCATGGGGCACGACGTGGTGGAACAGCACCTCCCAATCCTGGGTGGGGGCTTGATAGAGACGTTCAAGGTCGCGGCGCACCTCGCCTTCTGAAGCGAAGCCGTCGGGTTGGTCCAGCAGAGTTGTCGCCTGGACAAGATGCTGTCCCGTCGGCGCGTAGGAGGGCGCAGCCTCGGAGACCACGGCAGTGTGCCAAATCGGCCCTGCGGGTCCTCCTCCTGGCCGGCTGGCATCGACCATCAGGAACGGGCCTGCCTGTGGGCGTTCCGGGGCTCGGAACCACCAGGTGGTCAGCCCGCGGGTGACAGGTGTGGACAGGTTAGTGAGTCCAGAAACATCCTGAGACCCCACAGCAACCACGGCCGCCCGCGCCTGGATCGTACCGTTGTCTGTCGCCACCTGGACGCCGTCTGAGGTCTCTTGGAGATCGCGCGCCGCGGTAAGCAGCCGCACAGGTTCGGCGAGCGTGGCCGCCATCTGTTCCGGGAGCGCCTGCATTCCGTCGTGCGGGAGCCCAGGCGCGGCGAGGGCAAAGAAGCGCAGCAGAAGTCTCGCGTAATTCGCGGAGCCGTCTCCGGAACTGTCGGCAAGAACCCCAGAAAGGAAAGTATCGAGCACGTCGTGACGCAGCCGACCGGTGAGCCCTGCCGCGTCGAACGACGCGCGGAGCGTTTGATCCCTTGCTTGGCGGAGGGCCGTCGACGGGCGCAGCAGAGTCGGTGCCAACCACCGAGCGAGAGCCACCAGTTCAGACATGGAGGTGAGCTCGCTGCGCAGAGTCCCAAGCGCGTAGTGCGGATAGCGGATGGGGTGAGCAAGCGTAGTAGTGTCCTGTCCTGAGCGGACCACTACACCGAAACCGAACGTCTGCAGTTCGAGAGCTGATGTGTCGATCCATTGGCGCACAGACGGGTACGCCGGGTTCAACAACTGAAAACCTCGGTCACACAGGAATCCATCGACATGGTCCGTCCGAACACGGCCGCCAACGGCATCCTCAGCGTCAAGAACAATGACGCTGTGGCCGCTGCGCTGAGCGCGGCGTGCGCATTGCAGGCCTGCGAGTCCCGCTCCGATAACGATCATGTCGGCGTCCATGTAGCTCCATCCAGTTGCGCTTCAGTCTAGGGTCTGCCGGCGGGGATCAACCGTCCACTGGCATCCACGGGCCCCACTGCTCGGCGCCGGGGACATCACCCCTGGTCCACCACTGCGTCCGGTATACCTCGCCCTCGAAGATCACCCGGCGGTTCTCGGTGTAGACCGCGCCCTCTTCCCACGCCACGGGTTCGGCGTCCGCGGCCTCCTGGGCCGACAGCGAGGGTTCGGCTGCCTGCACAGCGCCCGGCGTCGTCGCGCCGGGTTCCGCAGTGCCGGGGGTGGTTGAGTCGGGCGGCTGGACCGTGGTCTCGGGCATCACTCGGTCGCGTGCCGGGCCTTGTGAAGCGTCGCGCAGCTGATCGGACAGCACGGCAAAGAGCGAACCGTCCCGGTTGCCTGCAAGGTCCCACCACATTCCGCCACCGAGCCCCTTCTCCAGGATGTAGTCACTCTTGAGACGCACGGTTTCGGGGTTGTCGTAGCTCCACCACTGATCGCCGTCGAACCGCCAGGCCGCCCCGAGTGTCACATCGGTGAACTCCTCGCCAACCTCGCGCAGCTCGTCGTAGTCCTCGAGCCCCCGTTCCTCGCCGCCTGGCGCGGGTCCGGTGGCTTCAAGCCAGGGCTCCGCCGAATCAGCGCCCATCCACCCCCTGCCGAACGCGGCGAGCCCTAGGCCGAGCTGCGCGGGATCGATTCCGGCATCGAGATAGGCGCTCACCGTCCGGTCAACCGAAAACCGTTCACCGTCTTCGCGTGGATCGTCCGGGTCGTCGAAGAGGTTTCCCTGATGTCCGGTGAGCCCCGGCTCCCACGTTCCCCACAGGTCGTAGCCCTGGATGTTTCCAAAGTCGAGGAACTTGAATAGTTCGGGGTCATTCCAGCCGCCCGCTTCGATGACCACCGGATTCGCAGGAAGGAAGGCGCTCAGGGAGTAGGATGCTCCCGTGCTTTCGCCATAGGCATCTAGCTGTTCCCGGAATTCCTGGAGCAGCAGTCTGAAGTTCTCGGCGTCGTTCTCGGCGTCCACCCCGTTCCCTTCGAGACCCTTATTGGTACCCGGCCATTCCCAGTCGATGTCGATACCGTCAAAAAGGCCAGCCGCAGCCGCGTTCCCTCCCCTGCCCTCGATTATCGGAAGGTTTCCCTTAATATATAGATCGATGCAGGAGGCTACGAGCGCTTTGCGGGATTCGTCGGTTGCCGCGGCGCGGGAGAAGTTCTTCGACCAGGTCCACCCGCCGAGCGAGATCACCGCACGCAGCCCCGGATTGGCTGCCTTGAGCTGCCGGAGCTGGTTGAAGGATCCGGCCAGCGGCTGCTCCGCAGTGTCCGCGGTGCCGGCAATGGATCCAGCGGCGTCGTAGGCCATGCCGTAGTCTGCCCAGGCATCGGAGGCACCGTCCGAACCGTCAGGACCGCTTCCCTGAGCCTTGTTCGCCTCGAAGCAGGTGAGCGTCTCGTGGTGAATGTTGCCGAAGGCGTAGTTGATGTGGCTCAGGTTGGCAGCGGCACCTGAATCCTGGAGAGCCTTCATTGAGTACTGACGCCCATAGACTCCCCACTGGGGGAAATAACCGACGCTCCGGTAGCCGTTGATGCTGGCCGGTGCGGTAGCTGGATCCTCCACGGTGCCCTCCGAGGGGTCCTGGACGGAGCAGGAGACGACACCGCTAATTCCCAGGATGGCCACCACGGCCAGGACGCCAATCCGCAACATAAGGCGCGGGCGCACTCGTTTCATTCTTCCCTCCGGCATGAGACCAGCACCGGCAGGCAGCGGCTCTTCTAGGCTACTGGATGAAGCTTGCTGGTCACCCCTCGACTCGGACAGGCAGCGCCTTGTCACCCCGCAGTAGGGCGCGGAGCAACCGCCGAGACTCCCACCGGAGCCATAAAGACGCTTGGCCGCGCTTCAGCACCAGATCCCCGTTCGGAGTTGCGTACCGCTTCCGAAGGTCGTCCAGCTCCTCGGCTTGCAGCAGCGCGACTGTGCTTCCGGCAGCCGAGTCGACAAGGCGGACCAGCGCGGACGGACCCGTCAGATCGGTGGCGACCATACGCTGCCCGCTCGCCGCGAGAATCGTCTTCTGCGCTGCGCGGGTGACGACCAGCGGACGTGACGGCCCTTTCAGCAGGCCGGTCAGCACATCCGTCGCGGCGTCAGGACGGCCGATTCTCCGCGCCGCTGCCTGCATCCGCTGCAGCCGGCCCGGCTCGCGAAGCACCTCGTCGATCTTCCAGCCGATCGTCGCGGCGGTGTTGCAGCGCACGGCTGCCCCCTGCTCCATCAGGTAATCGCCGTTACGAACCTCCTGCCCCGGGATGGGGTTCACCAGCACCATGGGCAGTCCTGCAGCCATGCACTCCGATGCCGACAGCCCGCCCGGCTTGCCCACGAACAGGTCGGCGCGGCGCAGCAGTTGCGGCATCTCCTCCGTGAAGCCGAGCACGCGGTAGGGGTCGCCAACGGGCGCCACCAACTCCTCGATGCGATGTTTCAGCGAATCGTTACGCCCACAGACGATCGTGGCCGTGAACGCCGAGCGCATGTGCATAGTCTGCCGCACCACCGAGACCGCATAGTCGCTGCCGGACGCACCCGCCGAGATCAGCAGCATGGGGCGCGCGTTGGGATCGCGCGCGGACGCTGCCGCTACATCGGGCTGTTTGGCGATCGGGATGCCCGTGGCTGCGACGCGGTCGGGAGGAAGTCCGAGCGCCATCAGCTCCACCCTTGCCTCCTCCCTGGCCACGAAAAGCGAGTGAAACGCGCCCGGAAGCCACAGACCCTGGAAGTCGTAGTCGGTGGTTACGACAGCGGTCCTCGCGTCAGTAACGCCACGAAGGAGCAGCGCCGCCAGGAGCTGGGCTGGCAGGAAATGTGTGCACACGATCGCGGTCGGTCGGAATCGCTTGATCGCATTGATGACCGGAACAGCGTTCGCCCGCGTCCAAGGGTCGATTGGGCCGCGGCGCCGGAACGGCGGGTCGCTCATGTCATAACCCCACTCGACCAGCCAGGGCAGGCCCTCGACCAGCACGAAGTACCCTTTGCCCAGCAGCGCACGGTAAAGCGGGCTGCTCACCTGCAGCACGTCCAGCACCTGCACCTCGGCGATGTCTGCACGCCCGGCGCACTCCTGTTGTATCGCCGCCGCGGCGCTGTTATGACCCGCTCCCACCCCCGCAGACAGAATCAGTATGCGCTCCCCTCCTCCGGCAAGGGCGGCTCGTGCCGACGTCTTTCGCATGAAGCGAGGCTAGCAGGCCACGTTGCCCTGAGGACGAGGGCCCAATCGTGCTCAGGCCCGGTGATTGCAGGGTTACCGTGGCGCCAGCACAGCGGGAAGCTGGCCGCCTATATACCGTCAGCTGACCTGCCGATCTAGACATTGAATCTAAAGTCCACCGCATTCCGGCACAGAACAACCTCTTTACAGACGGACCTCGCAATCTCATTTAGCTGAAAGCGACTGAATCTGTCGGCTAATCGCTGGCAGGTCGACGATCATCGTGTCCCAGACCGCGCCGTAGTCACTTCCCTCGTAGTGATGCGCCAGACGGTCCCGCATCCGCTTGATCAAAGACCATGGCACTTCGGGATGCCGGCCGGTCGTGGCCTCGCTCAGACGAGCCACATTCTCCCCAATCTTGATGATTAGAGACTCTGCGGCGAGGCCCGGCACGTTGTCGGGGTCCCCGAGGTACCACTCGTCGCCGCGTGCCACGAGATTCGCGCCAACGCCACATAGCCGGAGGATCTCCCGCAGCGCCGCGCCATCCCGTTTATTCATACAGCGACCGCCGTCGCCAAGATCTCATGATCGCCATGCAGGCCACCGTCGGTCACCACATCGACCTCGACGCCGAGGAGCTCACTCGCCTCTTCGGCGAACGCCGCGACTGTAAGCAGCCCGGTGCCGGGCGGGCGGGTGACCAGGATGTCCAGATCGCTACCGAAACTGTCCGTGCCACGAGCCGCGGAGCCGAAGACACGGACATTGTCGAAGCCATACCGGCCCGCAAGGTTCAAAAGGTCGGCACGGCGCGACGCCAGTGCATCATGAGGCAGCGGCCGCGCAGCTGCTTGCAAGCGCTCAAGCATCTCGACCGAGACACTGCGACGCCCAGACTCATAGGCTGCAACATTCGGCTGAGCAACCCCGGACCTCCGAGCAAGCTCGGCTTGGCTCAGGCCAGCAGCCTCGCGAAGCGCTCGAACCAGATTCACCATGGCTGAATTATATCGTGTGATATGAGTCCCGCGACAGCCTCCGGCGTCGGTCCGTCCGGCTGAAACAGCGCACCAGAAACCAATTAGACGTTGAAGCGGAACTCAACCACGTTCCGTAGCCAAATAACCTCAATCTAGCCCCGCGGAAACGCCACGAGAAAAGCCGGGGGTGGGTGAGGGCAAGGAAGTCGGTAGTTCCGGTACTGCTAGCGTGAGTGGGTCAACCTACGAAACGCGTCAGTCGTTGCACTCGGATCGACCTTTGTCTCGCCCGATTATCTAAGCGCTGGAGGTGGAAACTCATCCCAGCCGTCAGGCCGCCCGGCCGTGGCTTCGGGACGCTCCTCAGCGGCGACCACTGAACGAACATAGTCGCGCAGGTACGGCAACGAGAAGTCGACATACCCGTGCTCAACCGTGTGCACATAGCCGCTATCGATAAGCCGGATTCGATACTGGTTCGTGTACTGCGGCGTCACCTCCATGCGTTTGGAGATGTCAGCCATCTTGGATTTTCCTTCGTCAACTGACATCGCCTGCAGGAACCGCTGGTCCTTCTCTGAGAGGTCTTGGTATACACGACGAATGACTCGCCTCTCAACCCCTGCGATCGCTTTTACCTGCGCTGCTTCCGCATCCGCAAGACTGATGCTCTCCGATTGTGGTGACGCTCGCCAGGCATAATCCCCGGCGAGCTGGATGAGATATGGGTACCCCTGGGTTACAGACACGAGGAGTTCCTCGGCATTCAGATCCATCCGACGACCACCCAACTCAGTGGTCTCCCGCAACACCTTCCGGGTGTCTGCCGGGGAGAGCCGGCGGAAGTCTATCTCCCGTGAACGTCGAAGAAACGTCATGTGGGCTTGATTCAGCAGCTCGTCGAGGTCAATTTTCACGCCGGCGAACGCTACGACAATATTGATACCTGCTGCGATCGCGTTAGATACCTCGAGCGCGAACCTGGACAGCTCCTTCAGCCGTATCTTTCCGGAGGCCACTTCATCTATGAGGATCAGGATCCCGCGGTTCTCCGTGGCTTCGGAGAGTGCGATGAGGTCGCTTCGGAGCAGCGGCGTCACTTCACGTCGACGGTCGACATACTCGAACGCGGCATTGAATTGCCAGACCCCGAGCCCGGACAGCCGCACCCGAGTGGCTTCGTCGACTGAGTTGAGGATAGTTGGGATTGTGGTGTTCATCACTCGATTCATCAGCCCGCTTCCGGCGTCATCGCTGATTGTGATCCAACCAGCCGATTCAGCGAGCTCCTGCATGACACCGAGCATCGACGTCTTGCCCGCGCCGCGGAGACCGGAAATGAGTATGGATTGGTTCTCGCCGATGTCGTAGTTCACGAAGACGTTCGTGAACTCCTCGATGGTGTCTACATGGCCGCCAAACACGAGCGGTGCACGGGAATAGCCGGGACGGAACGGACTGTTCGAATGGCCTTGGCTCTGACTCTTCATAGCGCCAGCGTACTTCATGTTGTATTTATTGTTTGTATAACCAGCTTGAATTAAACAAAATAAAGAGAACTTGAGGCTTCAGGTGCTTCGCGGTCAGCGTATCTCCGCCACATCGCCCGAGGAGACGACATCTGGGCGCTCAGGAGATCCCGTGGCAACAAGCATTCCGCGCCTTCCCAGGAACAAACGAGGCTCAACCCCAGCACACCGACTCGGCGATACATCTGGAACATGGTCGGAGTCTAGGTTCACGCTCGGCCGCCCAACGAGATGCTCACGAAGCCCTACTTGCGTTGGCGGCCTCTCGGCTCGAGTTCTCGGACGACAAGTGACCAGTCTCGACGTATCTGTGATGCTCGTGCAAACGCAAAAACAGCCCCGCCTGCCGAAGCAGACGAGGCCGTCTCAGAAGCTCAGCGAGCTAGACGTTGAAGCGAAACTCCACCACGTTCCGTAGCCGAATAACGTGTGAACCGACCTCCGGTCGCTACGCGCCTGTCCCCGCGTTGCGGAAGCTCAGTCCCGATTGGATGATCGCACGATTCAGTCTCTGGCGTGCCATCAGCGTTCCTGCTTTCATCGACGATGACGGCTACGGGTTCTCTTCTATTTTTCCGCTCGAAAAACCCCCGCCTTGACTCCCTCAACAAAAACGCGCGCGGCTGTCTTCCGGGCTTGATCGTGAAGATCATCCGACTTCTCGGCATCCGCCAGATCGCACACGCTCTTGATCACTGTCACAGGGGTCTTCCAGGCTTCTGCGGCCCGAACCACTCCGTACGACTCCATGTCGATGGCGGTAAGTTTTCGGTGAGTGTTGGCCAAAACGTCACGGGCGGATTCATCGGCGATCACCTTTTCTCCGCAAGCCATCAGTTCTCCGTCCGCCAGGACCTTCGGGGTGTTCGGCGTCCTCGCCCAGACGGAGAAACGGTTGCGAGCATCGGCGTCGCAGTGACGAACAGCAAACCCGCCTTTTGTCCCCTCGGGCGTAATCTTGCCGGGCTCGTAGTAGATGACCGATTGCGGAATAACGACATCAAGAAGATTGCAACGTCCAGAGATCCCGCCACAGATTCCGACCAGGACAACATGCGAGGGCTTACTGCGCCGCATCGCATCAGCAGTCTTCAGTGCCGCCCCAACTGAATCCATTTCATGAAGGTTGAGAACGCGGATCCGCCACGGCGAGTTCTTATTGTCCTCGAGCTCCGTGAGCACCGACGGCTCGGTTGTGGTCTCGCCAAGTGCCGCGAGCATGGCCTCGTACTCTTCGGTGAGCGCCGTCACCACTAAGAGATCAGCACGCTCCGCGGGCACGGCGTCCACGAGGTCATACAACGGCACGAGAGAAGCAGCAGGGTTCCGTTCAGCGAGAACAATTTGTTCGCGGAACGGTTTCGCTTCTGCCTGCCAATCGCCATGGCGCATCAGGCAGCCGGCACCGAGCTTTGCAATTAGATCTTCGTTTGTCTTGTCCCGCAATTGAGATTCGTTGACAAGACTCGCTGCCACCCCACGATCTAGCACGAAGACGTCTAAATATGGTTCAAGCTTCCAGATCGCATCCATCTCGTCTTGGGAAGCGCGTCGCCCAAGCTCCACGAGGAGATCTACATCGGAACGGACGCTACCAGTCTGGTCCTTCCTGGAACCAAAAAGGTGAATGGTCAGGTCGCGTTCCCTGAAGAGGTTGCCCAGTTCAAGCCCGAGCTCCTCAAGATCTATCTTCCGGCGAGGGATGTCGCCCTTGTGCTTCTCCCTAAGTCCCATGGACCAAACACTAGTCGGAGAAACGCCATGCCAGTGCGGGACCACATTGCTCGATGTCGCCGATGGTCACGACCTTGCCAATTCCCTGCTGACGGGTCTAACGAAATCGGATGCCGTCGGCGGGAAGATTCATCGATCGCTCCCTGCTTCTGGTCTGCAAAGATGTCCTCATGGGCACTGACAGCAACGACGAATCGAAAGCGAAGGTCGAGCGGGCGTTCGCTCAAAGGGCCATCGACGAAGCAAGGAAATCACCTGGGAACGCTCGCGTGGGGGCTGTCATTGCCCTCGGAGACAAGCAAATTACCACTGGGTACAAAGATGAGGCTCCAGGCCTCCACGCAGAGCAAGTGGCGCTACAGAAGGCCGACGCCGCGGGCATCTCCCTTACGGGTGCCAGCCTCTACACAACGCTGGAGCCCTGCGCGAACTCTCGGACATCAAGGGTTGCCTGCGCTCAGCTCGTCGCGGACGCAGGCATCGCGGTCGTCCATATCGGCGAATACGATCCCAACCCGCAGGTGAATCGACTTGGCTGGAGGCACCTTCGGGACCGCGGGGTCCGGCTGCGGGACTTTCCGGCGGACCTCCGGACGAAAGCACGCCAGGTCAGTGAAGACTTCACGCAAGTGTTCACAAAGGGCACCGGCATGAGTGCGGGCGCGAAGTTCGACTTCACGACGAATGGCGGACGATTCACCATCAGTGTCGACGCCACCGCGGGCACACACTCTTGGGAAACCAGTTGGTCCAATTGCGGCGCAAACGCGATCTATTTGAACGGCGGAAGACCTGGAGTTGTCGCCCTGGCCCGCTACGCCGAGAAGTTCGACGAGATCGACGATCCAGATGCGCTAGATTACGGCCACCATTCCTCGAAAATCGAGGTCGGGTCGATCGGAGTCATGCGCAATGAGTACGGGCACGTCTTGTGCAAAGTCATAGCCATCGAACCGACTGTTGACTACGGCGGCTCCGGGCACGTGTCAGTGACGGTGAGATGGGAGATCCGACTTGCCGAAGATCCAACAGGCTAGAAGATGACGAATTCACCACACTGCCGGCGCTGGTTACCGCTCCTCGCCGCGGCGGGATGACTCAGCCTGCATGCTTGGCGGACATGACGTCCTCTTCATTGTCCGGCGAGCGATCGCCCGCGGCTCTTCATATTGACCCACCGGCTAACCTACGAGCCAGGTTGCTGGTCATTCATCGATCGCTTCAGTGTGTGGCGAATCACCGTGCGAGACGGATGGCCGTACCAGCTGTGATACCGCGCTTGCCGTGCACGATCCTGGTTGGGCCCCCGCGAGGCGGCACACCGATCGACACCACGAGCTTGTTCTGTGTTATCCCGAATCCTTCGCTGTAGTCCTCCATGAAAATCCCCAACTTGACCAGCTATCCGTCAACGGCAGGAATCACTCGGAGATCGGTCAGAAGCGTTAGCGGTCCAGAAAGGCCGCCAGCTCAAGCCAGTAATCGACAGGCAACCTCTCGACCCCATTCATTCCCTTGAGCGGCCTCGTAGTGGGGCTGGCTGAGGAAGTTGACGGCAGGACAAACACAAGGCTGTCGCCCACTGCCCAAGCCTGTGGGCCGAAGTAGACGTCGCCGTAATGCCCGATGAATGGGCCGAAGGATGCTTCCACACCGAGCTTCCCGGTGAAAGCTACGACTTTGGGCCGGAGAGGTGTGAGGCGGTCAATCAGGCCTTGACAATCAAAGCTGCCACTTTGCTCCTCGCTGCCATCCATGCCGGCATAGGTCTTGCTGAGGTCGGTCAGACCGATCCCAAAGACAGGCAGTAGATGGTCGTCGGTCGGCTTCAGCAGATTTGGGGTGAACCCGGGCTCGTGCAGCCAGCGGTAAAACCGGTTGCTGCCGTTGCTGTAGTAGTGCCCGGCTTCGCCGCTCCGCTTCCCGGCGGATGTGCCAACGAAGACGACGTCAAGATCATGGCCCCCGATGTCCGGAAGCTTCTCCCCCGCCACACTGCCTCCTTCAGGTTGCACCTTCTCCCTCGCGAGCACTCAGGCACGTGCTGGGACGTCTTATCATAGGGCAGGATCGTCAGTCGGAATCGTCTCCTTCAGAGAGCTCCTCGTCAAGGTCGACGAGCACTACCGCATCGGTATTTGATGGGTCTTGAGTTTGAGGCTTGAGCAAGCTGTGAATGCGAGCAACCAATTTCATGCTTCGCTCGTCGTAAAAGTCCCTGTACTCCTCGACCGAGAGGGGAAGCGACTGAGGTAACGCGTTGCGTTCCAGGAAAGCACTGCGATCGTGCGCTGAGGGATACTCCGCTGCCAACCATTTCTCCGGTAACTTGGCAGACTTTCCGATGTTCTCGAGTCCGGGAAGGAGTTCCAAGTTCGGCAGACGGTCTCTCCGATCGAGTAGCTCATTGATCTCATCTGGCGTGAACCTTGTTGTGCCGTCTTCTCTTTTCTGACGTCGCAAGGCTTTCTTGTCGAGCAGCGCTGCTGGAAAGACGTGGTCCACATGGAACTGGTTACGCGTATCGACATGGGGGAACAGCGCTGCAAGTACGGCGAAGGTTCGCACCTTGCCGTACGACAGACTCAAGATGTCGTCCACAAGGGCGTCCGTAACGGTCAGCGGCTTACCACGCCGGGCCATCGCCCTCTCGATCTCGACCACGGGGAATGCGGAATCACCCTCCGTTTTGATGACCTCGCGAAGATCCCGGAGCAAGGTGTCCAAGCCGGATCCCCACACGCCACGCACGATCAGCGATCTAAGAACCCAAGACCGGAGAGACTCGCGGTCATGGCGAGACTTCGGCGATTCGCGGTAGGAGTGATCGAGCCCGCGGTGGTGGACGTAGTAGGCCACCGGGATCAACACACTATCTGCGGTGAGCGATCCATCGGATAGACCGAAGTCACTGAGTAGGCCTACCGCCACCTGGAGCGATTTGCTCATGACGTCCCAGTCAGCCTCGAGCTTCGCCATGTTCGTCGTAGTGAAGTTCTGGACCTTGAATCCAATATCTCGAACGTCAGCCATCACCAGCCCTGACTTCAGAATTGTGTCTCTGGAGAAGTTGAATCCGTTTCCCGTCTGGTTGAGTTCATCTACCAACCCGTGAACGGCGGCTCGAGCATCACCTTCCCACTGTGCGGTAGCGATAGACAGGAGTAGGTCACTATAAGACAGGACGGTGCCGCCGGAGTTTACCCGCACGAAGATGTCCAATACCCGTTCGATGTCCTGATCGTCTTCTTCGTAGAAATGAAGACTGGCGGTCTTACGGACTGCCTCCCAAAGCTTACTGACCATTGCTGAAGCTTCCGGGTCGTTACCGACTTTGTGTTTGGCCAACAGCTGTATCAATCCTGACGTATCCGATGCGTCGAAAATCTCGGAGACAGACAACCATTTCTTACTCTCGTCGTCCGAGGACGAACCAACGTCTTTCTTCGTCAAAAACTGAAAATGGTACTTAAGGCCGAGCTCATTCTCCGGGGCCTCGCTGACCAGGTTCAGATGCAGACGGCGTTCCGGATAAGACCACGCCTTATTCGCCCAACCGCCGTGGTTCTTATACGCGTAGGTCCCGCGAAGCCCGATATTGAGAGAGGTCAAGCGCTGTTGACCGTCGAGGATGGCCACCACCTCACGGTCCGTGGGAATATCGATCACCGGGTTGTGGCGGTTGTCGAAGGCGCTGTACTCCGTCATGAATCCATAGAACTTAAACTTACCGATCGTCTCCGGCAACACCTTCCATGATAGAAAGCTACCGACGGGGTACCCACGCATGACAGAGTCGAATACACGGATAATCTGAGAGGGTTTCCACACATACTCCCGCTGAATCGCTGGAAGTATAAGTTTTCGGTCCTGGATCTGCCGCAACGCGCTGGCGATCGACATCGGTTCTTTGTGTCCCATTTCAGTACTATAAGTCAGATCACCCGGGCCTTCGCCGACCCACCCTGACATCCAGTAGGACCTGTGTGGACGGCGCTTCATAAACGACGGTCGCCGAGAGTCCGTGCCCGGCAGGGCGCTGTTCGGCAGATCGTGGGCAAAAGACCAGACGGCCGGCTGGCTGGACTCGCTTCGTTCAGTTCGCGATACCTGACCTGAACTGTCTGAAGGATAGTGCGTCTAGCGTCTCACCGGCGCCTGAGCGATTCAGTCGTCGTCCGGCAAATACCAGCCGTGGTCGCGGTGCCGAGGCTCTGGCGGGTTCGGGTTCTCGCGCTCATAGGCCTTGTTCGCACGGTCCGTCATCTCGCCGTCGTAGCGGTGCAACTCGTCGTAGAGATTCGTCGCCTCGCCCACATCCCCGGTGGACACGTAGCGCTGCCGCAACGCCTCGCGCTCATCCTCTAGTTCCGTGTCGGACAGCGGACGGAGGCTACCCAAGCTGCGCGCAATGGAGTCGACAATGCCCATGCCTGAGATGCTGTCATGCTGGAGGCTGGCAGGCAAGCAACGCTTCCAAATGCCTAACCGTCACGGAACCCCACCGAGTTCCGGTACAGACGAACCGCTGGGATCTGAGGACGGACCACACCCGAAGGCCGACTTCCCCTTCCGGTGTGGTCATGCGCACGAAGCACGTCAGCTTGCGGCAGAATGATCAGGTGGATACGAACCGTGCCGGACTGCTCCTCCGACAGATGGACGACGTCGCGAAGCAGATGGTGCTCGACTTCGAAACGAGCTCGAAGATCCAGCACAACGCGTCGAAAGGATCGGTGCGGGAAGGTGACCTCGTCCGAGACTTCCTCGCTAAGTATGTCTCACGCAGCGCGACCGTCATGGGCAGCGGCGAATTGGTCTCCACCGACGGACAAATCTCAAACCAGTGCGATGTGATGCTCGTCGATAACGACACGCCCCCGTTCTACAAGTCCGAGCACTACGCGATGGTGCCGATCGAGTGCTGCTACGCGACGGTCGAGGTCAAGTCGAATCTGACCACCGACGAGCTTAAGAAGGCCTGGGCCGCAGCCAAGAAGGCCAAGGCCATGCCGCGGGCCGCCTTCACCCAGCGACATCCGATATCCGGCGTAACGCAGACGGTACACGGCCAGACTTGGGAGCACGCTAGTCCACTGCGGGCGATCGTCTACGGCTATCGCGGCGCAAAATTAGAGTCGTTGGCGCGAGAGATGAGCTTGTTGGCAGCCCAAGATCCCGATCCAGCCAGCGGACTCGACAGCGTATTCGTCGCTGACCAAGGATTCGTCACGTGGCAGCAACTGACAAATGGTGCATTCTTCGAGCGGCAAGCCGAATCTGTCGTAGCTGCAGTTCCAGCGCAGCGGGGGAACACGCTACTACTAATGATGACGGTGCTCAACGAGATTGTGGCTGCGGCCCAGATGAACGACCGAGTGGACTTGAAGCGATATGTCACAGAATCGTTCGGTCAAGTCGCCTCGTGGTGGGACGCAGGCAATGAACTGCCAATGAAGTCGCATTCCAACCCCTGATTGCCGGAGCTCATCACCGACCACTTCCTCTGCTAGATTTCGGGATCCCCTCAGCAAAGCGCCCTTCACTCCGTACTACGTTGCAAACCGGAATTCCACCACGTTCCGTAATCAAATAGCCTCAGCAGCGATTCTTGCCCTGAATAACGTGCGACGCGCGTGATGTCGTGGCACACGTCTATCCAAGAGAAGAAGGCAACCGAAAGCATGCAAGGAGGACTGACAGAACGGCATCGAGTCTGTCGCAGGACTGCCACCGGCGCTGCACCCGGCGCAGTCGACATGTCAGGGGTTCGCGCTCATCGAAGAGGCCGGTTGCGTTGTTGTGCTGGTGGTCAAGGACTGTTTATTTCCGTCTTGCCACTCCCGTGCACGCCTACTCTCAATCGTCCAAGGTCAGTCGTGGTAACGCCCCAGAACCTTTTACGGACTCGTAAAAGGTTCTGGGGCGAGCCGCTCCGACTGTGTCTTGGCACCGTCTCGACGAACTGCCGTAATTAAAGCGCCGAGTGAGGTGAAGACTGTTTCGCTCCTACCAAGGGCTCGTTGGGCTTCCCGGAGTTGCGTCCCGGTGTGTGTCTCAGCGCATACGTAGTTGGCGTACGCGGCCGCGCTGGAGAGGTGGAAGATGTCGATTAGGTCGTTCCGCCGCCACTTATTCTGGCGGTCTGTAAACCGACGCACAAATAGTTCGGACAGCAATCCGACCATTGGCGAAGCCGACAGCAGGCCAGCCACTTCTCGATCACTGAAGGTAGGGAAATCGAAGGAACGAGTCAATTTGCGGTATGGAGCAGTGTAAAAGCCGATGTTTTCGTTCCAGTACCGCCGACGCGCCAATTGTCGACGCTGACTTTTTGGAACGTTCTCTGTGTCCATCCGAGAGGTGATGCGGGCGTGGTGGTCGATCCACATCGTAAGTGGATGCTTGGGCATTGGTTCTGGATCGATGAGTGAGCTGAGGATGACATTTGGCATCGTGAGCATGGCCATGAATGTGTCAACATCTGTCGTTTCGTTGGCGATTCCCAACCTGGTGTCAAAGCCGAAGAGCGCGCCCGGCTCAGTGACGATGGGGTAAATGTGTCCAACCTCGGGAAGTCCAAGATGGCCCCGGATGGTTAGTTCGGCTTCCTGCTTCCAAAGGTCGAGCGGGTTCCGGATCTGCCATCCACCGGCTAGGGAAGCCATGGCTACGCCGACTTCATAGCGCCGTTCGTTGTGGAGGCCAGCTGTTTCCAGCATGTGGCCCATAGACAACGGCAAGACGATGCCTCCGTCGAGAGCCAGTTGGACCAAATCTTGTGCGGCTTGGCGCTCCCCTGGGTCGGCAATCCTCTCCGGGTCATGTAGCGCGTCAGAGACAGTCCGCCAGCGATTCTGATCGAGATAAACGGATGGTCGGCCATTGAAAGGCGGCGGAGAATTCGGATTGAATCCCTCCGTGATGATCAGGTGGCCGCGCGTGGTCGTCGAAATAATCCACCACTTCTCCCAGTCGAATGTCGAGTTGGCTATTTGGGAGTTTCTTGGTGAAAACTTGGAATGCAGTTCGTCCTCTAGAATCTGGCCATCCTGGCACACAATCTTTATGGTGCCCTTCTGGAAGTCGACCTGCCAGTATTTGTATACATCTGTCGAGATCACGAACGCTTCGCCCATCTGAACAGGTTAACCCCTGGTGGCAGGGACCCGTCGCTTGGCGTCCTATGCCGTCCGAACGATGACCGCGGTCGAGGTGAGCCCCGGAGGTGGTTGGAGACCCCCGACCGTCAACCAGCACATCGTCACCAAACGTTGAACCGGAACTTGACTACACATTGAATCTAAATTCCACCACGTCGCCGTCGGCCATGACGTATTCCTTGCCCTCAATCCGGACCTTGCCACGGGACTTGGCCTCGGACATGGATCCAGCGTCAACGAGGTCCGAGAAGGAGACCACCTCGGCTTTGATGAAGCCGCGCTGGAAGTCAGTGTGAATGACACCGGCCGCTTCCGGGGCGGTGGCACCCTTGGTGATGGTCCAGGCCCGGGTTTCCTTGGGCCCGGCAGTCAGGTAGGTCTGCAGGCCCAGGGTGTGGAAGCCAACGTGTGCCAGCTGATCCAGCCCGGATTCGCTCTGCCCATTCATCTCGAGCATTTCGCGGGCTTCTTCCTCGTCGAGCTCCACAAGATCGGATTCGAGCTTCGCATCGAGGAAGATGCAATCAGCTGGGGCAACAAGCTCACGGAGTTCGGCCTGGCGTTCCTCATTACCCAGCACTGAGTCGTCGGCGTTGAACACATAGATGAAGGGTTTGGCGGTGAGCAGGCTCAGCTCGCGAAGGTGCTCCATTTCCAGTTTGTCGCTGGCCACTGAGGCGAAAATGGTGTCGCCGCGCTCCAGCACCGATTGTGCCGCAACCATGGCAGCAAGCTGCGCCGGTTCGCGCTTTTTGATCTTGACTTCTTTCTCCACCCGGGGAATGGCTTTCTCAAGGGTCTGGAGGTCGGCGAGGATCAGTTCGGTGTTGATGGTTTCCATGTCGGAGCGGGCATCGACCTTGCCGTCGACGTGGATGACGTCCGGATCGTCGAAGACCCGGATTACCTGCGCAATGGCCTCAGCCTCGCGGATGTTGGCCAGGAACTGGTTGCCCAGCCCCTCCCCCTCTGAAGCACCCTTGACGATCCCTGCGATGTCCACAAAGGAAACAGTTGCTGGCAGGATCCGCTGGGACCCGAAGATCTCTGACAGTTGTCCCAGCCGGGCATCAGGAAGACTCACCACCCCCACATTGGGTTCGATGGTCGCGAACGGATAGTTAGCCGCGAGCACGTTGTTGCGGGTGAGCGCATTGAAGAGGGTTGATTTGCCGACGTTGGGCAGTCCGACGATGCCAATAGTAAGAGCCACGGGAATAGAGTCTACCGTTTGCCCTCGCTTCCACCGCGCCGCCGGTGGTCAACCAAAATGTCGGTCGGGACTGACATGGTGGTGCCATGGACGGATTCATTGTGGTTGTGGTTGTTTTGGCAGTACTCACGGGTGGCATTTTTGGTGCTGCCGGCATGGCGTGGGCAGCCCGGTTGAAGGTGCAGCGCCTGACTGAAGAACTGGACGACGTCGGCGAGCGGCTGGGAAGCACCAGCACCGCGTTGGCCGCCGCAGGAGCGGAAAATCGGATGCTCGTGACGCAGAACCGGGAGCTCACGACTCGCTCAGCCGGTGACCAGTCGGTGCTGCGGGCCCTTGCTCCGGTCGCGGACAAGCTGAATCACCTGCAATCCCAGGTCGGGATCCTTGAACGGGACAGGGTCGAGCAGTTCGGACAGCTCGCCGAGCAGCTACGCGAGGCACGGCACTCGGATGCCCAGCTCCTCTCCACCACGCATTCGCTCACCGCGGCCCTGCGGAGCAACAGTGCGCGGGGGCAATGGGGCGAGGTGCAACTGCGGCGGGTCGTCGAGGCGGCCGGCATGCTGCCCCGCGTCGATTTCCTTGAACAGGCCACCATTACCCTGAGCGCCGGCGCGAAGGATACGTCGGCCCGTCCGGACATGATCGTGCAACTTCCGGGCGGGAAGCAGCTGGTGGTCGACGCGAAGGTGCCATTGGCCGCCTTCCTCGACGCACAGGAACTCCCCGAGTTGCCTGAGCATGGAGAGGGTTCCAGCACCCGGCGGGAGGCGTTGCTGCAGCAGCACGCCAAGGCGCTGCGGGCCCACATCGACGCGCTGGCCCGGAAAAGGTACTGGCAGGGCGTCGAAAATACGCCCGAGCTGGTGGTGTGTTTCATCCCCGTAGAGTCGGTGCTCTCGTCGGCTCTGCGCGCCGATCCCGGCCTCCTCGACTACGCCTTCACCCGCAACATTGCCCTGGCATCACCGGTGTCGCTGCTGGCCATCCTGAAGGGCGCGGCCTATAGCTGGCGGCAAGATGTCCTCACCGAACATGCCAAGGAGCTGTTCGAACTGTCCCGGCAGCTTTACGATCGCCTCGGCACCATGGGCGAGCATGTAACGAAGCTGGGCAATTCGCTGAAGGCCTCGGTGGAGAAGTACAACTCCTTTGTCGGGACATTGGAGTCCCGGGTGCTGCCCACAGCGCGACGGATCAACGACTTCGACTCTGCGTCGCTCACGTCCTCGACCCATCCTGCAGAGAATTCGAGCGCTCTGCGGATGACACCTGTGGAATCAACACCACGATTGCTAAGCGCTGCCGAGCTGCTCGATCAGGAAGATGGCGAGAGCGACGACGACAGGGTCAGCGCCTAGACACTCTGCCAGCACCCAGCTCTGAGGCTAGCTCAGCGCTTCGGCCGAGGGCCTCTACCGCCAACTCCGCCCGTGGAGTCCCCCATTGCTTTGAGGGTGGCGCGGATTTCTTTCGGAAGGGAGAAGATGATGTCTTCTTCGGCTGTTACCACCTCTTCAACGTCTCCGTAACCGTAGTCGGCGAGAAGCCGAAGCACGTCGTGGACCAGGTTCTCGGGTACCGACGCACCCGACGTCACACCAATGGTCGAAACACCCTCGAACCAGCTCTCATCTACCTCGTTGGCGAAATCGACCCGGTAGGATGCCTTCGCCCCGTATTCGAGTGCCACTTCCACCAGCCGCACCGAATTCGATGAATTAGCCGAACCCACCACGATCACCAGATCGGAACTGGGCGAAATCTTCTTGATCGCTGCCTGGCGGTTAGACGTTGCATAGCAGATATCGTCGCTCGGCGGGTCCTGCAGAGTGGGGAACCGCTCCTTCAGCAAGTTGACCGTGAGCATCGTCTCGTCGACGCTCAGGGTTGTCTGTGACAGCCAGATCACCTTCTCGGGATCGCGCACCGTCACGTTGTCCACATCCTCAGGTCCGTTGACGATCTGGATGTGGTCGGGTGCTTCCCCTGAGGTTCCTTCGACTTCCTCATGACCTTCATGGCCGATCAAGAGAATGTCGAAATCGTCCTTCGCGAACCGGATTGCTTCCTTGTGCACCTTGGTGACCAGTGGGCAGGTCGCGTCGATGGTGCGTAGTCCGCGGTCCTCGGCAGACTGGATCACCGCCGGTGAGACACCGTGGGCAGAAAAGACCACCAGTGCGCCTTCGGGTACCTCGTCGTTCTCTTCGACGAAGATCGCTCCCTTTTCCTCAAGGGTGGTGACCACGTGCAGGTTGTGGACAATTTGCTTGCGCACATACACGGGCGCGCCGTAGTGCTCAAGTGCTTTTTCGACGGCGATGACGGCGCGGTCCACACCAGCGCAGTAACCTCGGGGGGCAGCGAGCAGGACTTTTCGCTCGCCGGAGACTGCCTGCGCGGCATGAATCTCCGCTGGCGAGCGCCGCCGCCGAGGAACTGTTGGCATAGGCACTGAAACTGCTGTGCTGGTCATCCCTCCATGCTAACGGCTGGAAGCCCCTGACCCCGAGATGGCCGGTTGAGATCCGCTCAGAGCTAACCCATTCTCTGTCTCGTCCCGCCGCCGATCAGCCGGACCGCTGCACCCGAGACCAGTAACACCACACCCACTCCCACAACTGCCAACGCCAAGGGTTCGCCACTGGCTGTAAACCGTGCCACCAACCCGTCCTGAAACAGACCCGAGATTGAGCTTTCAGTTGTCCCGGTCTCGGCCCGCATACGCTCCAGCACCTCGGGTGCTGTCCGCGCACCCGCCCAGAACAGCCCGCCAAGAACAGCACTGCCGAGGCCGATGAGAGCCAGGGCAGTTCCGCGACGACGCGCCAGCACCAGTGCGGTCAGGGCGGCAACCACTGCCCCGATCGCTAGCACCGGCCACCCCCCGGAGACTGCCTTCAACTGGCTCAGCGCCTCCTGTTGCGCTGGCGACCCGATGTCCACCAGCGTTTCCGCCGGGGCCGGCACATCGATACCAATGCCTGACCCCACTTCCTGTAAGGCGAGCGCCACTACCGGAGCGAGGTCAAGCCTCAGCGGTTGAGGTGAATCCACTCCGGTAGCAAGGTCAGCATTGATGGGGAAGCTCAAGTTATGGGACCGGCGTAGTGTCTCGTCCCAGGCCGCCGGGTAGCCAGGCAGCGCAGTGACGTTCGCTGCCGCATCAGCGATCAGGGGTTCAACGATGTTGCTCAGGGCATCGGGAAGCCCGGCATTCGCCGTCACCTCGGTGGCCAACGCCGTCGTCAGCTCAGCCTGAAATTCAGGGTCAGCCCCGAGCGGTCCGGCCAATTCGACGAAACCGTCCACCTGGACAATGTTCCTGTCGATCCAGGCGCCCGGCAGTGCAATTCCGGCCAGTACCAGCGCAGCGAGCGCTAAAACCGCTGAACCAAAAGTCCTCATATTTGTCCCCGACTCATTGTGAAAGAAGTATCGATTATGCCTCCACCCGCTGGACTCTTCCTGCACACCGAGGCCGCGTGGACTCGGATGGCGGTGCAAGCTGATAAACATGAAGGGAACAGGCGGCGTGAAACGCCTCGTTCACGCCTCAAGCGTTGGGAGTGTCATCTGATGAATAGCGACGGCGCGGGTCAGCTGCCAAACGGCAGCGCCGGAGCTCGGGCGCAGGAGCCGCGCGAGGTTGGTTCGACGCAGGCCGGGCCCACAACGCTTCCGGCGACAGCCGCTGAGACCACAGCCGATCGTCCCTGGCCGCTCCACCTCCTGTCCGAGAAGCTGAAAGCCCACCTCGAACGTGCCCCAGCAGCCTGGGTGGAAGGGCAGGTGATCGAGGTGAACCGCAGAGCCGCTATGTGTTTTGTGACACTGCGTGATGTCGACGCCGAGGTGTCCCTACCGTTGACCATCCGGGGGAACGTCCTTTCCCGCCTTGAGCTTCCACTGGAACATGGGTCGCGGGTGGTGGCGCAACTGAAGCCTGACTTTTGGCTGAAGACCGGGCGCCTGTCCATGCAGACCTGGCAGATCCGGCAGGTGGGACTCGGGGATCTGCTGGCGCGCATCGAACGGCTTCGGCAGTCGCTGGCAGCCGAAGGGTTGTTCGCCGCGCGACTGCGCAAGCCCTTGCCGCTCCTCCCCCACCGGATTGGATTGATCACTGGGCGCGGGTCGGATGCGATGAAGGACGTCCTACGCAATGCGAGTCTGCGCTGGCCGGCGGTCGAGTTCGAAGTCCGTGAGGTGGCGGTGCAGGGTGTGGGATGCGTAGGCCAGGTGACTGCGGCCTTGGCCGAATTGGACGCCATGCCCAGCGTCGACGTCATCATCATTACCCGCGGTGGCGGCTCGCTCGAAGACCTGTTGCCATTCAGCAGCGAAGAAATGGTCAGGGCAGTCGCGGCAGCCCGCACCCCAGTGGTGAGCGCCATCGGCCATGAGGCGGACCGGCCTCTCCTTGACGAGGTTGCGGATCTACGCGCCTCCACCCCAACCGACGCGGCCAAGCGGGTGGTTCCCGACGTCGCAGAGGAGTTCCAACGAATCCAGCAGTCTCGCCTGCAGCTTTCGCGGGCCATCGACTCCCTTGTCTCGCGGGAGACCGAGCGGCTGACTCATCTGCGCTCACGGCCGGTGCTGGCTCAACCCGAGGGCATGGTGTCGGTCCGGGTGGACGACGTCGAACGATTGCGTGGCCGCGCACGCCTTGCCGTCACGACAGCTGTCGCCCGCGATACGGACCGGGTGCATCATCTGCGCTCTCAGATTCGCTCCCTCTCGCCGCAGAACACTCTCGACCGGGGGTACGCAGTGGTCCAGCTGGAGGACGGTTCAATCGCCCGGGATGCCGGCGCAACACCGCCCGGCGCCCTTCTCAAGATCAGGCTGGCGCGCGGCGAACTTGCCGCTTCAGCTCTTGCCCCCACACCGTCCGCCCGACCTACCGACCCCAAGGAAACCTCATGAGCCAGCCCACCGGACCGGAGACCGACACCCAATCAGCAGGAACTGACATCAGCGCTCTGTCCTACGAACAGGCACGGGAGCAGCTCGTGGAGGTCGTCAGTCAGCTGGAAGCCGGCGGCGTGACTCTTGAGCGCTCCCTGGCTCTGTGGGAACGCGGCGAGGCATTGGCGGATCACTGCGAATCCTGGCTGGAAGGTGCCAAGAAGCGCCTCGCAGCCGCACGGGACAAAGCGGAACAGGCGGGCTAGTCCATGGCTGTGACCAATGGGTAGTCAGGACCGGGCCAGCCGCTCTTTCTCTGCCGCGACGTCGAAGGCTGCTGGCGGCCAGCTCAGCTGCATCTCCTGAAGTGCTTCGATAATCAGGTGCTGCACGGCAATGCGTGCATACCACTTCCGATCCGCTGGCACTACATACCAGGGCGCGTCGGGGGATGCGGTCCGTTCGATGGCTAGCTGGTAGGCCGCCTGGTATTCATCCCACAACTCGCGTTCGTCGAGGTCTGACGTATGGTACTTCCAGTGCTTGTCGGTGCGTTCGAGCCGCTCGGTCAGCCGCGCTTTCTGCTCATCCGCACTGATGTGGAGCATGACCTTGAGGATGCGGGTACCCGATTCAGCCAGCGATGCTTCGAAGTCACGGATAGCTCCGTACCGCTCCTCAATCACTGACGGCTTGGCGAACCCGCGGACCCGCTGGATCAACACGTCCTCATAGTGGGAGCGGTCAAAGACTCCGATCATCCCAGGACCCGGAAGCTGTTTCTTGACCCGCCACAGGAAATCGTGGCGTTTCTCCGCGGCGGTGGGCGCCTTGAACGCATAGTGTTTGACACCCTGTGGATTGACAGCGCCGACCACATGACGGACAATCCCACCTTTTCCCGCCGTATCCATCGCCTGCAGCACCACCAGCAGCGACAGGTCGCTACCGAACCTGCTCTCGGCGTACAGCTTCGTCTGCAACTCCGAGAGCTGAGCGGTTTCCTCAACAAGTTTAAGCTTGCCCTGCGCCTTCGCGCCGGAGAAGCCGGGGGTAGAGCGGGGCTTGATCGAGGCGAGATCCAGGTCAGGTCCGGCGAGTAAGGCCTGGGTGGGACTGGTCGTAAATACTGGCGTGGCGGGCGACATGTTTTTCCTTCCAGAGGCGGACTAGGGCTTGTAGGTACTGAGGAACTCGGCGAGCCTGCCAATGGCATCCTCGAGGTCGTCCACGTTGGGCAGGGTGACCATCCGAAAGTGATCAGGGTTGATCCAGTTGAAAGCCCTGCCGTGCGAGATCAAAATTTTCTGCTGCTTGAGCAGGTCAAGGGCAAACTGTTCGTCGTCCTTGATCGGATACATTTCGGGGTCCAGCCGCGGGAACAGGTACAGGGCTCCCTGGGCCAGTTCGCAGCTCACCCCGGGAATCTCATTCAACAACTGGTAGGCCTTGTCCCGCTGCTGCTTTAGCCGACCCCCTGGAAGGATCAGGTCATTTATGCTTTGGTGCCCGCCCAGCGCCGTCTGGATCGCATGCTGCGCTGGAACATTCGCGCACAGCCTCATGTTGGCCAGCAGGTTAATTCCTTCAATGTAATCGGCTGCCTTGTGCTTCGGTCCGGTAATGGCCATCCAGCCGCTGCGGAATCCGGCGATGCGGTAGGCCTTCGAGAGGCCACTGTAGGTCAGGCACAGAACGTCGTCCCCGGTGACTGTTGCCGCGTTGATGTGGACGGCGTCGTCATAGAGAATTTTTTCGTAGATTTCGTCAGCGAAAATGATCAGACCGTTGTCGCGAGCCAGCTTCACCATTCCCTCAATGATGGAGCGCGGATAGACAGCTCCGGTCGGGTTGTTGGGATTGATGAGCACAATCCCCTTGGTGCGGCTGGTGATCTTCGACGCCAGGTCTTCGAGATCGGGCCACCAATGATTATCCTCATCGCACAGATAATGCACGGCTGTGCCGCCCGCCAGAGACACTGAAGCTGTCCACAGCGGGTAATCCGGTGTGGGCACCAGGACCTCGTCGCCATTGTTCAGCAGGGCCTGCAGGGACATGGTGATGAGCTCACTGACACCGTTCCCCAGGTACACGTCGTCGACGTCCATCTGGGTCAGACCGCGACCCTGGTAGTACTGCACCACTGCCGTTCTCGCCGAGAAGATGCCGCGGGAATCACTGTAGCCCTGGGCCTTGGGCAGGTGACGGATCATGTCGACCAGGATGGCCTCGGGCGCTTCGAACCCAAACGGCGCCGGATTGCCAATATTGAGCTTCAGGATCCGGTGGCCCTCGGCCTCCATGTACTTGGCATGGTCGAGCAGCGGCCCCCGGATGTCGTAGAGAACGTTCTGGAGCTTGGTCGACTGCTTGAATTCTGCCATTTACACAGGATGCCACAGCCGGGCGCCCGGATACGTGATTGCTAACGAGACAGGTGCCGTCGCCCAAGTTTCCTTACCGCTGCCGGAACCGATTGCGGTAGTCCTTGGTGATGGCTGCCTCTTTGGCCAGCTGACGCGTTCCATGGCCACGCGGGCGTTCAGCGGTGTCACCCTGATGCTGGTGCAGACTCGCTAGTGCTCCGTGTTAATGGTTTGTTTGCGTTTCATCTTGCCCAGGAGGTACTCCGCTGACTTGGTCCAGGTGAATGGTTTGGC
>NZ_KI914731.1:0-14618 GCF_000520515.1 Arthrobacter sp. H20
GAAACACTACGGCAGATCCCGCCACGGGATTCCTGCCCGGAACCGATAAACGATGCCCTCAACGACCAGCCTGTGATTGTTGAAGGGGCGGCCCGGGCTTCCGTCCGAGCTTGGCATCAACGGCTCAATCCGAGCCCACTGAGCATCCGACAAAACAGCAGTACGTGACATACCACCAGCATCCCAAAGACCTCACCGAACAATAAGGAGACACGCCCTAGGCCCTCCCCGCCGAGGATGTTGGAGAAGTTCTCCCCGCCAATGAAGTTCACGTCTCCGGACAGGGGGCTGCCGCGTCCGGTCCAGTCGGAGACGCTCACCCACGCCGCCATCAGGACGGGAATCACCAGGAAAAGTCCCAGGATCAGCACCACCGGGGAGATGAACAGCCATCCGGTCAGGCCGGTGCGGCCCTGAATGCCGTTGCGTTTCCGGGGCGCCGGCGCATCATTGGTTCCGGCCGGCTTCTTTGCCGCTGTACTACGTGCCACTGCGTCCTCGTTCTATTGCCCCAGGGGTCATTAGGTGGTGGTACCGCAGGAGCGCCCGATGGTGCGAACGGTCAGGGCGCTCCTGCGGCGGGTTCGTGCGGCTATCCAGCGTCGGCGACGACAGCTTCCATGTCGGTCTGGAGAGTGTCGAGCACCTGCTGGATGTCAGCGGTCTTGATGGTCTCCAACTGGGCGTTCAGCTCCGCCAGGACGTCGGAGGCCCCGGGCTGAGCTGGCAGGTTCTGCGCGTAGTCGCCACCGGCGATGAACGCCGCGAGGTCGGGGTACTCGGCTGACCATTCCTCGGCTGCTGACTGCAGTGACGGCATGACGCCGAAGGCTTCAGCAAAGCCAAGCTGGCTTTCGACGGTGGTCAGGTGTGCCACCAGCTCCTTGGCGCCTTCAACGTTGTCGCTGTCTGCTGCAATGCCCCAGCAGTTGGTGAACTGCAGGGTACCCGGCCCTGCGGGCCCTTCCGGAAGCTCTGCTACCTGGTAGTCGACATCGGGGAAGTCGTTGGCCATGGCGCCAGCAATCCAGTTGCCTTCGATTACCATCGCTGCCTGGCCCTTCCCGAAGGCCTCCCCGCCCCAGCCTGAGCCGAGCTCCGATGAGTAGGCCGCGACGCCGTCGTTCATCATCTGCTGCACGTAGGTGAGGGCCTCGACGTTCTCGGCGCTGTTGACCGTCGCCTCACCGTCGGTGACCAAACCCCCGCCAGCCTGGGCAGCGAAGACACCCAGCCGCTGGAATTCCGGCCCGTAGCCGAGACCGACGACGTCGTCGGTCGTCAGCTCCCCAGCGACTGTGCTGAGCTCTTCCCAGGTGGTGGGCACGTCATCCTCGGTCAGACCGGCCTCTTCCCACAGGGTGTTGTTGATGATCAGGCCGAGCGTGGAGAAGTCTTTGGGTGCGCAGTACAGCTGGTCCTCGTAGGTGAAGGCCTCCTGCAGCGCTGGGTAGAAGTCGTCCTTGTTTTCCAGATCGTCGCCATAGGGCGCCAGGGATCCGTTAGCCGCGTAGCCGGTGAAGAGATCGGTGGAAACGTAGAATACGTCGGCGGGCTCGCCCGACGCGAAGCCCTGACTGAGCTGCTGCGGCAGGTCGGAGGCCACGCTGACGCTGGCGTCCATGCCGGATTCGCCAGCCCAGGCGTCGACGGCGTCGGTGACGGCGGTGGTCTCGGCCTCACCTGAGGAGCCGATCAGCACCGTGATTGGCGCGTCAGTGGCGCCCTCGGATTCGGCTGAGTCGCCGTCGGATCCGGAGAATCCCGATCCTCCGCAGGCGCTCAGTGCCAGGGCCGCTGCAGCAGTGACGGCAACGGCAAGCGTCGTCCTGCGGGTGCGGAAGTTTCCAGTCTTCATTGTCTGTTTCCTCATTCTTTTGTTTATTTCGGACTATCCAGGGGAACTGCAGTGTGTGGGTTACCCCAGCCAGCCGTTGCCGGCTAGGGGGTGAGGGACCCGCTGCGCCAGGGTGGGCGGCAGCAGCAGGTGTTTGTCGGGTCGGCCAGCGTCGGCGTCTCCCGAGAGCGTGTGGGTGAGCACCCTGATGATGTCCCGGGCGGCCTCCTCGATTGGCTGGGCAATGCTGGACAGCCCGACGGCGGCAGCTACAGGGGTGTCATCGAAGCCAATGACGTTGGGGGTGGCAGGGGCCCGGTGCTGGCTCCTGAAGGCTGAGAGCGCCCCGAGTGCCAGGCTGTCGCTGGCGCACACCACTGCGGTGGCTCCGGCAGCAATCAGGCTCTCAGCAGCGCGTGCACCGGCGGGGACGCCGTCGTTCACCGCAACGTCCAGCTGGTCGGCAAACACGCCGGCAGCTTGCAGGGCGCGGCGCCACCCGTCTCGGCGGTCATCGCCGGCTCCGGAGCCGGCTGGCCAGCCGATGAAGCCGATCGCCGTGTGCCCCTGATCGAGTAGCAGCCCGGTGGCCTGCTGGGTTCCCGCGCCGCCGTCGACGTCCACCCAGGGGTGGAGGGAGCTGAAGGGGTCCTCGGTGTCGCTCCAGGGGCGGCCGAAAGAGGCGAACGGGATCTCATTCTCGAGCAGCCACGCGGTGCGTTGGTCGCCGTGATGGGTGCCAGTGAGGACAAAGCCATCCAGATCGGAAACGTTGAGAAGTTCCTCGTACTGGCGGACCTCGTCGTCGTCGGTGGCTGCGCTGAACAGGGTCAGGCGATAGCTGTCCTCCTGGGCAGCCTCGGTCAGTGCGTGAAGGAACCGGTCGAGGATTGACCCGTTGATGCCGTCAACTACCGGCATCAACCGGATGCCGAGGTTCATGGAGCGGCGGGTGCGTAGCTGCCGGGCGGCGGCGCTGGGGCGGTAACCGCTTTCGGCGATGGCGTGCTCCACCCGTAGCCGGGTTTCCGGTTTGACCCGGTGGGGTGCGTTGATAACGTTGGAGATGGTCTGCCGGGACACACCGAGTGACTCGGCCAGACTGACCAGGGTTGCCTTCGCCATCGAACTCCCTCGTTCTCCCAATCACAGCAGCTCCGGAACGACTGCCTGTTTACAACAATATGAACGTTCAAATATGATGTCAATCACTAAGTTGAACGATCAAATAACGTTTTGGCAATAGTGTCAAGGCGACAACCCCCACCACCCAGGAGTTCATGTGGCCTACCGCCAGCCGTATCTGCACAACCTCACCGGTGTCTTCAGCGCGCCGGTCCAGGCCTGGGCAGACGATCACGGACAGATTCGGGGGCACGGCGCGCAGGGCATCCACTGCGGTGATGACCGGGTCCTCAAGGAGGCAATCCTGACCGTCAATGGTGAGGAGCCCGAGTGGGTATCCACCCAGGTCCGCTCGGCACACCGGGTGGACTATCTCTACTTTATCCGGGTGCAGTCCCCCGTGGCTGACCCGCTGCTCTACCTCACCAGGACCCGCATCGCCGATGCTCGAGGCATCAGCGAGGAGATCAAGATCGAGTCAGCCCATAGCTTCCTGGCACACCTTGAAGTGCAGTGCCTTCTCGTCGCTGACAGCACGCCAATGGAGAAGGTCAAGTCCGGAGCTGCGCCGCAGGTGGACGTCGACGTCGATGGCCCCCATTGGAATTGGCGCGGGCCGGACACCTCAATAGCGCTTGACGCAGGCGGCGCCCGCACCGAGTACGACGGCAACCACATCCGTCTCGTCTGGATGGCCGAGGTGGAACCCGGCGGCACCGTTGTCCTGCCATGGCGCGTGTCCCTTGAGGACAGCGCGGCCCCGATGGTGGCACCTCGCACTCCTGTGCTGGAGGCCCCCCGCCTTGCCGAGCCCCGGCTGCAGAGCCTGCTGAGCCAGTCGGTATCGGATCTCAACGGGTTGCGCATGGCCACGGCAGACCGGCCGGAGGACACCTTCCTGGCCGCCGGGGCGCCCTGGTTCTTCACCCTGTTCGGACGGGACTCCCTGATCGCTGCGCGGATGCTCCTGCCAATCGACACCGCTCTCGCGGGCAGCACCCTGCGCGCCCTGGCCTCGCGCCAGGGGGACAGCACCGATCCGCTGACCGCTGAGCAGCCCGGCAAGATCCTGCACGAGGTACGCCGCGGCACGCTCCAGTTCGAGGAGGGCGGTAACGGAATCTCCCTGCCGCCGGTCTACTTCGGAACCATCGACGCTACTCCCCTGTGGATCTCCCTGCTCCATGATGCGTGGCGGGCCGGTTTGCCGGACCCCGAGGTGGAGGCTCTGCTCGACCACCTTGAGGCGGCGCTGGTCTGGCTGCGGGATCACGGCGACTCCGACGGCGACGGCTTCCTGGAGTATCTCGACACCAGCGGTCATGGGCTCGCCAACCAGGGCTGGAAAGATTCAGGGGATTCGATTCGCTGGCACGACGGCGCACTCGCCGACGGCCCGATCGCTCTCGCGGAAGTGCAGGCCTACGCCTACGAAGCGGCGATGGGCGGCGCGGCACTGCTTGACGCCTTTGGCCGTCCCGGCGCGGGCGACTGGCGGGACTACGCCAACAAGCTGGAGATCCGGTTCCGTGAGTCCTTCTGGTGCAGCGATGAGCTGGGCTCCTACCCCGCGATCGCCCTCGACTCAGCGAAACGCCCAGTCGACGGCGTCACCAGCAATATGGGCCACCTGCTCGGCACCGGCATCCTTAATCTTGAGGAACAGGCGGCAGTGGTGCGCCGGCTGATGGACCCCACCATGTTCTCCGGCTACGGCATCAGGACCGTTTCCACCACCAACGGTGGGTTCTGGCCTACCCGCTACCACGCGGGGTCTGTGTGGAGCCACGACACCGGAATGATTATCAGCGGACTCGTCAAGGACGGTTTCACCGACGACGCGCATACCCTCGCATCAGGACTGCTCCGTGCTGCCGAGGGCTTCGACTGGCGCCTTCCGGAACTGTTCTCGGGCCACGCGTCCGACGATTTCTGGCCACCGGTCCCCTACCCCGCGTCCTGCCGCCCGCAGGCGTGGGCAGCGGCGTCGGCAGTCCCGATCGTGGCTGCACTCGGGGGTTTCGCCTAGCTCCTTAGGGTCGAGTCAACACCAATGACAGGTTTCGCACCGGAAACCCGTCATTAGTGTTGACTCGATCCGGGGGTGGGCTCCAGGGCTGGCACCGATTCCCACCGTTGGCGCGGCAAGGCTTCCCGATGATGCGTCTGCAGGAATACCACCATTGATTCGCGGATCAGGCACTTCAGATCCCAGAGGGCGCTGTTATCGACCGCGCTGACCAGCATCCGAGCTCGCACCAGTCCGTCAGTGGCCTGGGTGATCTGAAGACTGCTGGAGCGTCCGTCCCACAGCGGGGTCTGGCTGAGCTCGGCCATCAAGTGGTCCCGCATCGAGTCAATGGGGACGCGCCAGTCGAGGTCCAGATCGACTGTGCCCAGCAACTCAGCGCGGCTGCGCGTCCAGTTCTCGAACGGCGTAGTGGTGAAGTAGGTCGACGGCAGGATGACCCGGCGTTCGTCCCAGACCTTGACCACCACATAGGTCATGGTGATCTCCTCGACGGCGCCGAGCTCGCCTTCAACGAACACCGTGTCATCGATGCGGATGGCGTCGGTGAAGGCCAGCTGCACCCCGGCGAAGACGTTACTGAGGGAGCTCTGCACCGCCAGACCGGCCACAATGGAGATCAGTCCGGCCGAGGCCAGGATGCCAGCGCCGAGGGCTCGTACCTCGGGGATGGTCAGGAGCACGCTGGCCAGCGCCAGCGTAATTACCAACGCCACGCCCACCCTGCGGGCGAGCATGATCTGCGTCTTGAGGCGTCGCATGCGCCCGTGGTCAACAGTATCCCGCCCATACTTCCGCAGGGCGACTACTTCAACCACGAGCAGGAGGGACGCCACCAGCCAGGCTACGGCAGCGATCAAGGCCAGCACCAGCGCATAATCCACCGGCTGGAACCAGCCAGTCCCTGCGGCAGTCACCGCCAGGGCTATCCGCGCACCGACGACGGCGAGTACCAGCCGCACCGGGTTCAGCACCCGCCGCGACGCACCCTGAATAGCCGGCACCCCGCGCAGGGAACGGGCAGCCACCCGGCGCAAAACGGCTGCAAGCAGCACGGCTGCGATCAGTGCAGCGACGACGGCGCCGACCGGGGCTAACGCGTTCAGTAGTTCATCCATGGCTTCACCGTGTCAGATGACTGTGGGTAGCTGTCCATCCGGAACGAATAACTGTGGGCAGACTCTCACCCGGCTGACAGCTCGGGATCAGGCGGGTCAGTAAAAAAAGATGTTGAACCAGTCGCGGTTATGCGCATGGATCAGGACCAGGAACAACACAAAGTCAAACAGCAGGTGCACCGCCACAATGTAGCTCAGGGATTTGGTCTTCTTGAAGATCCAGCCCTGCACCAGAGCAAAAGGGTAGATCAGCGCCGGCCCCCACGCGTGGAAGCCGAGTTCCCACAGGAAGGACGTAAACAGCACCGCCTGCAGCATGTTGGCCTGCCAGTCCGGCAGGTGTCGCCGGAGCAGCGTGAAGGCTGTACAGATGAAGAACAGCTCGTCCCAGATGCCCAGCACGTTTGTCCCCAGGAACAGCCGCGCCACCGAGCTCCCGTCGGAGGCTGCGGGCCAGTTCTCGAACACGCCGGTAGGAATCATATAGAGCGGCAGCAGGACATACCCCATCACGACGACGGCTACGAGGTACCAGCGCTCAGTCCGGCTCCACGGCTGGCCGGTAAGCACCGGGAAACGAATCGCATGATCCTTAAAGACAAACCTGGACAGCGAATAGGGCAGCCCCACCGCAAAAAACATCGCGGTACCCATGGTGAACATGTGGCTGAAGCTGATGTCGGTGGTGATGGGCACCAGGCTCATGATGAGCAAGCCCAACGCCAATAGGGTCAGATCCTTGAACAACTGCCGACCGATAAAGTACGACGACGCCAGTGCCGCCGCCAGCAACAGGTAGCCCAGCCAGCGCTGATCGAGCCCGAACATGACGAACCCCGATGCAGCGATCAACACCGCCGGGATCAGGTTCGCGGCCGTCTTCCGTGTCTCCGGCACAGTGTCCGGCTGGGTTGTCATACCCACGAGATTACCTAAGCTGACGGAAGTGCGGGAGATTCGCAGCAATTGACGCTATACAGGAAGCAAGAGCATCACCACGTCAGCCACCGGGAGCAGCGCCATGGAATACACCTTCGATGTCTTGATTGTGGGAGCCGGTCCGGCCGGGATGGCTGCGGCGGTGCGGGCAGCAGAGCTCGGCGCCCGAGTGGGAGTGGTGGAACGGGCCAAGCTCGGCGGCACCTGCGTCAACTCCGGGTGCGTGCCGACCCGTGTCCTCGCGAAGACGGCCCGGCTGTATCGCGAGGTGCGAACGGCCTACGACTACGGGATTGTCGTGGCCGAGCCCTCGGCTGACTGGCCGCAGATTGTCCGCCGGGTCCAGTCCACTGTGGATCGCGTGCTCGCGGCCAAAAATTACGACGCCGTCGTTGAACGGCTGGGCATTGACCTCCTCACCGGCGAAGCCTCGTTCACTGATCAGCACACCCTCTCTGTCGACGGACGTCCGGTGAGCGCGGGATCGGTGATCCTGTGCGTTGGGGGCAGCGCGCGAAGGCTCCCCATTCCAGGCGCCGAACACGCAGTGCTTCCGCCCGAAATCCTCGATCTGCCGGACCTGCCGCGAGCAATCGCGGTGATCGGCGGCGGGCACACCGGCGCCCAACTAGCGACAATCTTTCACGCTCTCGGATCCCGGGTACTGCTGCTGGATCTGGCGCCGCGCATCCTCACCACCGAGGACGTTGATGTCTCGGCCGCCGTCACCGACGGGTTCCGCACCCGCGGCGTGCAGGTGGAGACCGGAATTGCCGGGATCGACCAAATCACCAAGGACGACGACGGCGCACTGCGGCTGCAGTGGCGCAACGAATCCGGAACGCACGAGGACGTGGTCGACGCCGTCGTAATGGCAGCGGGCTGGCCAGCGAACATCGACTCGCTCGGCCTGGAAGCCGCGGGCATCACCGCGCTGCGCACAGCAATTCCGGTTGACGACTACCTGCGCTCGAATGTGCCCCACGTGTTTGTGGCAGGGGATGCGAACGGCTCCAGCATGCTGGTGCAGGCCGCCGTGTTTGAGGGTGAAACCGCTGCCGAGAACGCTGTGCTCGGCTCACACCGGACCACTCCGCACCATCTTCTCCCAGCTGGCGGTTTCACCGATCCGGACTACGCCGGGGTGGGTCTCACCGAGGAGGCAGCGAGGGCGCGCGATAGCGAGGCAGCGGTCGTCCTCGTGCCCTATGGTGAGGTGGAACGCCCGATTATCGACGACAGGGAGCAGGGGTTCCTGAAGCTGGTGCTGGATCGGCATCGGGAGCTGATCCTCGGTGCGCACGCGGTGGGTGAGAACGCCGTCGAGGTGATTCAGGCTGTCGCAGCCGCGATGGCCGCGGGGACCGACGTCGCTACCCTCGCCCGGGTGAAGTTCGCCTACCCCACCTACACGGCGATCATCGGGGAGGCGGCGCGAGCCGCCGTCCGGCGGGGCCAATAAGCGGCCAGCACGGCGCCGGAAACGTTGTGCTGGATCGAGAAGATAGCGCCGGGCAGTGCCGCTTCGGGCGTCAGGTACTGTCGGGCGGTGCTGCTAGGGTTGAACCAATCCAGAACTGCACAGCGGGCTTATTGTTATTTTATCGCAGGGCATGATTCTTACTGCTTCTACCGGCCTCCCCCGTTGCAGCGATTAAAGGAGCACAATGACAACTATGGACAAAAAGTTCTCTGTGACCGAGGAATCCTCGAGCAAGCACCCACACGACTGGGGTCGCGCCATGGCAGTGGCGATCAGCCGATTGGTCGAGCTGGCCCGCGAGGCTGGCGACGTAGTCGAAAACGAAAACCTCTACGGCGAGGACCTACACCTGTTTGTTCGCGAGACAGAGGAGGGCGCGGACATCACCATGTCCTGGACGCCACGTGAGACGAAAGACCCATCGCCGAAGAGGTCTGATTGGGAAATCTAGGAGGCACTCGATGACAGGACAGAACCCTGACCCTCAGGGGGACAAGATCACCGGGCTTGAGCCGGGTGGCGGAGTACCCCCTGGTGAAACCCCGCCGGGTGAATCCTCTACGGTCGGGCCCCAGGGGCACGATGAAGGAACCTCAAAGGCGAACAACCCTCTCCCCTGGCTGGTCGGCATCGGAGTGGTCTTCGTGGCCTGCATCGTCCTGTTTGTGGTCGGGCGACTGATCGACGTTTTCTGACGCTCCGCCCGGGAGCCTGCCGGTCCACTCGATTGACGGTTTAGGGCGACCCCCGGGCTCAACCCGCTGTCAGAGGTTGTAGTACTCCCGCAGGGACGCCGTCTGCTCATCAGTCAGTTCCGAATCGGCTCCCAGATCGGGCGCGTCGATGATCTTGTCCTTGGAGTACGCCACGTGAAGGTCCCCGCCCTCGAGGCGGGCGCCGTCGAACGGGATGAAGTGCTCGCGGGTATTGAACAGCCCCAGGGGAACGGTCAGCCAGGCGGGCTCGCCGGTGCGTGCGTCCAGGTGAACCTGTGACACCTCGCCGAGCTTCTCGCCGTCGGCATCCCATGCGGTGGCTTCCTGCAGGGCGCTGATATCCGATTGTGCCATGGTGCTTCTCCATCCTTGGTGAATCTCAATGTGCTGATCCTATTTCAGCCGAGGTTGGCCCAGAGAGCAACTGGAGGTGCGGCAGGGGCGCCCCTCCACGAGGTGCGCCCCTGTACCAGGGTGAAGCTGGTTTAGCCCTCGGCCTGCTGGGCTGCCTCGTCAAGCATGGGAAGGAAGGTGTCCAGTGCCCAGGGAAGACTCAGCGGATTGGCTGCCGAGATGGACAGGGTAAGGGTGTTATCCGGATCTGCCACCAGTGCACCCGATTCAACCGCGGGAATCTGGCTCAGCAGCGGATCGTCGGCGATTGCGTCCCTGGTGCTTTCATCGGGGACCCAGGTCACGAAAATATCGGACTCCAGCTCATTGGCCCGCTCAGCTGACCAGGGAATGAAGAATTCCTCCGAGCCCTCGGTATTTTCCGTCACGATGTCAGCCTGGACCATCCCAATCGATTCAAGGAAGCGCGGCCGATTGTCGTTGGCGGTGTAAATGCTGACGCCTTCCGCGCTGGCGGGCTCGAGATTGCCGTAGATGAAAGTCTTGTCAACGATCGACGGGTAGTCTGCCGCCGCAGTGGCAACAGTTTCTTCTGTTTCGGTGACCAGTGCTTCGGCTTCATCGGCCAGGCCAAGTGCCTCGCCGATGATGCGGGTCGATTCCTGCCACGGAGTGCCATAGGCGACCTCGGGGAAAGCAACCACTGGAGCGATGGCACTCAGGGTGTCGTAGTCTTCCTGCGTCAGGCCTGAATACGCGGCCAGGATGACGTCGGGGTTGGTTGCCGCAACCTCGTCAAACGCGTACCCGTCGGCTTCCGAGTACTGCACAGGTGCGTTCTCTGTACCGATTGCGGCGCCGAGTTCTTCCAGCTTGGCGTCCTTCCACGGCGTTGACGCGTTTTGATTTCCGCCATACTCATCGCTTTGCATGCCGACAGGTACGACGCCGAGCGCCAGTGCGACGTCGGCGTTGACCCAGTCGACTGTCGCTACCCGCTCAGGCAATTCGGAAATGACAGTCTCACCGTAGGCATGCTCAATGGTGACGGGGAACTGATCCGCCGCGCCGGCAGCCTCGGTGGCTTGGGTGGCTGGGCCACCATCGGCAGGTCCAGTGCTGCAGGCGGATAGTGCCAGGATTGCGGCGGCGGCGGTGGCAGCGGCCAGGCCGCGCAGACGGGTGGGGGCCATGGGGCTCCTCGACTTTCAGGAAACTGTGGCGTGCGCCCGTTCGGACGCGACAAGGTAAGGCTAACCTACCTTTCAACCTATTACGAAATGTTTATGTTGCGTAATAGGTTGGCTACTTGTTCCTCGCCTGCCGGGTTTCGCTGTCGTTGGCGCGCCGGATAGCCTCCATCGGTTCTGCCTTAGTCATCTTCAAACGGCCCTCAACGTCCAGTTCGCGGGCAATCCCGTAAAGGTGCGCCTTCGAGGCGTTAGCGTTTACCCCTCCGGCCGTCGACCCGGAGCTTCCCGCACCGCCCTCGGCCGCTGCGTCCGACGGGCCGTTTTCGCCTTTGGGCTCCCAGCGATCACCCACCTTCTCGTGGCTGTGTTTGAGTGAGCTGAAGGCGGTGCGTTGAGCACGTTCGCCCGCTCCGTATTTTTCCTCTGCCGCTTCAAGTGTCTTCGCGAAGGTGGCCTGCGCCTTCTTTCCAGACCGCTGCAATGTGCTGGGCAACTCGCTCTTCTTCACCGAGATGTTCCTCCAATTTCAGCTGCGCGTTACCGGGTCCCTGGTGCCTGACTCAGTGGAGCGGTAGATAAACCAGGCGATCGCGCCGAAGAACGGTGCGACGACGGCGAGCGCAATCCAGACTGCTTTGGCGGTCGGGCTCAGGACAGTGCTCCTGGCCACCGAGATGATCGCCGTGATGGCGAGGATCATGACCGCTACCCACGCCAGGCCAGCCCAAATGAACCATGTTGCTGAACCCATCATCGCTGTGTCCTCCTCGGGGCTCCTCGGCGGCGAGCGCCAGCCGAGCCATCGTCGTCCGCGTGGTGCCTACCCTAGCGAAGAACTGGTTCGGCTGCTGGCGCCGCCAGGGACGTCAGGTATTCCACCAGTGCGCCAGGGGCCGAGCGGGGCGCCTGGGCCTCGACTACCGCGTTGTAGTTGGTGTTGGTATTCACGTCATAGGTGAGCACCCGGCCGTCAGCGGTCTCGATGAATTCGATTCCACACACCTCGATGCTGTTCCGGGCGGCAAAATCGAGGTACTTCTCGATGATCGGGTGATCGAAGCCCCTGCGGAGGCTAAACAGCTGCTGGCCCTCCTCGGGCTCGATGGTGGCCCCGGGAGGCATGATGGGCTTGCCGGTCACAGGATCGATGGCGCACGCGTCGGCGGGGCACAGCTGGAATCCCCCGCGGGCCGTATCAGCCTGGATCGCATAGATGAACTCGCCGCCAACAATTTCGACCCGGGTGATGATGGGCTCGGCTGCCTGGATGAACTCCTGGATTAGGGTGATGCCGTCCTGGGGTTCTTCGAACTCGGCCGAACCAACGTACTCGGCCAGCTCCTCGTGGCTTTCGAACTTCCTGACGCCCAGGCCCTTCCCGCCCTGGTTGTGCTTGGTGATGAACGGCGTGGGAAATCCCGCTGCTGCGTCGAGGATCCGGTGCTTTCCGATGGCAGCGACGGTACGCGGGGTGTCGATGCCTGCCGCCTTCAGCGCGGTCAGTTGATCAATCTTGCTCATTTCGAGTTCCAGGATCCGCCGCCCATTGACTGTGCGACGCCCGTGGGCTTCCAGCCAGGAGAGGACAGCCCGCGCGTAGTCCTTGGAGAGGCCATGGTCCCGGGTGTGCGACGATGCGCTGATCCGCGACCAGAAAATTCCCTCGGGCGGTTCCTGGTCAAGATCGAGGACGCCGTCGGTCAGCAGCCATTCCTCGACCTCGGCACCTTCCGCCTCGAAGGCCTTGGCGAATGGCGGAAACCATTCAGGATTCTCGTGCAGGGCGAAGATCTTGGTCACTAAGTACCTCCAGCTTGGGTTCACTTGTCATAACGGCGCCTCGGACGCGCCTATTCCGCTGCCCACTGAGGGCGATTACTCGGGTAGGAAGATGCCGTTGCCCGGCCCGAGGGGCAGGTCCAGGAAGAAGAACACGCTCAGAATTGCCACCCAGGCGAGCCAGAATGGCACCACGAAAGGCAGCATCCGCGCCATCAAGGTGCCGAGTCCGGCGTCGGGCTCGTATTTACGGAGCATGGTGAGGAGCACAATCATGTAGGGGTTCAGCGGAGTGATCACCTGGGTTGCGGAGTCGCCCACCCTGAACGCAGCCTGGATGAAGGCAGGCTCATAGCCGAGCAGGACAAACAGTGGCACGAACACTGCTGCCATCAGGGTCCACATTGCCGACCCGGAAATGATGAACAGGTTCAACACTGACGCCAGCAGGATGAAGGCGAGGATAGCGGGGTAACCCGTCAGGCCGATTGCTTCCAGCCCACCCGCACCCGCCACGGCAATCCATTGCCCGATGCCTGACCAGTTGAACAGGGCGATGAACTGGCCCAGGATGAACGCCAGCACCAGAAACCCTGCCATGTCCTTGATCGCTTCGCCCATCACCCGCGGAACGTCCCGGCCCGTGGTGATGGTTCCGACGATCTTCCCGTACACCAGGCCCGGCACCACGAACATGCTGAACACCACAAACACGATCGAGCCGAGGAGCGGCGAGGTGGGCAGGAAGCCGCCGTCCTCATTGCGCCACGGAGAGGCGGGCAGCACAAAGGCAACCACGAGCACGACGGCGAGGATTGCCCCGCCGATCGCTGCCCACCGCAGGCCCCTGCTTTCCTGGGGTGTGAGGTCCGCGCTGAGTTCTGCACTGGTGGGCGCCGCGGCTGTGTCGTCGTCGCGGACTTCTTCGCGGGGGATACCCTGCCGCTTCAGGCGCGGCTCGAGGATCTTGTCAATCACAAAGCCCGCGATCGCCATCAGGACGATCGCCGCCACCACGTTGAAGAAGTAGTTGGACACGGGGGTCACGGCGGAACCGGCGTTGGGCAGGGTCTCGGTGACCGCCGTCGTGATGCCGGCGAAGAGCGCGTCGAGGCTGGTGACCAAAACGTTAGTTGAGTATCCTGCGCCGGCTGCAGCGAAGCCGCCGAGCAGCCCAGCGACGGGGTGCCGGCCCGCCGCCTTGAACACCAGCGCCGCCAGCGGCGGGATCACCACAAACGCTGCGTCCGACATGATGGAGCCGGTGACACCAACGGCGCCGACAGCGTAGGGCAGTGCCCACCTGGGCGCACTGCCGAAAGCCCTGCGGATCATCGCGCCCAGCAGCCCTGACTTCTCGGCAACACCCACCGCGAGCAGGATCGGCAGCACAGTGGCCAGCGGCGGGAATCCGAGGTAGTTGGGCCCGAGGTTGGTGGTGAGCCACGTGAGCCCCTCGGCGGTGAAGAGTCCCTTGATCTCGGTAATCTCGTCACTGCCGGGGAGCTGGACAGTGACATTGGACCATGCCATCGCCGTCGAGACCACAGCTGTGAAGCCGAACAGGATCAGGAAGAGCATAAAGGGATCGGGCAGCTTGTTGCCGACCCGTTCAACCCCGTTGAGGAACTTGTCGGTGATTCCGCGGGGCGCGCTTGCGGTAGTGGACATGGGTGGTACTCCCTTGACTTGAGGTCACGCGGGGTTCAGTGCTAAGTGGTGGTGGTACCTAGTGCCGCACGGCTCAATCGAAGTAGGACGGGACATCGATGGGCCCACCCTGTCCGTCAAACTCCTGCCGTACCTGCTGCTGAAGCAACGGGTCCATCAGATAATCCAGGGCGGTCAACGCGAGCCCTGCGGCGCCGTCGTACGCTCCCTGCACCGCCGTGTCGGAAGCTGCTGCAGCAGCGAACTCCGTGGTGTGGAGTGCTGTGCTCTGGTCAGCGATCTTGATCAGCGGGTGGATGCCCGGGATCCGGTAGCTGACGTTTCCGAAGTCGGTGGACGCCGCAAGGGTATCGGAGACAACACCGGCGGGGAGC
>NZ_KI914731.1:14718-23054 GCF_000520515.1 Arthrobacter sp. H20
TGCGTAGTTGGTGCGGATGGGGAGCGACGGCGGGTGCTGGTCCCAGTCGAGGTCAACAGTGGTGCCGGTCATCAGTGCGGCGCCACGCGCGATGTCCTCAAGACGCCTGCTGAGGTCCTTGAGCGTGTCAGGGTACTTGGACCGGGCATAGAGCTTCATGACAGCTGTGTCAGGGATGATGTTGGGGCTGCGCCCGCCCTCGACGATATTGCTGTGGACGCGGTCCGACGGCGGGAGTTGCTGGCGGAGCAGACCGATTCCCTGATAGGTGAGGCTGGCGGCGTCGAGCGCGTTGCGTCCCATGAACGGCTGCGCTGAGGCATGCGCTGCGATCCCGGTGAACGTGACGGTCAGCAGCCGGCGCCCCAGCCAGACCTGATCCGCCAGGTCATAACCATAGGGGTGGACCATGATGGCGGCGTCGACGCCGTCGAACGCTCCGTTGCGGGCCAGCAGCTCCTTGCCGGAGTGCCCCTCCTCCGCGGGTGTCCCGAGGAAGACGACTGTGCCGTTCAGCCGGTCCCCGATCCCGGCGAGCGCCAGGAAAGCACCCACCCCGGTGGCGGCGATGACGTTGTGGCCGCAGGCATGCCCGATCCCCGGGAGGGCGTCGTACTCGCTGAGCACGGCGATCGTCGGCCCGCCCCCCGTCCCGCGGACCTCCGCACGAACTGCGGTGGCGACGCCATGGGCTCCCAACTCGGCGTCAATCCCGTGCTCAATGAGAATGTCGGTGATCAACCGGGCGCTATCGTGCTCCTCAAACGCGGTCTCCGGACGCGCATGGAGCGTGTGAACAATCCGTTGCAGGTCGCTGTGCAGGGCTTCGACATTCCTGTCGACGGCGGCACGAAGGTCCTCGGTCGCACCATCGAAGGGTGACGCAGGCGACACGGCGGTCAGGAGCCGGCGCTGGGTCTCGGAGTCGATCTGGTTGAGGTATGCCGGGTCCGGCAACGCTGGTTTGGTCATTCAGGTAGCTTAGGCAACTATTTGCCGGCATGGCAGCCCCGCACCGCAACCCTGAGTAATAATGTCCGCTCTGCCGCGGCGGTGCGGGGCCAGATCGCGACAAATTCACCTGACCGAAACACCCTCGCAACACCGCAGGAGTTCACTTAAATCATCGCCGGGCGCGCCCACCCCGGCCACAGAACCAAGGAGCCACCATGTCCCTGCTCACTGCCACCGTCATCACCCGAATCCATGACCTCGGTCTGCTGCACCGGGGGGATGAGATCGAAGCTCACCGCAACCGTGAGGTCCACTACAGCGGGTATGTTGAAGACACCGCGCCTGGTCTCGGCATCGTCTGGATCCGCGATATTTCCGATGGTCGCCGCGCCATCCTGCACGCCGACGAGTACGCCATCTGGCAGATCAGCGGCGGGTAGAAGGGACCGTTTCTGATCCAAATCTCCAGGTCCAATCCACGGCAGGTAGGACCATCGGCGCGCTAGCCATCACCGAACTGCATCGCTATGGTTGATGGCTGACCATACCCAGCCAGCAGCTCATCAGGCTACTGATCGTGGGTCGCGCCCGAGAACGGAGATAGAGTGACTGCCGAAAATCAACCGCCCGCTACCGGATTCGACGCTCCGGATACCGACACTCCGGAAGGGAAGAAGACCATCCGCCGGGCGATCGGCGCATCGGCGGTAGGTAACGCCACCGAGTGGTACGACTACGGCGTGTACGCAGTAGTGCTGACCTACATCACCGCCAACTTCTTCCCCGGCGGAGCTGAATGGGCGCTCGCCACCTTCGCCATTTCCTTCCTCGTCAGGCCCTTTGGCGGGTTCATTTGGGGTCCGCTGGGCGACCGGCTGGGACGTAAGGCAGTTCTGTCCCTCACCATCATCCTGATGGCTGGAGCAACCTTCTCTATTGGGCTGATTCCCACCTTCGACCAGATCGGATACTGGGCGCCGGCCATCCTGATTGCGCTGCGGATGCTGCAGGGCTTCTCTACGGGCGGCGAGTACGGTGGTGCGGCAACCTTCATGGCCGAGTATTCGCCCGACAGGAAGCGAGGCTTCCTTGGCAGCTTCCTTGAGTTCGGAACCATCTTCGGCTTCGCCCTCGGCACCGCCGTCACCTTGTTTCTGCAGATCAATCTGGGCCCCGACGCGATGTCCGACTGGGGTTGGCGCATCCCCTTCCTGATCGCTGGGCCGATGGGTCTTATTGGGTGGTATCTGCGGTCAAAGCTTGAGGACACCCCAGTCTTCCGTGAACTGGAAAACGAGTCAGGCAACGAAGACAGCGGACCCACCACGCTGAAGCACCTGGCCAGCAAGTACTGGCGCCCGGTCCTCACCATGGCCGGCCTGGTGATCGCGCTCAATGTCGCCAACTACACCCTCCTCAGCTACATGCCCACCTACCTGCAGAATCAGATTGGGCTGTCCGACGACGGCTCACTCACTCTGATCCTGATCGGCCAGGTGGTGATGATGCTCCTGATCCCGTTCGCTGGCGCTCTCTCCGACCGGGTGGGCCGCAAACCGCTGTGGTGGGTCTCCCTGGTGGGCCTCTTCGTTGCGGCGCTGCCGATGTACATGCTGATCGGCACCGGTTTCACTGGGGCTCTGATCGGGTTCGCCGTGCTGGGAATCCTATACGTGCTGCAACTCGCCACCATTTCGGCGACGTTCCCGGCCATGTTCCCCGCCCACGTGCGGTTCGCCGGGTTCGCTGTCACCTACAATCTGGCAACTGCGATCTTCGGTGGGACGGCGCCCCTGGCAAACGAGGCCTTGATCGAATCCACCGGTAACCTGCTGGTCCCAGCCTTCTACATGATGGGTGCCTGCCTGATCGGCATGATCGCTATGCCGTTTGTCAGGGAGACCGCGGGCGAATCAATCAGGGGAACCGAGATGCCGGGCAATCCCACAGCTGCCGAACGGGCAACCACCCGCAGCTGACCGAACAACCCGGGACGGCGGATTGTCCTGACCAAAGCAGAAGGGGTGGACCGGCAACTGAGTGCTGGTCCACCCCTTTCAGCAGGCCCTACCGGGTGGGTTCTCGGTCGATCGCGGCACCGTGGGCCTCGTGGGCACTCCGCATCAGATCCATGAAATCAGTCTCGTTGCGGATGAGCTTTTTGTACTTCTCGGGCAGCTTGCGCAACATGTCTTCTTCCTCGACCATGCGGTTGTAGATCTTCTCGCGCTCGTCAATGTCAGTCTCATAGTCCAGGTCCATGTACTCCGTGGCGTGCCGCTTCGCCCCGGAGGCGGCAGTTTTTGCCTTGCCCTTGGGGCTCCACACTGACGCCAGTATGGTGATGATCAGGACCCCGAGGATGACCGACAGGGACAGCCCGGTCGAGATTTCGACCACTGGAACCGGTTCCCCTTCGTTGATGAAGCCCAAATTGTTCTCATGCAGCGCGTGGAGGATCAGTTTCACGCCAATGAAGCCCAAAATGATCGCCAGGCCATAGGACAGGTAGATGAGCCGGTCCAGCAGGCCGTCAATCAGGAAGTACAACTGGCGCAGACCCATGAGGGAGAACGCCGTAGCGGTGAAGACGATGAACACGTTCTGCGTCAGGCCGAAGATCGCGGGGATCGAGTCCAGAGCGAACAGGATGTCGGTGCCGCCGATGGCCACCATGACGAGCAGCATGGGCGTGAGAACGCGCTTGCCATTCTCTATGGTGAACAGCTTGTCACCGTCGTAATGATCGGTTGCCGGGAGGAAGCGCTTGGCCAGACGCACCACAAGGGTGTCTCCGTGGTCCTCATCAGATGTGGGCTTGAGCAGGTTTCCAGCAGTCAGCAGCAGGACCAGGCCGAAGATGTAGAAAATCCAGGCGAACTGGTTGATCAGCGCGGCGCCCAGGAAGATGAAGCCGGTGCGGGCTATCAGCGCGAACACAATGCCAAAGAGCAGCACCTTCTGCTGGTCAGCGCGCGGCACCTTGAAGCTGGCCATGATGATGAGGAAGACAAACAGGTTATCCACCGAGAGTGCCTTCTCGGTCACATACCCGGCGAAGTATTCGGTGCCCATGGTGGGTCCGCCGAAGGCCAGCACCCCGAGGCCGAAGAGAATGGCGATCCCCACATAGATCGAGGACCACACCGCCGCCTCTTTAAGACTGGGGGTGTGCGCTTTGCGAACGTGGAAGAAGAAGTCGAAGAGCAATAGCCCCACAATTCCGACGATCGTTAATGCCCAAACAATTGGGGATACTTCCATGCGGTTTTTTCTCCTCGTACAGATGGCGTACAACTCACGGTAGTTTGCTGAGGGAGTGGACGGCAAGACGGCCCCGGGCCGTACATTGAAACCATGAACCCCACCACGATGCGCAGCGCTGTCCTCCACACGGCTGGCGCTGCCCGCCCCTACTCCGACAGCATTCCGCTCCTGATGGAAGAACTTGCCATCCCATCGCCCCGGCCAGGCGAACTGCGGGTCCGCATCGAGCGGGCCAGCCTCTGCCACTCGGACCTCTCGGTGATCGACGGATCCCGGGTGCGGCCCCTGCCGATGGCCCTGGGACACGAGGCGACCGGCGTCGTCGACGTCGTCGGCCCGGGCATTACCGATGTCACAGTGGGTGACCACGTGGTCCTGGTGTTCGTGCCCAGCTGCGGGTCCTGCCGGGCATGCGACGCCGGCCGCCCTGCCCTCTGCCACCGCGCGGCCGAGGTGAATGGCAGCGGTGACCTGTTACACGGCCCGGCTCTGCTGCGGAGCGCCACCGGGGAGCGAATCAACCACCATCTCGGCGTCTCTGCCTTCTCCGAGTACGCGGTGGTAGCCCGGGAGTCGGTGGTGGTGATTGCGGACGACGTCCCCTTCGACGTGGCGGCGATGTTCGGGTGCGCCGCACTCACGGGGATTGGGGCAGTGGTGAACACAGCCCGGGTCGCCGAGTGGCAATCGGTGATTGTGTTCGGTCTCGGCGCGGTGGGCCTGGCTGCTGTCATGGCCGCCGCACAGGTACCCGGCACCACTGTGGTCGCTATCGACCCGCTGCCAGCGAAGCGGGACCTGGCGCTGAGCTGCGGGGCGACGTCGTCAGGTACACCCGACGAGGCGTCAGCGCTGGTTAGCGCCCTGGGCAGCGACGGCGTGGATGTGGCCATTGAAGCCGTGGGCAGTGCCCGGGTGATGGAGGCATGCCTGGCGCTCCTGACCCGCGGCGGGGCTCTGGTGTCAGTGGGGTTGCCGCACCCCGACCAGACCATCACCACCCAGGCGCTGCAGTTCGCCGGAGCGGGCAAACGCCTCCTCGGGTCCTACATGGGTGATTCGGTGCCCGGCCGGGACATCCCCGCCTACCTCGCGCTGTGGCGCGAAGGGAAGCTACCAGTTGAACTGTTGCACACCGATACCCGCGACCTGGGGGACCTCAACGAGAGCCTCGACGCCCTGGCTGATGGGCAGGTGGTCCGGCGGGTCTTCACTCTCCGCCAGTAAAATCCCGGAGCCGGAGACCTGAGTCAGTACTTGATGGTCCCGATGAGCCCGATAATCCGGTCGATTGTTGCGGGGTCGGTCTCCTCCGGCATGGCACCGGTGCCGGAGAGAGATGCGTTGAAGTAGATGCCGTCACCGAGCAGCATCACCAGGTGCACCATGTCTTCATGGCCGACCGCTTCCATCAGCACGTCAAACCACTGGGTGCGGCACTTCGCCAGGAGTTCGTTAGCCTCCGGGTGGGATCCCTGGGCCAGCCGGGTCACCGCCATGTTGCAGCGTTCAAGTGGACTTTCGAGATCGAGCGAGCTCTTCACGTAGTACGTGGCAGCCTGTGCGGGATCGGCTCGCATCACCTCGAGATCGGCCTCCACCAGGGTCTGCAGCCGATCGAACAGGGCCACCGCCAACTCGTCCTTGGACCTGAAGTGATAGGTCAGGCCGCCCTTGGAGACCCCCGCGCCCAGCGCAATGGCGTCGAGGGTGGCGCTGCGCTCGCCGTCGGACACCAAAATGTCCTGGTACGCATCAACCAGTCGTTGAACAGTGCTCGGAGCGTGACCCATACACACGAGTTTAGGGCCTTTTCAAAAAACCGACTAGTCGGTATAGTGGCCTGCGTTACATTATTTCGGCCGACGACGACGCCGGCCGGCCGGACCGCGGAGGCGCACCATGAGTCATATTGCTATTGGTAAAGATTCCCGTGCCACGCCACCGGGGCAGGGCAAGGGGCTCGCCGCCGGGACCCTCGGCGTGTGGGGGTCGGTGGTCATCGGGCTGGCCTCGACGGCACCCGTCTACTCACTCGCGGCGTCACTCGGGTTTGTGGTCCTGGCCGTCGGAGCGCAGGCACCGATCGCCTTCATCCTGGCGTTCATCCCCATGCTGTTTATCGCCTTCGCCTATCGGGAACTCAACGAGGAGATCCCCGATTGCGGAACGTCCTTCACCTGGGCCACCAAGGCGTTTGGCCCCTGGGTGGGCTGGATGGCCGGCTGGGGCGTGGCGGTCGCCGGGATCATTGTGCTCGCCAACCTCGCCCAGATCGCCGGAATCTATCTGTGGCTGTTGATCGGTGACGGGTCACTCGCCGACAACTCCCTGCTGGTGACAGCCACTGGAGTCTTCTTTATCGCCCTGATGACCTATGTCAGCTACCGCGGCGTGGAAATCGGCGCCAAACTGCAGAACATCCTCCTCGGGATCCAGTATCTGGCCCTCGTGCTGTTTGTCGTGTTTGCCCTGATCGGCATCGCCAACGGCACCGCCGAGAACGCCACGACACCATCCCTTGACTGGTTCAACCCGTTCGCCTTCGAGAGCGTTGAAGGGTTCACCGAGGCAATACTGCTGGCCCTCTTCATCTACTGGGGTTGGGATGCCTGCCTCGCCTTGAACGAGGAGACCCGCGACGCCCGCCGCATCCCCGGCCGGGCCGCATTGATCTCCACGGTGCTGCTCCTCATCACCTATGTGGGTGTCACCGTTGCGGCAATGATGTACGCCGGGGTGGGAGAGGAAGGCACCGGGCTGGGGAACGAGGTCAATGCCGAGGACGTGTTCTTCGCCCTCAAGGATGTCATTCTGGGCCCAGCCGCCTGGTTGCTGGTGGTAGCCGTCCTGGTGTCGGCGGTCTCGTCGACACAGACCACCATCCTGCCCACCGCCCGCGGCACCCTCTCCATGGCCGTCTATCAGGCGCTCCCCCGCCGTTTCAGCACCGTCCACGAGCGGTTCAGAACGCCCTCCTTCTCCACCCTGGTGATGGGCGTCGCTGCGATCGCGTTCTACGTGGTGATGACCATAGTCAGCGAGAACATCCTGGCCGACTCGATTCTTTCCCTCGGCCTTGCCATTGCGTTCTACTACGCCATCACCGGGTACGCCTGCGTCTGGTACTTCCGCCGGGAGCTGTTCACCTCCCGGCACAACTTCATTTTCCGGTTCCTGCTCCCCCTATTGGGAGCCCTAATGCTGACCGCCGCCTTCATCAAGTCGGCGATCGACATGGCCGACGTCGAGTACGGGTACAGCGTACTCCTCGGGGTCGGCGGCACCTTTGTAGTAGGCATTGGCTCCCTCGCCCTGGGCCTGGTGTTGATGCTGATCTGGCGGACCCAAAAGGGATCACTGCCGTTTTTCCGAGGGGAAAGCCTTGACGCCGACACACCAGTGCTGGTGCCAGACTCCCCCGATACCTACCGACGTTCAGTTGATGGAGGCTTGGCCTAATGCGCATTCTCATTGTTGGTGCCGGCGGAGTGGGATCAGCCGCCGTGCGGATCGCCGTCCGCCGCACATTCTTCGACCGGCTCGTGGTCGCAGACTACGATCCCGCCCGACCGCAGGCCCTGGTGGAGTCCCTCGACGACGATCGCCTGGTGGCCGCTCAGGTGGACGCGTCGTCAGCGGAGGCAGTTGCCGCCGTCGTGCGCGAACACGACATCACGCATGTGCTCAATGCGGTCGACCCCCGGTTCGTCATGCCGATCTTCAACGGGTGCTTCGCTGCAGGAGCCACCTACCTTGACATGGCGATGAGCCTGTCAGTCAGGCATCCGCAGCAGCCGTACACGAAGACCGGTGTGATGCTCGGGGATGAACAGTTTGCGCTCGCCCATCAGTGGGAAGAGGCCGGCCGGTTAGCGCTCGTAGGGATGGGGGTGGAGCCGGGTTTGTCGGACGTCTTCGCCCGTTACGCGGAGGATGAGCTATTCACCTCGATCGAGGAGCTCGGCGTGCGCGACGGCGCCAACCTCGTGGTCGACGGGGCAGACGGCGAGCCGGCATTTGCCCCCTCCTTTTCCATCTGGACCACCATTGAGGAATGCCTGAACCCGCCGGTAGTCTTTGAACGCGGCACCGGCTGGTACACCACCGAGCCG
>NZ_KI914731.1:23154-24331 GCF_000520515.1 Arthrobacter sp. H20
ATCGGCCCTGTGGAGTGCGTCAATGTGGAGCATGAGGAGGTGATCCTGATGCCGCGCTGGACCAAGGCGAAAAAGGTGACCTTCAAGTACGGGCTCGGCGATGAATTCATCGACGTACTCAAGACCCTCCACAAGCTGGGCCTCGACTCCACCGAGCCGCTGATGGTGAAGGGCGTCCCTGTCTCACCCCGCGACGTCGTGGCCGCTGCCCTGCCCGATCCAGCGACCCTCGGCGACCGGATGACGGGGAAGACCTGCGCGGGCCTGTACGTGACCGGCGAAGGGCGGGACGGCGAGCCCAGGGCTGTGTATCTCTATCACGTGGTGGACAACGAGTGGTCGATGGCCGAGTACGGGTCGCAGGCGGTGGTGTGGCAGACGGCGGTGAACCCTGTGATCGCTCTGGAACTGCTCGCGAACGGAACCTGGCAGGGCTCAGGGGTCCTTGGGCCGGAGGCATTCGACTCCCGGCCGTTCCTTGACCTGCTCGCGGCAGACACGCCGGTCGGTTACGGCTCTCCGTGGGGACTTGAGGAACGCTAGAACCCCCCCGCCTCCCGAGCCGCAGCGCAGACCCCAGCGATACCCAGAAAGAGCCGTTCAGCGAGCCGGAGGTCTTCGACTTCCCCGAGGGGATCGGCCCTGTGGAGTGCGTCAATGTGGAGCATGAGGAGGTGATCCTGATGCCGCGCTGGACCAAGGCGAAAAAGGTGACCTTCAAGTACGGGCTCGGCGATGAATTCATCGACGTACTCAAGACCCTCCACAAGCTGGGCCTCGACTCCACCGAGCCGCTGATGGTGAAGGGCGTCCCTGTCTCACCCCGCGACGTCGTGGCCGCTGCCCTGCCCGATCCAGCGACCCTCGGCGACCGGATGACGGGGAAGACCTGCGCGGGCCTGTACGTGACCGGCGAAGGGCGGGACGGCGAGCCCAGGGCTGTGTATCTCTATCACGTGGTGGACAACGAGTGGTCGATGGCCGAGTACGGGTCGCAGGCGGTGGTGTGGCAGACGGCGGTGAACCCTGTGATCGCTCTGGAACTGCTCGCGAACGGAACCTGGCAGGGCTCAGGGGTCCTTGGGCCGGAGGCATTCGACTCCCGGCCGTTCCTTGACCTGCTCGCGGCAGACACGCCGGTCGGTTACGGCTCTCCGTGGGGACTTGAGGAACGCTA
>NZ_KI914731.1:24431-25245 GCF_000520515.1 Arthrobacter sp. H20
CGTTTCTGCGGGGCCTACCGCGTCTGGGCGGCGGCCCGCTAGGACCTGTTCTTCAGCACCCGATCCACGCTGAACATCGTGGTGGTTCCACTGAATAAGTGATCGGGTCCGCGACAACGTTGGCGGTGGCGGGCGCGGCAATTCCGATTGAACAGGCGACCGCTGTCGCAGTGATCAGGACCCGCTGGTTGAGCTTCTTCACGATCGGCATCTCTCGGTAGGTGCGGCTAACCGGTTTCGACAGGATTGGGTGACTCGGATGGTTACGGCACAAATCCCTCAATCTCACAGTCCGTCATTGGGGCGTCCAACGACGCATAGGGAAACCCTGGGTGAACTCTGCTCTAACGTTTCGGCACCGCTGGTCAGGATCGCCGGTTCCTACCGGCAACCCTGACCCTGAGGGCCGTTTCTGCGGGGCCTACCGCGTCTGGGCGGCGGCCCGCTAGGACCTGTTCTTCAGCACCCGATCCACGCTGAACATCGTGGTGGTTCCACTGAATAAGTGATCGGGTCCGCGACAACGTTGGCGGTGGCGGGCGCGGCAATTCCGATTGAACAGGCGACCGCTGTCGCAGTGATCAGGACCCGCTGGTTGAGCTTCTTCACGATCGGCATCTCTCGGTAGGTGCGGCTAACCGGTTTCGACAGGATTGGGTGACTCGGATGGTTACGGCACAAATCCCTCAATCTCACAGTCCGTCATTGGGGCGTCCAACGACGCATAGGGAAACCCTGGGTGAACTCTGCTCTAACGTTTCGGCACCGCTAACCGAAGGACAACGCCACGAGCCGAAGGAATAGTGGCTCCCCC
>NZ_KI914731.1:25345-44225 GCF_000520515.1 Arthrobacter sp. H20
GAGCCGAAGGAATAGTGGCTCGCCCGCAGAACCGTGGTTGCGCCACCACTTCCCTGCGGCCCCACCACTTTTCTGGCGTGCAGGGGGCACCCGTAGGATGTCCCCCATGACTGAACTGCCTATTGCCCTGATCACTGGCGCCTCGCGAGGCATCGGTCTCGCCATCGCCCGCGAACTCGCCCCCACTCATCACCTCCTCTTGGGCGGTCGAGATGCCGACGCGTTGGCAGCCCTCGCCGCCACGTTCCCCTCTGCCGAGCCCTTCGCCGCCGAGTTGACCACACTCACGCCCGACGCCGTCGAGGGCATCACCGCCCTCGATCTACTCGTTCACTCAGCCGGTGTACTCCAGATGGGCCAGATAGCGGATCTGACCGCCGACCAATGGCGCAACAGTTTCGAGATCAATGTGTTTGCAGTGGCCACCCTGACCCGGCTCCTCCTCCCGGCCTTGCGGGAATCGAAGGGTCAGGTAGTGGCAATTAATTCCGGTTCCGGCTACAGCTCAGGCGCCGGGTCAGCCCTGTACAGCGGCACCAAGTTCGCCTTGCGGGCCTTCACCGATGCGCTCCGTGAGGAGGAGCGCAGCCACGGTGTTCGGGTATGCTCCATTCACCCGGGCCGGGTAGCCACCGACATGCAGCAGGAGCTCCACACCTTCGAAGGTAAGGCCTATCGCCCCGAGGAATGGGTCCAGCCAGACCAGGTGGCCAGGGCGGTCCGGCTGGCAGTGGATGCATCGCGGGATTCGGTCATTGAGTCACTAAACATTAGGCCATCCGGAATGGTGTGACCGCCCATAATCAGCAGGCTTACTACTAGCCCCGGTTGTGTGCGAAACTGAGACTCCATGCCCCACACCACCATTGGAGTTTCGAATGATCGAAAAGTTGAATGAAATGGGTATCCGCAGCGAGCACGCCTACCTTGGTGGCTTTGCCTCCATCGGGCTGTCGCTTTTCTCCTGGCTTCTGAGCCGCGGGAAAAAGGATGATTCGAAGGCGCAGTCGGATCGCTGGGGCATCTTCATCGGCCACTGGGCACCGACCTTCTTTGCACTCGGCATCGCCCTGAAGCTCGAAGAAAAGAAGTAAGCACCGGCTGAGCCGGGGACCCGTCTACAGGTCTCCGGCTTGGCGCCGCGGGATCACCCGCGGCGTACCAAACTGCGTCTGCACGCCGGGCGAGTACAACACCGATTCGGGCGGTCCCACCACGTCAATCCCCGCGGCTGCGACCAACCCGTCGTCGAGATAGGCAACGACGGCCGGATGCAGAGGCCAGGGAGCATGAGTGTTGGGAATGAACAACGTCCTTCCAGCCAATTCGGAATGCAACCCGAAGCGGGCTGTGAGGGTGATCGTCAACGGATCGACGGCAACCACGGCGCGGTTCGGCCGAACAGCGAACGACGACGATGCCCCGCCGCGGAAGCGCCGCACCGTATACCCCGCGAGACCCGGCTCGGACACCGGGGCGCAGCGGGACCAGACGTACGGGATGCCTGCCGCTCGCGCGACAAGAACAACTGCCAGCCGCGAGGCATCAAGGGTGAGGAAGACCACGCCTCGGGTCCCATCGGGTTCCCGCGAATACAGCCGGACATTGATTTCGCTGAAAGAACCGAAATATGGCACGGGCATCCCGGAGCCGATCCCGGCGCCAACCATCCTGAAACCGATGAGCCCTACCCAGGCGTCGCCGTCGTAGATGTCTGGCTCGGTGCCGGGCGGCATGAACTGAGCCGCTGTCGCCACCGGGATCCGCCAGTGCAGGAAGACAGCGTCCAGCCATGCCTGGTCCATGATCGGCCAGCTGAGCAGCGGCGGCGCTGCTGGCCAGGCGACCGAGTCAGTCATGGGTTGCCTCCTCTGCGAGCTTCGGTTTCATTCGGTTGTCTACCTGCAGAACGGCGAACCCAAACCCGACGAACATGGCACCAATGAAAATGCAGTTGATGAAGACCTCCAACGGGTCGATGATCCTCAGGTCCACGAACGGGTATTGATACCACGTGACCATAGCGCCGCGAATGAGGGTGTACACCAGCCCCACCGCGGGAAAGGTCAGTGACAGCCACACGGTCTGGATAGTGAATCGCGGTCGGGGGCCGAACAATAGCCAGCCGAGCACCGTCAGGATCGGCACCACGTAATGCAACAGGGTGTCGGATAGCCGGCCGAGGCCTACCAGCGCCTGGACCTCGGGCAACCGGCGCAACAGGGTGAAAGCAATCAGCCCGGTCACCGAGATATTGACGACGGCGTTCAACCGCAACACCCGCCACAGCGTCGACGACCGTCCAGAAGGGTTACGGGCGAGGTCCGCGTTGATGGCTAGCACCAGGATGTTGCTGAGAATGGTGAAGTAACTGAAGAAATTCCACCATGACATGGCAGGACCCAGCAGCGAGTAATTCTCCCCGTTGATCAGGGCAGTCACCTGCGCTCCGAGACCCACCAGCCCAATCAGCGCGACGACGCCGTGCCAGCTCCGTGCTGCAGTGACCATTGAGTTCCTCCGAGTCTGGACGACGATGTTCCCCTGATCGTATGCCTAGTAGGCTGTGCCAGTGAATGACGAGACCCTTTGGGCAGCAGAAAATCGTGAATACCCCGGGCACTCTGCCCGGTATATCGAACGCTTCGAGGCAATGCGAGCTGAGGGCAAGGATCTGCACGGCGAAGCCCGCCTCCTTGATGCCATGGCTGGCCGGAACTACCGGATCCTCGACGCCGGGTGCGGGACGGGACGGGTGGGCGGGGAACTAGCCCGGCTGGGGCACCAGGTCACCGGAGTCGACGCCGACGCGGAACTCATCGCCGCCGCGCGCCGCGATCACCCGGAGTCGCGCTGGCGGACTGAGGACCTCAGCACCCTTGATCTCGGCGACACCTTTGATCTGGTCGTCTGCACCGGCAACGTGATGGCATTCCTGGCACCCGGGACTGCACCGGAGGTGCTGCGCCGTTTGGGGACCCATCTCGCACCGGAAGGCCGTCTGGTAGTCGGTTTCGGCAGCGATCGCGGCTATACCTTCGAGCGCTTCTTCGCCGACGCCGACACGGCGGGGCTGGCCCGCGGGACCGTGGTTTCCACCTGGGACCTAAGGCCGTGGCGGCCGTCGTCGTCGTTCATCGTCTCAATACTCCACCGCGACGACGAGATCATTCCTTAAATGACAGACGGCGCCCGGCGAGAGTCGTGAAGGATTCTCGCCGGGTGCCGTCAGGCGGTAACTATCAGACGCGGCTGATTCCAGCGCGAGCCATCGCGTCGGTGTAGGCGGCCTGCATTTCCTGGCGCCACACTTCCTGCTTCGCCGGGGATCCAGCAAACGCGCGGTCACCAGTGGAGCGGACCTTGTACACCTTGAAGCCGCGGCGCTGAATGGCCCGGTTTTCCAACTGGGTAAGGCGGCGTGCCACCTTGTGGGCGTCGGTGCCATGCGCCACGAGGGCCGAGGCACGCGAGACGCGCTGCAGGAAAGCCAACAGCGGCTTTACGCCTTCGTCGATCTGCTCCGGGGTAAGAGCCCGTTCCTTCACCTCTGTGACGTACCAGGGGTAAACGTTCCAGGGCATCACGAACTTGGGCTGCAGCCCAACACTTTCGTAGATTTCAGCGGTGCGGATGGCACTCTGATCGTCGTTCTCCGCCGACACAAATCCTGAGGCGAGGCTTGCGCCGGGGCTGGAGAACAGGCTCACAATCCGACACTCGTCGAGGTCATGTGCAGGGTCAATATAGGGAAGTGAACGGTCCGGCTTTTGCTCGGCCAGAGTGTCACACATCCGGTTGATTTCTTCGATATTCGGGTCGTAACGTCGTTCCCACTGCTGAGCTTGGTAAGCCGGGTCCGCCATGCGTCGTGCCAATGTTGCCTCCTCGCGGGCAATGCCTGAAGTGACAATACTTTTGTCCGCAGTCTTCCAGCTTACGCGCCTCAGCTGGACATGAGGTCACTACTTTTCTCGCAGCGCCGATTTGCAGGGTCAGGCGCGCCCCTTGAGGATCAGGTTCCAGTACACCCGGGGAAGGATATGGCGTTCCAGTACAAAGGTGGCCCGGTGCTCCCGCATGATCCCTTTCCACGGAAGGGAGGGCTTGGCGCGGTACTGGTCATCGAACTCTGAGAACACCACGGTTGACCGCGACACAGTGAACGGACAGGCGGAGTAGTTGGTGTACCGGGCGGTGACTCTCTTGCCCTTCAGAACTGCCATCAGATTCTTGGCGAGCACCTGAGTCTGCTCACGCAGGGCGGCACCCGACTTGGAGTTCAGGGTTGCAGCTGCGTCACCGAGAGACCAGATTGCCGGATACCTGATGGATCGCAGGGTTGCGGGATCGACCTCCACAAAACCCGAGGGGTCTCCGGGCTCGGGGAGGTCGGTGGCCTTCAGCCAGTCGGGGGCCGATTGCGGCGGAACGGCATGCAGCACGTCATAGGTCAGCGTCTCGCTGGTGCCTGCGCTATTGTCCTGCACCGTCACCGCGCGTTCCGCGGCGTCGACGCCGGTGATCTCACTGTTGTAGCGCACCTCGATGCCGTACTCGGCGATCTTTCGGATAAGCTCCTCATTGGCCACCGCCTCGTCAAATACGGTAGGAGTCGGCACAATCAATACCACTCGGATATCGCCGAGCACGCCCTCCTTGGCCCAGTAGTCACAGGCCAGGTACATCGGCTTCTGGGCCGCGCCTCCGCAGGTGAGCGGGCCGGGCGGCAGGTTGAACACAACCGTGCCACGGCGCCGACTGCGCAGCAGGTCCCAGGCCTTGGACGCCAGCTCGATCTCGTAGTTCGACGCCCCATGTTCCGATGCCATCGCGTCGGCAAGCCCGGGCACAGCGTTCCAGTCCTTCTGGATGCCGGGGCAGACCACCAACTGGTCATACCCAAGCTGGGTGCCGGATGCCAGCTGGACGGTGTTCAACGTTCCGTCAACGCCGACGGCGGCATCCTGGATCCAGGTGACGCCACGAGGAATGACTGAGGCCTGCGGACGGAGTGCTTCTGACACCTCGGCAGTGCCTCCGGCGATGTGCGAGAACAGCGGTTGGTAGAGGTGCCTGGCACTGGGCTCCACGACGGCTATGTCTTTGGCCCCGTACCGGCGGAGCCGGGCAGCCAGGGAGATTCCGGCGTTGCCACCGCCCACAATGACTACCTGATGACGGGTCGTGGCTGCTTCCGCGTCTGCTGAGGCCACGGCCTAGTTCGATTTCTCGGTAAGGGCACTCGCTCTGTGGGCTGCCCGGGCACCGGTTTTGCCGGACTCGACAATGTACTGCGGCTCGTCCTTGCTGGCGCGGTGGGTGTTCCCGTCCAGCTGAAAATCGGCGGTTTTCTTCTCGACAATCTTTCCGTGAGTGGTGCCCTGCGGAGTGTTCCACTCCACGCTTGTACCCGTGCTCAGTGCCACAGCGACTCCTTGGATTGACAGTGTGCTTACCAGCGTACGGGTAATTACGTGCCGCATGGCCTTTTGCCTCTTTAGTGCTGACTCATGGACCTGTGAAAAGATGGAAGCCATGAGACGCACGCTGTCGTGCAGGGCAGGGCATCAACCTGCAGGGCGACGGAGGACTTTGTGAGGAACGACGGAACTACAGCAGTGCACGGTCGTCACCGCGTGAAACAAGCGTCAGGCCTCACCCCGCGGGAAGGATATCGACCCGAGGTTCAGGGCCTTCGCGCGCTCGCTGTCCTGATGGTTGTCACCTATCACATCTGGTTCGACCGCGTCTCCGGTGGCGTTGATATCTTCCTGCTTATCTCGGCATTCCTGATGACTCTCACGTTCGTGAAGAAATCCGATAGAGATGCTCCCTTCACACTCCGCGCGCACTGGGTGCATCTGTTCAAGCGCCTCTTGCCTGCGGCTGCTGTTGTGCTGCTGGGAACCATTGGGGCCTCGCTGCTCCTGCTGCCGAGGGCCACCTGGACCATGGTGCTCGAGCAGTCGTGGGCCTCGTTGTTCTACGTCCAGAACTGGCTTCTCGCAGCCGAGTCTGTTGATTACTACGCGGACACCAGCGTCGCAAGCCCGCTACAGCACTTTTGGTCCCTGTCAATCCAGGGGCAGGTTTTTGTGCTGTGGCCGCTACTCTTTCTTGCCGCGAGCCTGATCGCCCAGGGGCTTCGACTACGGTTCAGGACCGTCTCCTCAGTGATTTTCGGCCTTATTTTTGTCATTTCGCTCGGGTTTTCGATCTACCAGACGGACACGAATCAGTCCTACGCCTATTTTGATACCCGGGCCAGACTGTGGGAGTTCGCTTTGGGGACTCTCCTGGCGCTGGCGCTGCCCTACCTGAAGCTTCCGAAAGCTGCTGCGATCGCAGCGGGCTGGCTAGGTCTGATCGGCATGCTGAGCGTCGGGTACGTGCTCGACGTCGAGGGCGAGTTTCCCGGTTTCGTCGCCCTCTGTCCACTCCTTGCTGCTGCCCTCATCATCACCGCCGGCCAGACAGGAAGCCGCTTCGGCGCTGACCGGCTCCTGTCCTGGGGGCCGCTGGTCAAGATGGGCGACCTCTCCTACGCGCTGTACCTGTGGCACTGGCCCATTCTCGTCATCTACCTGGTCTACCGGGGCCAAGACACTGTCGGGCCGATCGGGGGTCTTGGGATCATTTCCCTGTCCCTCGCACTCGCTTATCTCACTACCCGCTTTGTTGAACATCCGCTGCGCAGCCAACCCCGTCTGGAGGCGAGCCGGGTGCGCGGCCTTGCAGTCATCGGCACCTGCGTCACGTTGGTTGCCGTCTCTGTTGCGAGTGTTCAGCTGGTCATGCAGCAGCAGGCTCAGGCGCTGATTGACCAGTCCGACACCGAGAATCCCGGCGCGTACTCCCTGATGACTGGTTTCGTTGACCGTTCCACCGGTGACTCACCACCGATCCCGGACCTGGGAAGTCTAGGCGGGGAGTGGGGCGTCCTCGGCGAGAAGTGCGAGGGTCAACACGCTCCCGAGGGCAACGAGATAGCCGTGCGCGGTTGTTCGTTTACGTCCGCGCAGGGTACGCCGACGAAAGAGATTCTCGTCATCGGCAATTCTCACGTTGAACAGTGGCTGGGACCTATTGAACTCATGGCCTGGCGAAACAACTACCAGGTAACCTCGCTCCTGAACGGTGGCTGCAGCTACGGAACGGAAAGCGACGCCCGCACCAGCGACTGCAACACGTTCAATGACGCGGCCACTGACTACGCGTTGAAGAGGAAGCCCGACGCCGTTTTCGTAATGGGAACCACCTCACACAAGGCAACGGCCGAGGAGCGCACCGTCGCAGGCCTTGAGGATGCCAGCCAGGTCCTCAAAGAGGCGGGAATCCAGGTGATTGCCATCCGCGACAACCCCAGGTTCCCGGTCAACATGATCACCTGCGTCGAGGAGCACGGGGCAGACTCCGCCGAGTGCAATTTTCCGCTCAGTGACAAACTGGCGGCAACTGCTCCCGTGCCATCTGCCGAGGAAACCGGTGGTGCACTTGAATTCGTCGATATGACCGATCTGATCTGTCCCGACAGGATCTGCGGCCCAGTCGTGGGCAATGTCTACGTCTATCTGGACGACAACCACCTGACCACCACCTACACGAAAACCACGCTCCCGGAGTTCGAAGATCGCTTCCTCGCTGCCCTGAACTGACGATGGATCGATCGGATCAAGTGCTGCTCCCTGATCCAGGACTTCTTGCCTAGCGACGCTTGGCCAGTCCGCTCAGCACGTTCGTGGGGCGCTGCTGTTCACCCTGCTGCGCACCGAGAACGATTACCACTCCGCTGACTACGGGCAGGGCCCACTGGACGATCCGGAGCTGCTTCTGGGCTTTGGCCAGTTCAGGCGAGCTTGCTGCGCTGGGTTCGGTTGCACCCTTCGCGCCCTCATCTGCGAGTTCCCCAACCTTCTTGCCGAGAATACCGGCGTACAGGGACAGACCCATTCCGGCGACCGTCACGGCTGACTTGATCGTGGTGTTTGCCAGGGCACCTTTTTGCCCGGCGACCCGTCCCTTGTTCCCGAGAATCAAACCGACGCCGCCAATGACGTGTGCGCCGAAGGCTGCGGCCTGGACGGGCGCCCACTTGCCCCAACCCAGTGCCGCCAGGCGAGTCCGTTCCTTCGGATCCTTCGCATCGGCCGCAGCACCATTCAGTCCCACGGCACCCATCAATGATCCACCGAACCAGGCGGCAGCACTCAGATCGTGAACGGATCGTGCCAGTAGATTTCCAGCCATAATGATTACTCCTTCAAATAGGTCCTAAGCCGGACAACTGTAGAAAGTATCCCCTAAGCATACTTACTATTGGCGGACAGTGCACATCGACTAAACCGAACACTCGGGACCGCGACCGTGCTACCGACCAATAGACTTCCCTCATGAGCCGCACCCCGCGAGCCACGCCCGCCACCGCCGCCCTGGACGCAGCGGGGATCCACTTCGCCGTTCTCACCTATGCCCCCGTCCCGAGGGGTCGCAGCTATGGCGTCGAGGCCGCAACAGCCCTGGGCGTTCCCGCCGCCCGAGTCTTCAAAACGCTGATCGCGGACGTGGATGGCACCCTGACCGTCGCCGTCGTCCCCGTTTCCAGCACCCTCGCCCTCAAGGCACTGGCAGCAGCTTGCGGCGGCAAGAGGGCAGTGATGGCCGATCCCGCGCTGGCTCAACGGCGGACTGGATACGTGATCGGCGGTATTTCCCCGCTGGGCCAGCGGCAGCACAGCCCGGTGGTGGTAGATGCGTCGTCGCTGGAGTTCGACACGATACTGGTGTCGGGCGGGCGACGAGGACTGGAGATCGAGCTCGCGCCTGCCGACCTGATCAGGGCAACAGCTGCCGCCGTGGCGATGATTGCTGCTTAGTCCCACGCACCAGGCCGAGGCCTCCGGCGGAGCATGCCCCTCCTTCGTCGCCGCGATGGACGTCATCGGTCGGCGCTGGAGCGGAGCCGACGAGGTGGGTCTTGACGCCTTCGGTGTGGGCGAACACCACCGATCCGATTTCGTCACATCGGCACCGCACATGGTGCTCGCGGCCGCAGCAGCGACTATCCCCGTGGGCTTCTACGCGAACTCAGGGGATTTCGACGGCGATATGGTGCTCAACGCCGAGGTGTACAGCAGGGTCGAGATCGGGTTGGCCGACGTGATCGGCAGCCTGCAGCAGACCGTGCACCGGTGAGCAACCTGGACATTCGATAGGGATATGTTCCTATCGAATGCCCAGGTTGACCCGGCCGGTCCGTATTGCTCACCGGACCCGAGCCCGCTGACCGCTCGCCCGGGTATTCCGCTAGAGTCAGGAAAGTGACGAATGGCCTGCGGAACCCCGGTGTAGCGTGATCGACGACGTCGAAACGGACTCCCAGCGACCCGCCACTGCCCCAGCCTTCGTGCTTGCGCAGTTGCGCCGCGCAATCATTGCCGGCGAACTGCTTCCCGGCCAGCCCCTGCGCCAGGACGCCCTGGCGGAACGATTCGGCGTGAGTCGGGTGCCCCTGCGTGAAGCCTTCAAGGTCCTGGAGAGCGAAGGACAGGTGGTGTACACACCACACCGCGGCTACAAGGTGGCCACCCTCTCGCTGACCGATCTGCTGGAGGTCTACCGGATCCGTGAACTCCTTGAAGCCGAGGCCGTCCGGGTAGCGATCAGGCGCTCGGCCGACGACGTCGTCGCCAAGCTGCGAGCCGCGGCTCAGGAGGTGGAGACGGCGAGCGCAGCCGGTGACCTGCTGACCATGACCGAGGCCAACCGCCGGTTCCACTTCCTGATGGTGACGGCGGCACGGATGCCTCGACTCGAGAAGCTCATCCAGGTGCTGTGGGACGCCACGGAGACCTACCGGTTCGTTTACTACGGGGACGAGGGGAACCGGCACCGGGTCGAGAACGAGCACCGGCGCATCATCGAGGCCTTCGCCGACCGCGACGCTGACCAGGTCATCACGCTGCTCAACGAGCACCGCAATCATGCGGTCGACGCCCTGAGGACCTTCCTCGAACACTAGATAATTGTTGCCCCGCACAAATATATTTGTGTGATGCGGGTTACTTTAATCCTCATAATTGGATACAGTATCCAAATGATCCGGTCACTCCCACGCACATCGCTGCCGCCCACCCCCGCCCTGTCAGGGGTGGTCGAAGCTCAGAAGCCAGGAGCCAGCAACCATGAGTGAGTGGCTCGGCTTGATCGGCCAGCGGGTCCTGCTCGCCGGCGCCGGAGGCATCGGCAGCGCCCTGGCCGGCGCTTTCGCCGACGCGGGGGCCGCCGTGGTGGTCGCCGACGTCAACCCGGGTAGCCTCGCTGCCCTTGATCCTCGGGTCCATCCACTGGAGGCGGACCTGTCAACGACTGACGGTTGCGACGACGCCGTCGCCCGTGCAGCAACCGAACTCGGCGGCCTCGACGTCCTGGTGCACGCGGTGGGTGTGAATAACCGGGTCCCCCTCCTGGACACCACCGACGACGATTGGGATCGCATGATCTCCATCAACCTCACCAGCGCCTTCCGCCTCGGCCGGGCGGCAGGAAAACTGATGGTCGCCGCCGGCTACGGCCGCCAGGTGTACTGCTCCTCCGTCTCCAGCCAGCTCGCCCACCCGGATCACGGCCCCTATGCCGCCAGCAAGGGCGGTCTCAACCAGCTCCTCCGCGTGATGGCCCGCGAATGGGCCGCTGACGGCGTCACCGTCAACGCCGTCGCCCCCGGGTACGTGGAAACGGAACTAACCCGCGGACATTTGGACAAGCCGGGAGTTCGCGAGCACTATACTTCGCTGGTCCCCGCCGGCCGGCTGGGCACCACCGGTGACCTCACCGGTCCCGCCCTCTTCCTTGCTTCCCGCCAGGCTGCTTTTGTCACCGGCCATGTGCTCTACGTCGACGGCGGGCGAACCCTTGTCTGAACAACATTCTGTTCCCGAGGTTTTCACCGAAAAAGCAGACGGTGGCCGTTTCCCACTTCTGGCGCCTGCCGCACTCGACGACGAGCAGCTCGCCCTCTACACCACGATCGCCGGCCCACCCCGAGCTGGCGGCCCGTTCCTCGTGGTCGACGACGACGGCCACCTGGCCGGCCCCTTCAACGCACTGCTCTACGCACCACAGATCGGGCAGGCCGTCCAGGCGCTCGGAGCCGCACTGCGGTTCGGCGGGAAATTGCCCTCCCGCACGCGGGAACTGGTGATTTGCGCCGTCGCTACCGAACGGTGCTCCGCCTACGAGTGGTACGCCCATAGCCGGGTCGCCCGCACCGTCGGCATCACCGAGGCGGAACTGGAGAGCCTCCGCGGCGGTTTTGTTCCAGATGGCTTGCCCGCAGACGAGCGGTCAGCCCTCACCTTCACCGCCGCCCTGCTGAATGGCCGGAGCGTCGCCGTCGAGGACCACGCCGACGCACTCGCGCACCACGGCCACTCAGGCGTCACCGAACTGGCCATCCTGGTCGGCTACTACCGCGCCCTGTCCGGGCTACTCGCCGCCGGCGACGTCAACGCCCCAGCTGTAAATGCCCCAGCCGCCCCCACTTCTCATCCTCAATCGCACCTCACCACCACCACAAAGGGAGAACACCAATGACCACCTCACCACTGCACCGTCGCAGGGTCCGTCTTGCCGCGGCGGCACTCACCGTCCCCGCACTGTTCCTGTCCGCCTGCGGCAGCCCCGACACCAGCAGCGGGGGCAGCGGCGGCGGTGACGCCAGTGGTGCCGCCGATGGCGGCACCCTGTCCATCGCCACTGGCGGAACGGGTGGCGTCTACTACCCTCTTGGCGGCGGCTTTGCCACCATGATCCGCGACAACATCGAGGGTTATGACGCCACCGTCCAGGAGACCAACGCCTCAGTGGACAACATGCTCCTGATCGAAAACGGGTCAGCGCAGCTTGCGTTCGCCGTGGGCGACGTCGTCTCTGACGCCGTCGAGGGTGTCAACGACTTCGAGGGCAACCCCATCGAGATCTGCTCGCTCGGCAACACCTACAACAACTTCATGCAGGCCGTCACAGTTGACGGCACCGGCATTGAGGGCGTCGCTGATATGGAGGGCATGGTCGTCTCGGTTGGCGCACCCGGCTCAGCCACCGAGGTCGCAGCGCTGCGCATCCTCGAGGCCGCCGGCGTCGACCCCGAGTCCGGGGTGGAACGCCGGCAGCTCGGCGCCGCTGAAACCGTCGCAGCACTGCGCGACGGCACCATCGACGCCGGTTTCTGGTCCGGTGGCCTTCCCACCGGCGCGCTGATCGATCTCGCTAGCGACGGCGACATGAACCTGCTCAACATCGGCGAATACGCCGACCAGCTCTCCACGGAATACGGCGAGTACTACGTGGAGGAAGATATCCCGGCCGACACCTATGAGGGCCAGACCGAAGCGGTCTCAGCGATCGCCTCACCGAATATCCTCGTGGCCAGCCCGGACATGGATGAGCAGCTGCAGCAGGATATTACAGCGGCGATCTTCGACAACGTCGAAGCCCTCACCCAGGTGCACCCCGCCGCAGTGGAACTGGATGCCGCCACGGCCGGTGACATTTCCTACATCGAAACCTGCCCCGGCGCTCAGGCCTACTTTGACGAAGCAGCAGGCTAGGAACTGATGCGCAAGCCCGCCGTCGTCGTCACCCTCCTGGTGTGCCTTGGCATGCTGAGCGGTGGAGCGATCGCTGTTGCTGCCCAGGGCATCCCCAAACAGGACGTTTCTGGGCGCAGCATCGTGATCACCAACGACGACGGCGGGCTGGCCTCGGTGCCCCTTCCCGGGGACACCTTCGCGGTCAGCTACCGCAATTCCATCTACGGAACCATCGCCGAGGAACGCTATACGGTTCTTCCCGACGGCAGTTTCCGGCTCGACCAGCTCGCCGCCGACCAGCTCGCGGTGCTCGAAGAGTATTACGGTGTCCCCGGCGCCCCCACCCCGGCCGACTCCTCCGACCGGCGGAACTTTGTTGTCGACCCAGACCCAGCACATCCCGCAGTCTTCACTGACCTTTCGCTTGCCGCCACCGACCTCGGCGAGCGTACCCTCCACCTTCCGGGAGCAGCGCCCGTTCCGCTGTGGCCCCTGGTCAACGACGACCAGCCGTTCATCCTGCTAGACATCAAGGAGACCCCATGACCGAGCGAATTGACGGTGACGGCGCCGTCAAGGCCGTCAAGGCCGGCACGCCGCACCGTCCCACCATCAGCGAGGCGATGGACCCTCACAACCCGGACCGGGGGAAGGTCCCCGACGATGGCGGCGGCGTGGTCAACCCGATCGACCGCGGAGGCCAGATCGACGAGAACGCGCTGATCGCCGAGTATGAGGCGGAGAAGCCCTCCCGGCAGCTCACCGGGATTCCGGCCCTGGTGGTGAAGATTGTCGGCGCAGGCTTGTCAGCATTCGCGCTGTACTGGGTCTTCAACCCCATGGCTACGCAGTTCTACCTCCCCGCGTTCCTGATGATCGGATTGTCACTGGTCTTCCTGGTGTACCGCGGCTGGGGCAGAACGGCGAAGGACAAGGCCGCCGGCAAGTCGGACAACCCGCACATCCTTGACTGGGTGCTCGCCGCCGTTGCCATTGTGCCCTTTGCCTACATCATTTCCGACTGGGACCCGTTCTTTCGCCGGGCGATCGTGCCCACCTATCTCGACCTGATCATGGGCATCATCGCCATCCTGGTCGTTCTCGAGGCCGCACGGCGCACCGTCGGCATCCTGGTTCCGCTGGTGGTGCTGGGGTTCTTCGGGTACGCCTACTGGGGCCCCTACTTCCCGGCCCCGTTCACCACCTCTTCGTTCGACTGGATCCGTCTGGTGGGGCACAACGTGATGGGTACGCAAGGAATCTTCGGTGTTCCCACTGACGTCGCGGCCACCTACATCATCCTGTTCACCATCTACGGTGCCGTGCTGGGCGCATCGGGCGCCACCAAATTCTTCATCGACCTGTCCTTCTCGGCGTTCGGCCAGTCGAAGTCCGGCCCTGGCCGTACCGTTACCCTCGCCGGCTTCCTGCTCGGCACCGTCTCCGGGTCCGGCGTAGCCACCACGGTTACCCTCGGTGGCATCTCCTGGCCGCTGCTGCGCAAGGCAGGCTACCCCAAGGAACACGGTGGTGGCATCCTGGCAGCCGCAGGTATCGGCGCCATCATGTCCCCGCCGACCCTCGGTGCTGCAGCGTTCATCATCGCCGCGCTGCTCGGCGTGTCATACCTGCAGGTGTTGATCTGGGCCACCATCCCCACCCTGCTCTACTACTTCGGCATCATCCTCGCTATCGAAATGGATGCCCGCCGGTTCAAAACCAAGGCCGTCGAGATGGATCACAAACCGGTGGGCAAATTGCTGCTGCGCTTCGGCTACCACTTCAGCTCACTGCTCGCGATCGTGGTGTTCATGGCACTGGGCATGACTCCGTTCCGCGCCGTCGTGTTCGCTACAGCACTGGCCTTTGTGCTCAGCTTTTTCGACCGCCAGTCCTGGATGACACCGAAGCGGATCTGGGAGGCCCTCGCCACGGGGGCCGCCGGCGCACTGTCCGTGATTCCCGTGATGGCCGCGGCTGGCCTGATCGTCGGCATCATGACCCTGACCGGTCTGGGATTGAAACTGGCCAGCATCATTGTCGACTTCGCTGGTGGCAGCCTGCTACTCACCGCGATCTTCTCCGCAACCGCTGTGATCCTGCTCGGCCTGGCGGTGCCCGTCACCGCGAGCTTCATCATCTCGTGGGTGATCATCGGCCCGGCGCTGCAGGACGTAGGTGTGCCTGGCTTCGCCGCAGCCATGTTCATCTTCTACTACTCGGTACTCAGCGAAGTGTCGCCCCCGACGGCGCTCTCACCGTTCGCAGCATCAGCCATCACCGGCGGCAAACCGATCAAGACCATGTGGCTCACCTGGCGCTACACACTGTCCGCTTTCCTGGTGCCGTTCATCTTTGTCCTCTCCGGATCCGGTGTTGGGCTGCTGCTGCAGGGCGGAGTCGGAACTGTTGCGCTGGCCTTCTCGGTTTCCATCCTGGCGGTTTCCGCGCTGGCGGTCGCCACCGGTGGCTGGCTCATCGGACCGGCCCGCTGGCCCGAGCGGGTCATCCTGGGTATCGGCTCCCTACCGCTGCTCACTCTTGACCCGCTGTACATCGGGATTGGCGCAGCGATCATCGCTGCTGGCGTGCTGGTGCACCTTGTCGGGCGGAAGCGGCATCCGCACGATTCGGACGCCGACGGCACGGATTCCGATTCGGTATCCCAGTCCGACTCCGAATCTGTAGCGGACCCGGCAACACGCACGACGTCAGGCACTCCGTCGCGCACCGGTGCGCACCGTGCAACCGCGTCCACGAAGGCGACGCGGTCGTCGTCGTCGAAGGCCACCAGAACGGATCCCACCGCTTCATGACCACAGCATCGTCGACGCACGCAGCAGTCACCATGCTGCAGGCCGTCTCCGTCACCACCACAGGGGTGCTTCCTGCCTTCCTGTTGGGTGCGTTGGCGGTGCAGATCCGTGGGGACCTGGACATGGGCCCCGCGGAGATGGGAATGGCAGCGGCCACCCTGTTCACGGTGTCCGGTGTGCTGGCCCGTCCGCTGGGCGGGCTGGTGCAGCGCATCGGTGCCGCGAAAGGCATGGTCGCTTCGGCGACGCTCGCCGCAGTCGCCCTGGCCGGTGCCGGTCTGGCGCCGACGTTCGCGCTACTGATTGTCGCCCTGTTCGTCGGCGGTCTGGCCAACGCGATGGCCCAGCCGTCGGCGAACCTGGGGATCTCCCGGGCCGTCAATCCCAACCGGCTCGGGCTGGCGTTCGGGGTCAAGCAGTCCTCCATTCCGGCGGCCTCGATGATCGCCGGAATCGCCGTCCCGGTGATTGCCCTTGCCGTGGGCTGGCGGTACGCGTTCCTGCTCGGCTCCCTGATGGCCATCGCCATTGCCGTGTGGGCGCTCCTCAGCGCACCCGGCACTCGCCCCGCCCAGCCCGGGGAAACTCCCGCGGCAGACCGGGGCACGCCCCGCGGCGGCCTCATTGTGCTCAGCCTGGGGGCGGGGCTCGCCGCGGCAGCAGCAACATCGCTGGGCGTGTTCCTGGTGGACTCGGCGGTGCAATACGGGATGGCACCCGGAACCGCCGGACTGTTGTTCGCCAGCGCAGCCCTGCTGGGCCTGGTGATCCGGATAATTCTTGGCTTGGCGATGGACAAGTATCCGCACCGCAGCCCCCTGGTGCTGATCACCAATCTGCTGGCGCTCGGGGTGATCGGGTATCTGCTGCTCGCCCTGGGGACCAGCTCGCTGCTCTTCGTCCTCGGGGCCCTGCTCGCCTACGGCGCTGGCTGGACGTGGCCCGGACTGGTGCACTTCGCCGTGGTCCGGGACAACCGCGCCAACGCGGCCACCGCCACCGGCGTCATCCAGACCGGGCTCTCCCTTGGCGCCGCGGCCGGCCCCCTGCTGTTCGGGCTGCTGACCGCCGCCACCTCGTATGACACCGCCTGGCTGGCGGCAGCCGTCGTCGCCGCCCTGGCCGCCGTGACGTTCACTGTGGCGCGCCGGATGATCCGCCGGTCACGGTCAGTGACCGCATCCGAAGCACCAGCCCACACCCTGACCCCGATGGAGGAGAAGAGATGATGCCCACGCGTTTCGCAGTGGTGGGAGGTGGCATTGTTGGTGCCGCAGTCGCCCGCCGGCTGCTGCAGGTCCAGCCCGACGCCCACGTGACCGTGCTGGAGAAGGAGCCCATCCTCGCCGGTCACCAGACCGGCCGGAACAGCGGGGTAGTCCACGCCGGGCTGTACTACACGCCCGGATCGCTGAAGGCGCGGCTCTGCCGGCAGGGTGTGGACATGCTCAAGGAGTACTGCGCCGATAAAGGCCTGGCCTACGACGAGTGCGGCAAGGTGCTCGTCGCCCGCAACCCGGTCGAGGAAGGCCGCCTCGGTGACATCATGGACCGCGCCGTCGCCAACGGGGTGCCCGGGGTGCACATCATCAACGAGGACGAGCTGCTGGAACTGGAACCCCACGTCAAGGGCACCTCGGGCATCCACTCCCCCCACACGGCGATTGTCGACTACGGCGCCGTCACCCGCTCCCTCGCGATGGATGTGGAGACCGCTGGCGGCACCGTCCACACCAACTTCGAAGTCACAGGGCTGACCGAACGCGCCGGCCAGACGGTAGTCACGGGGACGCATCTCGGCGCCGAAACGTCAGAGGCCTATGACACGGTGATTGTCTGCGCCGGGCTGCAGGCGGACCGGGTGGCAAAGCTCGCCGGCGACGACGACGACCCCAAGATTGTCCCCTTCCGCGGCGAGTACTACCTGCTGCGCCCCGAACGCCGCCACCTGGTCCGCGGCCTGGTCTACCCGGTGCCCGACCCCCGGTATCCCTTCCTCGGCGTGCACCTGACGCCCCGCGTCGACGGCGAGGTGATGGTGGGCCCCAACGCGGTGCTGGCGCTGGCCCGCGAAGGCTACAAATGGTCCACCATCTCGCCCCGCGACCTCATGGACGCGGTGATGTACTCGGGATTCAGGTCCTTCGCGAAGCAGCACTGGCGCACCGGTGCCACCGAAATGCTCGGGTCGCTGAGCAAGCGCCGGTTCGTGGCCGAAGCCCGCAAGTACGTCCCGGAGATCACGGCCGACGACGTCGTCCCCGGCCCCCGCGGCATCCGCGCCCAGGCGCTCACCCGCGACGGATCGCTGGTGGACGATTTCCGGATCACCCGGCAGGGCTCGGTATTGAGCGTCCGCAATGCGCCGTCCCCCGCCGCCACCTCCTCGCTCGCCATCGCCGAGCACATTGTCTCGCTGGCACTGGACCACAACTCCGAACGAAAGGACACCACATCCCTGTGACTACATCGCCAGTCTCCCCTCTAGCCCGAGGCCTCTGGGGTGTGCTCGCCACTCCCTTCCACGGCAGCGGCTTCGCCGTCGACACCGACTCCCTTCGCAGCGAAGTCCGCCTCTACACCGGACTCGACGCCACCGGCTTGGTGGTTCTCGGCGTCTTCGGTGAGGGCGTGTCTTTGGACACCGCCGAGCAGACCCTGATCGTGACCACCGTCGCAGAGGAAGCCGGCGACACCCCGCTGGTGGTCGGCCTGTCGGCACGGTCGACGGCGGTCGCCGTCGAGCAGGCCCGGACAGCGGTCGCCGCAGCGGGCAGCAATCTCGGCGCCCTGATGGTTCAGGCCAATAGCGCCAACCCCGAGTTCCTCGCCGCTCACCTGGCAGCGATCAACGAGGCCATCCCCGCCGAGACCGGCGCCGGGATTGTGCTGCAGGACTATCCGGTGGCCTCGGGGGTGAAGATCAGCGCCGCGCAGATCCTGCAGGTCTTGGAGCTCTGCCCGTTCATCAGCGCGGTGAAGTCCGAGGCCCCACCCACCGCAGTTCCCATCGCCGCGCTGACCGCTGCGGCCACGGTGCCGGTGTTCGGCGGGCTCGGCGGCGTCGGCCTGATCGATGAACTGGCCGCCGGTGCGGCCGGTGCCATGACCGGGTTCTCCCACCCGGAAGGGCTGCAGGCAGCGCTGACCGCGTTCGCCGACGGCGGCTTCCCGGCAGCCCGCGCGGCGTTTGCGCAGTGGCTGCCGCTGGCCAACTTCGAGGGTCAGCCCGGGATCGGGCTTGCCCTGCGCAAGGAGATCCTGCGCCGCCGCGGCATCATCGCCGACGCCGCGGTCCGCCCACCATCCCCCACGTTGCCCCCCGCCCTTGCCGACATGATCGACGCCCACCTTGATGCTGTGAAGGAGATTGCCTGATGGATACCGGACTCAAGGGAAAGAACGTACTGGTGCCGGGCGCGAGCTCGGGCATCGGCCTGGCCATTGCCCAGGCGCTGGCCGCGGAGGGCG
>NZ_AZRY01000155.1 GCF_000520515.1 Arthrobacter sp. H20
AGTCGGATCGGTTGGTCAGATTTATCTTGATGATCAGACCGGGAACCCGAGCTGGGTCACCGTGAAGACCGGAATGTTCGGCACATCGGAGTCCTTCGCACCGCTCGAAGGGGCAAGCGTCGACGGCGACGACGTCCGGGTCGGGTATTCCAAGGACCAGATCAAGGACGCGCCGCGGGTGGATCCCGATGGTGACCTCAGTGTTGAAGAGGAGAGCCGTCTGTACCAGCATTACGGACTCAGCGCGCCTGGAGGCACCGGAAACTACGCTGAGTCCCAGTCCAGGGATATTGACGTTAAAAACCAGCCCGGTTACCAGTCCGGGGATGAGCGCGTTGATCCTGCTGGCGAGTCCAGTGTTGTCGGCCACGACACCTCCGGTCCCACCACTGATGATGCGATGACGCGTTCCGAGGAGCGCGTGAACGTCGGTACCGAGAGCCGGGAAACCGGGCGGGCACGGCTGCGCAAGCATGTTGTGACGGAGATGGTGACCAAGACCGTCCCCGTGAGCCGTGAAGAGGTCACGATCGAGCGCGAGCCGATCACTGATGCCAACCGCGGCGATGCCGTTGACGGTCCGGCTATCAGCGAAGAGGAACACGAAGTGATCCTTCACGCCGAAACTCCGGTCGTGGAGAAGGAAACGGTTCCGGTGGAACGCGTGCGGATGGGTAAGGAAACCGTCACGGACGAGGAAACTGTCACCGAGGAAGTCCGCAAGGAACAAATCGACACCGAGGGTGACGACAACTCACGCCGGGACAACCGGTAGGAAAAGCAGATGAGCACGAGCGCAGGTTCAGCCCAGCCCCGGGACGACAGTCCGAACCGTGGGGACAGCCGAAAAGACACAGCTCCGAGGAAGCGTTCCGAACGTCGCCATGGCGAATCCGATTCTCACGGCACGGACCCCGATCAGCGGTGGGACCGGGAAAGCGTCGTCGAACGCGAGAAGGAGCAGTTCGGCGGAATTAAGATCGGTTCGGCGTTCTTCGGCTGGCTGACTGCCACCGGCACCGCAGTGCTACTGAGTGCTTTAGCCACTGCCCTCGGCGCGGCCGTCAGCGCGGTCACCGGCACCGATGTCGCAGCCGGCGCGACCGAAGATCCACAAACCGCTGGGATCGTCGGCATCGTCGTGTTGCTGGTCATCTTGTTGGTGGCTTACTACTGCGGCGGATACGTTGCTGGCAGAATGGCGCGGTTCAACGGCATGAAACAGGGCATCGCCGTGTGGGTATGGGCCGTAGTCATCGCCATCATCGTGGCAATCCTCGGTGTCATCGCCGGGGACCAGTTCAACATCCTTGCCCAGATCCAAAGCTTCCCGCAGATCCCGGTGAACCCTGCTGAACTGACCACTCCGGCGATCATCGCCGCCGTGGTCGCCGCCGTCGTTGCGCTGATTGGTGCGATCCTCGGTGGCCTGGCGGGCATGCGATTCCACCGCAAGGTTGACAAGGCAGGACTCGGAAACTGAGGTAACCGTACCTCCAGCCCGCATCGTTGGGGAAAGATCGAAAAGAACCGAAACGAAGGAGAAGATCATGCAGATCGACAAGCAGCAGATCCTGGATCATTTGAAAAGCAAGGCCGACCAGGCCGAGAAGGAACTGCCCGATCAGGTCGACACAGACAAGGATCAGGGGATGCTCAGTAAGTTTGGTATCAATCCCCAGGACTTAGTGGGCAAGCTTCCAGGCGGCCTCGGCGGGTAACCAGATACGTCCGCATTGCCGGGCCGAGGTCTTTACAGGCACCGGCCCGGCAACCGGACGTCCAGCATTAGGCTCCCCGGCAGGGGCCCCTTATTTACTGGGGTGCGGGTACTTCCAGCCACTGAAACCACCCGCGGTGGAGGACCAGCCAAGCCATCAGCCCGTAGCCGGCCTGGCCCGGCCCGCCGCCGTTGGCAGCCAGGTCACTGCGCCACTGTTCGTGTGCCTGCAGCGGTGTGAACGTGTCAACGTACACATGCTTGCGCCGGGTGGTGACGTCGGCGAAGGCCGCCGAGAGATCCGCTAGCCTCCGGTTCCTTTCAGCATCGAGGCCCGGGGGAGGCCCGACGACAAGTACCTTGACGCTCATCTGCGCAGCGCCGTCCAGAATGTTGGCAAGGTTCAGACGGCTGCGCGCGGTTGACAGGTCAAGGTCAAGATCGCGGTCCGACAGGCCGATCACCAACCTGTTCTCGAAGCCGTCGTCGAAACGTCGCCCTGACTCCTGCTGCCACCGGTTTGCCAGGGCCTCTGTGCCCTCGTGAGGGGCAGCGAGGGTGAAGGCCTGGAGCGAGACGCCGTCGGGAGCCGTCCGTGCGAGGACACGGCCAAACCAGCCGAGCGCGCGAGGATCTCCAAGGCCCGCGAGCAGTTCGTCACCTACGGCTGCGAGCCGGATTCTGCGTTGTTCCACTGTTTACCTTTGTCCACTCATTGATTGTTCACCTGTGATCCGTGGTTCGAACCGAGGTCAAACTACTGACGTTCGAACGCCTTTTTCACCAGGATCTCCTGCTCCACGGCGTGGCGCTTTGCCGAGCCGGTTGCAGTGGACGCCGAGGCTGGACGGGACGCCAGGCGCAGGGGGCGATCAAGGTGTTCCGGCAGGTTGAGGCCGATAAATGGCCAGGGTCCCTGGTTGGCCGGCTCGTCCTGGGCCCACACGAGGTCGGCGTTCGGGTACTTGTTTACTGCCGCTTTGATCTCCTCAACTGGAAGCGGCGCCAACTGTTCCACCCTGATGATCGCTGTCTTCTGGTCATCGGTCTTTTGGCGCGAGTTCAGCAGATCGTAATAGAGGCGCCCCGACACCAGAATGACGTGGTCCACGTCTTTGACATTGGGCTCCTGCTTGTCCGGAATCACCTCCTGGAAGGTGCCGTTGGTGAAGTCCTCAACTGAACTTGCGGCAGCTTTCAGGCGCAGCAACTGCTTCGGGGTGAAAATGATGAGCGGTTTCCGAGGCCTGGTGTAGGCCTGGCGGCGCAGCAGGTGGAAATGGGACGCTGCGGTAGTGGGGTTGGCCACCACCATATTGTCTTCGGCGCACATCTGTAGGAAGCGTTCAATGCGGGCTGAAGAGTGGTCAGGGCCCTGGCCCTCGTAACCGTGCGGCAGCATCAGCACCAGCGATGAGCGCTGGCCCCACTTTTGTTCGGCAGAACTGATGAACTCATCGATGATTGTCTGGGCGCCATTGACGAAGTCACCGAACTGGGCCTCCCACAGAACCAGTGCGTCGGGGCGTTCGACAGAATAGCCGTACTCGAAACCCATTGCAGCGTATTCCGACAGCAGGGAGTCGTAGATCCAGAACTTCGCCTGCGCTTCGCTCAGATCATCGAGTGGCAACCATTCCTTGCCGGTCGCCCGGTCGTGGAATACCGCATGACGCTGCACGAAGGTTCCGCGGCGCGAGTCCTGCCCTGCCAGGCGGACTGGAACACCTTCCATGAGGAGCGAACCGAACGCGGCAAGCTCGCCGAAGCCCCAATCGATGCCCCCCTCACGAGACATCTGCTCGCGCTTGTCGAGCAACGCCTTCAGCTTCGGGTGCACGGTGAAGTTCTCAGGCACTGTTACGTGGACCTTGCCAATGTGGGCGAGGGTCTCGGCAGTGATAGCGGTGCTCGACGGTACGCCGACTCCAGAGTCGGACTGCTGGGCCAGCGGGCGTTCGATGTCGGAGACGGCTGCTGCATCCTTGGTAACGATCGGGATGGGTGACGTCTGGGCCGCATGCGTCTCCGCAAATACCCGTTCCAGGCGTTCCTGGTAGTCCCGTAGCGCCTGCTCTGCTTCGTCCTGGCTGATGTCTCCGCGGCCGATCAGGGCCTCCGTGTACAGCTTACGGACTGACCGTTTCGCCTCGATGAGGTTGTACATCATCGGCTGGGTCATCGACGGGTCGTCGCCCTCATTGTGACCACGGCGGCGGTAGCACACCATGTCGATCACAACGTCCTTGTTGAACTTTTGCCGGAACTGGTAGGCCATTTGGCCGACGCGCACCACTGCCTCGGGGTCGTCCCCATTGACATGGAAGATCGGCGCCTGAACCATCTTCGCAACGTCCGTCGAGTAGACGGAGGACCGTGAGGCGGTGGGGGAGGTGGTGAAGCCTACCTGGTTGTTCACGATGATGTGGATGGTGCCGCCGGTGCGGTACCCCCTCAACTGGGACAGGTTGAGGGTCTCAGCCACAACTCCCTGACCCGCGAAGGCGGCGTCGCCGTGGATCTGGATGGGCAGTACCGGGAAGGTGTCGCCCTGGTCCAGGCGGTCCTGCTTGGCACGGACAATTCCTTCCAGCACTGAGTCCACCGCCTCGAGGTGAGACGGGTTGGCGGCCAGGTAGATTTTTGTCTCGTTGCCGTTGTCCGAAGTGAACGTCCCCTCGGTGCCGAGGTGGTACTTCACGTCACCCGACCCCTGCACGGAGCGTGGGTCCTGGGTTCCCTCGAACTCGCGGAACACTTGGCCATAGGTCTTGCCCGCGATGTTGGTGAGGACATTCAGCCGTCCGCGGTGGGCCATGCCGATGGCCACCTCGTCCAGACCGTCGTCGGCCGCGTTGGAAATTACGGAGTCCAGCAGCGGAATCAGCGACTCACCGCCCTCCAGCGAGAAACGCTTCTGCCCGACGAACTTGGTCTGGAGGAACGTCTCGAAAGCTTCAGCAGCGTTCAGCTGACGAAGGACCCGCATCTGTTCTTCGCGGCTCGGTTTGGAATACGGGTGCTCCAACTCGTCCTGGAACCATTGGCGCTCCTCCGGATCCTGGATGTGCATGTACTCGATGCCGGTGGTGCGGCAGTAAGCATCACGGAGCACACCGAGGATGGTGCGGAACTTCAGCATCGGCTTGCCGCCGAACCCGCCCGTGGGCCATTCCCGGTCCAGGTCCCAGAGTGTGAGACCGTGCGTCCGGACATCGAGGTCAGCGTGTTTGCGCTGCACATACTCCAGCGGGTTGGTATCAGCCATCAGGTGTCCGCGGACCCGGTAGGCGTGGATGAGTTGCTGGATACGAGCAACCTTGTTGATCTCATCCATCGGATCAACCTGAATATCGGCGCTCCACCGGACCGGCTCGTAAGGAATCCGCAGAGCTTCGAAGATTTCGTCGTAGAAGTTCTGCTCCCCGAGCAGGAGCTGGTGGATAATCCGCAGGAACTCGCCGCTGCCTGCACCCTGGATCACGCGGTGATCGTAGGTGGAGGTCAGGGTGATGGTCTTGCTGATCGCGTGCCGCGCAAGGGTTTTCTCGCTGGAACCCTGGAATTCTGCTGGGTATTCGAGTGCGCCAGCGCCGATGATGCAGGCCTGGCCCTTGGACAGGCGCGGTACCGAGTGGACGGTGCCGATTCCACCGGGGTTGGTCAGGGAAACAGTGGTTCCGGCGTAGTCGTCGGCGCCGAGCTTGCCGCCGCGCGCCTTCTTGACCAGTTCCTCGTAGGCGTGCCAGAAGTCCGAGAAATTCATCGTCTCGGCCTTCTTGATGTTGGGTACCACCAATGACCGGGTGCCATCAGGCTTTGGCATGTCGATAGCGAGACCGAAGTTGACGTGGGCTGGCTGAACTGCTGATGGCTTGCCGTCGACGACGTCATAGTAGACGTTCTGGGAGGGGAACTGGGCGAGCGCGCGGATGATGGCGTAGCCGATGAGGTGAGTGAAAGACACCTTTCCGCCGCGGGCTCTTGCCAGCTGGTTGTTGATGACCACCCGGTTATCAATGAGGAGCTTGGCGGGAATGGCGCGCACACTCGTGGCGGTGGGAACCGTCAGGCTGGCGTCCATGTTGGTGGCAATAGCCTTGGCCGGTCCGCGAAGGACTTTGACCGTGTCCTCGTCCATGTCGGTTGTGCGGTCGGACTTCGGCAACTGGGCGGGAATCGGAGTCGCCGACGGCTTCTCGGCCTTGGCATTCTCTGACTGCTTCGACACGGGCTTTTCGGCTCTTTCCTGGGCTGCCTTTTCGATGGCACGGTCGGCGTTGTCCTCGGCCTTGATAGCGGCCTGTGAATGAGTCTCTTTGGGAACCGGCGGCTTTGCTGATTCCTCGAAACTGGCGGGCGATTCGCCAGAAGACTTGGGCGCGGCGGTCTCAGCATTGACTACGGGCAGCTCGCGGGTAGCAGGATTATGGCCGAGGTCGCCACTGCTGTTGTTGATACTGCCGCCGGTGACGCCGGTGTTACTGGCGCTGCGGGGGGCGGAATGGCGGCCGTTCTCTGATTTTGTATCTTCGGCGGCGAAGGAATCAAACAGGGTCCACCACTTCTTGTCCACCGAATTCCGGTCCTGTTGGAACTGTTCGTATAACTCGTCGACAAGCCATTCGTTTCCGCCGAATTCTTCAGGTAGACGGTGGTTGGGTTGTTCTGGCACTAGTAATACGCCTCTTCCGTAAGTTGCCGTGAGCCCGGTGGGGAAGGCCTGAAGCAAATTCGCCGCTCTAGAAAACTGTATACAGACCCGCGGTCAGTCTAATGACAGTCTTGGGCAACAAGCCAATCCCTCAGCCAATCTCGGGCGATGCCGGGGGACGGGTCGTGGGCACGTGGATGAGGACTCAGCTGCGCACTCATCCAGATGACGGAGGCGGCAGGACAAACCCCTAGACTCTTGGGGAAGCCGATCCAGGAGCACAACAATGCGTTTTATCACACCGCCAGCTACCGATCTCACCTACTCGGACGTTTTTTTGGTCCCGTCCGCCTCCGAGGTAATCTCCCGATTCGACGTTGACCTTTCTAGTGACGACTCGACCGGCACAACCATCCCGCTGGTGGTAGCCAACATGACAGCCGTCACCGGACGGCGCATGGTGGAAACCGTTGCGCGTCGCGGTGGGCTTGCGGTCCTGCCGCAGGACATTCCCTCGGAAGTGATCGCAGAGGTGACTGAGTGGGTGAAGACCCGAGATGCGGTCTATGAGACTCCGCTGAAGCTCCAGCCAGGGAATACAGTCATTGACGCGCTGCACCTGATTCACAAGCGCGCCCACGGGGCAGTGGTGGTAGTTGACGGACAGAACCGCTGCGTGGGCATTGTCCGTGCTTCCGATTGCGAGGGAGTCGACCGGTTCGCCTCCCTGGAATCGGTCATGCGCACCAGTTTCGTCAATTTCGAGGCCTCCCGATTCTCGGGCGACACGGCGGCAGGACTGCAGCGCGCCTTCGAAGAACTGGACGCTGCCAGCACAAGTCTCGCTCCTGTCTCACGCGACGGCGCGCTCCTTGGCATCCTCACCCGCAAGGGTGCGCTCCGGTCGACGATCTATCGGCCGGCTACTGACGCGAACGGGTCCCTGCGGGTCGCTGCGGCAGTGGGGATCAACGGGGACGTTGAGGCGAAGGCCGCTGAGTTACTCGATGCCGGCGTGGATGTCCTGGTGGTCGACACCGCTCACGGGCACCAGCGGAAGATGATCGATGCCCTGAGGGCGGTCCGCGGTGTGGCCAATGGGATCGCCCGGCCCGTGCCGATTGTTGCGGGCAACGTGGTGAGCGCGGACGGTGTCCGTGATCTCGTGGAGGCCGGCGCCGACATCATCAAAGTAGGTGTGGGCCCGGGTGCCATGTGCACCACCCGCATGATGACTGCTGTTGGGCGCCCTCAATTTTCTGCCGTGCAGGAGTGCGCTGAGGCGGCGCGCGAACTCGGGGCACAGGTCTGGGCTGACGGCGGGGTGAGGTATCCGAGGGACGTTGCTCTGGCACTGGCGGCCGGCGCGAGCCAGGTGATGATCGGATCTTGGTTCGCCGGAACGTACGAAAGCCCAGGCGATCTTCAGACTGACAGCAGCGGCAGGCAATACAAGGAAAGCTTCGGTATGGCGTCAGCGCGCGCCGTTCAGCATCGGACACAGCGCGACGACGTCTTCGCTCGCGCCAGAAAGGGTCTCTTCGAGGAGGGGATCTCAACATCGAAGATGTACCTGGATCCTGCCCGCCCCGGGGTTGAGGATCTGCTGGACATGATCACTGCCGGTTTGCGCAGTTCGATGACCTACGCCGGGGCACGCAGCCTTGCGGAATTCAGGGACAACGCAGTGGTGGGAATCCAGTCGGCCGCCGGTTATGAAGAGGGGAGGCCACTGCCGCAGAGCTGGTAGCAAGGGTACTGGTGTTGGTTAGTCGCTGATGTAAACTGGAACTCTTATGGACAGTTCCTCTAGGGGCCGGCCCTCGATGCGTCAGCAGCGGATCTCCGCAGCACGCTCGACTCGCGCCGGCAGACCCCGCACTCATGCCCATCATCTACTTCCGGCACTACTGAGCCCGGTGGAACCTGATCCCACCCGGTCAAGCGATTCAGGCGGTTGTTCAACGGAGCCGCTATCGGAGCCTTCTAGACCGGGCTTACCCGGTTATCTGCGTGGCCGCAGCAGTGAGAGTTACCGTACCGCCCGGATGGCGGTGAGCACACCGTGGAGATTTATTTCCTGATAGCGGGCCTGCTGCTCGTCCTGGGAACCGGTTTCTTCGTTGCAGTCGAATTCTCCCTTGTCGCGCTCGACCAGGCCTATGTCCAGCGGGCAGTCGACAATGGCGACAAGGGCGCAGTCCCTCTGCTGAAGTGCCTCAAGTCGCTGTCCACCCAGCTCTCGAGCTGTCAACTGGGGATCACCCTCACCACTCTGCTCACCGGCTATGTGATGGAACCGTCGGTGGGCAGGCTGATTCAGGGTCCGCTGACCACCATCGGCATTCCGGACGCGATCCTTGGCACTGTGTCACTCGTCATCGCGATGACCCTTGCCACCCTGTTGTCGATGCTGATTGGCGAGCTGGTTCCCAAGAACCTTGCCATCGCCCTCCCCTTCAAGATTGGCAAGCTGCTGGCCCGCCCGCAGCTGATCTTCACTGGCGTGTTCAAGCCTGCGATAGTCGTCTTGAACGGCTTCTCGAACCGGGTACTGAACCTGTTTGGGCTGGAGGCGAAGGAAGAAATCTCTGGCGCACGGACACCGTCCGAGTTGTCCTCCCTGGTCCGTCGGTCGGCTGAAATGGGGACGCTCGACGCTGGCACCGCCAACTTCCTCGCGCGAACCTTCAGCTTCGCCGAACGCACTGCCGCCGACGTCATGACGCCGCGGATCCGGATGGAGACTATCGAGTCGGACCAGAGCGTGGCCGACGTCGTCGACCTCGCCCGGCGGACCGGCTTCTCCCGGTTCCCACTGATCGCTGATTCCCCCGATGACATTCGGGGAGTGGTCCATGTCAAGAAGGCAGTGGCTGTGCCCCGCGGTAAGCGTGCAGGCCTGCCGGCTGGCACGATCATGACCGAGGTCCTCCGTGTTCCGGAGACTGTTCACCTGGATTCGCTCCTCGCGGAGCTTCGGGAGGCAAATCTTCAACTGGCGGTTGTGCTCGACGAGTACGGCGGAACAGCCGGCGTGGTGACCCTCGAAGACCTGGTCGAGGAGATTGTCGGCGAGGTTGCCGACGAACACGACAAGCTCAAACCGGGAGTGCTGCAGAGTGCCTCCGGGAACTGGTTCTTCCCTGGCCTGATGCGGCCTGATGAGGTGACCGACCAGATTCCGCGCCTGTCGGTGCCTGATGAGGCAGGCTATGAAACCGTGGCCGGGTACATCATGGCCCAATTGGGACGCATCGCGGCACCCGGAGACCGGGTCGACGTCCCCGGCGGAATCCTCGAAGTGGAGCGCATGGACGGCCGCCGGATCGACCGGGTCAGCTTTATCCCGATGGAACCGGCAGAGGATGCTGTGGAACTGGCAACAGTGGCGATGGAAGGTCAGCGATGAACGACTGGGCAGGAATCGTATGGCTGGTAGTCCTGTTGATCGGCAACGCCTTCTTTGTTGGTGCCGAATTTGCTGTGATGTCTGCCCGCCGTAGCCAGATTGAACCGCTGGCTGACGCAGGCTCGAAGCGGGCCAAGACCACTCTGTGGGCAATGGAGCACGTTTCGTTGATGCTTGCGTGCGCTCAACTGGGCATCACCGTGTGCTCCCTATTGATTCTGCAGGTCGCTGAACCGGCGATCCACCACCTGTTGGTGGTGCCTCTCGAAACGGTGGGTATTGGTGCCGGACCCGCCGACATCATCGCGTTCGCGATAGCGCTGCTCATAGTGACGTTCCTCCACGTGACGTTCGGCGAGATGGTCCCGAAGAACATCTCAGTGTCTGTCGCCGACAAGGCGGCATTGCTGCTCGCTCCGCCGCTCGTCATGATCGCCAAGGTTGTGAACCCGATTATCAGTTCACTGAACTGGCTGGCGAACCACATTCTGCGGGCCATGCGGGTGGAGCCCAAGAATGAGGTGACCTCGTCCTTCACCCTTGAGGAAGTGCAGTCTATTGTTCAGGAGTCGACCCGCCATGGCCTCGTGGATGATGGCTCGGGTCTGATCTCCGGTGCCCTTGAGTTCTCGGGCCAGACTGCTGGAACAGTAATGGTTCCGTTGGAGGAGCTGGTAAGTGTCCGTACCGACTCCACACCCGCTGACTTTGAGAAGACAGTGGGCAGGACTGGGTTCTCCCGCTTCGTGTTGATGGATGAGAACGATGCCCTGACGGGCTATATGCATCTCAAGGACATCATGTCCATCTCGGAGGAGATGTATTCCAAGCCCATCACCGAGAACAAGGTGCGGACCTTGGCGAACCTGCGAATGGATGACGAAATCGAGACGGCGCTGAGCACCATGCAGCGCACCGGATCGCATCTCGCCCGGGTGTTGGGTCCCGACGGTGCCACCCATGGGGTGCTGTTTCTTGAGGACATCATTGAGCAGCTGATCGGCGAGATCCGGGATGCCACCCAAAGTCAGGGCCACCGGCGGACAGGTGCCAGCGTCGAGGACCTTGGTTTGGACCGAAGCGTCAAGTAGCCCACCTGAACCTGTTTATGCGAATGATTCGCGTTTGCGTTAGACTCGGAGTCAAGAGTTAGTGATCCGAGCAACTACACGTAGATCGAGGGATACATGCGACGCCTTTCCACATCCACAGGCCTTATTGGGGTAGCAGCCGTGGCGCTGGCACTGACCGGGTGCGGGCAGTCTCAGGGTGAAAGCGCTTCAGTCGACACCGCTGGGGACAGCATTCAGGTCGTCGCCTCGACCAACGTCTACGGCGATATCGCCGAGACCATCGGTGGGGACGGCGTCTCGGTCACCTCTATTGTTGACAGCCTGGCGCAGGATCCGCACTCCTATGAGGCAACGGTTCAGGACAAGCTGGCTGTGTCCGAAGCTGATCTCGTGATCGAAAATGGTGGCGGGTATGACCCGTTCCTCCATAATCTTGCCGACGAGGTGGAAATGGACCACGACTTCATGATCTCGGCCGTGAGCATTGCCGGGTACGACGAGGGTGAGTCTGAAGAGGAGCACGCTGAGCACGAGGGTGAGTCTGAAGAGGAGCACGCTGAGCACGCCCACGGATCATTTAATGAGCATGTCTGGTATGACCTTGAGGCGATGGGTGCGGTTGCCGGCGCCATCGGTGACAAGCTTTCAGAAATAGATCCGGAGAACGCTGAAACATACAGTGCCAATGTCGGAGAATTCAACGACGGCATCGCAGCGCTTACCGACAGGCTCGCCGCGATGAGCGCTGATTCAGACGGCGAAACGGTTGCAATTACCGAACCGGTTCCGGTCTACCTCCTCGAAGCAGCAGGGCTCGAGAACATCACGCCGGGGGACTACAGCGAGGCGATTGAGGAAGGGTCGGACGTATCAGTGGCCGTCCTCAACGAAATGATGACCCTCATGGAAGACGAATCCTTGGCCTTCCTTGCCTATAATGAGCAGACGGAGAGTCCCCAGACCCAGGCCGTCCGTGACGCAGCGGACGCGGCGGGGGTGGAAATCGTCAACTTCACCGAGACAGTGCCTGATGGGGAAGACTTCCTGACCTGGATGACTTCCAATGTGGACGGTATCGAAAGCGTTCTCAACCCCTGATCGTTGGCGGCAACGCCACCACACTACCCTTCGCTGGAGATGAACTAACTGGCTCTGACCTATGACCACCTCACGACTGAGCACCGTAGCGCCGAGCCCGTGGTTCGCCTCCGGTCGGCCTCCCTATCCTTCGGCGAGCGCGTTCTCTGGCAAAACCTTGACCTGGACATCCGCAAGGGTGAGTTCTTCGCGGTGCTGGGGCCCAATGGGTCAGGCAAGACCAGTCTCCTCAAGGTGCTGCTGGGTCTGCAGCAGTTGGACTCGGGGTCAGCCACAGTCAACGGCGCCGCGGTGCGCCGCGGAAGCCGCGAGATCGGGTACATACCCCAGCAGAAGTCGTTTCCACCTGAAACTCCGCTGCGGGCGCGCGATCTGGTAGGGCTTGGCGTCGATGGACATCGCTGGGGCGTCCGGTGGAAGGGGCGGGAGTACAACTCGGTAGTCGACGCGCTGCTGGAGAAAGTGGGGGCGTCCGCCTACGCTGATGCGCCGGTGGGCCGTCTGTCAGGAGGGGAACAACAGAGGTTGCGTGCCGCCCAGGCACTTGCCACCAACCCGCAGGTGCTCCTCTGCGACGAGCCGTTGCTGTCCCTGGACCTTCACCACCAGCAGGCTGTCAGCGGACTCATCAACTCACAATGCCGTGACAATGAGTCGGCCGTGGTGTTTGTCACCCACGAGATTAACCCGATCATTGACTATGTCGACCGCGTGCTTTATCTGGCGGGAGGACAGTTCAGAGTCGGGCCGACCCATGAAGTCATGACCAGCGAGGTGCTGTCCGAGCTCTACAGCTCCAACGTCGAGGTGCTCCACAGCAAGGGACGGATCATTGTGGTCGGGCTCCCCGATGACACCACCCACCACCACGCGGAAGGACACTGAGAGTGGACCTGCAGGAGATCTTTACCGCAGTCTTCAACTTCGACAACTACTCCGACTTGCTCCCCCTGGTGCAGAACTCGCTGTGGGCGGGTGCAGTGCTCGGGCTTCTGGGCGGACTGATTGGCACCTTTGTCATGATGAGGGATCTGGCCTTCGCCGTGCACGGTATCGCCGAACTCTCGTTTGCCGGCGCAGCGTTCGCCCTGCTCATCGGCGCCAACGTCATCTACGGATCCCTGGTCGGATCGGTGCTCGCCGCAGTGCTGCTTGGGGTGATGGGGATCAGGGCGAGGGACCGGAACTCAATCATCGGCGTGATTATGCCGTTTGGTCTCGGCCTCGGAATTCTCTTCCTCGCCCTTTACGAGGGCCGGGCAGCCAACAAATTTGGCCTCCTGACCGGCCAGATCGTCTCGGTCGACGACGTCCAACTTTCACTCCTGGCTGGATGCGCCGTAGCGGTGATGGTGGCGCTGCTGGCTATCTGGCGGCCGCTCACGTTTGCCAGCGCCGACGCCGACCTGGCCGAAGCCCGCGGCGTACCCGTCCGTGGGTTATCGATCATGTTCATGTTCCTGTTGGGCGTATCCGTAGCGCTGTCCATTCAGGTGGTGGGTGCACTGCTGGTGCTCGCCCTCCTGATCACGCCCGCCGCGGCAGCTCTGAAGGTGACATCCTCGCCTCGAATCGTGGTGTTACTCAGCGTGGTCTTCGCCTGCGTGTCAGTGGTCGGTGGAATCCTGCTGGCGCTGGGTGGTCGAATCCCGATCAGCCCGTACGTGACAACTATTTCCTTCATGATCTATCTGGTGTGTCGGGGAATCAGCTGGCAGCGGGGCCGCAGGACGACGTCGACCGCTGCCCGCCGCCCAGTGCTGGCCGGATCCGCCTAACCAGCTGTTTGTTCGGCAGTGCAGGCCGGGCACAGACCGTAGATTTCAACTGTGTGAGCTACCTCGGTGTACCCATGCTCATCGGCGATGCGTGCTGCCCATTTCTCCACCGCTGGTGCTTCGATTTCGACGGCGCGGCCACAGTTCCGGCAGAGCAGATGGTGATGATGGTGCGGCGCATCGCACCTGCGGTAGACCGCTTCACCCTCACCGTTCCGTAGCACATCGACTAGTCCGTCCTCGGACATGGACTGCAGGATACGGTACGTGGTGGCGAGGGAAACCGCGTTGCCAGTCTCATGCAGCCGCCGGTGAAGTTCCTGGGTGCTGACAAAATCATCGAGCGTATCGAGGGCCGCGCTCACCGCCAGACGCTGCTTGGTGACCCGTTGTTCTGAGCCTTTGCGCACTACTGGCTCTGCTGTTGGTGGCACCTATGGATCGCCTCCTGATGGCTCGAATATTACTGACCTTCGCGACAAGATTACCAGCGGTAGCAGGTTCGGCTGTTGGCAGGCACGCCCCAGCGGTAGGCTAACGCGATGAAGCTCACCAAGTTTATCCACTCCTGTGTCCGCCTGGAGAAGGACGGGGCGGTGCTGGTCGTCGATCCAGGATCGTTCTCCGACGTGGAGACTGCCCTCGCAGGCGCCCATGCCGTGCTGATCACCCACGAGCACGCCGATCACTTCGATGAGGAAAAAGTAGTAGCGGCGTTGCAGGAGGATCCGTCGCTGCTGATCTATGCTCCGGCGGCGGTGGCAAGCCTCCTGGCGAATCGGCTCGACGACGACGGCCCAGTCCGGGTGCACACGGCCCAGCCGGAGCAGCGGTACAGTGTCGCTGGCTTTGAGGTGCAGACCTTCGGCGGTCAGCATGCTCTAATTCACCCGCACATTCCGATGGTCGCCAATGTCGGGTACTTCATCGACGGCTCCGTCTACCACCCGGGGGATTCCTTCATTGTCCCGCATGGCGTTGATGTCTCCGCGCTCCTCGTTCCGGTGCATGCGCCCTGGTCCAAGACCGCCGAAGTGATCGATTTTGTCACTTCGGTCAGGGCTGCACGTGCGTTCCAGATTCACGACGCACTGCTTAACGAGCAAGGTCTGCAACTGGTCGAGAGCCACGTGGCCCGTCTTGGCAACCTGTACGGCACCGAGTTCCGTCACCTTGCCCCCGGTGAAAGCGTGATGATTTAGCTCCTTGGCGAAACGGTCACAGTGGAGACTTGTTCCAGCTCCGGCGAGAGATGATCGCCGTCGACCACTACGCCGCGCTCCCACCAGAGGCGCAGACCGTCCGGCCCGTCTTCGAGACCGGCGAGGTTGTTGTCGAACCAGGGGCCCTTTAACCGGGTCCAGCGGAAGGGCGGATCAGGGACCTTGGCGGAGCGGGCTACCAGTGCGCCCACCGGGCTGGCGACGCCGTAGGAGAGGATGGCAGTCGCAAAGCGCATCGCGCGGGGGAGCGGGTTACGGATCGGCGAGCAGACGGCCTGGATGATCCGGCTTCCTGACGAGCGCTCCACCTCGGAAACGTACGAGAAATGCACGTCGCCGGAGAGGAATGTGACAGTCTCGGGTGCCTTGCCACGTTTCCCGTCCGCCACTTCAACCGCCATCTTTGCCACCGCCCTGAAGCTGCGTTGGAAAGCACCCCAATGCTCAAGATCGACGGTGCGCCGCATTTTTTCACCGATCTTTGCGCCAAACGTACCCCAGGCGCCGTCGGCCAGCGCTTCGTTCCACGCCTCAATGTGGTGCAGCCCAGGGGGCAGCAGGAAGGGGAGCGAGGTGGCAACCAACAGATGCCTGAAGCCGCCCTGCATCTGCCCATCGAGCCAGGCCAACTCCTGCTCATCCAGCACCGCCCGCTTCTCGGGGGTGAGCACCCGGCCCGCTCGGGAGTCGAGGACCACCAGGCGGACGTCGCCGATCTCCCGGGCGAAGCTCCACCGGTAAGTGGAGGGCTGCTGGTTGGTCCGGTCGGCGAATCGGTCCAGCACATCACTGATGTCCAGTTCCGCCTCACCGTGGTGGGCGCTGATCAGCTGCCAGATTTCGTCCTCCGCGCGGTGCTCTGGGGAGAGGTTACCCAAATGTTGGTGCACCCAGTAGGACGCCAGGCCCGAGACGATTCGCCCCTGCCACCAGGAGGTCGCCTCCATCGCCTGTTTCCATTTCAGTGACGTGTTCCAGTCGTCCCGGATGTCATGGTCGTCGAAGATCATCGCGCTGGGCAGGGTGGAAAGCAGCCACCGGTTGGCGTCGTCGGACCAGGCGAGGTTGTACAGGTGGGCGTACTCCTCGTAGTCCTTGAGCTCCTCGCCCGGTTCTTCCTCAATGTTCCGCCGTGCCCTGATGAACTCCTGCATCGCGTCGCTGGTCACGTCGGCGTACACCTGGTCGCCGAGGAACACCACCAGATCGGGCCAGGCCACGTCGTCGACCCCCCCCGCCATGTTGAGGGCGTAGGCACGCATCGAGTCGACGCCGTGTTTGCCGTTCCCGGCTTCGTTGTGCGGCACACTGGTCCGGCACGAGCCAAAGGCCAACTTGATCGGTCGACCCGGGGTCAACGTGGCAATCATTGACGGGGGAAACGCTGTCCCGGCTTTGGGCCATACCTGCTCGCCATCTATCGACACCGTGTACTCGGTGACGGTTCCGGGTTCCAGGCCGTCAGCCTCCACCAGGGCGTAGTGGTGGCCGTGGACGCCGAACGTCCTGGCGTCCCAGGACTGATCGCCGGCAGCAACAGTTACCTGCGCAGCGTGTCGGGTTTCCACCCAGATACTGGCCGAGGTCAGATCGACATAACGCATCATGGGACCAAGCACCAGGGAATCAGTCATTACTCAGTTCTACCCGGTTCCCGCGACTGCCGCTATCCGGCAGTTCAGTCCTGCCAGGTGTCAGTGGCGAAGAAGTGCTCCAACACAGCGGTGTAGGGGGTCGGCTCCAGGTCGCGCGCGGAGAGCCAGGCGTCATCGTCGTAGGAGCCCGCATACCGGGTTCCAGCGTCGCACATGAGGGAGACGACGCTGCCCCGGCGCCCTTCGGCCATCATCCCGGCGATCAGGGTCCAGACACCCCACAAATTCGTCCCGGTGGATGGGCCAGCATGCAGGCCGGTGAGCTGACGAAGGTGGCGCATCGCAGCGACCGAGGCGGAGTCGGGCACCTGGATCATGTGGTCGATCACGCCGGGCACGAAGCTGGGTTCCAGCCGGGGCCGTCCGATGCCCTCGATCCGGGAGGGACTGCCCGCCGCGGCCGTGCCGGAGGTTTGCCACGCCGGGTAGAAAGCTGAGTTCTCCGGGTCGACGACTGCCAGCCGGGTGGGGTGACGTTGATAGCGGATGTACCGGCCGATGGTCGCACTGGTCCCGCCGGTACCTGCCCCCACGACGATCCAGTCGGGGATGGGGTGCTGTTCGAGGGCAAGTTGGCCGAAGATCGATTCAGCAATATTGTTGTTGCCTCGCCAGTCGGTGGCGCGCTCAGCGTAGGTGAACTGATCCATATAGTGGCCGCCTGCCGTAGCTGCCAGGGTTGCAGCGGTGTCGTACACCTCTGACGCGTGATCCACGAAGTGGCACGCGCCGCCGTATTGTTCGATCAGGTCGATCTTTTCCCTGCTGGTGGTGCGGGTCATCACGGCGATGAACGGCAGGTCCAGTAGCTGGGCAAAGTATGCCTCGGAGACGGCGGTGGAGCCGCTGGACGCTTCGACGATGGTCGTGCTCTCGCCGATCCAGCCGTTCACCAGGCCGAAGAGGAACAGCGAGCGTGCCAGCCGGTGCTTGAGGCTTCCTGTGCGGTGAGTCGACTCATCCTTCAGGAACAGTTCGATTCCCCAGTGCTCCGGCAGCGGAACCGCATAGAGATGAGTATCAGCGGATCGGTTGTTTTCAGCCTCGATCCGGCGGATGGCTTCGGCTGCCCAGGAGCGGTCCGGGAGGGGCGTCAGGGTGTTCACTGGTTTAGCCTACCGGGCCCACCCGTTCCAGCTCGGAGGAGTTGACGGGCTGTGGATTGGAGTACGGGCCCGGGCTGTGGTGGACTTGTGCTGACAAGGCCCGGCAGTGTTGCCGGTCACATTCAAAAGGAGATCTTGATGAAGACTCTGATGGACGTGCAGGCCCTGCGGGACCGGATGACCTCCGGTGCGCAGACGGTCCTGCTGGATGTCCGCTGGGCGTTGGGCGATCCCCACGGCCACGGTCATTACCATTCAGCCCACATTCCCGGCGCGGTCTACGTTGACCTTGAAGCCACGCTCAGCGGTGAACCGTCGGCACGGGAGGGTAGGCACCCGCTCCCGGGCATCGATCGGCTGCAGGAAGCCGCGCGCCAGTGGGGCATCAACGACGGCGATGTGGTGGTGGCCTATGACAACTCAGGCAATACGTCAGCCGCCCGGCTGTGGTGGCTGTTGCGCTGGGCGGGCCTGGATGCTGTGCACCTGCTCGATGGTGGGCTGGCCGCCTGGACCAGCGCTGGCTTCGAGACCGAGGGCGGAGAGGAACAGCATTGCCTCGGCGAGGTGGAACTGAACCACGGGTCCATGCCGGTTGTGGACATTGACAGAGTTCCGGAGATTGCAGAGCACGGCGTGCTGCTCGATGCCCGGGCGGACGAGCGATTTCGTGGGGAAGTGGAACCGCTGGACCCCAAGGCTGGTCACATTCCCGGGGCGGTCGGCGCTCCAACGACTGGAAACCTCACCGCTGATCAGCGGTTTAGGACGCCGGCCGATCTGCGCCGCCGCTTTGAGGCACTGGGTGTCAGGGATGCCGTCGAGATCGCTGTGTATTGCGGATCGGGGATCACCGCCGCCCATCAGATAGCAGCCCTGGAGATCGCAGGTTATCCAGCTGCGCTGTACCCGGGGTCCTGGTCGCAATGGTCCTCACGGTCCGATCTACCAGTGGCAACGGGCGCCTGAAGACCCGCCACAACTGTCACCCCATCGTCGAGTCAACACGAATGACCGGTTTCCGGCGCGAAACACGTTATTTCTGTTGACTCGATCCGGAACCAGAGGAGTTGCATGAGTACCCTATTCACCAAGATTATCGACGGCGACATTCCCGGGCGGTTTATCTGGCAGGACGACGACGTCGTGGCGTTCCTCACCATTGCCCCGCTCACTGATGGACACACCCTGGTCCTCCCACGGCAGGAGGTAGCACACTGGGTGGAGGCGGAACCGGAGCTCCTCGCCAAGGTGATGGCGGTGGCTCAAACGGTAGCGAAGGCCCAGACGGCTGTGTTCGCTCCGAAACGGGTGGGGGTGCTGATGGAAGGGTACGAGGTGCCTCATCTGCACGTCCATGTCTGGCCGACGCAGAGCGCCAAGGACTTCGACGTGCACGCCGTCGACCACAACCCCGATCCTGCCATCCTGGACGCCAACGCCCACGCCCTCCGGGAAGCCCTCCGCTCGGCCGGGTACGGGGCGCACGTTCCCGAGACGAGCTAGCCGGCAGAGCTGGTTCACGGGCCGAGCTGGCTAACCGGCTGAGCCCACCCCGGTCCGCTGTGCTGCCATCGCCTCGGCGATGGCAGCACGGATCCGCTTCTCCGACACGGTGTACGCGGTGCCCAGCTCCTGGGCAAACAGGCTGATCCTGAGCTCTTCAAGCATCCAGCGGACTCTTGCGAGAGCGGGAGGGGTTTTACGGCCGCCCGGCGCGAGGGCTGCGACGGCGTCGTCGTACTCATCTTCCAGACGCTGGACGACGGCGACGCCGAGCGAATCCCGCTGGACATTACCGGACAGCTTGGCGAGCCGAGTCTCGATGCCGGCCAGGTAGCGGGGCAGATGGCTCAGCTGGGCGTACCCGGTTTTCGCCACGAAGCCCGGGTACACCAGCTGTTCCAGCTGACTCCGGACATCATTGAGCGCGGTGATCTGGGCAAGGCTGGTGGACCCTTTGAGGTGTTTCTCGATCCTGCGGGTGCTGGACAGGATCTTTTCGATAGTGGCGGTGACAGCGAACACCGTGTCAATGAGCTCGGCGCGGACTGTTTCATAGAGTGAGTTGAACCCGGTCTCCGTCCAGGGCAGGGTCTGCGGTGTCAACTTGTCGACCGCGGCGAGCGTGCAGTCCTCGATCAGCCCCGCGACACTCCCATGTGGGTTCTGGCTGAACGTGAGCTTTTCCGCGTTGCTGAGGTGCTCCAGAACGTACTTGGCGGGGCTGGGAACGCGCACGGTCAGGAGCCGGATGACGCCGTCGCGCATGAAGGCGCCCTGCTCGGCCGGGTTGGGGAAGACGGCGAGTCCAGCGGAGCCGCCCTCGTCGGTCAACGCCGGGTAGCCGGTCACGGTGTGCCCGTTCACCAACCGGGTCACCTGCCGCGGGATGTCACCAAATGTCCACGCTGTGAGGCCGGATTGCTCGGTGACCCCACTGCCGATTGTCGAGTCAGACGGTGCCTGGGCGCCGGTTGCAGAGCCGGACGCGGCGCCGTTGAACCCGCGTCGGGACCCTGCTGCTCCCGCCTGCGCAGCCTTCTTCGCTAGCCGGGCGGTGGCAGGGGTGGCGCCCAACGATTCGGCGATCGCCCGGCGTGTTTGGGGTGCAAGCCGCTCCTGCAAGGCTGCCAGGTCGGTGCCCTCATCGAGGATCTTTCCCTGGCCGTCAACCACCTGAAAGGACATCAGCAGGTGATCGGCCAGCACGCCGCGATTCCATGAACCCGGTGCGATGATGTGTCCCTTGAGCCTGCGCAGGGCCAGTTCCAGGGACTGTTCAAGATCATCGCTCGTCGGATCGAAGTCGGTATTCAGCGCTGCGACAGCACTCCGTGCAACGTCGGGGGCGGGAATGAAATTCTTGCGCACCTGTTTCGGCAGCGACTTGATCAGGGCGGTCACCAGTTCCACCCGCAGCCCGGGAATCTGCCAATGAAACGCCCTTGCTTCGAGCTGGTTCAGGAACACCACCGGGATCTGGACCGTGACGCCGTCGGACGCGCCCTGGACCCCGGGCGAGAACTCATAACTGAGGGGCAGCTCGAAGCCGCCCTGATGCCAGGTCGTGGGGAACGCTGACTCATCCAGGTCACTATTGGCGGCGAGTAAATCCCCGGGCAAAAAGTCGAGGTGATCCGGCTGCCCATGTCGGATGTTCTTCCACCAGGAGTCGAAGTGCCGTTCAGAGACGACCTCTGGCCCTACCCTGGAATCGTAGAACTCGAACAGGGTTTCGTCATCGACCATCAGGTCGCGGCGGCGCAGCCGGTTCTCCAGCTCTTCGATCTCGGCGAGGCGTGCCTTGTTGCGGTGGAAGAACTTGTGGTGGGTTTTCCAGTCGCCCTCCACCAGGGCATGCCTGATAAACATTTCGCGGGCAACCTCGCGGTCGATCCGCCCGTAGTTGACCCGGCGCTGCGGGACGATTGGGACGCCATACAGGGTGACCTTCTCGTGGGCCATGACCGCGCCCATCTTCCGGGACCAGTGTGGCTCACTGTAGCTTCGCTTCACCAGGTGCGGCGCCACCTCCTCGGCCCACAGGGGGTCAAACTTCGCCGCAACCCGCGCCCAGAGCCGTGAGGTCTCCACCAGCTCGGCTGCCATCACCCAGTCGGGTGACTTTTTGAACAGAGCGCTGCCGGGGAAAACGGCGAAGCGGGTACCTCGGGCACCGGCATACTCACGCTTGCGCTGATCGTAGAGGCCGATGTGGCTCAGCAGCCCGGCGAGCAGGCTGATATGGATTACTGTGTCGTTTCCGACCGGGTCCACCGGATCGGGGGAGAGTGTGATCCCCAGCGGCTTGGCCAACTGACGCAGCTGAGCGAACAGGTCCTGCCATTCCCTGACCCGCAGGTAGTTGATGAACTCGTTGCGGCACAGCCTGCGGAACTGGGTAGAGGAGAGCTCCTTTTGCTGGTCCTGCAGGTAGCGCCACAGGTTCAGATATCCGGTGAAGTCCGAGTTCTCGTCGAGGAAGCGCTTGTGCATCGTCGTGGCGGTCTGCAGCTTCGCGCCCTGGTCCGCCTGCGGACGCTCTCGTGGATCCTGGATGGTGAGGGCAGCCGCGAGCACCATCACCTCCTTGGCGCACCCGCGGTGACCTGCCTCCACGATCATGCGGCCCAGCCGGGGGTCTACCGGCAGTTGCGCCAGCTTGCGGCCAATTGGGGAGATGCCACCCGAAGCCTCCAGCGCACCGAGCTCCTTCAGGAGGGTCACCCCGTCGTTGATGGCCTTGGAATCAGGGGGCTCAACAAACGGGAAGTCGGCAACATCCTTGGGCCCGCGGGTGACCCCCATGGCGGTCATCTGCAGGATCACTGCTGCCAGGTTGGTGCGCAGGATCTCAGGGTCGGTGAATGGGCGGCGGGCCTCGAAGTCTTCCGCCGAGTACAGGCGGATGGCGATGCCGTCGGAGACCCTGCCACACCGGCCGGAGCGCTGGTTGGCCGAGGCCTGGGATACGCGTTCGATCGGCAACCGTTGCACCTTGGTGCGGTGTGAGTAGCGCGAAATACGGGCAGTGCCGGTGTCGATGACGTACTTGATGCCGGGAACCGTGAGCGAGGTTTCGGCGACGTTAGTGGCAAGAATGATTCGCCGTCCCGGGCCGGAGGGCCGGAAGACCCGGTGCTGTTCCTGCAGCGACAATCTGGCGAACAGCGGCAGGATGTCGGTGCCCTCGAGCCGGGGATTGACCTGGACCCGGGCACGGAGGGCATCGGCCGCATCGCGAATCTCGCGCTCGCCGGAGAAGAACACCAGAATGTCCCCGGGGGCTTCCTTGGCCAGTTCGTCGACGGCGTCGCAGACGGCGTCGAGCGGGTCCCGGTCCTCCTCCTGCTCGCCGGGATCGGCGCCGGCGTCAGATTCGCCGGCCGGCTGGCTCAGTGGGCGGTACCTGATTTCCACCGGGTAGGTCCTGCCGGAAACCTCGATGATTGGTGCCGGGGCCTTGATGCTCACGGCTTCGTCGGCCGCGAAGTGCGCGGCGAAGCGTTCGGGGTCAATGGTGGCCGAGGTGATGATGAGCTTTAGATCGGGCCGCTGCGGCAGGATCCGCTTCAGATAACCGAGGATAAAGTCGATGTTCAGGCTGCGCTCGTGGGCCTCATCGATGATGATGGTGCTGTACTTCTTCAACAGTCGATCATGCTGGATTTCGGCCAGCAGGATGCCGTCAGTCATCAGCTTGATTTTGGTGCTGCGGCTGACCTCGCCGGTGAACCGTACCTGGAAGCCGACCTCAGCGCCCACCTTGACATCCAGTTCCTCGGCGATGCGCTCGGCAACAGTGCGTGCGGCAAGGCGTCGGGGCTGGGTATGGCCGATCAGGCCATTGTCGGCGAGGCCCAGCTCCACGCACATCTTGGGAATCTGGGTGGTCTTGCCGGAGCCGGTTTCGCCGGCAATGATCGTCACCTGGTTTGCGGCGATCGCAGCCATGATGTCGGCGCGGCGCTCGGAAACCGGGAGTTCAGGGGGGTAGGAGATAGTCAGTGCCATGGTTGATACCAATTCTAGGCGGTTGATGGTGAGCGGGTCCGCTCAGCCTCCTGATGCCCTTGTGAGGCGTGCCGCCGCTAGCCGGGCGCGCTCGCGCATCTGGGGTGGCTCCAGTATCTCGAACTCAAGCTCAAGGGCCACCAAGTGCATCAGCGGCCAGTCGAGTGAATCGAAGCCGGCCCGCATCAGGGTGTGCAAGTCCCCGTCGCTCTGAAGCTCGGCGGTGCCTGGGGAAATCTTTTGCGAGACCTCGGTGATATTCCCCGTCAGACGGACGACGACGTCGTACTTGTACGGTGAGCGCGTGATGGACTGCTGCACGTACAGGGCAAGGTCGCTGGCGGGAAGTGGGCGGGGGCTGAACCTCTCACGCTGCGCCGGGACGCTCTGGCACCGGTCCACCCGGAACGTGCGCCAATCCTCCCTGGTGGAGTCCCACGCCACCAGATACCAGCGGCGGCCGGTATCTACGAGCCGGTAGGGTTCGACCACCCGACGCGAGGATTCACCATCCTGGCGGGCATACCTGAAGACCACTGTCCGTCGTTCGGTGATCGCGGCGGAGAGGGCGGTGAGGATCTCTGGCTTCACCGGCGTGCTGACGGCTGACATCCGGGTTACTGCATTTCGCAATCCTGCAAACCGGGGGCGAAGCCGGCTGGGGAGTACCTGTTCCAGTTTGGTCAGCGCCCGCACTGACGCCTCGCCAATCCCCGCGACGGGGCTCGCCGTCACGGCGCTGAGGCCGAGGGCGACGGCGAGCGCCTCGTCGTCGTCGAGCAGTAGCGGGGGCAACTGCGCGCCAGCGCCCAACTGGTAGCCGCCGGCCACTCCCGGTGAGGCGTGGATGGGGTATCCCAGGGTGCGGAGTTTTCCCATATCCCGTCGGACGGTGCGCTCGGTGACGCCCATTCGGGCAGCAAGCGCCGAGCCGGTCCATTCCCGGCGTAGCTGAAGCAGCGAGAGCAACTGAAGCAGCCGTGCGGAGGTTTTCAACATGCCACCAAGTTAGTCCCAAACCAGGTCAGTAGCTGTCCTGAATTGCTTTCTATTCTGGCCGGATGGACCTCATCAAGGAATTGACCGAGCAACTTCGGTGGCACTGGGATCATCAGGCACGCCCCCGGCTAGGCGGTTTGACTGATCAGGAGTACTTCTGGGAGCCGGCGGTACGGGAACCGCGGCCCGGCGGTGCGGGAACCGCGGCCCTCCAGATGGGGAGCGGCGCACTCACCATCGACTTTGAGTATCCGGAGCCGGTGCCGGCTCCTGTCGCCACGATTGCCTGGCGGATGGGTCATCTGATGGTCGGGGCACTGGGTGCCCGGGTGGGCTCACACTTCGGGGGCGAGCCGATGGACTATCAGACGTTCGAGTATCCGGGTACCGCTGACGTGACACGTTGAACAGACTTGCACCTTAAAGCAGTCAACCCCCAGACTTCAGTGAAATCTGGGGGTTGTTCTGTGCCCTCGATAGGATTCGAACCTACGACCTTCTGCGCCGGAGGCAGACGCTCTATCCCCTGAGCTACGAAGGCGGGATGCCGGTTAGACCGGCCCCGAAATGGGACTCACTGAGCTTATCAGGGAAGGACCCCCTGACGAAAACCCCTGACCGCTCCACGTGTGGTGCACGCCGTAACGTCACAGAAACGGCCGCAGCGGTGCGCGCCGTTATGCTGGATGAGTGACTCCTGAAGAACTCTCTGCCGCTATCTCCTCCTGCCTGAAAGACGCTGTCGCCGCTGGCGAATTCGACGTCGTGCTTCCGTCTGAGGTGCGGGTGGAACGGCCCAGGAGCCGGGAGCACGGGGACTGGGCCACCAACATCGCTCTCCAGCTTTCGAAGCAGGCAGGGATGAACCCGCGTGAGTTCGCCCAGATTCTCAGCGGTCGCCTGGAGCAGCTCGACGGCGTCAAGAGTGTTGCCATCGCTGGTCCCGGGTTCCTGAACATCACTCTCGACGCCGCCGCCGCGGGTGAGCTGGCACGCTCAATTGTTGACGCCGGCCCCGCCTTCGGTGCCAGTGGGCTGATGGCTGGCACCAAGATCAACCTCGAGTTCGTGTCGGCGAACCCCACCGGTCCCATCCACCTCGGTGGCACCCGCTGGGCAGCCGTCGGAGACGCGCTCGCCCGGCTCTTCCAGTCCCAGGGCGCCGACGTGACCCGCGAATATTACTTCAACGACCACGGTGCCCAGGTTGAACGGTTCGCACGGTCCCTCTGGGCCAGTGCCAAGGGCGAGCCCTCTCCAGAAGACGGGTACGGTGGCGCCTACATTGACGACATCGCAGCCCGGGTCCTTGTGCTCGATCCTGCGATCCTCGATCTCGAACGGGATGAGTCGATCGAGCGGTTCCGGGAGCTGGGCGTCGACCTGATGTTCAGCGACATCAAGAAGTCGCTGCACGACTTCGGTGTCGATTTTGACGTCTACTTCCATGAGCATTCACTTTTTCAGGACGGTTTCGTCGAAGGTCTGCTCGAGAACCTCAAACTCTCAGGGAACCTGTTCCTAGAGGACGGCGCCTGGTGGTTGCGGTCCACTGAATTTGGCGACGACAAGGACCGCGTGGTCATCAAGTCCGACGGCGCCCCGGCCTACATTGCCGGCGATATCGGCTACTTCGTCAACAAACGCCGCCGCGGCTTCGATCTGAACATCATCATGCTCGGAGCGGATCACCACGGGTACGTGGCCCGGCTCAAGGCGGCCGCTGCCGCGCTGGGAGATGACCCGGACACCGTCGAGGTGCTGATCGGCCAGATGGTCAACCTGATGAAGGACGGTGTCCCGGTCAGGATGTCCAAGCGTGCGGGGACCGTTGTCACGCTTGAGGACCTGGTCGACGCCGTCGGGGTTGACGCTGCCCGGTACACCCTTGCCCGCTTCTCGGCGGATTCCAACATCGACATCGACCTTGACCTCTTGACCCGGCGCACCAACGACAACCCGGTGTTTTATGTGCAGTACGCCCACGCCCGGACCCACGCGGTGGAGCGCAACGCAGCTGCCGCCGGCGTGGACACCAGCGCATTCGATGCCTCGGAGCTCAGCCACCCCACCGAGGGTGAGCTGCTGGCGGCGCTCGGCCAGTTCCCAGGGATGGTTGCGCAGGCCGCAGCTTTCCGCGAACCGCATCGCGTAGCCCGCCACATCGAGGTCATCGCCGGTACCTACCATCGCTGGTATGACGCCTGCCGGATCGCGCCACTGGGAGACGAAGCGGTCACCGACCTGCACCGCACCAGGCTCTGGCTGAACAACGCCACCCAGCAGGTTCTAGCCAACGGGCTGGGCCTCCTTGGCGTCTCAGCACCGGAGCGGATGTAACAATGACCAACGATTCACCGCTGGCCCCTGGCTGGCTGAGCTACCCTGACGACGTCAACCGGCTGAACACCGCCCTGTGGGCTCGTGATGTCGCCCGTGACGGCGATGAGCTCTCGATCGGGGGCCTGAACGTCGGGGCTCTCGCTGAACAGTTTGGCACTCCACTGTTTGTGGTGTCCGAGAACGATTTCCGGGCCCGTGCGCGCAGCTTCAAGGACGCCTTCAATGCAGCCTTCGCCGACCTGTGCGGGGGCGTGGACATCTACTATGCAGGCAAATCCTTCCTGTGCACTGAAATTGCCCACTGGGTAGCCGAAGAAGGCCTGCGGCTGGATACCTGCTCCGGCGGTGAGCTCGCCATTGCCATGCGGGCCGGTATACCGGGGGAGCACCTTGGACTTCACGGGAACAACAAGTCCGACGCCGAGCTGGGACGGGCGCTGGATGTGAACGTGGGGCGCATCGTGGTGGACAGCCTGCCCGAGCTGGAGCGGGTCGCCGCGCTGGCTGGCGCCCGCGGCACCACCGCCAACGTGATGTTGAGGCTCACCCCAGGCGTCCATGCTTCTACCCACGAGTTCATCGCGACCGCCCACGAGGACCAGAAGTTCGGGCTTTCCCTGGCTGGCGCAGCGGGCAGCTCGAGTCCTGCGGGTTCGGTGGCGGCCTCAGGCGACCACGCCTCACCCGCCGCCCAGGCAGTCGCTGCCGCGCTAGCCCACGAGTCCATCAACCTCCTGGGCGTTCATTGCCACATCGGATCGCAGATCTTCGAGTCTGAGGGCTTCGAACTTGCCGCACGCAGGCTACTGGCCTTCCTGGCACAGGTCCGGGACCGCCACGGCGTCGAACTCCCCGAACTGGATCTCGGCGGCGGCTACGGGATCGCCTACACCGAGGCCGACAAGCCCCGCCCTCCGGCGGAAATCGCGACGGCGATGGCCGACGTCGTCGGGTCCACCTGTGCCCTGCTGGGCCTGCGCGTCCCACGGATTTCCATTGAGCCCGGGCGGGCGATAGTCGGGTCAACCACCTTTACTCTGTACACGGCGGGCACCACCAAATCTGTCAGGGTTGACGTCGACGGCGCCGACAGTCAGCCGCGGCGGTACGTGTCGGTGGATGGCGGAATGAGCGACAACCCCCGTCCAGTCCTCTACGATGCTGACTACTCAGCGGTGCTCGCCTCCCGGGCGTCGGCTGCCACCCCAGTATTGTCCCGGGTGGTCGGGATGCACTGCGAGAGCGGCGACATAGTGGTCCGGGATGTCTACCTTCCCGAGGACACTGACGCCGGTGATCTCGTGGCAGTTCCAGGCACTGGAGCCTACTGTTGGGCGCTGTCCAGCAACTACAACTGGGTTGCCCGCCCACCGGTCGTGGCAGTCCGGGATGGCAGTGCACGGCTGATCGTGCGCGGCGAAACCGAGGACGACATCCTGGCCCGCGACATTCCCCGCACCACCAACTGATTGCAGGAGCGACACCATTTCATTTGATCCAGCTTCGAAAACTCCCAACGCGTCCACCCTCCGGGTCGCACTGCTGGGCTGCGGCAACGTGGGCTCCCAGGTGGCCCGGATTTTGCTCGAAGACGCCGATGCGCTGGCTGCACGCACCGGAGCCCGGCTCGAACTGACAGGCATCGCAGTGCGCACCATCGATGCGCCCCGCGACGTCGACTTGCCGCGGGAGCTTTTCACCACAGATGCTGAATCACTGGTCGAGGACGCCGACATTGTCATTGAGCTGATGGGTGGGATCGAACCAGCACGGACGTTGATCCTGCGCTCCATCGAGCACGGCGCGACAGTGGTTAGCGGCAACAAGGCGCTGCTGGCGCTCGATGGTCCCACCCTGTATGAGAAGGCTGACGCCGCTAAAGTCCAGCTCTCCTATGAGGCAGCAGTGGCGGGGGCAATCCCTATCCTGCGCCCTATCCGTGACAGTCTCTCCGGCGACCGCATCACCCGGGTTCTCGGAATTGTTAATGGAACCACCAACTTCATTCTCGACCAGATGGACACCACCGGCGCCCAATTTGACGACGCCTTGGCCGAGGCCCAGCGCCTGGGCTACGCGGAAGCCGATCCCACTGCCGATGTTGAGGGTCACGACGCCGCAGCGAAGGGAGCCATTCTTGCTTCCCTCTCCTTCCACACCCGCTTTGCGCTGGAGGACGTCTACTGCGAGGGCATCACCAAGGTAACCGCAGCTGATATCGCGGCTGCCAAGGATGCCGGGTTCGTCATCAAACTCCTCGCTATCGCCGAGCTAGTCCCACGGGACGGAGCCGACGGTACCGGCACTGAGGGTGTCAGCGTCAGGGTGCACCCCACTCTTTTGCCACGGGACCACCCACTGGCGGCGGTCCACGGTGCCTTCAACGCAGTCTTCGTCGAGGCTGAGAACGCCGGTGAGCTGATGTTCTATGGCCAGGGCGCCGGCGGCACACCCACCGCCTCGGCCGTCCTGGGTGACGTTGTCAGCGCTGCTCGACGGCTGGTGCTAGGCGGACCTGGACGGACCGAAACCACAACCGGCCACGTACCTGCCCTGAGTATCGATTCGGTCAGCACCAGCTATTCGATCGGGCTCGATGTCGCTGATCAGCCGGGAGTACTTGCACGGATCGCCCAGCTGTTCACAGAACAGGGTGTGTCAATCGAAACCCTTCGGCAGAGCATCCATCACGCAGATGACGCGGGACAAGCCACGGCAGAGCTACGCATCGTGACACACCGGGCCAGCGAGGCAGCGCTCGCTGCAACAGTTGAACAGATCCAGGACCTGGACGTCATCAATTCAGTGACGAGTGTCCTTCGAGTGGAAGGAGCCTAAGTGGCTCACCAATGGCGCGGCGTTATCCGCGAATACGCAGAACGCTTGCCCGTCTCGGAGACCACAACGATCATCACCCTGGGCGAAGGTGGGACTCCACTGGTGCCAGCCAAGGCGCTTTCCGAGCTGACCGGGTCCCAAGTCTTCCTCAAAGTGGAAGGAATGAACCCCACTGGGTCGTTCAAGGATCGGGGCATGACCATGGCCATCACAGCGGCGATCGAATCCGGGGCGAAGGCAGTGGTTTGCGCCTCGACCGGTAACACCTCAGCCTCGGCGGCCGCCTATGCTACCCAGGCAGGCATCACCTGCGCCGTGCTGGTCCCGGACGGCAAGATCTCAATGGGTAAGCTCAGCCAGGCCATCGCGCATGGCGCCGAACTGTTGCAGGTTAACGGCAACTTCGACAATTGCCTCGACGTGGCACGAAAGCTTGCCGAGGCGTACCCGGTTTTTCTGGTTAACTCGGTCAATCCCGCCCGGATTGAGGGTCAGAAAACCGCTGCCTTTGAGGTAGTTGACGTCCTGGGCGACGCACCTGACTACCACCTGTTACCGGTTGGAAATGCAGGCAACATCACCGCTTACTGGAAGGGCTACCGGGAGTACTCTGAGCCGTACACCAACCCACACGGTGTTGACGACGGGACTGTGCTGCCGCCCGTCGCTACCAAACGTCCGGTGATGTGGGGCTTCCAGGCTGAAGGCGCTTCGCCTCTGGTCAAGGGCCACCCCGTTACCGAACCCGACACCATTGCGACGGCGATCCGGATTGGCAACCCTGCATCATGGGATCAGGCAATTGCGGCGAGGGATGAATCCGGAGGACTGATTGAATCAGTGACCGATGAGGAGATTCTCGAAGCGCACCGTTGGCTGTCTGCGCGCGAAGGTGTCTTTGTCGAGCCAGCGTCGGCTGCAGGGGTCGCGGGCCTCCTGAAAAAGCATGCAGCGGGTGCAGCGCCCGTCGGCAAAACCATAGTGATCACCGTAACGGGCCATGGCCTCAAGGACCCCCAGTGGGCACTGAAAGCCGCGGACGGGTCCGACGTGGAGCCGACCAAAGTGGATTTCGACGTCGTCAGCGTCGCTACAGCGCTGGGGCTTGAGGACCGCGCGGGTGAGTGAACGGGTGCCCGCGCCGGAGGTTGACCACGCTGTCGGCAGCACCAGGATGGTGGCGGCGGGTCAGGAGGCAACGATCCGGGTCCCCGCAACCAGCGCGAACCTGGGGCCGGGGTTCGACAGCCTGGGTCTTGCGGTCTCCCTGTTCGACACTGTCAGGGTGCGAACCACCACCAGCGGAACTGTCAGTGTCGCTGTGACTGGCGAGGGCGCCGATGAGCTGCCCAGCGACGGAACCCATCTGGTCGCCCGTACTCTCCTGAGCACCCTCGAAAGGGCAGGATTCGGTTGCCCCGGCCTTGAACTGGAAACACAGAATCTGATCCCCCACGGCAGGGGCCTCGGTTCCTCTGCGGCGGCTATTGTCTCGGCCGTCCTGGCTGCCAATTTTTTGCTTCCGGAGGATAACCGGGTGGACGAGGCGGGAGTCCTCCAACTGTGCTCGACTCTTGAGGGTCATCCTGACAACGTGGCACCTGCCCTGCTGGGGGCCCTGGCTATCTCGTGGGAAACGGGAAGACTTTTTCGAAGCACCCGTGTGCCGGTTCATCAAGCGATTGTCCCCGTAGCGGCAATCCCCTCGACTTCCCTGTCGACTGAGACAGCACGGGCGCTGCTTCCGGCTTCCGTTTCCCACTCAAGCGCCGCGACCAACGCTGGTCGCGCCGCACTCCTGGTCCACGCGTTGTCGCACAGGCCTGAGTTCCTGTTGGACGCCACTGCCGATTTACTGCATCAGGACTATCGCGCTCAGGCGATGCTGCCCAGTGCCACTCTCATGCGGCAACTTCGGGCGCAGGGATTTCCGGCGGTGATCTCCGGTGCTGGCCCGACAGTAATGACCCTGGCCACCAGTGATGCCGAGGCTGAGGCGGTCAAGGAAGTCATTGAGTCGCTATCCGTAGATCAAACCAATGCAGATTCCCTGCCCCGGTGGCGCGTCCTAAAGCTGCCTGTGGCCGTTGAGGGTGCTAAACTGGTGGTGCACCAACGGAATGGACCGTGACCCGTCTTTACTGTCGTAACTGTTTCAAGCAGTCGCAAGGTGGCAGGATGGATTACTGTTCAGCTGAGTGCTTCTGCTGAAATGGCCGTCATTGTCTTTTGACCGCTGCAAAGCTGCATGATTATCAGCAGTCGCATCACCTCCGGTGTAACCTCCCACGAACGTCAGAGTGCCATCGGTTTGAAGATAAACCGAAAGCCTACTTACTTCCGAAGGTTCCTAGCACGTACGGCCAGGCCGGACTCTTCCGGCAGGACCGAACCCTTACCGCCAGTTCGTATAACGGCGGCGGGGCTAACCAAACGCGGTCCACATCAGAGTTGGACCGCCCGACGAGGGGGAAGGATCCTTCGTGACTGAAACCACTGACCTGTTATCAGGTGTGGACACATCAACCGCCGGCACAGCCGACGCTCCCGCTTCCAAAAGCTCCGGCCTTGCCGGGCTGAAGCTCGCCCAGCTCCAGGCCCTTGCCGGCCAACTGGGTATCACCGGCGGGTCCAGGATGCGCAAAGGCGACCTGGTCTCGGCCATCTCAGATCATCAGCGTGGTTCAGCGGTTGCAGACCGTCCCAAGGACGGCTCAGCAACCGAAGGAAACGGTGCCGCGGAGCCAGAATCCAGCCAGTCAAACGGGTCCACCCGTTCCTCGCGCCGTTCGTCCGGCCGCGCCGGAAGCCCCGCCGCTGCCGCTTCATCGGACGGCGAGGAGACTGCACCAGAGCAGACCGAACGTCCTTCGCGTACCCGGAACCGTAATCGGCGTGCCGGATCCGACGGCGTTGTAAGCGTACCGACCGCTGACGCCGCCCAGCCGGAGGCGACTAACGGTTCAACAGGCGACGATGCCGACAACAACGGCAGCGACAACAGCGGCCGTGACAACAGCGGAGAGCGGTCACGTGGACGTTCCCCCCGCGAGAATCGCCGTGGCCGTCGCGGCGAAGAGCGCGCTGAGGGCACGTCGAGTGAGGCAGCCGAGTCGTCGTCCGATGAATCCTCGCGTGGCGCCGACCGGGGCAGCCAGGGTGGCGACTCGGCCACCGGTTCCAACGAGCAGACCGAGTCGAACGGCCGCAATGATCGTGGCGGACGCACCCGGAATGACAACCGGAACGACAACAACGACAACCGGAACAACGACAACCGGAACGACAACAACCGGGATGATGACAGCCGGGGCCGCAACCGCAACCGCCGCAACCGTAATTCCCGCGATGACAGCGGCAACGGAAATGATCGCGGAAACGACCGCGGCAATGATCGCGGAAACGACCGCGGACAGGGCAATGACCGTGGCAGCCGGTTCCGTGACCGCAACGACAGGAACGACCGTCGTCGCAACCGCAACCAGAACCCCGAGGTCGACGACGTCGAGGTCACTGACGACGACGTCCTGCTGCCCGTCGCTGGCATCCTCGACGTCCTGGAAAACTACGCGTTCGTGCGGACCTCGGGCTACCTGCCCGGCCCCAACGATGTCTACGTATCCCTGGCCCAGGTCAAGAAGCACAATCTGCGCAAGGGCGACGCCGTGGTTGGCGCCATCAGGGCGCCCCGTGACGGCGAGAACCAGAACAACACGCGCCAGAAGTTCAACGCGCTGATCCGCGTCACTTCGGTGAACGGCAAGCCCGCAGAGGACCTCAAGGACCGCGTTGAGTTCGCCAAGCTGGTCCCGTTGTATCCCACCGAACGCCTGCGCCTTGAGACTGAGGCGAAGAAAATCGGGCCTCGAGTCATCGACCTGGTGGCGCCCATCGGCAAGGGCCAGCGCGGTCTGATCGTTTCGCCGCCGAAGGCAGGCAAGACACTCATCCTGCAGGCCATCGCCAACGCGATCACCATCAACAATCCTGAGGTTCACCTCATGATGGTGCTGGTCGACGAACGGCCCGAGGAAGTCACCGACATGCAGCGCACGGTCAAGGGGGAGGTCATTGCCTCGACCTTCGACCGGCCAGCTGATGACCACACCACGGTCGCCGAACTCTCCATCGAACGCGCCAAGCGTCTCGTGGAGATGGGAATGGATGTGGTGGTGCTGCTCGATTCGATGACACGTCTGGGCCGTGCCTACAACCTGGCAGCGCCGGCCTCCGGCCGGATCCTGTCCGGTGGCGTGGACTCCGCTGCTCTCTACCCGCCGAAGCGCTTTTTCGGTGCAGCCCGCAACATCGAAAACGGTGGATCCCTCACCATCCTTGCCACTGCACTCGTGGAGACCGGGTCCAAGATGGACGAGGTCATCTTTGAGGAGTTCAAGGGCACCGGCAACATGGAACTGCGCCTGTCCCGGAACCTCGCCGACAAGCGGATCTTCCCGGCGGTTGATGTGAACGCGTCAGGTACCCGTCGTGAAGAGAAGCTGTTGTCCCCGGACGAGGTCAAGATCATGTGGAAGCTGCGCCGGGTTCTGTCCGGACTGGGCGAGCAGCAGTCACTTGAATTACTGACCAACAAGATTCGGGAAACCCAGTCGAACGTCGAGTTCCTGATGCAGGTCCAGAAGACCACGCTCGGTTCCAAGAACGACGACGACTAGCAAGCCAGCCGCCGCCCACGCTCGTCCGGTCCGCCGGATAGAGCGTGGGCGGTGTTGTGCTTAACCAATCGAGTCAACAGAAATGACCGGTTTGCCGCCCGGGGTAGGTTATATCTGTTGAATGGAATTCGTCCGAAAGAGGTATTTTCCAAATGTTTGAGTCGATCCAGAACCTGCTCGACGAGCACGCCGAGCTGCAGCTACGGCTCTCGGACCCGGCAGTGCATTCCGACCAGGTCCTGGCCCGCAAGCTCGGCCGCAGGTACGCCGAGCTCAGCGGTATTGTCGATGCGCATACCAAGTGGGAGGCGCTCAAGGACGACCTTGAGGCAGCGCAGGAAATGGCTGACGACCCCGAATTCGCGGCCGAAGTGCCGGTCCTCGAGGAACAGTTGGCCGCGGCACAGGAACGTCTGCGCCGTCTCCTGATCCCACGCGACCCCAACGATAGCCGTGACGTCATCATTGAGGTCAAGGGCGGCGAAGGCGGCGACGAGGCAGCATTGTTCGCCGGCGATCTGCTGCGCATGTACACCCGCTACGCTGAAACCCGCGGCTGGAAGACCGAGATCATCTCCGCCAACGAGTCCGATCTTGGCGGGTACAAGGATGTCCAGATGGCGATTAAGGGCTCGTCCAACGACCCCGGGGAGGGCGTCTACGCCCGCCTGAAGTTCGAGGGTGGCGTTCACCGCGTGCAGCGTGTTCCAGTCACCGAATCGCAGGGCAGGATCCACACCTCCGCAGCGGGAGTTCTCATCCTGCCTGAGGTTGACGAGCCGGAGGAAGTGGAGATCAGCCAGAACGATCTGAAGATCGACGTCTACCGCTCATCAGGGCCTGGCGGTCAGTCAGTGAACACTACTGACTCGGCCGTGCGGATCACTCACCTCCCGACGGGAATTGTGGTTGCGATGCAAAACGAGAAGTCCCAGCTGCAGAACCGTGAAGCGGGGATGCGGGTGCTCCGGTCCCGGATTCTGGCACACCAGCAGGAGCAGATTGATGCAGCGAACTCCGATATCCGGAAGTCGCAGATCCGCACGATGGATCGCTCCGAGCGCATCCGCACCTATAACTACCCTGAGAACCGCATCGCTGATCACCGAACCGGGTACAAGGCCTACAACCTTGATGCGGTAATGAACGGTGACCTCGAAGCGGTGGTCCAGGCAGGCATCGAAATGGACGAGCAATCCCGGCTTGACGCAATTGGCGAGGACGACTGAGTTCCCTCTGAATGACTAATGATCAACGACCGTCTGAAGAGTCGCTGGAGAGCGCCCTCGAGCGTGCAGTTGGCATCCTTGCCGACGCCGGTGTGCCCAGCCCGCGGGTCGACGCCCATTTGCTGGCAGCGCACGTGCTGGGGGAGCCGGTAGGGCGGGTGAAGACGCTGGCGCTGCTCGGTGCCGGCGCACCAGCAGGCTACTTCGAGCTGGTCGCCGAGCGCGCGCAGCGGGTGCCGCTGCAGCACATCACGGGAACGGCCTATTTCCGTCGGGTGGAGCTGTCGGTTGGGCCCGGCGCGTTCATCCCGCGCCCTGAAACGGAATCGGTGGCGCAGCTCGCCATCGATCACTCACTGACGCTGACACGGCCCAAAGTGGTTGACCTCGGCACGGGAAGCGGCGCGATAGCCGCAGCTATCGCCGATGAGGTGCCTGATGCCGACGTCTACGCGGTGGAATACAGCCCGCTGGCTCATGCGTGGGCGGAACGTAACCTCTCAGGCCGGGGTGTGAGGTTAATCCTGGGGGACCTGCGGGACGCATTGGATGACGCTGACGGCACGTTCGATGTAGTGGTCTCCAACCCTCCTTACATTCCGTCGGCAGCTGTGCCCCGAGAACCTGAAGTGGCTGATCATGACCCCCACATTGCGCTTTACGGCGGTGGAAGGGACGGGCTGGAACTCCCTTTGGCCGCGGCGCAAAGTGCAGCGCGGCTCCTAGTCCCCGGCGGATACTTTGTGATGGAGCATGCTGAAGTGCAGGCCCAGTCGATCGCCGCGCTCCTGGCCTCCGACCCCCGCTGGTCAACAGTGCAGAGCCATCAGGATCTTACCGGGCGTGACCGCTCAACCTCGGCTGTGCGCAGCCAATACGCCAACTCAGGCGCACCAGTGAAAGAATAAGTCAGTGACCACCAGCTATGACTGTTCCGATCCCGCTCAACGCAGCGACGGGTTAGCCCATGCCCAACGAGCTATCGCAGCCAATCAGTGTGTGGTGCTCCCCACCGACACCGTGTATGGCATCGCCGCTGACGCGTTCTCGCCGCAGGCCGTTGCTACCCTCCTGGCGTCGAAGGGGCGTGGCCGGAGCATGCCGCCGCCGGTGCTGATTCCCCGGGTTCAGACGATGGATGGACTCGCTGCGGATATTCACCCAGATGCCAGAAAGCTGGCCGAGGCGTTCTGGCCCGGCGGGCTGACCTTGATATTCCGGGCGCAGCCTTCCCTGACGTGGGACCTTGGTGACACCCTTGGCACGGTGGCGTTGCGTGTACCCGACGATCGGGTGGCACTGGATCTGCTGGCGTTCACTGGCCCCCTGGCCGTTTCCTCAGCCAACCGCACGGGCGCCCCTGCCTCGACCACTGGGGCTGAGGCGTTCGATCAGCTAGCCGCAGCGGTTGAGGTATACCTAGAGGGTGGACCGCGCAGTGCCACCGCGTCGACAATCGTCGATGCGACGGGGGAGGACCTGGTCCTGGTCCGCACGGGCAGCATCTCTCTTGAGGAACTGCAGGAAGTTGTCCCTGGGCTCAAGGACACCCCTAGCGAGTCGACTGACCTTAACGTCCCGCACGGCCCTGACGACGCCGGGACGCAGCCTTCTCCAACACCCCGCTGACTCGGTGTTCTACGCGTATGCCGTGGGTGTCCGACCAGCCCGTCTCCTGAGCTTGCCCAAACCACATTAGCTCCACGCGGCGCAGGCTGCCATGGAGTCGTTCTCCGGCAGCCGCCGACACAGCGTAGCCCACGCGGAGCAGCACGCGGCACAGCCGCCGGGGTAGCACGATCGGGGTACCGCCGGCAGCTTCCAGGACGGAGCGGACTGTCATTCCCTCGCTCGGCTGCAGAACGACTGCCGGAACCGATCCCTCAAAAGTTCCGATCTGGACAACAAAATCCGCCAATGATTCCACCGATGTGACGGGAGTCGCAGCGGTGCCGGGGGCAGCTACCGACGCAAGAGGCGAACCGGCCAGCTTGGCCAGGGCAGTAGTTGTCGGCCGATCAAGACCCTGAACTGAGGTAGCCCGGAGCACAACTGTGCTGAGACCGGCCACGGCACCCCGGAGCGTCTGCTCCCCCAGAGCCTTGCTCCGGGAGTAGGGCGAAAACGGCGCGAGTTCGAATGACTCGTCAAGCACATCCCGTTGTCCCTGGACTGCAGCGCTGCTGAGATGGATCAGGCGATCGACACCCGCCGCAGCGCAGGCCTGCGCCAGTAACGCGGGGAGCAGCGAGTTGGCACCGCGCAGCTGGGGAGTGTCACCGCTTCGCGGAGCGGCAAGGCCGGCGGCATTTACCACTACTGTTCCACCAGCTACTGCAGCGGTGAGCTCGGCGAGAGCCGGGTGATCGGCCGCCTCCGCGATAAGTTCGACTACCGTTGTGGCGTTACTGGTCAGGCGGGGCGCAGAAATTGCTGCGACGTCTAGACCGGCGGCTTCCGCGGCGTGCATCACCGCTGAACCGACAAAACCGGTGGCACCAAGGATCAGCCAGGGCATCGTGAGCGTCGTCCCTTCTGCTGTTCTATCCGGTCAGGATCCACTGGCGGCATCGGCTGCCATCCGGGGTCCGTGAGGATCCCACGCGACTCGCGCCACCCCCGCCACAGGGAAGCCAGTCCGGAAAGCGAATGCTCCACCGCGACAAGTCGCAGCAACTCCTTGGCAGCGGTGAGCAGCGTGCCCATTCCGAATCCCCAGCGGTTGAACTTGCCATTGGCCCTCAGATAGCGTGCCAGATGGCCCCGGTTCCGCATGCCGCAATACCGGCCCAGGTCATTGGAATCATTGAGATGCCGGACTCCGAGGTCGATCTGCTTCTGCGGACGAGCCTTCTTCAGTACGTACCCGTTGATGTAGGCGACGGGCTCAGACTGGGCTATCAGCCAGCCGTAGGTGGTGTCGTCACCGTTGAGGAAGAATCGCGGATCTGGCAGGCCGACGCGGCGCACCACATCGGCGTGCACCAGCATTCCTTCGAAGCAGCCCACGTTGGTAAGAAACACTTCGCGGTGTCGGAAGACGTTTCCGCGAACCGGAAAATGAACACCAAGGAATGCGTTGAAGTGGTGTTGCCAGAAAAAGGGCTTGCCAGAGTGGTCGTAGCGGCGACCGTGCAGGCACCGGTAGGTTCCCATCCAGGGCTGGAACGCAGCGATCGCGCCAGGCAAGGCCTCGACGTCGTCGTCCATCAGCCACAGCCATTCTGCGCCCTCCGCGAGGGCTCGTTCAGCGCCAACAGAGAAGCCGCCGGACCCGCCAACGTTCTTGTGCAGGCGATGGTGAATCAGCGGAACGGGCAGGTTCGCCGAGGCGATTACCTCGTCCGTGTCGTCGGTGCTCGCGTTGTTGACCACTATGACGGCGCTGGGTGCAGGGTCCAGGCGCGCGATTGTCTGCAGCAGGACTCGCAGGTAACCGGCCCGGTTGAAGGTGGTGACCACCACCGTCACGGAGGCGCCAGCAGCTGACATCCTAAAAGCCCTGGTCCGACGGCGGTCCGAAGCCTCGCGCGCGGACGCCAGTGAAGTATGCAGAGAACCATTCGGTGAAGCCGCGCAAATCGCGGTGCTTCAGGAAATACAGCGGGTAGCCCACCCCATCGGCGATCAGCGATCTCACCCGGCCGTAGCGGCGGGTCAGGTATCCGCGGTTGCGGTAGTAGTAGAAACGTTTGAATGCTGTCTCAGGGACCAGAACATGAAGCCGGTCACCGAGCACCTGCTGCGTCTCGGCCCAGCCCGGCGGATGGCTGAGTGCAACAGTGGTCACAGTGCCGAACGGGATTCCAGCCTTGCGCAGGCGCAGCATGAAGTCAGTCTCGTCCCCGCGGATGAACAGTCGCAGGTCAGGAAGCCCCACCCGGAAAAACACTTCAGTGCGGATCAGGGCACCGTTGAAGAACTGACCGACATCCCTGATGATCCCCAGCTTCTCGACTTCGGCGCGGTCGTGCACCGAACGGCCCGCCATGCGGAAGGGGAAAGATAGTTTTGTCGGTTCACCGGGGGCAACTATCAGCGGGACGACGACGTCGAGCCGCTGGGTTTTTGCCGCCTCCAGCAGGGTCGCGAGTGCGAGGGGGTCTTCGGGGTGGGCGTCGTCGTCCATAATCCAGACCCACTCGGCGCCGCTCGCCATCGCGGAGAGTATTGCCAGGGAAAAGCCGCCAGCGCCGCCTAGATTACTCAGAGAACGGATGTAGTTCACTGGTGCATCAGACTCGGCGGCGATGGCCTCGATATTGTGGGTTCCGGAGTCAACCAGCGCTACCGACGTGAGGTTCACACTCTGCTGGGACAATGCCAGCAGGAGGGTACGGAGGTCGTCGGGGCGGTCAAATGTTACTGCCGCAACGGCCACGGTATCCTGCAAAACAGTCCTTTCCGGTCCACTCGCAACACGCCTCGAAAGCGGTCAGGGCCGGGTAGTGCGGTTAGTATTCTCGGGTAGAGAGAGTCTATTACACCAGCACGAGCTGAGATTCTGCCGTGAGGACTCGAAGAGCACGTTTGCAATAATCGCCGAGCCGTTGTTAGGAACCATGAAACTCGCTGACAGCGTGGATCCAGCCCGGGACGGGCCCGGGAACCGCAGGACCACCCGGTCGGAGAAGCCAGCCCTCTGGCTCTGGTCGCAGTACATTTTCGATTCAGTCGCCTGGGTCGTGGCAATTCTGCTGGCGCTGGTCCTCCGGTACGAACTACTCATCAATCAGATCAACGTGCCCGGCGTAGTGGTGTTCTGCGCGGTCGCCCTTGTCGCGCAGCTGGCGGTCGGCCTGAGCTTTGCCCTCTATCGCGGGCGGTACAGCTTCGGCAGTTTCCACGAAGCGAAACTGCTTGTCATCGTGACGGTCATCGTCTCGGTCATCCTGCTACTGGTGAGCATTGCGTTCTTCTCGATCATCGAGATTCCCCGCAGCATCGGCATCATCGCCTTTCCCTTTGCCTGCATGTTCATGGCGTCGACCCGCTATCTGAAACGCATGTTCGTGGAGAGCAAGGCGAAACCCGGTGAAGATGCACAGCGCACCCTTATCTATGGCGCGGGCTTCCTGGGCGGTTCCCTGGTTGGCCGGATGCTCCAGGACCGGGACTCTCCGTACTTCCCCGTGGGCCTGATCGACGACGACCCGGCAAAGAAGCACCTTCGGCTGGCGACCGTACCGGTGCTGGGCCGGCTCGAGGATCTCCCGGGCATTATTTCGCGTACCCGTGCCTCGATTCTGGTCATAGCCTTTGCCGACGTCGAGGCGGCCCAGGTGCGCAAGGTGTCCGACCTGGTGGCAGGGATGAATATCAGGGTACTGGTGCTCCCGCCGCTGCGGGACATGCTGGCCACCAGCAGCTCAGGCGCAGGGTTCTCGGACTTCCGCGAGGTAGCGGTCGAGGACCTGATTGGCCGCCGTCCGGTGGATATCCACGCTGACGAGGTGGCCGGGTATATCACCGGCAAGAAGATCCTGGTCACGGGTGCCGGCGGTTCCATTGGATCTGAGCTATGCCGCCAACTCGCGCACTTCAGTCCGGCCGAGCTCATCATGTTGGACCGGGACGAAACAGGGTTGCAGTCCACCCAGCTGTCCATGACCGGGCGCGGCCTGCTGACCGGCAAGGACACGGTGCTTGCCGACATCCGCGACGCGGACACTCTGCTGGGAATCTTTGAGTCGCGCAGACCCGAGGTGGTCTTCCATGCAGCGGCCCTCAAACACGTGTCGCTGCTGGAGCAGTACCCGGAAGAGGCCTGGAAGACCAATGTGCTCGGCACGCAGAACGTGTTGGACGCCGCCACAGCGGCGGGCGTAAAGCACTTCGTTAACATTTCGACCGATAAGGCAGCGAATCCCACCAGCGTGCTGGGACACTCCAAGCGGGTCGCCGAGAAGCTCACGGCCTGGCAAGCCATCCAGACGGCCAATAGCTACGTGTCGGTTCGGTTCGGCAACGTGATCGGGAGCCGGGGGTCGATGTTGCCATTGTTCACCGAGCAAATCCGGGTGGGTGGGCCCATCACGGTGACCGATCCCGAGGTCACCCGATTCTTCATGACCATCCCGGAGGCCTGCCAGCTGGTTATTCAGGCGGGTGCCATCGGGCGTCCCGGGGAGGTGCTGATCCTTGACATGGGCGAGGCAGTGAAAATTCTCGACGTCGCCCAGCGGATGATCGCCATGTCCGGGAAAGACATTGAAGTGGTCTTCACCGGGCTTCGGCCCGGGGAGAAGATGCACGAGGATCTGGTGGGATTCGGTGAGGACGGAGCCCGGCCGCTGCATCCAAAGATTTCCCACACCTCCGTATCCACCCTTGACCCCCTGCAACTCAATCTGATCGATTGGAAGCGGAAGGGTGGGATTCTCAGTGAATGAGCTGCAGCTCGCACTGGTGGTCGGCGTGGCTCTGGTCCTGAGCGCATTGCTCCCGTTTGCCCTCAAGCCCTTGCTGGCGAAGCTCGGTGTGCTGGATATTCCCAACGAACGCTCGTCCCACACAGCGGTAGTCATCCGCGGCGTCGGCATCACTGTTGCAGTGGGTATTGCGGCAGGACTGGCGCTCTCTCTGGTGACAGGTCTGGTGGCGGTGGATCGCTCCCTGATCCTGATTATCCTGGCCATGCTCTCCGCGGCAGCGCTCCTCGGCTGGATTGAGGACTATCGTGGGATCTCGATTCAGGTGCGGGTGCTCCTCCAGCTGGCCATCGGGGCCGTAGGCACTGCAGCTTTAGCCTGGACCATTGGCCAGAGCTTCTGGTGGGTGCCGGTCGGTGCGCTCGCTGTGGCAGCCTACGTTAACGCAGCGAACTTTATGGACGGAATCAACGGAATTTCCGGCATGCATGGTGTGGTGGTCGGTATTTTCTATGCGGTTGCTGGGATGCTCAGCTCCCAGCTGTGGTTGGTCGTCGCGGGACTGGTCCTCGCCGCTGCCTTCGCTGGCTTCCTGCCCTGGAACCTCGGCAGGGGAACCGTGTTCCTCGGCGACGTCGGCAGCTACCTGTTGGGCGCATCGGTCGCTGCTATTGCTGTCACCGGCCTCCTCGCGGGGGTATATCTCGAATATCTGCTCTCGCCGGTGCTGATCTACCTCGCTGATACGTTCACCACCTTCCTGCGCCGGGTGCGCGCCGGTGACCGCTGGTACGCCCCACACCGGGAACATGTCTACCAACGTCTCACCGACGTGGGGCTGACCCATGTGCAGTCGGCACTGGTGGTAACGGTTGCGTCGATGCTGACCGGCGCTGCGGGGTTTGTCGCCGCGACCGCCCCGCCGCTGGTCGCTGTGGCCTTTTCGCTCCTCGCCGCAGCAGCGGTTGTGCTGTATCTCTACACACCGCGGTTGCTGGCCAAAAAGTCCACCGGCCGTATCTCGTTGGAGCGATGAATCTACCGACTACCTCAGGAAGATCGCGCTCTGGCCTCATTGCTTCATGCAACGGGTGTTCCTCAGTGATTTCTATCTACGGTAGAATTTGTAGCGTTCTCGCCGCGGCAAGCTTCAGCTGTGCCCTGCGCCCAAATCTATGGATGGATCACCCATGAGTACACCGGATGCAGTACGCGCTGGCTCACCAGGTGACGCAGTGCTCCCAATCTCAGGGCCAACCGGGTCACTGTGGATGATGATCTTGCGGGGTTGCCTAACGGTCACTGGCGCGCTGGCGTTGCTTGCCTTCCTGTTGGGATTGGTGGCAGTTGATCTGCGGGCAGCACTCAGCTACGTAGCTAGCTTCAGCCTGGTAGCGACGTTCTTCTCTATCAGTCTTCTCGTCGGCCACTACGGAGGTCGGCGCAATCCAACCCGCGCCATGACCCTTTTTGCCCTGACGTACCTGGTCAAAGTTGTCGGTTTTGGCGCGCTACTAATCGTCGTCGGTACCCCGGACTGGCTGGACCGGACATGGTTCCTCGTCGGAGGACTGGCCACGGTGGTCTTATGGCAGATCGTTGAACTGTATCTGTTCTCTAAGTCCCGCCACCTGCTCTATGACGATCCTGAGACAGTAGACCGCACCAGTGGAAAGGAGCGCGACCATGAAGCACAATGACAATGACAATGACAATG
>NZ_KI914732.1:0-16769 GCF_000520515.1 Arthrobacter sp. H20
ACGGAACTGGCAATCATCAACGGAGCCAGATTGGCGCGCGCGGTGTATACGGCAGCTGTATATCCGGCCGGACCAGAGCCGACGATAATGACATCGTGGATCTTCTGCGTGTCGTTGTTGGTCGTTCCGGACATGCCGGTTTCTGTACTCACGGGTTGATAGACCTTTCTTTGTTGACACCGCCAATGAAGCCCGAGGGCCCGGTGAAGCGATCACTAGTACTAACCGCCTCCGCCACAAGCTTATTCCGTTGCCGTCCGGCTTGGGTCCCCAGAAGACTCTTTGGTCAGGAGGCGCTGATCTCCGCAATCCGAACGCCCCAGGGGAACACTGCGGTGACATTGGTGAGTCGCGGAAGTTGAGTAAGGTTGACTATGATGTACTGTGCCGTGGCGGGTTCACCATCAGCGCCCGATGGTACGGGAATATTGATGGTTGGGCCGGTAAAGGAGCTCTGCGCTATCTGATCGGCACCATCAAGACTCGGTTCATCGTTGAGGAGGACCGTGAAGCTGCCGCCGGATCCGTTGAGCTGTTCGATCTGAATCTGGTTGATAGTCGATTCCTCCTCAAGCTCGACAATGAGTGCCATGCTCTGAGCAAGGCCACCAAAAGTCTCGTTGGCGAAGACCAGGCTTCCCCAGAAACTTCCAGGATTACCATCGATGATGAGCGGCAAATCCCCATCGCTTTCAGCATTCAGCTCAGCATTGTCGGGCACGAGGCGGGTCACATTGGCCGGGACCGGATCGATTGCTTCAGCTGTTGGCTCTGGAGTGTCCTCTACGTCATCAGTAGGACTGGCCACCCCATCGTCGGTTGGCGCTGCGGGTTCCTCGGTCGCGGTCGCGGTCTCAGGCGCCGCTGCCGGGTCGGGTGAAAAGAAGCTACCCAACTGGTTGACCGAGAGAGCGACAACTGTGACCAGGATGATCGCCAGCACAACCCCTACGAGTGCCCGCGTGTACTTGGGGTTATTCCCCGCGTCATCATCTTCCTCGCTGGCGTACTCTTCATAGTCGTCAGTGGCGGCACCGCTGGTGGCCGCCGCAGCAGGGAAATGTGATGCGGTGCGGCCCGCGTCCCCAGGCCGTACACCCTGGCCACCACCGTCGTAGTCACTATCAGACCACAGCGATACCTTCGGCTTTTCTCCGGTACCTGGCTCAGAGACCAGCGGGGCCGCCGCGGGAGATGGCGGTACCTGAGATGCAGGCGGCTCTGATCCGGTTGGCCTGTGGCCGGCGGCCGCAGCGGCTCCGGCTGCGCCCCCCGCCGCTGAAGCACCCTTGCCGAATTTCGGCAGACGCGCTTTCGGTAGGCGGGATTTCCTGGCGGGACGCTCCTCGTCTTCATCCGGTGCATAGTCGTCGTCGTCGTCGTACGTTTCAGGCTCGGTGGAACGGGGGCCACCGAAGATCTCAGAACCCAGCGTGTCGGTGAAGAATGGTTCCACAAAGGGCGCGTCCTGAGGAACTACAAGATCCAACAAATCAGCGGGTGCAGCGCGGTTTGTCACCAGGTAGGTGCTCTCGTCGGTGACACCCAAATCAAGGACCTGGATGTTCCCGGCGCGTTCGCCGGTAGCTACTTCACGCGCCGTGGCGGCGATCTGGTCCGCGTTCGACGGCGAGGCCACCAGGATGCTGACGGGCCGGTTCAGTACCTGATCCATACCGTCGAGGACGAGGTCCCGGTCAGCAGAAGCCAGCACGTAGGCGGTGACCTTATAGCGGCCTCCCAATACTGAACCAACGTCTACTGGTTGTGGCACGTGTTCCTCCCGCGGAATGGTTGGATTGTTGGGCGTTGGACAGTTTTAGTTCAACGCGTCACAGGGACTGCAAGATGATCCCTACCAATGCTACCGGTCACTGTGATGGATACCCGGGTTTTTGGTGCGCACGCCGGGGCGGGTTCAGTTGTCCCTGTTAAACCTTGCCAGGAGCGGTGCGAGGAATTCGTCCAACTCCTTGATACGCAGGGCTCTGAGCATCAGAAGGTAGACGATCACCATCAACGTTCCGCAAACGGCGAGTGCCACAATGGCGGCCAGCACTGACTGCCAGACAAACCCGTCGAGGCTGTACCCACCGAAGAACCACAGCGAACCAGCGCCGACTGCGGCGGCCACCATCCCGGCGAGAACCAGTCGTACGTGGACGTCATAGACGTGGCCAGCACCGTAAGGGCCTATCTTGCGCACCAGAAACGTGTGGCTCACGAGGACAGCGATTACGTTGCCCAGTGTGAAGCTCAGGGCAAGTAGAGGCACGATGTACTCCGGCGCGAATGTCCCGGAGATGAGAGCCAGGCTCACCCCGACTACTGAGAGGATGAGTTGGATCCGCAGCGGAGTTAGCGCGTCCTCGGCCGCATAGAACACTCGATTGAGAAAGAAGTTGGCGCTGAGGAAAGGGGCGCCGACGGCCAGTAGCGAAATAAGCAGCGCGTTGAGTGCTCCGTCAGGACGGATACCACCCGAGAACAACATGCCCAGCGGCACCGCTAGCGCCAGGAGGGCTGCAGCACCGAAGACTGTTGCTACCCCCATAATGCGTAGACCATTGGAGAGTGTCTCCTTGATCAGCGCTAGATCGTTGCGGCTGTGCGCTGCGGCCAACTGGTTGAACATCACTGTTGCAATGGACAGTGCAATCACCGAATGGGGCAGGACGTACACCATCGTGCCGATGTCCAGGTTGAAGGGCCCCGCAATCTGCTGAGGTGGAACTCGGGCCAGGTAGTCCGGGCGTGCCTCGGCTGCTATTGATGCAACGCGGATGTTGACCAGATACAGCCCGTTTCCTACCAGCATGGTGATGATGGTGATGGACGCCAGCTTCCCTGTGCGGCCTAAGCCCACTCCCCGCCATCCGAAGGTCGGTTTGAGTCCCAGCCCCAGCCGCCTCAGGGGCCAGAACAAGACCAGGGCCTGGATGATGATCCCCAAGGTGGTTCCACCGGCCAGCAGCAGTGTCTGGGCGGAGGTCCAGGACTCGGGGGTGTGAGAGCTGTCGATCTGCGAACCCATGAGGGCAATGAAGGCCACCAGGGCGGCAATCGACACAATGTTGTTGGCGACCGGTGCCCACATGTACGGGCCGAATGACCCATTCGCGTTTAGTACCTGGCCAATGATCGCGTACAGACCGTAGAAGAAGATCTGCGGTAGGCACCAATAAGCGAAAATGGTGGCCAGGGCAAGGCGCTGCCCTGAAAAGTCGGTGACAAGTGTGGTTATTAACGGTGCAGCAAGTGTCACCAATGCCGTCAGCACCAGCAGAACAATGACCGCGAGGGTGATGAGCCGACTGATGAAATCGGCGCCGCGATCTGGGCTCTGGGTTGCTTTGATAATTTGTGGCACCAGAACTGCGTTGAAGACTCCGCCAGCGACCATGAGGTAGATGAAGTTTGGCAGACCATTGGCGATGGAAAATGCGTCCACCACGCCGCTGGATGCTCCAAGGGCCGTCGCAAGCAGCGCTACCCGCACCAATCCGAGCACCCGCGAAACGAGGGTGCCAGCGGCCATGATTGCACTCGAGCGGGCCGTGGTGTCCGGCGTGACTCCACCGAGGGGCACGCTACCGGTGTCGGAAGTTGGGACCGCTGCGCGGCCAGGGTGATCCGCTCGGTGGCTGGGCAGTACCCCAGCGTCCTGGACAGGGAGGGAGGCTGTATTTGAGTCCGACATCGTTGTCTATCGTCTCACCACTGGGCCGGTGGTGTTAACGCTGGAGTTAGAGGTACTCCGGGAGGACTTCCCGGGCAAGGTCAGCGATCCGGCGCTCATTGGGGAAGGACAGTTTTTTTCCGAGGTCTGCCAGGGGAACCCACGCCACGTCTACTGCCTCGTGATCGGGATCATTCTCAATGGTCAGGCGTCCACCGGTGGAGATCAGAAGGTAATGATGAACTGTTTTGTGGACGCGGTGACCGCTGACCGTAAACCAGTAATCAATGCTTCCAAGTGCTGTGAGGATGCGGCCCTGGATTCCGGTCTCTTCCTCAATTTCCCGGACCGCCGCCTCGGCGTTGCTCTCTCTACCTTCAGGATGGCCCTTCGGAAGGCACCATTCCAGGCGACCGCCGCGGTTGAACCGGGCAATGATGGCCACGTTGAGCAGGTCATCGGAGGTGCTGACCACTATTCCACCGGCTGAAACTTCCTCAACAGTGGGGAGCGACTGATGGGCCTGTGGCGCGCCAGCACTGCCCATTGACACTGTCAACGGGGTCCGCTTGGGTGCGCTTGGAACAGGACGGTCCATGAAGTCCACTCTAACTATCTTTCGCATCAGTTGATGACGATCCGCAGCCTTCGCTGTCCGACTGCGCTTCTTTCAGCGTGTCGGGTTGTAACGACGCTTCCCGGTCCCATGGTGGAGTTTCCCTTGTCATCTGGCACCCTTAAAGCACTATGGTGCACCTGTTGGACAACTCAACCCTTACCGCCTCGCTTCCACCGGTTGTTACCGAATTGGGACTGCTGTTTGTCGCCGCTGGACATGAACTGTCGCTGGTCGGCGGGCCGGTACGCGACCTTTTCCTGAACCGCACCTCCCCGGATCTTGATTTCACCAGCGATGCGACTCCCGACCAGACGCTGAACGTGATCCGGCGATGGGCCGACTCCTACTGGGAGATCGGCAGGGACTTCGGCACTATTGGGCTCCGCAAGGGCGGATTCATGATCGAGGTGACCACGTATCGCGCGGAAGCTTATGACCCCGCGTCCCGGAAGCCGATCGTCGCGTTTGGTGACACGCTGGAGGACGATCTGCTCCGCCGCGATTTTACGATCAATGCGATGGCGCTGCGACTTCCGTCAATGGACCTCGTGGACCCATACGGCGGCGTGAAGGATCTGAGGGCGGGCATCCTGCGTACTCCCGGGGCGCCGTCATCGTCATTTTCGGATGATCCCCTCCGGATGATGCGTGCCGCGCGTTTTGCCTCCCAATTGGGAATCGAGGTAGCCCCTGAGGTGTCCGAGGCTATGCGGGCAATGGCAGAGCGCATCACCATCATCTCCGCCGAGCGGGTCCGTGATGAATTGGTGAAGCTGATCCTTGGGGACGCACCCCAGCTGGGCATTGACCTGATGGTGGGAACGGGGCTTGCGGATTTCGTGCTCCCGGAGGTTTCAGCGCTGCGATTGGAGATCGATGAACATCACCGGCACAAGGATGTCTATCAGCATTCCTTGACGGTGCTGGAACAGGCCTGCAGGCTAGAAACCGGGGCTGACGGCGCGGTGCCCGGCCCCGATTTCGTCTTGCGGTTCGCAGCGCTGATGCACGACGTCGGTAAGCCCGCAACGAGGAAATTCGAGCCGTCCGGCGCGGTGAGTTTCCGCCACCACGACATGGTTGGCTCCAAGCTCACCGCTAAACGGATGAAGGCGCTGCGGTTTGATAATGACTCGGTCAAGGCAGTATCGCGCTTGGTGGAGTTGCACATGAGGTTCTACGGCTACGGGGAGGCGGGCTGGTCTGATTCGGCGGTGCGCAGATATGTCAACGATGCCGGAACTCTGCTGGAGCGGCTGCACCGACTGACCCGTTCGGACGTCACCACACGAAACCAACGCAAGGCCGAACGACTGGCTTTCGCCTACGACGATCTCGAAGCACGAATCGACGCGCTTGCCGAACAGGAAGAACTGGAATCCATCAGACCCGATCTTGACGGGGCGCAAATTATGGGGCTACTCGATATCAAACCGGGTCCGGTAGTGGGCAGGGCTTACCGTTTCCTTCTGGAGGAACGGATGGAACACGGACCACATTCGGCTGAGGAGGCCGAAGCTAAGCTCCGCGCCTGGTGGACCGCCCAGCCGGAGTCGGTGACACCATGAGTCTCTCTGGTGCCGCTTCCCCCGATCTGACAGCCGCCGGGACCCCTCTGCCGCATCTTTGGCTACTGAGGCATGGCGAAACTGAATGGTCACGCGACGGCAATTACACGGGACTCACCGATCTTCCGTTGACCCAGAACGGGGAGCAGCAGGCGGTAGCCGCGGCTCGACACCTTGAAGGGGTCACCTTCGACACGGTGTTGTCCTCCCCGTTGCAGCGGGCCGTGCGCACGGCGCAGCTGGCGGGTTTTCCTGAGCCACACATCCTGCCCTATGCCCATGAGTGGGACTACGGCGACAACGAGGGCCGCAGCAGCGCCCTTGTCCGCGCCGAGAACCCCGGCTACCTCATCTGGAACGACGGTGTGCCGAACGGTGAAACTCTCGCCCAGGTTGCTGGCCGCGCGGACCGGGTTGTCTCACTGGTACAGGCTGGATGCGGCACCCCCGCTGACCAGGATCCCGCGTCAGCTCCGGCCCGCAATGTGCTCCTGGTGGCCCACGGACATTTCCTCCGGGTGGTTGCTGCACGCTGGCTTGAGTTGGATCCTGCCCAGGGGCGTCGGTTTGTCCTTGGCACGGCAGCGGTCTGCACCCTCGGCTGGGACAAGCGGACACCGGCTATCGTGCAGTGGAATCTCTGACCGGGCGCCAGTATTATCCACGAAGTTTTGGTTCGTGCGAGGGGTAGGTGACCCGCCGCAGGACCGCCTCCATCGGTCCGATACTGAATTTTGATAGCCAGAGTCGGCTCAGTACCAGCTGGGCACCAAACAGGACGACGACGACCCCCAGCACTATCGCGGGCGGCAAGGCGTTGGTGAGGCCCAGCCCGACCCCGGTAAAGACAACCGCGAGGGCCAGGGACTGGACCAGATAGTTGGTCAGCGCCATCCGGCCAGCGGGCGCCAGCATGCCGAGGATGGCCTGACCGGCTGGTGTCCGGAACAACAACAGCAATAGGCAGACGTAGCCTGCTGTCTGTAGTGGCGCGGTTAGTGTGGTGATGCCGGTTGCTAGCAGTGAGAACCGTTCACGGTCCGCGTAGTACAACAGGTAGGACTGGCTTCCGGCAGCGAGCAGGCCGATCGGCAGGCAGATGATGGCGGTACGACGCAGCGCAGTGCTGCTCACCGGCCGTTCGAGCACGCCTTTCCGCGCGGCCGCATGGCCCAGCAGGAACATGGCCAGGGCGAGGGGGCCCTGAAAGAACAACACAGAGGGGAGGGCAATGAGGTAGTTTTCAACGTTCACTGCCAGCGCTGAGATCGGGCCGGCAGTGATCGCCGCGACGTCGGGTGCAGGCACCGCGCCCTCCTCCATGGGAATGTTCACCGCAGCGACGACGACTCCCACCAGGATCAGGAGAGTGGCCATTGCGAGAGTGATGCCCGCCGCCGTTATCACCGCGGCCCGCGGGCTAATAATCCGGAGCCCCAGCAGAGCCAGGCCCATTACAGCGTAGGTGAGGAGAATGTCGCCGAAGTACAGCAGAATGCCGTGCGCCAGGCCGAGTACCGCAAGACCAGCCAATCGGCGAAGCGTACGGGGTGCCAGCGATACGTTGGCCCGCTGGGCCGCGCGCTCCTGCAGGGCGAAACTGTAGCCAAAGAGGAACGAAAACAGGATGTAGAACTTTCCCTCAAACAACAGCGTCGCCAGGAACCTCACAGCGGTGTCCGACGCCGACGCATGGGCAGGGCTGACCTCGCCGGCGAACGTCCATGGGTCAGCGAAAAACCAGATATTTACTGCCAGGATACCCAGGAGCGCAAACGCACGAAGCCCATCGAGTTCACGGAGACGTTCCACACCTGCCCCTATCTCGGTGTTCACGACCTGCAGTCGCAGGGTGCTGTCAGCCTAGCCGCGTGCTCCTCCAAGCGCAGTGATACGAAGCCAGCCAGGGGAAAGTTCAGCATCCGGCAAACTATTTTGGAAATGTCAGTCAAAAGCCTAGGCACTGGGGTGTCGGGTGGGGTAACTTTATTTCGTGCCATTGGGAGTTCTCAATCGAGAAATCGAGCGACTAATTCCGGCACTGTCTCTATTCGCGCACTACAAGAAAGGGAGGTGGGAACTGTGATTACCAAACTACGCCGGTCGTTTACCGCGTACACCAGCCCGGCCTCCGTCGTTGCTGCGCACTAACTAGCCGCTGAGTCGGTCGACCACCCGGGAGTCCTGGGGTGGCGAACTTTCTCCGGCACCACTTTTTTGCTCAGGCGGCATCACGCCTCGCTGTTCAGCGCGCTTTTGGCCTGCCTTCCGCGCCCGAGGATCTTTTCTCACCCACCAAATCCAAGAGACTACTATGCCCGCTTTGCTCACCACCCCTTCATCCCCGGCGTCAGAACTAGATGCCGTAACCACACAGAACACCGCCCGCCGGAATGGCGAGTTCATCATGGCAGGCAGTCTCACCCCCACCGGAGATCCGGAGCCTGGGACGTTCAGTTCGCCAGAAACCGTCATGCCCAACTATGCCGACCGAGAGGAGGTTCAAACCGTGTTGACGAAGCTCAGGGAAAGCGTTTCCCTGTGGAAGCGAATACCCAACGCACCCCCAGGTGCCGCCCGGGATTCAGTTGCACATCTCGTCCTGCCGCAGCACACCATGTTCATCAAGTAGCTGGTTCATCCATGCTGCGTTTCGGACCTGTCCTTGCCGCCATCCGACAACCGCGAAGGAGGACCTGATGTACTTCATTAGTTCCACCACCAGAGAAGCCCGCGCTTCCCAGCGCGGGCTTCCGCCTTTAAACTGCGGGTCTCGCGGCCGCGGGGCTGTCCCGCGCGGAATGTGCAGTCCGCACAGCACGTTATATGGTCAATAGCGGCGGCAAACTGTCCGGCAATCCGAGCGCTCGATACTTTTCGGGAGCATCCAGGCGAGAGGAGTTCTCATGCCTCCAGTGAAACGTGTGGCAATGCTCTCCCTTCACACCTCTCCCATGGATCAGCCCGGCGCCGGCGACGCCGGCGGAATGAACGTCTACGTTCGATCACTCGCCCTGGAATTGGCACGGGTAGGAATCGATGTCGAGATCTTCACCCGAGCTGCGTCCGAGGGCCAGCCGCACTCGGAAGAGGTTGCCCCTGGGGTGATAGTCAGGCACCTCCGAGCAGGTCCGCAGCGTAAAGTCCCCAAGGAAGAGCTGCCGGGCTTGTCGGAATCATTTACCGACGCCATCGCTGAGGTCACCGACCTGCTGGCGGACGGGCACTTCGATGTGATCCATTCCCACTATTGGGTGTCAGGCAGCGTAGGGCTGACTGTGGGCGCCAGCCTGAACCTTCCGCTGGTCCACTCGATGCACACCATGGCGCGGGTAAAGAACATTCGCCTGCATGCCGGTGGCACTCCCGAGCCAGACGTTCGGGTAGCGGGCGAACAGGCAATTGTCGACGGCGCGTCCCGCCTCATTGCCAACACCAGTACCGAGGCAGCGGAGCTCGAATCCTTGTACGGAGCTGCACCCGAGCGGGTCGATATCGTAGCCCCGGGCGTTGACCTGAAGACGTTTAACCCCGATTCTCGCCAGGAATCTCGCGCCTCCCTGAACTTCGCCTCCGACATTTTTCACGTTGTTTTCGCCGGGCGCATCCAAAAACTGAAGGGACCGCAAGTTTTGGTCGCGGCCGCGGCCAACCTTGCAGCCCGACGACCGGATATCCCATTGCAGCTCAGCATCCTGGGTTCAGGGAGTGGTGCTGAAGCTTTGCGGTTGCAACCCCTGATTGACGACGCCGGTCTGCAGGACAGTGTACGACTTTACCCACCAGTCCGGGCGAACCAGTTGTCCCACTGGTTTCGCGCAGCGGATCTCGTGGCGATGCCGTCATTCAGCGAATCGTTCGGGCTTGTGGCGCTCGAGGCTCAGGCCTGCGGTACGCCGGTGCTTGCAGCGAATGTTGGTGGGCTGCCGCAAGCTATCAGCGACGGGCGCACTGGCACGCTGGTCAACGGGCACACACCGGAATTGTGGTCTGCGGCGCTGGAATCGATGTATGACCACTCAGCTACCCGCGCCTCACTTGGCCGCGGTGCAGCGATTCATGCGCTTGCCTTCGGGTGGCAGCGCACGGCGCTGCTGACAGCGCAGAGCTACCGCACCGCCATCGAGCGCTTCGAGGAGACTGCGACACGCTGACCATCCTCAGCAGCGTTCGACGGCGGGGCCCGTCCTCCACCACCTCGCCTAGGATGGAATGGTGAATTCCACTGAACTTGCCGCCTACCTTGACTCTGTAGGCATTACGGGAGCGGTAGCAACACCGCGCGAGGACAATCTCCGACACATGCAGTTGTTCCTTGAGGGAAGCGAGCACCTTGAGTTTGGGGTTCGCACTACTCGCACCTGGGAACTCGATGAGGTGTTTGATCTGATGCACCATCGGGTGGGGATCAGCCCCGACCGCGAGCATTTTGCTGGGCAGGACACCATCGATTCAGGCAAGTGTGTGGCGGCGCTGGATCGGTTCGGATCGGTGTTCGGCGCTGCAGTGGCAGCCGGGGAACGCATTCTCTTCGCGACCGGGCATCCAGCAGGCCTGCTCCCGGTTCACGCGGCTCTCGCTGCGGCGGCACGTCAGGACGGGGCAACTGTGGTTGAGGTTCCCGAGGGCCAGCGTTTCAGGCAGGGCGATATCCGGCAGCTCTTTGGTGTGCTGGCCTGGCATCAGCATGGCGGTCTGGTGCACACTCATTCGCCGGAGCCTATGCAGCTGAGCCTCGAACTACTGGCCGCGAATGGACAGCCGATCCCCGATCTGGTGGTGGCCGACCATGGGTGGGCCGGGTTTGCCGCCAGCGCCGGAATCGCTGCCGTGGGATTTGCTGACTGCAACGACCCGGGACTGTTCGTCTCGGAGGCGGAAGGGCAGCTGAAAGTAGCGGTTCCGCTTGATGACAATGTCTGCCCAGGACTCTACGAGCCGATGATCGCTTACCTACTGGACCGGGCAGGACTTAGCTGAGCTTTACTGCAGCGCTGGTAGATTTGATGTTGTGCCCAGACCCGCGGCACAGCAGGGGACTCAATCCCGACGCGCCACAAGCACAGAGGACTGTTGACAATGAAGTCTTTGCCCACGCCAGTGAGCGACCTGGCGGTTGCCCGCAGCGCTGCCATCCAACCCATCGACAACATTGCCTCAAAAGCGGGGATCCCCCCCGAAGCTCTTGAGCACTTCGGCCGGTACAAAGCCAAGATTGATACCGCGAAGCTGCTGGCAAGTCCTGGCAAATCGTCCGGAAAAGTGGTTCTGGTGACCGCGATGAGTCCCACGCCGGCCGGTGAAGGGAAATCCACCTGCACCGTCGGTCTCGCAGATTCCCTCGCGCGAAGCGGACGCAACGTCATGATCGCCCTTCGCGAACCGTCACTGGGACCGATCCTCGGCATGAAGGGAGGCGCCACCGGCGGCGGATACTCCCAGGTCCTACCCATGGAGGATATCAACCTGCATTTCACCGGCGACTTTCACGCTGTCACATCAGCCAACAACGCACTGATGGCACTGGTGGACAACCACATCTACCAGGGCAACCAGCTGAACATCGACCCCCGCCGGATCACTTTCAAGCGAGTTCTGGACATGAATGACAGGGCCCTGCGGGAGGTGGTGATCGGTTTGGGTGGACCCACACAGGGCACCCCCCGACAGGACGGCTTCGAGATCACTGCCGCTTCAGAGATCATGGCTGTGTTCTGTCTAGCCTCGGATCTGCAGGAGCTGAAGCAGCGTCTGGCTCGAATCACCTTTGGCTACACGTTTGACCGCCAGCCCGTCACAGTCGGCGATCTCGGTGTCGAGGGCGCGTTGACCCTGCTCCTGCGTGATGCGATCAAACCGAATCTGGTGCAGACTATCGCTGGAACTCCAGCCCTCGTCCATGGCGGGCCCTTTGCCAACATTGCTCACGGCTGCAACTCAGTGATCGCCACCAGTACGGCCAGGCAGCTGGCTGACATTGTGGTGACTGAGGCCGGCTTTGGCGCCGATCTGGGCGCCGAGAAGTTCATGGACATCAAGGCGCGGTATGCGGATGTGGCACCGGCCGCCGTCGTCATCGTTGCGACTATCCGGGCGCTGAAAATGCATGGCGGGGTGGCCAAGACTGACCTTCAGGAACCCAATACTGCAGCACTGGAGGCGGGGGTTGCCAACCTGCGGCGCCACGTCCACAACGTGGAGAAGTTCGGCATCACCCCAGTGGTGGCGATCAACCGGTTCACAACCGACACTGACGGAGAATTGGACTGGCTGCTCACCTGGTGCGCGGCCGAAGGTATCGACGCCGCCATTGCCGATGTGTGGGCTCAGGGCGGCGGCGGGTCCGGCGGGGATGAGTTGGCGGCCAAGGTCCTCACCGCTTTGGAGGGACCCCAGGATTTCCATCACCTCTACCCCCTCGAGCTTTCGGTTGAGGAGAAGATCCGCACCATCGTGCAGGAGATCTATGGCGCCGACGGCGTCGACTTCTCGGTGCCGGCGTTGGGTCGACTCGCGGAGATCGAGGCAAATGGCTGGGGCGGTCTACCCGTCTGTATGGCCAAGACCCAGTACTCGTTCTCGGACGACGCAGGAATGCTCGGGGCGCCGAAGGGATTCATCGTCCACGTGCGCGATCTGATCACCAAAACCGGCGCCGGATTCATCGTGGCGTTGACCGGTGCGGTCATGACGATGCCCGGGCTACCCAACGAACCGGCCGCTATGCGGATGGACGTCGATGGCGAGGGCGGCGCCGTGGGTTTGTTCTAGCGAGGCGGCCCCGCAACGTAAAAAGCGCCGGCAGTCACGACAACTGCTGGCGCTTTTTCCGGAAACGTCGGTGGTTAGCGGTCGAGATCTCCGCGGATGAACGCTTCAACTTTCTCATGAGCGATATCATCCGCGTACTGCTCCGGTGGGGACTTCATGAAATAGCTGGAGGCTGAGAGCAGCGGTCCGCCAATGCCGCGGTCAGTGGCGATCTTCGCCGCACGGATAGCGTCGATGATCACGCCAGCGGAGTTCGGGGAGTCCCATACCTCAAGCTTGTACTCGAGCGAAACGGGTGCGTCGCCGAAGTTGCGCCCTTCAAGCCGAACGAAAGCCCATTTGCGGTCATCGAGCCAGGCGACGTAGTCGGAGGGGCCGATGTGGACGTTTCGTTCTCCCAGGTCAGCCTGCACATTGGAGGTGACGGCCTGCGTCTTGGACACTTTTTTAGACTCCAGCCGGTCACGCTCCAGCATGTTCTTGAAGTCCATGTTGCCACCGACGTTCAGCTGGTACGTGCGGTCCAGGGTGACACCACGGTCTTCGAAGAGCTTCGCCATGACGCGGTGGGTGATGGTTGCGCCGATCTGGCTCTTGATGTCGTCGCCCACGATTGGAACTCCGGCAGCGGTGAACTTGTCGGCCCACTCCTTGGTGCCAGCGATGAATACTGGCAGCGCGTTGACGAACGCCACCTTGGCATCGATGGCGCACTGCGCGTAGAACCGTGCGGCGTCCTCAGACCCGACCGGCAGGTAGCACACCATGACATCGACCTTGTTGGCCTTGAGCTCAGCGACTACGTCGACTGGCTCCGCGTCCGATTCCACAATGGTCTCGCGGTAGTACTTGCCGAGCCCGTCAAGGGTGTGCCCGCGCTGCACCTTGATGCCCGTGGGGGGTACGTCGGCAATTTTGATGGTGTTGTTCTCGCTGGCACCAATGGCGTCGGCGAGATCCAGTCCCACCTTCTTGCCGTCGACGTCGAACGCGGCAACAAACTCAACGTCATCGACGTGGTACTTGCCGAACTCGACGTGCATGAGTCCAGGGATTGACGCAGTAGCGTCAGCATCCCGGTAGTAATGTACGCCTTGCACCAGTGATGCCGCACAGTTGCCGACACCAACGATTGCCACCCTAATGGGGTTAGTTCCCACTGTTCTCCTCTTGAATCACTTCTAATGCCGACCCGCCGAATTTTTCCCGTGACGGACCGGACAGCTAATCCAGTCTACTTCTTATTATCAACACCTGATTTGCCCGATGCATTCCGGCAATCCGATAAATCCTGCAGTTCCACCGTCAGCGTGGTCCCTGATCGGTAGGCTTCAGGCATGGGAACCGGTCGGTCCCGGCGTCGGCCGGTACGTATCTCAGTGCCATCGCGCGCGGATTCCTTGCTGCGGAATTTCACCGAACTGGTCGGTGGGCCGCTCGGTCGCCGGACCAGCCCGGGCACGATCAACCCCGGAACGTTCACCCTGGAACGGGTGCTGGTGCTCCTCACTACGGCAATGGCCGCACTAGCGATCCTGATCAAGAACCCGTGTCGGACTGATGGGTGGGTCAGCCCTGATCAGTACTACATGGCCTGCCACTCCCAGTGGCCCGAAGCCTTCGCGAGGGTGAGTGAGGGGATCTCCTTCCTGCAGTTGGGGTACCCGGCGATAACCGGAGCGTTTGCCGCCGTCACCGCTGAACTTGTTCCAGCCGGAAGCACCCTGCGGTACTACGACCTCCACTCGGTGCTGGCGGTTGTTGCCTGGCTGGTGACTGTCTACGCGACAGTTCGAATGACCAACCGGCGGCCGTGGGATGCGGCGATGGTCGCGGTCGCGCCGATGATTGTGCTGGCCGGGTTTATTGGCTGGGACCTGTGGGCGGTGATGTCGGCGGCCTTGGGGATGCTTGCCTTCGCCCGGAGCAGCTTCGTCCCGGCCGGAATCTTCCTGGGCCTCGGTACTGCCGCTGCCGGATATCCACTCCTGATCTTCGGAGCGATAGCCCTGCTAATGGTGCGCACCCGCCACTTCAGCGGGCCGGTAGTGACTGGGGCCGCACTTGCCGCAACATGGTTGGTTGTCAACATCCCCTTCGCTCTCGATGATCCCCGATCCTGGCTGGCTCAGATCACTGATGCTCTGACTCGGGAGGCAGGTCACTCCTCGGTGTGGTTTGCCTACAACACACTCACCGCCCGTGCCGGCGGCTGGGAAATGGAAGCGGTAACCACTTCAGTTCTGGCAGCAGTCGCTTTCACGCTGATGGGTGCAGGAATTTCTGCCCTTGCCCTGTTCGCGCCGCGCAGGCCACGGCTCGCGCAGCTTACGCTGCTGTTGGTGGGTGCGCTGATCCTTACCGGGAGGGAATACTCGCCACAGCACGCCATCTGGTTGGTACCGCTGGTTGCCCTCGCCTACCCGAAATGGCGAGCCTTCACGACCTGGCAGCTCCTTGAGGCAGCCCACTTCTGGGCTCTCATGATGTATCTGGGGCGGGAGGGAAGTGGCGGTGCGGCCCAAAACAACATCGACACTCCTTACTATCTCGTAGCGGTTTGCGGTCATATGTTGGCTACGGCATATATTATGTATCGTGTGGCCGAGGGCATTCTTGAGCCCGGTCAGGACCCGGTACGGCGCCTTGACGTCGATGACCCGCAGGGTGGCCCGTTTGATAATGCAGTCGACCACCGAAGGCAGGGCCGTCGCCACCGCTCTCAGATCAGGACTCGGGTACCCTTGAACCGACCCGCCCCTGAACTGAAAGATCATCCGTGACCGCAGTTGCCCTTCGCTTTGAGAAACTCAGCACTGAAGGTTTCGAGGCCCTGTCAGCTGACCATCCAGCGGTGGTGATCCCGCTGGAGCAGACGCCCCAGTGGGCAGCATTCGAGGCTAGTCGCGGTCGCACCCCCTATGGCATGTGGGCCTACTACGACGGCGGCACCCTGATTGCCGTTGCCAGTTTCCTCTGGAGCAGCCGACGGTTCAGAAACTCCCTGGTGGCGGTGAACGGGCCAATCTGGTTTACCGCTCGCACTTCCGACACCGAGGCTCGCCTGATGCAGACGGTCCGGGCGCAGTTCGGCGCGGACCGCGCCATCAACCCCCTCTACGTCAGGCTTCAGGTAGAGCACCTCCAGGATCCTGCCACTGGACCGATCGAGCACGGCTGGTACGAGCGTGAGATTGTCGTCGATCTCACGCCGAGCGAGGCGGATATTTACAAATCGTTCCGGCCCAACGCCCGGAACAGTATTCGCAGGGCTGAGCGGGCCGGCGTCGAAATCCTCAGCATCGCCCGAACAGACTGGTCAACAGTCTTTCGCCGGGAGCTCTTTCCTATCCTCGAAGAAACCGCGGCCCGGGACGGATTCACCAGTTTCGAGTCCGGTTACTACGAACAGCTGCTTGAACAACTTGGAGATCACGTCCGGTTGATGGTGGCGTACCTCGATGGGAAGGCCATCAGCTGGCTCATCACCACCGAGTACCGGGGCTATGCGGTCTACTATTTCGCTGCGAGCACTCACGCTGCTCGGAAGGTCTTCGCCCCCTACCTGCTGCTGTGGCACGCGTTCAGGGAACTCAAGACTGCTGGGAATCACAGTTGCGGGCTGACCGGAATCGTGAGCGAGAACTACCCGCAGCTGATCAATGTGACTACTTTCAAACGGAACTTCTCCAGGAACGTGGTTGAGGTTCCCACTACCTATGACATTCCTCTGGTCCCGCTCCGGTACTGGGCGGTCGCCCTTGCCTTCAGGACGCGGCGCACCCTGCCGTTGACCGCTCGTTCAATCACGGCATCGGTCAGGGCTCGCGGAGCCTCATTGGCGGGACGGGGGAAGAGCGGTGACTGACGCTGCAGTAGTGGGGTCCGGTCCCAATGGGCTGGCCGCCGCCGTCGTCCTCGCACGGGCAGGGCTCAGCGTCAGGGTCTATGAAGCTGCGGCCACAATTGGGGGCGGAGCCCGAACGGGGGAACTCGAAGCAGGGCACCTGAACGACCTCTGCTCAGCCGTGCACCCCATGGCGATCGCCTCACCGTTCTTCTCGCAGTTCGACCTGCGGCGACGGATCGCTTTCGCTGTGCCGGAGATCTCCTACGCCCACCCGCTCGACGG
>NZ_KI914732.1:16869-23060 GCF_000520515.1 Arthrobacter sp. H20
CCGCCGTCGCGTTCCGTGACCTTCAGCGCACGATCGATGGCCTCGGCCCAGATGGCCCCGCCTATCGCCGACTCATGGAGCCGTTGGTGCGGAACATTGGGGGCACTCTCGATGTCGCGTTGAACCAGCTCCTGCGTATTCCCCGGCACCCGGTGGCGGCAGCCAGGTTCGGGCTGGCCGCGCTGGACCAGGGAACGCCGCTATGGAACCGGCGGTTCAGCACCGACGCAGCTGCAGCCCTGTTCACTGGCGTCGCCGCGCATCCGGTAGGTACTCTTCCGTCCTTGCCCTCGGCCGGAGCCGGACTGGCGCTGGGAGCGTTGGCCCATGCTGGCGGATGGCCTATCCCACTCGGCGGTTCGCAGTCGATCGTCAATGCCATGGTCGAGGACATCCGGGCGCACGGCGGCGAAATTGTTCCTGACCATACCGTTCGGTCACTGTCCGAGCTCAGCGGAGTGCCAGCAGTTCTCCTGGACGTGACGCCACCGTCGCTGCTTCGGCTCGCGGAGGGGCAGCTTCCGCGGACGTATGAACGGGCGCTTGAGCGTTTCCGGTTCGGCGACGGCGCCTGCAAGGTGGCCTTCATCCTCTCCGGGCCGGTGCCATGGAGCAATACCGAGGTGGCGCGTGCTGGAACTGTGCATCTGGGTGGCTCCCGCCCGGAAATTGCTGCGTCCGAAGCCCAGGTGGCCGCAGGAAAACACCCGGAAAGCCCTTATGTGCTGCTTTCCCAGCCGTCGCTGTTTGACCCTTCACGTGCGCCGGCCGGCAGCCACATCCTCTGGACCTACTGCCACGTGCCCAGCGGCTCCACCCGCGACATGGCCGGCGCTATCACCGCGCAGATCGAACGGTTTGCTCCCGGCTTCCGCGACGTCGTCGTGCGCTCCTTCACGACGACGGCGGCCGAGTTGGCGGCCTCCAACGCCAACTATGTTGGGGGAGACTTCGGGGGCGGAGCAGTCACGCTTGGCCAGCTGCTCGCTCGCCCGGTGCTCTCAACGGCCCCGTGGCGGACTCCGTTGGACGGGGTGTACCTGTGTTCAGCATCGACGCCGCCCGGTCCGGGCGTCCACGGCATGGGTGGGCTCCATGCGGCGCGGTTGGCCTTGAAGCAGGTCTTTGGGCTGGCGGTTCCGCCGCTTGGCGTGGGTGCGGCAAAAATGGGTTGACGTCCGGCCAGCCCGTCGAAACACAGCCGAGCAGTTTTTGGCGCTCACGCACACCGCCTAGTAAGCTAGATCACGATTCTTACAATTCAATAGCCCTTGATCTGCAGCGGGAGAGTACTTCCGTAGACACACACTCCGGCAGGCGCCGTAGGAGCAAATCCTCCCCAGGAATCTCTCAGGCCCAGTACCGCTGCGGCTAGGCAACTCTGGAAAGCAGGTGGGCACATCCAGGTCCTCCTCACCGACGGTGCAAGCAGGCATCTAGACCTGCGGAATCTCTCAGGTCCCATACAGAGCGGGGAGGAACTCACCACCATCCGGGCAGACGCCGCCGCCCGGACCTCATCAAGGGAGTTCCCATGACCGCTCAGCCCCTCACCGAATCGACCTTCGCCGACCGCCACATCGGGCCACGCTCAGCCGACGCAGCCCAGATGCTCACCACTCTCGGCTACCCGAGCCTCGACAAGCTGGTTGAAGTGGCGGTGCCCGCAAACATTCGCTCCAACGAGGCCCTTGATCTCCCTGCCGCGTTGAGCGAGTCACAGGTACTCGCCCAGTTGCGCGCGATCGCTGGCCGGAACACGACTGCCGTCCAGATGATCGGGCAGGGCTATTTCGACACCGTGACGCCACCGGTGATCCGCCGCAACGTCCTGGAAGCCCCCGCCTGGTACACCGCCTATACCCCGTACCAACCCGAAATTTCGCAGGGCCGCCTGGAGGCGCTCCTGAACTTCCAGACCATGGTGCAGGACCTCACAGCCCTTCCGATCGCCAACGCCTCCCTGCTTGACGAAGCTTCGGCGGTTGCTGAGGCAGCACTGCTGATGCGCCGGTCCGGCAAGAACAAGGGAAAGACAGTTCTCGACGCCGACTGCCTGCCCCAGACGATCGCCGTCGTCCGTGGCCGCGCTGAGGCGCTAGGGTTCGAGGTCGAGGTCGCCGACCTGGCCCAGGGCATGCCTGACGGCGACGTCAACGGTGTCATCCTCCAGCAGCCGGGCGCCTCGGGCGCCCTCCGCGATCACCGGTCGCTGATTGCTGCGGCGCACGACGGCGGCGCGCTCGTTACGGTGGCCGCCGACCTGTTGGCTCTCACCCTCATCACACCCCCGGGGGAGCAGGACGCTGACATCGCCGTCGGGTCAGCCCAGCGTTTCGGTGTCCCACTCTTCTTCGGTGGCCCCCACGCCGCGTACATGGCGGTGCGCAAAGGCCTTGAACGGATGCTTCCCGGTCGGCTGGTCGGGGTGTCCAAGGATGCCGACGGCGCCCCCGCCTACCGTCTGGCGCTCCAGACCCGCGAGCAGCACATCCGGCGCGAGAAGGCGACCTCGAACATCTGTACCGCACAGGCGCTCCTGGCCATCGTCGCCAGCATGTACGCGGTCTACCATGGGCCCGAGGGACTCAAGGCGATCGCCGAGCGGGTGCATGATCACGCCACGCGCCTGGCATCGACACTCGCCGACACGATAACTGTGGTCCACGCCGACTACTTCGACACATTGCTGCTCAACGTCCCCGGCAGGGCGCAGGAGTTCCTGACCAAGGCTGAGGTGGCAGGGATCAACCTTCGATTTGTCGATGAGGATCACCTCGGTGTCTCCTGCGACGAGACCACCACCGATGAACACCTCATCGCTCTCGCCGGTGTCTTCGGCGCCGACAAGGTGGCTGACCATGACACCGGGACTGCCGGCGTACCCGCCAATCTGCTCCGTACCTCGACCTACCTGACGCACCCAGTCTTCTCCAGTCACCGCTCAGAAACCCAGTTGCTGCGGTACCTGCGCCGGCTCTCCGACAAGGACCTGGCTCTGGATCGCACCATGATTCCGTTGGGTTCGTGCACCATGAAGCTCAACGCCACAGTAGAGATGGAGCCCATTTCCTGGCCGGAATTCGCCACCATCCACCCGTTCGCCCCGGCACACCAGACCGAGGGCTGGCGTTGGCTCATTAATGATCTTGAGGACAAACTCGCTGAGATCACCGGGTACGCCAAGGTTTCGATCCAGCCCAACGCTGGTTCACAGGGTGAATTGGCCGGGCTGCTAGCGATCCGCGGCTACCACCTGTCCCGTGGGGACCAGGATCGCAACGTCTGCCTGATCCCTTCCTCAGCCCACGGGACCAACGCGGCGTCAGCAGTCCTCGCAGGGATGAAGGTGGTGGTGGTCAAGACCGCTGACAACGGCAACATTGACCACGACGACCTCACCGCAAGGATCGCGCAGCACGCCGAGCAGCTCTCGGCCATCATGATCACCTACCCGTCCACTCACGGCGTGTTTGAAGAAGACGTCCGGTGGGTCTGCGGCGAGGTGCACGAGGCCGGCGGCCAAGTCTACATTGACGGTGCCAACCTTAACGCGCTGGTGGGACTCGCGAAGCCAGGCGAGTTCGGCGGCGACGTTTCGCACCTGAACCTGCACAAGACCTTCTGCATCCCCCATGGCGGTGGTGGCCCGGGCGTAGGCCCTGTCGCAGTGGCAGGGCATCTGGCACCATTCCTTCCCGGGGACGCTGCAGCGCCGGAACCAGGCTCCGCCGGGGTTCCCATCTCCGCCTCGCGGTACGGGTCAGCTGGTGTGCTGCCGATTTCCTGGGCCTACGTCGCCCTGATGGGCGCCGAAGGCCTCACCTCAGCCACAGGTCATGCACTGTTGGCCGCCAATTACGTTGCGGCGCGCCTCACCGAGCACTTCCCGTTGCTCTACTCCGGGGAGAAGGGTCTGGTGGCGCACGAGTGCATCCTTGACCTGCGGCCGTTGACCGCAGCGACAGGAGTGACCGCAGAGGACGTCGCCAAACGCCTCATCGACTACGGCTTCCACGCACCGACGCTCAGCTTCCCCGTGGCCGGCACCCTGATGGTTGAGCCCACCGAGTCCGAGGATATTGGCGAGCTGGACCGCTTCATTGAGGCTATGGTCGCCATCAAGGGCGAAATTGACCAGGTCAAGGCGGGCGAGTACACACTTGAGGAAAGTCCGCTCCGCCAGGCGCCGCACACCGCCTTCGCGCTCATCAGCGATACCTGGGAGCAGGCGTATCCCCGAGAACTTGCCGCCTACCCGCTGCGTTCCCTGAAGCACAACAAGTATTTCCCGCCGGTCCGCCGCATTGATGGCGCACACGGCGACCGCAACCTGGTGTGCTCCTGCCCGCCAATCGAGGACTTCGAAGACTGAAGCCCGTCACCCGACCGGCCGCCGGCCCGTCGGGACGATTTAGGATGCTCGACTGGAAGGATTACCCATGACCAAGCAGACAGCCCTCTACGCCCAGCATGAACTGCTCGGAGCAAGCTTTACCGACTTCGGTGGGTGGCAGATGCCCCTCAAGTACCGCAGTGAACTCGAAGAACACCACACTGTCCGGCGCGCTGCTGGACTCTTCGATCTCTCCCACATGGGCGAGGTCTGGGTCACCGGAGGGCAGGCAGCCGAATTCCTGAACTATGCGCTGGTAGGCAACCTGGCCGCTATCGCCGTCGGGAAAGCAAAGTATTCGCTGATCTGCTCCGAGGACGGCGGCGTCATCGATGACCTGATTGTTTATCGTCGTGCGGAGGACAGGTTCCTCGTGGTGCCCAACGCCAGCAACGCCGATACAGTCGCTGCCGCGCTGAAGGATCGGGCTGTCGATTTCACCGTGACTGTTGACGACGAGTCGGAGAACACCGCGCTGATCGCCGTCCAGGGGCCAGCCGCTGAAGCGATTCTGCTGGAGATCGCTGCAGAGTCATCCCGCCAACTCATCACTGACCTGCGCTACTACGCAGCCGTCGAGGTGGAACTTGCTGGGCTGCAGGTCCTTCTGGCCCGCACCGGATACACGGGCGAGGACGGCTTCGAACTGTTCATCAACAACGCACAGGCGGTGCACCTGTGGAAGGCAGTGGCGGAAGCAGGGGTCCAGCACAAGCTGGCGCCCTGCGGTCTCGCCTCCCGGGACTCGCTTCGTCTGGAGGCAGGCATGCCGCTCTACGGCAACGAACTGGGACTGGATACCAACCCATTCGAGGCGGGACTGGGCGGAATCGTGAGCCTGAAAAAGTCCGACAACTTTGTTGGACGGTCAGTACTGGAGCCCCTCAAGGAGGCCCGGCTTCAACGGAAGCTGGTCGGCTTGCAAGGCGCCGGCCGTCGATCGGCACGGGCAGGGTACGACGTCGTCGTCGACGGCTCAGTAGTTGGGACCGTGACGTCGGGCCTGCCCAGCCCCACCCTGGGTTACCCCGTAGCAATGGCTTATGTGGCCATCGAGCTCGCTGAGCCGGGCACTGAGGTGCACGTTGACCTTCGGGGGAAGCCGGAGCTCTTCACCGTAGTTTCCACCCCGTTCTACAGCCGCCAGAAATAGGCTAGCTTTACATACCCTGAAAGGCATATACCCACGTGAGCTTCATAAAGTCAGGACTCCGTTACTCAGCCGAACACGAGTGGATCGATGCCACAGCTGGCTCCCCCGCCACCGTCGGCGTGTCGGCCATCGCCGCTGATGCGCTGGGCGACGTCGTCTACGTCAGCCTTCCAGAGGTGGGCGCCGCAATCACGGCTGGTGAAAGCTGCGGCGAGATCGAGTCGACCAAATCTGTGTCAGACCTCTACGCCCCAGTGACCGGCGAGGTCACCGAGATCAACCAGAATGCCATCGACAATCCAGGTGTCCTGAACGAGGACCCGTACGGGGCTGGCTGGCTATTCAAGGTTGACGTCGCCAGCGAAGGCCCGCTCCTCTCCGCAGAGGAATATGCCCAGAAGAACGGTATCGACGCATGAGCGGTCTTCGTCAGATCGACACCATCGGGCACCTGAACGGCTCACTCGCCGAACTCGACCCCGAGGTGGCGGCCAGCATCGACGCCGAGCTCACCCGGCAACGGAACGGGCTGGAAATGATCGCCTCCGAGAACCACACCCCGGTTGCGGTCATGCAGGCCCAGGGTTCGGTGCTCACCAACAAGTACGCCGAAGGCTACCCGGGCCGCCGTTATTATGGCGG
>NZ_KI914732.1:23160-41809 GCF_000520515.1 Arthrobacter sp. H20
GGGCCGCCGTTATTATGGCGGTTGCGAGCACGTTGACGTCCTCGAGCAGCTCGCGATCGACCGCGTGAAGGAGCTCTTCGGCGCGGGCTTCGCCAACGTCCAGCCACACTCCGGGGCCCAAGCAAACGCCGCCGTTATGCACGCCCTGATCAAGCCCGGGGACACCATCATGGGGCTGAACCTGGCCCACGGCGGGCACCTGACGCACGGCATGAGGATCAACTTTTCCGGCCGGCTCTACAACGTGGTGCCCTACCAGGTGCGCCCGGATGATTACCGGGTGGACATGGACGACGTCGAGCGCCTGGCGCGCGAGCACAAGCCGCAGCTCATTGTGGCCGGCTGGTCAGCCTACGCGAGGCAGCTCGACTTCGAGCGGTTCCGCAGCATCGCCGACGAGGTGGGCGCCTACCTGATGGTCGACATGGCGCACTTCGCCGGCCTGGTCGCCGCAGGGTTGCACCCCAGTCCAGTGCAGCACGCGCACGTCACTACCTCCACCACGCACAAGACCCTCGCCGGTCCGCGCGGGGGCATTATCCTCAGTAATGAAGCGGATATCGCCAAGAAAATCAACTCGGCAGTGTTCCCGGGGCAGCAGGGTGGGCCACTTGAACATGTCATTGCCGGAAAGGCGGTTGCCTTCAAGATTGCTGCTTCCGCCGAGTTCAAGGAACGCCAGCAGCGGGTGCTCGACGGCGCACGCATTCTCGCCGAACGCCTGATGCAGCCGGATGTTGTTGAGCAGGGCATCTCGGTTGTCAGTGGAGGTACCGACGTGCACCTGGTCCTGGTGGACCTGAGGGACTGCGACCTGAATGGTCAACAGGCCGAGGACCGCCTCGCACAGATCGATATCACTGTGAACCGCAATGCGGTCCCTTTCGACCCTCGCCCGCCCATGGTTACTTCAGGCCTGCGCATCGGCACTCCCGCGCTGGCCAGTCGTGGGTTTGGGCCTGAGGCCTTCACGATGGTGGCGGACATCATCGCCGAGGCCTTGATCGCGCCCGCTGACGCCGACCTCACCTCACTGGCGCGGCGGGTCGAAGCGTTGGCCGCTGATTACCCGTTGTATGCCGACGTCGTGCCCTTGGGCGCGGGAACCCAGAACCAGAGCTAAGGAACTCCATGCCCATCAGTGCGTTCGACCTGTTTAAAATAGGAATCGGCCCCTCCAGCTCCCACACCGGGGGGCCGATGAAGGCTGCGTTCCTCTACACGGAGCTGGTGGAGCAGCAGGGTCTGGTGGATGAGGTGCACCGGGTGGAGGTGGAGCTGTTCGGCTCGCTGGGAGTGACCGGTCACGGCCATGGCACCATCAAGGCGGTCATCCTTGGGCTTGAGGGTGAACAGCCGCAGCTTGTCGACCCTATCGCCGCGGGTCCTCGCGTCGATGAGGTGGGCCAGACCCGCCGGTTGCGGTTCGCTGGACGCCGGGAGATCGACTTCGACCCGGAAGTTGACCTGATCATGCACCGGCGAAAGCGGCTCGACTTCCACACCAACGGGATGCGGTTCCACGCCTACAGTGCTGACGGCACCGAGCTGCTGGTCCGTGACTACTTCTCGGTGGGCGGTGGGTTTGTGCTGGATGAGGACCAGATCGGTGCTGACCCAGCGGCTGAGGCGACAGTGCCGGTGCAGCATCCCTTCGATACCGGCGAGCAGTTACTTGAGGTGTGCGCTGCAAACGGGAAGTCATTCTCCGAGGTCGTCATGGCCAATGAGCTTGCCTGGCGCACCGAGGCCGAGGTCCGCGCCGGGCTGCTCGAAATCTGGGACGTTATGCAGGACACCATCCGTCGCGGATCCACCACCGACGGGATTCTGCCCGGGGGGCTGGGCGTCCGACGTCGAGCCGCCACCCAGCTGAGATTGCAGCAGAAGGTCGAGGACCCCAACGACAAGTTGAGCACCATGGAGTGGGTCACGCTCTTCGCGCTCGCCGTCAACGAGGAAAATGCAGCTGGTGGGCGCGTGGTCACCGCTCCGACCAACGGTGCTGCGGGGATCATCCCGGCGGTCCTGAAATATTATGTGGACTTCGTTCCGGGGGCGAACGACGACGGCGTCGTCCGGTTCCTGCTGGCTGCCACTGCAGTCGGTGCGCTGTTCAAGAGGAACGCCTCCATCTCAGGCGCCGAGGTGGGATGCCAGGGCGAGGTGGGTTCGGCCTGTGCCATGGCAGCCGGAGCCCTTGCCGAGGTGCTGGGGGGTACTCCCGAGCAGGTAGAGAACGCCGCCGAGATCGGCATCGAACATAACCTCGGTCTGACCTGCGACCCCGTCGGTGGTCTGGTGCAGATTCCGTGCATCGAGCGCAACGCGGTGGGCGCCATGAAGGCGATCACCGCCGCCCGGATGGCCGTGCGCGGTGACGGCAAGCACCATGTATCGCTCGATGTTGCCATCAAGACGATGCGGGACACGGGCGCGGACATGATGGACAAGTACAAGGAGACGGCCCGTGGGGGGCTAGCACTGAACGTCGTCGAGTGTTGAGCGGTGGCTGATCTCCCGGGATCCCTCCCGCTCCGGGTGGAAATTATCCCGGGTCCGGGCATTGTGGACCAGCTGCAGAAGCACCTGCCCGCCCCGGCGACCGTCACCATTACCTGCCTGCCACATCACGGGGCTGAGGAGACGGTCACCCTTGCGGTGCGACTGGCGGAGCTCGGCTACCGGGCGGTGCCTCATCTTGCTGCCCGTTCCCTCACCTCCCGGGGGCAGCTTGCCGGTTTCCTGACCAGGCTGCAGACCGCGGGCGTCTCGGATATCTTCGTGATAGCCGGCGACGGCGACCCCGGCGCCGGACCCTACGCCTGGAGCGGGGCGCTGATGGAGGACACTGCATCGATGGGATCTGGTTTCTTTACGCTGGGGACGGCTGCCTATCCTGAGGGCCGGCCCGGCGTTTCAGCCGCTGAACTCACCGACCTGCTGCTGGCCAAACAGGATTTGTGTTCGTGGGCGGTCACCCAGCTCTGTTTTTCCGGCCCGGTGTTGGCGGATTATCTCGACGATTTGCATGCTGCGGGAATCACTTTGCCCGTGTGGGCCGGAGTTCCAGGCGCCGTCGGCCGCTCAAAGCTGATTTCGCTGGCTGCGCGGATCGGCGTGGGACCGTCCCTGCGGTTTGCCCGGCGGTCGCTCACCGGTGCCGGGGGCGGTTCGCTCGTGCGGAGCGTGCTGGCGCCGTCGTCGTACGATCCTGCCCCGCTGATCCGCTCGGTCAAGGACACGGGTGGTTTTGCCGGGGTCCATGTCTACAGCTTCAACAACCTGGAATCGATCGATCGGGCGTTCCTGGACAGCTGAACTGCCAGATTCTGGTTTCCCGTTGACTCAACCCCATCGAGTCACTACTTATGACAGGAATCTCTCGGCACACCGGTAATAACGGTTGACTCGATGGGGAAGTTCGTTGAGCCCGCTCGATGGCGAGGTGGGCGGGATGGGGCGGGTTTGGATTCGGGTGACAGACTTAAGTCGTGGCTCATCTAGACGTTTCCAATATCGACTATTTCCTCTCCGACGGGCGGCAATTGCTGAACGCTGTCAGTTTCAAGGTCGGCGACGGGCACAAGACCGCCCTGATTGGTCCCAACGGGACCGGCAAAACCACCCTGCTTCGCGTCATAGCCGGGGACATCAACGCAGACGAAGGAGCCGTCACCCGCTCCGGCAACATGGGAATTATGCGCCAGTTCGTTGGGCAGGTCCGGGATGAGACGACTGTGCGTGACCTGCTGGTTTCCGCTGCACCGCCAGCGCTCGCCAAGGCGGCCAAAGCGGTTGACGACGCCGAGCTCGCGATGATGGAGAACGACGACGAACCCACCCAGATGCGCTACGCCCACGCAATCACCGAGTGGGGCGACGCCGGTGGGTATGAACTCGAAACCATATGGGACGAAGTGACAATGGCTGCACTTGGGGTGCCCTACGCCCGGGCGCAGTACCGGGCGTCGTCGTCGTTGTCCGGCGGCGAGCAGAAACGGCTGGTCCTGGAGGCCCTGTTCTCCGGGCCGGACGAGTTGCTGCTCCTTGATGAACCCGACAACTACCTTGACGTCCCGGGGAAGCGCTGGCTTGAAGCGAAGCTGAATGAGTCGAAGAAGTCCGTGCTGTTCGTCAGCCACGACCGGGAACTGCTGGCCAACGCCGCTACCCGCATCATCACGCTGGAGCCGGGGGCGCTCGGCGCGTCCAGCTGGATCCACGGCGGCGGCTTCGAAACCTATCTGCAGGCGCGCACCGACCGGAACCTCCGGTTCGAGGAGCTTCGCCGCCGGTGGGACGAGGAGCACCTGAAACTCAAAGAACTCGTCAACATGTACAAGAACAAGGCAGCGTTCCGGTCCGACATGGCCAACCGGTACCACGCGGCCCAGACGCGGCTTGCGAAATTCCTTGAGGCGGGACCACCTGAGGCCATCCCGATCGAACAGAACGTCAGCATGCGGCTCAAGGGTGGTCGTACGGCTAAACGTGCCGTCGTCGCGCAGAAACTGGAACTAACCGGGCTCATGAAACCGTTCAGCACCGAGATCTGGTTCGGTGACCGGGTGGGGGTGCTCGGTTCCAACGGGTCCGGCAAGTCCCACTTCCTGCGCCTTCTGGCCAGTGGTGGCACCGACCCGGAGAAGGAACATGAACCGGTCTCCGAAGTCAGCATCGCGCCCGTGCCCCACGAGGGGACAGTGAAGCTCGGCGCGCGGATCCGGCCCGGCTTCTTCGCGCAGACCCACGTGCGCCCCGACCTGCTGGGCCGCACGCTCCTGGACATCCTGCATCGCGGCGACGATCACCGATCGGGGTTGCCGCGGGAGGCGGCGTCAGGCGTCCTCGACCGCTACGGCCTGGCGGGGCAGGCCGAGCAGCAGTACGACTCCCTCTCGGGCGGACAACAGGCGCGGCTGCAGATCCTGCTGCTCGAACTCTCCGGTGCCACGTTGCTGCTGCTCGATGAGCCAACCGACAACCTCGACCTCCACTCGGCCGAGGCGCTGGAAAAGGCCATCGACGCGTTCGAGGGCACAGTGCTGGCTGTCACCCACGACCGGTGGTTCGCCCGTAGCTTCGACCGGTTCATGGTCTTCGGCTCAGATGGCAAGGTGTACGAGACTGAGGAGCCGGTCTGGGACGAGGGCCGGGTGCAGCGGGACCGCTGACCTGTCCACGCGGGGTTAGGGGTATGTTTTGCGCTGAGTCTCGGAGCCGTCTGGGGCGTAGCCACCCATTCGCCGGCCTTCTTTCCCCCGGCATACCAGCCGTGATCGAGGACGGCGCCAGTGCTGTGATAGCGGGTCCACTCCCCGTCCTGCACGCCGTTGGCAAACGCGCCGTGCTGCAGAAACCCACCGCCGTCACGGTGCCATTCCCAGTATCCGTCCAACTCGCCTTCGAGATATGAGCCTGCCGCCTTCAACTGTCCCGTCTTGAAATAGAACCGCCACGCGCCTTGCCGCACGCCGTCGCCGTAGCAGCCCTCACCGGAGAGCTTTCCACCAGCGAACAGTTCGGTGCCGGTGCCGGTGCCGTCGGCTGGGGCGGGAGTGCTGGGTTTAGTTGCCATGTGTCCAACCCTACGTCGACGGTTGTAGCCCGCCCGCGAGGATTACGCATACGGTTTACTGGTGCAAACTAACGTGTCACAGGCCATGTGGGCAACATTCGCTGTTTTCGGGCTCAACGGGCTGGTCTTCGCCAGTTGGGCGGCCCGGATTCCGGCGGCGTCCTCAGCGCTCGGCCTTGGGTCGGGAGAAACCGGCGCCCTGCTGTTGGCTGCTGCCGCCGGGTCAGTGCTGGCACTGCCCCTTGCGGGCAGCATTTCCGGCCGGGTCGGAGTTGCCAACACGGTCCGGATCGGGGGAGTGGTGTCTGCCCTTGCCGCGGTGACTATCGCGGGCGGCTTGACGACGACGTCGATCCCCCTCACGGCGGTCGGACTGTTCCTGTTCGGCGTGGGGGTCGCGTTGTGGGATGTCGCGCAAAACATTGAGGGTGCCGACGTCGAACATCGCCTCCGGCGCACCATCATGCCGAAGTTCCACGCAGCGTTCAGCGGCGGCGCCTTCGTCGGCGCGATGGTCGGTGCGGCACTATCGCGGATCGGCGTTGATCTGTCCTACCACCTGCTCGGAGTTGCAGCGGTGGCGATGGTGGTGGCGCTGTGGGTTCCCCGCTATTTCCTCCCCGAGATATCCCACGCCGACGCATACCCTGGCACGGCCGAGCGCAGCCGTTTTGCCGCGTGGCTGGAGCCGCGCACACTGCTGATCGGGCTCGTGGTGCTGGGCGCGGCGTTGACCGAAGGCACAGCCAACGACTGGGTGGCGAAAGCCACCGTCGACGGCCTGGGTGCCACTGAGGCTACCGGAGCCCTAATGTTCGGCGTGTTTGTCGCAGCGATGACCCTGTTCCGGTTTGTGGGTGGCGCAGTGATTGACCGGTATGGCCGGGTCAGGGTGCTGCAGATCAGCCTCGGCTCGTCCCTGATCGGTCTGATTGTTTTCGTGCTCGCTCCGAGCGTCCCGCTCGCCGCGGTTGGGGCGGTGCTCTGGGGAGCTGGCGCGGCGCTAGGATTCCCCATGGGAATGTCCGCTGCTGCCGACGAACCTCGCCACGCAGCAGCACGCGTGTCGGTCGTTTCCACCATCGGCTATATGGCCTTCCTCGCCGGTCCACCCCTGTTGGGGTTCCTTGGCGACGTGGTGGGTATCCGCAATGCGTTGCTCGTCGTGGGAGTGGCTGTGCTCGCTTCGTTCATCGTGGCACCGGCGGCCGCTGAACGCCACACCCATACCGAACGCGACGCCGACACCGGCGCAAAACACCCGAACCCACCGGCTGCCTAGCCGGCAAACCGGGAGCGAGCCCGGATTCAGACTTACCTAAGGTCAAAAGCTGTCCGCAATTGGTACCCGCCGACCTTGCTGAAACATAAGCTTGGGCGCATGACAATTATTGAGGCCAGGGGTCTGAAAAAGACCTACAAATCGAAGAGTGGCCCCGTTCATGCGCTGGACGGGTTGGACTTATCGGTGCCGCAGGGCACAGTGAAGGCGCTGCTCGGTCCCAACGGTGCGGGCAAGACCACCGTTGTGAAGGTCTTGACAACGCTGATCCAGCCCACCGAGGGCACAGCGGTTGTGGATGGCATCGATGTGCTCTCGAACCCCCGGGCAGTCCGCCGCATTATCGGGGCGTCGGGACAGTATGCGGCCGTTGACGAAAACCTCACCGGGTTCGAGAACCTGGAAATGGTCGGTCGGCTTTACCACTTAGGTGCCAAGACGGCGAGGCGTCGTGCACAGGAATTGATCGACCAATTCGAGCTCACCGAGGCCGGCAACCGCCCGGTGAAGGGTTTCTCCGGTGGCATGCGCCGCCGGATCGACCTGGCCGGCGCGCTGGTCATCAACCCGAAGATCCTTTTCCTTGACGAACCCACCACGGGCCTTGATCCGCGGAGCCGGTTGGCTCTCTGGCAGATCATCAAGAACCTGGTCAATGACGGCACCACCCTGCTGCTCACCACCCAGTATCTCGAGGAGGCCGACCACCTCGCTGATGACATTGCTGTGATCGACGGTGGCAAAGTCATCGCCGAGGGCACCTCGGATCAGTTGAAGGCGCAGATCGGCGGACACCGTGTGGTCGTTGCACTGGTTGACGAAGCCGAAGCCGGCGCTGCCAGTGAGATCCTTGCCCGCCACGGTGAGGGAGAAGCCCGGGTATCCAGTGACCGCCGCAGCGTTGAGGTAGCCGTCACCGACGGTCCCCGCGCCTTGCAGTATGTGCTCGCGGATCTTGGACAGGCAGGTGTTGGCCTGCACGACGCCGGGATGCGTCGTCCCACCCTCGACGATGTGTTCCTCAAGCTCACGGGCCACACCGCCGAACAAGAGCAGGACGCCAACGCAGCCGAAATGGAGAAAGCCAAATGAGTGTCCTCACCAAGCAGACCTACCAGAGCGTCGGCACTCCGGCCGGTCAATTACTCTCCGACGGGTGGATTGCCACCCGCCGAAACCTGATCAAGATCAAACGGGTACCTGAGATTCTGGTCTTCACCATCCTGCAGCCGATCATGTTCGTGTTGCTGTTCAGCCAGGTGTACGGCGGGGCAATGAATGTCTCCGACTACACCAACTTCCTGATGGCTGGTATTTTTGCGCAGACGGTCATCTTCGGGTCGACGTTCTCCGGAGCCGCCATGGCACAGGATCTCAAGGACGGCATCATTGACCGGTTCCGTACGTTGCCCATGAGCCCCGCGGCGGTGTTGATCGGCCGTACCAACGGTGACCTGGTGATCAACAGCATCTCGATGCTGATCATGATGGGCACCGGCTGGATCGTCGGCTGGCGGGTTACCACCTCGGTCTGGGGATTCCTCGGCGGCGTGGCAATTCTGCTCCTCTTCAGCTACTCGTTCAGCTGGGTGATGGCTCTACTGGGCATGAGCGTGCGAAGCCCCGAGGTCATCAATAACGCTTCCTTCATGATCCTGTTCCCGCTGACTTTCATCTCCAACGCCTTCGTCCCGATTCACACCATGCCCGAGGTGCTGAAGAATATCGCTGAATGGAATCCGGTGTCGGCACTGGTGGAGTCGGCCCGACAGCTATTCGGCAACACGAACCCGGACTTCCCGGGGCCCACGGCCTGGACCCTCCAGAATCCGTTCATCACCATTTTCCTGGGAATCGCTCTGATGTTGGTCATCTTCGTGCCGCTCTGCATCAAGAAGTTCGAGTCAATCAGCTCACGGTAGTCCCACGTCGAACACCCAGAAACGGCCCTTGGGGTCAGGTTCGCCGGTTACAACCGGCAATCCTGACCCCAAGGGCCGTTTCTGCGTCCGGTGGTCGGGGGAGCGCGGGGGATCGGTGGTCGGGGGAGCGCGGGACCTCACTCATCCGAAAGGTGTATACGAAGTCCGCCAAACATCATCCCAGGGAGCGGCGACCGAGCGGGGGCCAATCCGTAGGGTAGAGGGAGGCCCACCAACAGCGGGCATCGAAGCAATCTTAAGGACGCAGCCATGATTGAGGCACAAGGCCTGGCGAAGCGCTATGGCTCCAAGACAGCAGTGGACAACGTGTCATTTACTGTCCACCCCGGTAAGGTAACCGGCTTCCTCGGCCCCAACGGCGCCGGTAAGTCCACTACCATGCGGATGATCGTCGGGCTGGACAATCCGTCCGCAGGCAGCGTCACAGTTAACGGGCGGCGCTACGCCGAACACCATGCCCCGCTACGCGAGGTTGGCGCCCTGCTGGACGCGAAGGCGGTCCACACCAAGCGCAGTGCCTATAACCATCTGCGCGCCATGGCAGCGACCCACGGCATCCCTAATAGCCGGGTCAAGGAAGTCATCGAAATGACCGGGCTGGGTCCGGTCGCCAAGAAGCGGGTCGGTGGTTTCTCCCTCGGGATGGGCCAGCGCCTTGGGATCGCCTGCGCTTTGCTGGGCGATCCTCACACGGTAATCCTCGACGAGCCGGTCAATGGACTGGACCCCGAGGGTGTCCAGTGGGTACGCCACCTCGCCAAGGGGCTGGCAGCCGAGGGCCGGACAGTGTTCCTGTCCTCCCACCTGATGTCGGAAATGGCATTGACAGCAGATCACCTGATTGTGATCGGCCGGGGCCGGATCATCGCCGACGCGCCCATCGAGCAGATCATCTCGGACCAGGGGAAGACCCGCACCCGGGTCCGCACCGACAACCCGGCAGAACTTATCCGGGCCCTCGCGGGTGATGGAGTGACCTTGCACCAGCTGGAACCCGAACTCCTCGAAGTCACTGGTGCGGATTCACACCGTATTGCTCGGGCGGCCCTGGATAACCGGGTGCTGGTCTACGAACTCACGCCCCTGCAGGCGTCCCTCGAAGAGGCATACATGCAGCTCACCAACGACTCAGTCGAGTACCACTCGCATGATCTCCCGCGGACAGCTCAGGCTGCCAGCGTCGGGCAAGGAAAGTAGCCATGTCCCACACAGCAGTCGCAGCATCGAAGCGCAGCGGAACCCAGGGGAGCGGCGTGAACTTCATCCGGGTCCTGAAGTCGGAATGGATCAAACTGGTCACCATTCCATCCACAGTCATCATGGTGTCCATCACGGTGATAGTAATGATCGGTTTGGCTGCCCTCTTTGCCTGGCAGACGACGGTCCTGCTGGATCTCCAGGGAGACCCGGAGATGACCGCCCAGATGCAGGGGGCACCAGACGCCACCTCAATCACCAACACCATTCCAGGCTCCGGACTGATCTTCGGCCAGCTGCTGATCGGCTCACTCGGGGTTGTCCTGATCGCCTCCGAGTGGGGCACGGGAATGATTCGCTCCACGATGGTGGCAGTACCCAAACGCATACCGGCCCTGCTCGCCAAGCAACTGGTATTTGCTGTGGTGGCATTCGTTGTCGGTGCGGTCTCCGCCTTCGTCAGTTACCTTATTGCGCAGCCGATCCTGGCGCCGTCAGGGCTCGAGTTTGGGCTGGGGGATGAGGGGGTGTTGCTGCACATCATCAACACCGGTTCGGTGCTGGCATTGATGGCTGTCATTGCCATGGCTATTGGCACGCTGCTCCGCAACACCGCTGGGGGCGTGGTCACTACTATCGGCCTCCTTCTCATCCTCCCCATTCTTGTTGCCACTCTCCTGGCTGGAATCGCCGATTGGGTCCCCGACGCTGCCCGCTTCCTCCCCAGCAGTGCGGGTGAGCAGATGGTGGCAATCACCATCGCCGACGGTGCGCTAAACCAGTGGCAAGGCGCGCTGGTGCTCGGCGGCTGGGCTCTGGTGCTGCTGATCGTTTCCCTGCTGGCCACCAAGAAGCGGGACGTGTAAAGACCCGGTCACCTGCTGACCGATAAGCTCACTCAATGAGTGAAAAAGCCTCGGTGGAGGGGGCGGCGGAGCGAACGGCCGCCGTCTCCTTCACTGAGATCAATGCACGGCGACGCGGGCCCCTCCGGCGGTTCGTGCGCAGTCACCCCCGGGTCACCGATGCAGTGGTCGTGCTGATCTACCTCCTTGTCAGTCTTACCATGCTGATCCTGGCTGCAGACATTTCCACCCACTACTTTGCCTTCGTCCCGGTTATCGCGGCCGGCGTTGTACTCTTCTGGCGGCGGGACCGCCCGCTGATTGTCCTCGGCACACTGACGGTCCTCGAGTGGATCAGCCTTATGACGTCGGAGGGGCAGGCAAGTGTCGGAATTGGTGCGTGGTTTGCGCTCTACGCTGTCGCCGCCCACCATCCCTTCCGCACCGCGCTGTGGGCGCTTGCCGGAGCGGCGCTCCTCACGATTACCCCCCTCTGGTTTGTTGAGGCCCTGTTTGTCGAAGAGGCTCCGTACCTCATCTGGATCGTGATGGGCTTTGTCCTCATGTGGTACTTCCTCGCGATCGGATTTGGGATAACGACCCGCCGGGACCGGGAGCACGAAAGAGCGCTCCGCGACTGGGCCACCCGCAACGCCGAACTCGCGTCAGCCACTGAACGCAACCGGATTGCCCGGGAGATGCACGACGTCGTCGCCCACTCTCTGTCCGTCATGATCGCACTCTCCGATGGGGCCGCCGTGGTGATGAAACGAGATCAGGAACGCGCCCGCGAAGTCCTCGACGAGCTCTCCGCCAGCGGTCGGACGGCCCTTGCTGATATGCGCAGGGTGCTTGGCGTACTGCGTGAGGGCCCTGTTGCTGCACCCCGTGAGCCGCTGCCAGCGGCGGGTTCGCTTTCCACCCTGCTGGACGGATTCCAAGTTGCGGGTCTGCCCATCCGGCTGGGCCTCTCGGGGCCTGGACTGCCTGAAGATCCAGCCTTCCAGCTCACCGTGTATCGCATTATCCAGGAATCCCTGACCAATGTGCTGCGCTATGGCAAGGGCGTGACGACAGTCAACGTAGCCATTGCGCGCACGGGGACCCAGGTCAGAGTAAGGGTGTCCGATGACGGCCGCGGCAGCATGGGCCCGGTGGTGTCGGTTGGCACGGGACAGGGAATTACTGGGATGCAGGAGCGTGCCTCCATCTACTCTGGAACGGTTGACTGCGGACCGGGGCCCGACGGCGGCTGGATCGTCGACGCTCGCCTGGTGATCCCGGAGGATCAAGAGGCAACGACGAAGGGGGAACAGCGTGTCAGAAGCGTCTGATGGAGCACTGGTTGGGCCCGCCTCCGGCGAGCCAGAGGCGGGTGAGCCCATCAAGGTACTCCTCGTGGACGATCAACCGCTGCTTCGGATGGGATTCCGTCTCATCCTGGAGGGCGAGAACGACCTCGTCATAGTCGGTGAAGCGTCGGACGGCGCCGAAGGCGTGCGGTTGGAGGCCTCGCTCAAGCCCGACGTCATGTTGATGGATGTGAGGATGCCATCGATGGACGGGATCGAGGCGACCCGTCTCATTACCGCGTCGGGCTCCAGTTCACGCATCATCATCCTGACCACCTTCGATCTGGATGAATACGCTTTCGCGGGTCTGCAAGCCGGCGCTTCGGCATTCCTCCTGAAGGATGTGGGGCCAGAGGAGTTGGTGCACGCCGTGCGGGTGGTTGCCAGTGGAGACGCAGTGGTGGCCCCGCGCATAACCCGCCGGCTGCTCGAAACCTATGTCCGGTCGCTGCCGCCGCATGCCGCGCGCCCACCCGCCGATCCCCTGCTGGGGGACCTCACGCCACGGGAACGGCAGGTGCTCAGCGCCATTGCCGAGGGCCTGTCCAATGCTGAACTAGCCCACAAGTTCTTCCTGTCCGAAGCCACAGTGAAAACGCATGTCCGACGGATCTTCACCAAACTGCACCTGCGGGACCGGGTGCAGGCAGTGGTCTACGCCTATGAGTCAGGCCTGGTGGTCCCCAGCCAGGGGCAGGATTACTGAGCCTTGGTAGGCTCAAACTCATGACTGCTCTCCAGCACATCACCGATCTCGGCGCCTACATCGGCGCCTCACCCTCGAGTTTCCATGCCGCCGCCGAGGGTGCCGCCCGGCTGGAAAAGGCCGGTTTTGTCCGATTGGACGAAGCCGAGGCGTGGGCCGCTGAGGCGGGCAAGTTCCTGGTGGTCCGCGACGGCGCCCTCATCGCCTGGGTGACGCCCACCAACGCCACTCCCCTCACGGGTTTCCACATCCTGGGCGCTCACACCGATTCGCCCGGGTTCAAACTGAAGCCCAAGCCGACCACCGGCCGGCATGGCTGGCTGCAGGCCGGCGTCGAAATCTATGGCGGCCCACTGTTGAACTCCTGGCTCGACCGCGAACTGGCGCTCGCCGGCAGGTTGGTGACCCATGATGGTGCCGAACACCTGGTCTCCACTGCCCCGCTTCTTCGGTTCCCGCAGCTCGCCATCCACCTCGACCGCTCGGTCAATGATGGGCTCACACTCGACAAGCAGCAGCACATGAATCCCGTCTGGGGTCTGGGTGATCCGCGCGACGCCGACCTGCTCGAACTCCTGGCTGACTCAGCGGGGGTAGCCGCAGCGGACGTCGGCGGGTACGACGTCGTAGTCGCTGACACCCAGCCGGGCGGCGTGTTTGGGGCCGGCGAAGCCTTTTTTGCCGCAGGACGGCTGGACAACCTTTCCTCGGTGCACGCCGGGCTTGTTGCCCTGATTGCGGCAGCCGATGCGGGAGCTGATGATGGACCGATTGCCGTCCTGGCTGCTTTTGACCATGAGGAAGTTGGCAGTGCCTCCCGGTCCGGGGCCAGCGGACCGTTTCTCGAGGACGTGCTGCACAGGATTTCGGCCGGACTTGGCTCGGATCAGGAAGACCGCAGGAGGGCACTGGCCGCGTCCTTCTGCGTTTCAGCCGATGCCGGTCACGCGGTGCACCCGAACTACGCCGAGCGGCACGACCCGGCCAACCGGCCCATCCTGGGCGGCGGGCCGCTGCTGAAGATCAACGCCAACCAGCGGTACACCACCGATGCGCCGGGCGCGGCCTATTGGGCGCGACTGTGCCGTGAAGCGAAAGTGCCCTACCAGGAATTCGTCTCCAACAACGTCATGCCTTGTGGGTCAACCATTGGGCCGCTGACCGCCACCCGGCTTGGAATCCGGACCATCGACGTCGGCACCCCCCTATTGTCAATGCACTCGGCGCGGGAACTGTGCGGTGTTGAGGACCCGTTTTACCTGGCGACAGCAACCGAACTGTTCTTCACTTCGAACGCTTAGCAAGTTATCCACACGGTTCGGCCCGGCGCTGAATCTCCGGTAGCATTGAAAAGTCTGTGCTGACGCTGGCGCCCGGAAGGGGAACCAGCGCTTAGACAGGTCAACGCAAACAGAACCTCCTGTTACGGAAAGACCGTGACCGTTTAGCCCAGAGGAGGTGGGTTCACAAATGCGTGCATATGAATTGATGGTAATCATCGACCCCGATGTCGAGGAACGTACCGTTGAGCCGTCGCTCGAAAAGTTCCTGAATGTCGTCCGGAACGGTGGCGGCACCGTAGACAAAGTAGACCTGTGGGGACGTCGTCGCCTCGCCTACGAAATCAAGAAGAAGGCTGAAGGTTTCTACGCTGTAGTGAACTTCACTGCCACCCCTGCGATCGCTGCCGAGCTCGATCGCCAGCTGAGCCTCAACGAGACGATCATGCGTACCAAGATCATCCGTCCCGAGGAGCAGAAGGTCTCAGCCGAATAGTTTCGGCTCAGCTTCACAGATTAGACAGGCCCACCGCAGTGGGCTGTGACAGTAGGAGGCACCATGGCAGGCGAGACCATAATTACGGTCGTCGGTAATCTCACCAGCGATCCCGAACTTCGTTTCACCCCGTCAGGCTCGGCAGTGGCAAATTTCACCATTGCATCGACGCCGCGGACCTTCGACCGCCAGTCCAACGAGTGGAAGGACGGCGAAACGCTGTTCCTCCGTGCGTCGGTATGGCGTGAAGCGGCAGAGAACGTTGCGGAGACCCTGACCAAGGGCACCCGCGTCGTCGCTCAGGGTCGTCTCAAGTCACGCTCGTACGACACCAAAGAAGGCGAAAAGCGCACTGTTATGGAACTTGAGGTGGACGAGATCGGTCCATCCCTGCGCTATGCGTCAGCTAAAGTCACCCGCACCCAGCGCTCCGGCGGTGGCGGTGGTGGTGGCTTCGGCGGTAACAGCGGCGGCGGAAACAATTCCAACTCAGGTTGGGGCGGCGGTCAGCAGGGTGGTCAGCAGGCACAACAGCCAGCCGATGACCCATGGGGCGCGCCCGCAGGGGGTAACTCTTCCGGAGGCAATTCCTCCGGCTGGGGCAACGGCCCGGATTCGTCCGAGCCTCCCTTCTAAGCTTTCTTCACGGCAGGACCGCACCGCATTCGGTCGTGGACACCGCCACAGTAGTTCCCATCCCGCAGAATCGTTCTGCGGGCTCCACCAGACATAAGGAGCACCACGATGGCTAAGGCTGAACTTCGTAAGCCCAAACCAAAGTCCAATCCCTTGAAGGCCGCTGACGTCACAGTCATCGACTACAAGGACGTAGCGTTGCTGCGTAAGTTCATTTCCGATCGCGGAAAGATCCGTGCCCGCCGCGTAACCGGTGTCACAGTGCAGGAGCAGCGCAAAATTGCGCAGGCAATCAAGAATGCCCGCGAAGTTGCCCTTCTGCCGTACTCCGGCGCAGGCCGCGGTTAAGGAAAGGAACCTATCCAATGGCAAAGCTCATTCTGACCCATGAAGTAACAGGTCTTGGTGCTGCAGGCGACATTGTCGAGGTAAAGAACGGTTACGCACGTAACTTTCTTCTGCCCCGCGGCTTCGCTCTCACCTGGACCAAGGGCGGCGAAAAGCAGGTCGAGTCAATCAAGGCTGCTCGCGTTGCACGCGTGCACTCGACACTCGAGGAAGCCCAGAACCAGGCAGCTGCTCTCTCCGCCAAGCCGGTGAAGCTGAACGTCAAGGCCGGCGAGTCCGGTCGCCTGTTCGGCACCGTCAAGGCTGAAGATGTCGCTAAGGCTGTCGAGGCCGCAGGCCTCGGCACCATCGACAAGCGCAAGGTCGAACTGCCAGCCCACATCAAGTCGGTTGGCACCTACCAGGCGAACGTCCGCCTGCATGAGGATGTTTCAGCAGTGATTGATCTGGACGTCGTCGCCAGCTAGGTTAGACGCTCTTCCTTCAGTATGGCTAGAGGGGCTCCCGCTCACTGCGGGGGTCCCTTTTGTCGTCTTCGTCGGGTGTGGGCGGTTGCTCCGCCAGATGCAGCGCAAAAGCCGGGCTGCTCATAAGTGCCTGAACCCGATCCAGCGTGCTGAGCCGCGGATCTCCCATTGAGAGCTGGTTGGCCCTGAGAGCCTCCCGCGCGGCTCCGATCCCCTCATCCCCAGATGGCGGGCCTGAAGCCTTCCCTGAGCCATCGGTGGACGTCGTCGGGAGGTGCGGTGCGGATGGCGGCTGGGACTGCGGTAGGAGGCCGCTGCCCGGGCCGGCAGCGGGTGTCGAGGTTGCTGGATGGTGGGTGTGGCGCCGATACTCTCGTGATGGGCGCCGCCAGTGGCGGGATCGTTTCGGGGCGCCGCCACTGCCCCCGTGTCCGGCGCCGGAGGCGGGGGTCCGGTCACGCCAGCTGATGGAACCAATTGCCCCGCCGAGTACGAGGACAACCGAGAGCAGCACGACGACGAATAGCTGCGCTTCCACCGACCAGTTCCTCCGCTCAAAGTGGACCCCCGGAAAGTATCTCACTGACAGGACGATGTGGCGCCTCAGAATGTATTCCTGCCCGGGCATGAAGCTATCTCGACCGGGAGTTCGGGGTGCGGGGCCGGGTATATAGGCTGGTGGGGACCATGGCTGAGATGTGGCCTGGCTCACATATTAGCGGAGATGGGCTGTGGATAGCCGGTGAATAACCTTGTGCCCTATGCCCTCGGAGACCATCTGTCAACACGAAGGTAGCGCATGAACGTTGGCTACCTAAACATTTACTCCACAGGGTGAACTCAGCGTTTGGGCAGGTCAGAGCTATATTGGCTGGATAAGTATTTCCTTATCCACACCCTTATCCCCATCCTGTGCACAAGACACGCCGCGTAATCCACAAGCTGTCCACAGGGTCTGTGGATTACTCGCTTGGTCGGATGCTTAATGGCCACTACCGTTGCGGAGTATCCCAGACGCAAAACTGTCCGTGCCAGGTGATAGACAGTTGGTTATCAGGCCGGATACGACCACCACGACGATCCGTCGGACTGGTTCCCGGGGTAGGTAACTGGAAGAGAGAGTGCAGCGGTGTCCCTCACGCACGTTGATTCATCGGCGGACACCCGGTCCCCGGAGTTCACACGAACACCACCGCAGGATCTGGTCGCCGAACAATCGGTCCTAGGCGGAATGATGCTATCCAAAGACGCAATTGCCGACTGTGTCGAGGTACTGCGGGGAGTGGACTTTTACCGCCCAGCCCACGAGAGCATCTATGAGGCGGTGATCGATCTGTACGGCCGCGGCGAGCCCGCCGACGCCGTCACCGTGTCAGATGAACTCACCAAGCGTGGCGAGATTTCCCGCATCGGGGGGCCGGCGTACCTGCACACCCTCATCCAATCCGTACCCACAGCTGCGAACGCCGGGTTTTATGCTGAAATCGTTCGGGAGCGTGCAGTCCTGCGGCGGCTCGTCAATGCCGGCACCAAGATCGTCCAGTTGGGCTATTCCAACGACGGGGAGGTGGATGACATAGTCAACGCCGCGCAGGCTGAGGTGTACGCCGTCGCCGAGCGGCGCAGCGCCGAGGATTACGTCCCCCTCAAGGACATCATTGAAAGCACGGTCGACGAGATTGAATCGGCCGGGCACCGTGGGGAAGGCATGACTGGGGTCCCCACCGGTTTCTTTGAACTCGACGAACTTACCCAGGGCCTGCACGGCGGGCAGATGATTGTTGTCGCTGCGAGACCGGCAATGGGTAAATCGACCTTCGCGCTGGACTGGGCCCGCTCCGCAGCGATTAAGCACAACATGACAACTGTTTTCTTCTCGCTCGAAATGGGTCGCAACGAGATCGCCATGCGCCTGCTGTCGGCTGAGGCGACCATTGGATTGCAGGACCTGAGGAAGGGCACGATCAAGGACGAACAGTGGGGCAAGATCGCCACCACTATGGGCCGGATGAATGACGCGCCGCTATTCATCGATGACAGCCCCAACATGTCATTGATGGAGATCCGGGCGAAGTGCAGGCGGCTGAAGCAGCGCCATGACCTCAAGCTGGTGGTGTTGGACTACCTTCAGCTGATGTCCTCAGGCAAGCGCGTTGAGTCGCGTCAGCAGGAAGTCTCAGAGTTTTCCCGTGCACTCAAGCTGTTGGCCAAAGAGCTGAATGTGCCAGTGGTAGCGCTGTCGCAGCTGAACCGAGGATCTGAGCAGCGCACCGACAAGCGCCCGATGGTCTCTGACCTTCGTGAGAGTGGTTCGATTGAGCAGGACGCCGACATGGTGATCCTGCTGCACCGCGACGACGTCTACGACAAGGAATCTCCGCGCGCCGGTGAGGCCGACGTGATTGTCGCCAAACACCGTAACGGTCCGACGAAAACCATAGTCGTCGGGTTCCAGGGCCATTACTCACGGTTCAACAACATGGCTGTCGACGGCGGAGGTGGCGGGTTCTAGCCGC
>NZ_KI914732.1:41909-63223 GCF_000520515.1 Arthrobacter sp. H20
TTCTAGCCGCTAGACCCGGCCGCGGGCCACTGGACCGCGCGGTGCCCACACGCCGTCGAGTGCCTGCTCCACCTCGTCCACCCGGGACTGAAGGTGCTCCAGCACCGCGGGTGGATGAGATCCCCGCGATATCGCTGTATTGACCCGTTGTAATTGCTCGCGGACCGCTGGTTTGTCCGCCTCAGCTACGCGCCAGGCGACTTCCTGCAGCAGGCTAAGGACTCGATCAATCACAGCCGGGTCGGAACTCCCGTACAGCACTGGCTGGTCGAGAGTGATATTGAGGAACGCGGCAAAGTCCGGTCGGTGGAGAATTACCCGAACCAGATCGTCGTCGTCGTGCAGCGCCCGTGGCCCGAGGTCCCGTTGAGTGAGTTCGCACAAGAGGGCAGACGTATGCCCGAGCACATGGATGGCAGTCGTTGGGTCGTTGATGCCGGGGGACAACGCCTTGGCCGCCACGTCGATGAGTTGCCGGAACCCGAAGGCAACATCCTGCACAGCTGTCCGCTCGAACCCGCAGGTGAATGCTGATGCCACGTCGCCGCGGAACTCTTCTAGCGCCTCCTCATCCATGCTCGGTTCGCCGCTGCGCACCCAGCCGACGGCAGCAGGGATGTTCTTTACAAGCGAGGAGCCAACCTGGGAATCGATCCTGACGATCGCTCGGTGCTTCACGGCCGCCGCGAGGAGACGTTCTTCGTCAATCCCGGTGAGGAAACCCGACCGGGCCGCGCTGATCAACACTGCGGAATCAGGGGCAACCGGCAGCACTGGCCCGGTGGAACTCCGGTGATCCGGGAAGACCCGTTTAATGGTGCCCGCCGTTTCTCCATGAACTTTGCGCATAATGGTTTCCACCCTGATTTCCCGGGCCAGATGAGCGAGGAAGAAGACCAGCCCGATGATGCTGGCAATCGCCAGGAGAAACGCGAGCGTAACCGCTAGATGAGGGACAAATGGCTCCTCATTGTCGTATCCTGAGCGAACCGTCCGCAGCACCGTCAGCGCGTAGGCGAAGGTGCCCAGAAACAGGGCCAGAGTCGCGTGCACCACGCGATCCCCAGTGAATGTCCGCAGGAGTCGAGGAGAAAACTGGCTGCTGGCCAGTTGCAGCGTAACCACTGTCAGGGAGAAGGTGAGCGAGGTGGCAGTGATCAACGAGCCAGCAGTCGCCTCAAGGATTGCCCGTCCAGCGTCGGGCCCCCCATTGATCAGGAAATAGGACACAGTCGACGGCATGTCCTCGCCGATCGCCGCGTCCACCAGGGGGAGCCACACGCCCAGCCCGATAGCTACCAGAACAGCAAAAACGGGCAATGGCCAGAGCTGGGTCCGCAGCGCGTCGCCGACGGCACGGAACCTGTCTACGATCTGACCAACTGGGCCTGAAGACTTGGTCATCGGCGGTACGGCTCCTTGCAGGCAGAATGGGCTACCTGCATAGCGTAAACCAGCCCGCACCGGATTGCTGTTAGTGAACACCGAGTCAGCCCGCACCCCTGATCTCAGCCAACCGCAATCTCACGATGTCGATCACGAGCGCCTCAGGGAGCTGATGGTCAGGAGTGAACCTGATGGTCCCTTTGGCGAGTGAATAGCCGTCAAGCCAGCACGGACGCGATAACCCGATCCAGACACTCACGATCGGGTTGACCCATCGTCGCCAGCGTCTCAGCAACCGAATCCACTGTTGACTCTTGCTAGCCGCCGGCTACTGACTGGATGATCATCACCTCGGCGCCGGGCTGGACGGGTGTCGCAAGCCCATCCAGCCGACGGACGTCCTCCCCGTTCACGTACACATTGACATATCGGCGCAGGGCGCCCGTCTCGTCGCGAATGCGCCGGGCAAACACCGGGTATCCATGGTGCAGATTATCGAGCAGTTGACCCAACGGGATTGCTGATGGCGCTGCTAGCGGGACCCTCGATCGGTCACCAATCAGCGGCCGCAGCAGGGTGGGGATAAGAACAGTGACATCGCTGGCGCCCATGCTAGGAGCCGACGACGGCGGCGGCCCTGACGCACAGGACGTCGGGCAGGTGTGAGGCTACTTCGGTGAAGGACTCACCCTCATCAGCGCTTGCGTAGACCGAACCTCCGCGGGTGCCGAAGTACACGCCGACCGGGTCAAGAGTGTCCACGCCCGCGGCGTCCCGCAGTACGGCGTTGTATTCGCCCTTCGGTAGTCCCTGATCCTGTCGGATCCACGATGAACCGGAATCGTCGGTGCGGTGCACTGCCAGCTTGCCATCGGGTGGGATGCGCTCACCGTCCGCCTTCAACGGAATCACCCAGGCGGTACCGCTATGGTGCGGGTGGGAGAGCATGACAAATCCGAAATCAGCAGGGAGGCCGTCTGCGATCGACTCCCAGGTCTCGGCGCCGTTGTCGGACCGGTATACGCCGTGGTGGTTCTGCGCGTAGAGCCGGTTCGGCTCCACCGCGTCGCGGGCGATCTTGTGCACGCACTGACCAAACTCGGGGTTGGGGTCCGGCATGAAGTACGCCGAGATTCCCTTGTTTCTCGGCGCCCAGGAGGCGCCACCGTCGTCCGAGCGGTAGACGCCGCCGGTGCTCATGGCTACGTGGACTGTGTCATCGGCAGGGCTCGGAACTACCGAATGCGCTGCGGCGCCGCCGAAGCCCGCACCCCATTGGGAGCGGTGCGGATGATCCCAAAGGCCACGGTTCAGTTCGAAGTGCTCCCCATAATCAGTCGATTTCCAGATCGAGATGGGCTGGCAACCGGCCCACACCACGCCGGGTCGTCCAGCGGAATCCGGCTGGAGCTGCCAGATTCGTTCGACGGCCGCGTTGTCCGACTCGGAAAACTTGATGGCACCCTGCTCCGGTTCTGACCAGGTTTCGCCCAGATCATCTGAGTAAACGACCGTCGGCCCCCAATGATAGGAGAGCACTCCCGCCATGATCCGGGTCCGACCCCCGCGGGTATCGATACCCACGCTCGCCACCTCCTGCATGAGAAAGTGCGGTTCGGAGAGTGTCCAGGCCTGCCGGTCGGTGCTGGTCGCAAGCCAGAGGCCCTTCTTCGTGCCGATAGCCATCAGTGTTGTAGTCATCGAGTCCTCGGTTCAGTGGATAACTGATGTGAACACTGTAAACAATGGCACAGGCGCTGTGTCCTGTATAGAGCCTTTTCAGGACACAACGACTGAGCCAGGCGTCGTGGCGAGCTCTGGTCAGCGCGCCGGTTTACGTTCGTAGATCGCCATCGACCACGCGTACCCGACGGCGACAATCACTGCACACCAGCCGAGGGCCAAACCGAGGTTCCAGTCGCGCAGGAGGGGCCAGTTGCTGGCGGTCTCCACCGACTTGGCTTGGATCCCCATCGCCACGCCTACCCAGCTGATCGCGAAACAGCCCAGTGGGATGAGTCCGACGGCGGTGAGCCACTCAAGCGGGCCTGCTGTCGGGCGAAACCCGATGAGCCACAATGATCTTGCTGGCCGCAACGTACAAGAGTGACCGTGCCGCGTATGCGCTGATGTTCCGCCAGCTCGCGGCCAGTGCGAAAGCGATTCACGATGTGCACAAGGCCACCGCAGACCTCAACCGGGTCAGAGGTTTGTCAGGGGCAGTGATCGCCGCGTCGAAGGCCGTCGAAGCCAGCGCACCCGGGCAGGCCATGAAGCCCGCGAAGCCCGAACGTATGACTATCGAGAAGCTACGCGAACGCCACCCTGGAGTTGATGAGGAAACTCTGAGGGCGCGTCTGTTTGTCGAACGTACCCGCGAAGGCGCACCAATACCGGGCACGCTGACACGCGGACAGAAGCCCATCGAGCACGGCGCACCAACATCAGCACGCGGACCAGAACACGACAGCCAACGAGGGATCGAGAGATAGTGGATAGCTCATGAACGAATCGGACGGAATAGATGATGCAGTAGAAAACGGGCTCTTCAGAATTGAGAGTGTAGTTTCGGTCTGAAGCCGCCGGATTCCAGGAGGGATCTGGCGATGTAGTTGGAGCCCCCGCAGCGCCCGGTCGAGAATGGTCTGTTCCTAATCTGTTGGAGGCATGTTCCGGCTGATCGTAATCAGCGCGACGACCATGTTCAGGCGCCGCCCGTGCGCGTCAGCCCGGGCCCGCACAGCGGCGTCGTCGCGGCCTTGGTCCTCGAGGAGCTGCGCGACTTCAATAGCTTGCCCAGGGTCGAGAATGTTCAAATATCCGCGGCCTCGGCCGAGCGTGATGACTTGCCCGCCAGCGGCCTTCACTAGGTCAACGTGTTCGCCCTTCAAATCCCCCAGCACCAAAGGGTTAGTACCCTGTCCGGCGAGGCCGAGCATCATCCCGCGGACCAGTGTGGACTTTCCCAGTCCCGGCTTGCCGAGGATAACAGGTCATCAAGGTCAGGGGTGTGGATCGTGAGGTCATCGGGCTCAAAGCCGGCGGCCTCCAGGCGGCTGAGCAGGGCGCTTAACGCGCCGGGTCCGCCGGGACTTGGGACAGTGAGGGCAAGGCCGGCGGCCCGCCGTCGAGGACAGCAACTTGGTCCGCTAACCGGTCTGCCTCCTCCAGCTGTTGGATGGTGAGCAGGACTGTGGTGCCTTCCGCGGCCAGTCCGCGCACGATGTCCCACATCGTGTGGCGGCTGCGCGGGTCCAGCCCGGTGGTGGGCTCATCGAGGCAGATCACTCTCGGCGTCGACACCAGGGTCATCGCGAGGTCAAGTCGCCGTCGCATCCCGCCGTCGCATCCCGCCGGAATAGATGGCGAGCGGCTCGCGGGCGGGCTCGACCAGATCGAACTGCTCGAGGGGTTCCGTCACTCGGGACCGCGACGGTTTGGCGCCGAGGTGCCGCAGCCGGGCCATGAGCATCAGGTTCTCCTCGCCGGTGAGCAGGTTATCGACTGCCGAGAACTGGCCGGTCAGTCCAATCGCCTCCCGCATGCCGTCGGGGTCGCCGCCGACGTCGCACCCTGCCACCGATGCGGTGCCAGCATCGGCGCGCTCGGCTATCGGGTGCGGTGGATGGAGATGTTGCCGCCGTGGGTGCGAGCACGGACGGCGACTGTTTCTTCTGAGGGTGCGGGTGCTTGATCTCCGGTGAGTTCGTTCCGGACGTGGCCAAGCTTCGACGCCAGGTCTAGCCAGGCGGCCACTCCCTGCCGTACCCCGATGGTGACCTGACCGAATCCGGTCTCGACGGCGATGCTGCCGGTCGAGATGTCGGGCAGGGAGATGCTGCCATAAGCGGTCTTGGCCGTCACTGACGCAAGGGCACGAACGATCTCAAGGTCGCCATAGGAGAGTTTTGCCTCAAGCTCGCCCCCGGATTCTCCAACCGAGATGGCGCCGTGGGAGGCCTTGAGGATTGAGTCGCCGGTGATGGAGCCAACCCGGATCTGACCGTGGTCGGCGATCACCTCAGCGCCGCCGTCGATTGAGCCTACTTCCGCGCTACCGTGTCCGGCGCGCAGCCACAGATCGCCGGTTGCATCGACACTCACTGCGCCCATTGAGCTCTTGATCCTGGTCGCGCCCAGGCGGCCGATGGTGCGGACACCACCGAAAGCGAGCTTGGCGGTAAGCCTCGATCCGGTGGGCAATTCAATCAGCAGATCGACCGATTCGGTGGGGCCGATCATGTTGAACCGCGGCTTGGGGCCAGTGACGGTGAGTCGCTGTCCGTCGAAGTCGACAGTTGTGTCCTCGGCGCCGCGGCGGTCAACCGCCTTGTCCGGATTGCTGGCGGACACGGTGACTACTGTGTCGGGGCGGTCGCTGGCCAAGACGTCAATCGCACCGACCTGGAGGTTGATCGCCAGATCAATGGCGGTGGGGGTGGTGTAGGTAGGCATGCTGAAGTACTCCCCTTGGTAGGCGTGCTGGTATTACCCCGCAGTTCCGCGTGGATTATTGAGTTGTCCGGTGAGCTGGCTAGCGTGCCCAGCCCGCGAAGCTGTCGCCGGTGCGTAGCGCTCGCTGCGCAGAGCGTCGTTGTTTGGGTTGCAGTGCGGCTGTCACCGCGCGGACCAACCAGGTGTTGACTGACATCCCGTCAGCGGCCGCAGCGTCATCGACTCGAGCCTTCAGCGCGTCAGGAAGCCGAAGAGTCGTTCGTGTTGTGCTTGTGTCCTCCTGGTCCACAGGCGCAGAGTGCGGCTCGTCTGTCTCTGCTTCTGTGGCCGGGAGGGTGACGACAAATTCGACCTCGCGGCCCCTAAGCCGAAGGTCAACCGACCCCGGGGCAAGGTCCCGGGTTATTTCGCCGGCCGCCGCCGACAGGACGTCGAGCAACACGATCCGAGTCGCTGCATCCAGTCCAGCAGCAAGCTGTTCGGCCACGACCCGGGTGTCTTCCGCGCCGGTCGCGGAGGCATCTACAAGCTGGCGTTGCAGATCACTGACGTATTGTCCTAATTCCATTGCATCATAGTGACACCACAATGGTGTCACGTCAAGCGAAAGTGGTGTCAGCCTTGGCGTGGTCCTGGTGCCCGCCGGTAGGCTGGATTGATGGCCATCTATATTGACCCCCCGATGTGGCCAGCCCATGGAACCGAATTCTCCCACCTGATCTCGGACACCTCAGTTGCTGAACTTCACTGCTTCGCCGCTGCGGTCGGGATTGCTCGACGGGCCTTCGATGGCGACCACTATGACGTTCCAGCCCGCCGCTATCTCAATCTGGTGGGGCTCGGCGCCAGGGAAGTGGACTGCGGAACCCTGACGCGGATTCTCATCGCCAGCGGACTGCGCATTCCGGCCCGGCAGCGGGCGCCGAGGCTGCGACGAACCCTGCTCGCGCGGTGGGGGGCGGCAGTGCCGCAGGTCCCGGGACTGGGTGAATCCCTGGTGGGTCGATGGTCTGAGGTGCATCGCAGTTATCACACCACCTCACATCTCCTCGAGGTGCTTGAGGCACTCGACCTGCTGTTCGCTCCGAGCGACGACGAAGCCCTGCGCCGTTGCGTCCGTCTCGCCGCCTGGTTCCATGACGCCGTCTACGAGGGCTCCGCAGGTGAGGATGAATGTGCCTCAGCAGAATTGGCTGCGGAGCAGTTGGCGCCGATTCTGCCAGCCGCCGAGGTGGCAGAGGTGGTCAGGCTGGTGCTCCTGACGGCATCCCATGCGCCGAATCCGGGCGATCGGGCGGGCGAGCTCTTGTGCGACGCGGATCTAGCCGTTCTGGGTCGGCCGGTGCGCGGGTACGCGCAGTACGTTGCGTCAGTGCGAGCGGAATATGCTCACGTGAATGACCGCGATTTCGCTGCCGGGCGGGCCGACGTCCTGCGCCGACTCCTGGCAATGGATCGGTTGTTCCGCACCGCACTTGCGCGGCAGCTATGGCAGGAGGCAGCACGCACCAACCTGCTCAGTGAGCTGCAGGACCATATCTAGGCCAGCGGGCGCGGGCCACCGTAGCCGTGACACACTTGTGTACAGTGTTCACTTTTACCTCCTGAAGACAGGCCAAAGACCCAGTGACGGAGCAGCCCGGACCCCGCACCACTTACCGCCACGGGGATCTGCGGCGGGCGCTGATCGAGGCGGGAACAGAGCTGGCGCGAGAGGGCGGTCCTGACGCCGTCGTGCTCAGGGAGGTGACGCGCCGTGCCGGCGTGACACCGAACGCCGCGTACCGCCACTTCGCTGACAAGAGCGCGCTGGTGCGGGCGGTATCCCTTGCCGCTCAATCACGACTGGCGGCCGCCATGGAGGAGGAGCAGTCGGCGATCGCCGACGACGTTGATGGGCGCAAAAGTGTAGCGGCGCTTGCCCAGGCGAAGCTGCGTGCAGTGGGAGCTGGCTACCTGCGGTTTGCCCAGACCGAGCCAGGGCTGTTCAGGACAGCGTTCGCCAACCATGTTGATATCCGGGATGCGGCGACTGAAGAGTCGGCCGGAGCACACGGGAGGACGCCGTTTCAGCTGCTGTCAGACGCCCTGGATGAGCTGGTGGACGCGGGCGTGCTGTCGGCCGACCGTCGAGGCGGCGCCGAGTTCGTCGCATGGTCGTCGGTTCATGGGCTTGCCATGCTGGTGATCGATGGGCCGCTGCGGGGGCTCGATGCGACGCAGCGGCTCGTCGCCGCGCAACGCCTGCTCGAGATGGTTCAGAACGGAATCTAGTCCCGTTTGTCGCCGGTGTTGTCACCCATGTGGCCGCCCGGACGGTCCATCCACGCCGGGCGGTTGGTGTGGCCAAAAGTCGGGCGCTGCTGGGTAATCTCGTCAGGATCGTCGCTACCGTAGGACCTGGTGGTTTTGAGCTGTTTGCGGCGGATGACGTAGCCGCTCGCCAGGAGGCTAATCGCGACGGCAACCAGTAGCGCACCGACGCCCAGGTTCAGGCCGGCGCCGGAGGGCACAGCCTCTTCGAGGGCCGCGGCCCTCGCGAAGTCCGAGATGCCCTGCGGGATGAAGAGGGTGCTCAGGAAAAACGCTACCAGCCCTCCGACGTATAACCAGATTTCTTTTTTCATTGGACTCCCGTGTGAGACATCGTGCCTTGGTGCTCAGCCTAGCCGACACCCAGTCCCCAACCATGGACCGTGGGGCGGGGGGCAGTCCGGAGCAGCGCATAGGGTGGCACTGTGAGCACTACAGTTCCCAACACCCGCGAGCTCAGCCGCCGAATCCTTCACCTGGCCGTGCCCGCACTCGGAGCGCTCATCGCTGAGCCATTGTTCCTGCTGGCTGACTCAGCCATTGTTGGTCATCTGGGAGTCAATGAACTGGCAGGGGTAGGGCTTGCATCAACCGTGCTGCACACCGCCGTCGGGCTGATGGTTTTCCTCGCCTACTCCACTACCCCAGCCGTCGCGCGGTTCCTGGGTGCGGGTAGGATCCAGGATGCGCTCGCCGCAGGCCGGGATGGGATCGGCCTGGCACTGGTGTTGGGGATACTCCTTTCCACTGCTGGCTGGGTCCTTGCGCCCGGGCTATCGTCACTGATGGGCGCCGAGGGGCAGGTGCACGACTTCGCCGTCGACTACCTGCGCTACTCAATGCCTGGTCTGACCGCGATGCTCGTGGTGCTTGCCGCCACTGGAGTGCTTCGCGGTCTGCAAGACACCAAGACGCCGCTGCTGGTGGCAGGCATCGGCTTCGCAGTGAACATCGGGCTGAATTTCCTGCTGGTCTATGGGCTGGGACTCTCGGTCGCGGGCTCCGCGCTGGGCACCAGCGTTACCCAGTGGGGGATGGCAGCGGTCTACCTGACCATCGTCTACCGGCTTTCCCGCGTTCACCGGATTCCGCTCCGGCTGTCCTGGCAGGGGCTGCGGGCAACGGCAAGGGTTGGCTCCTGGCTGATGCTGCGCACCATGAGCCTGCGGGCCGCAATTCTAGCCACTGTCTATGTCGCCACGGCGCAGGGATCGGTCTCGCTCGCCGCCCACCAACTGGTGATGACCATTTTTATCTTTCTGGCATTTGCCCTCGATGCTCTGGCCATCGCAGCTCAGGCGCTGATCGGCAAGGAACTGGGTGCCGGAGACAAGCCGCTGGCGCGCGCACTGACCCGCCGAATGATCGGGTGGGGTCTGGGCTTTGGTGTCATCACCGGCGCACTCCTGGCCGTGGCTGCGCCGTTTGTCGGTTGGATTTTCACCACCGATCAGGATGTGCAGTCAGCGCTCGCGGCCGGTCTGTTAGTCCTTGCAGCCTCCCAGCCCATTTGTGGACTGGTATTTGTGCTCGACGGCGTCCTCATTGGTGCCGGCGACGCCCGGTATCTGGCGATTGCCGGCGTCGTCAATCTGCTCCTTTACCTGCCGCTGCTGGCCGGGGTCTTCAATGCAGAGCTCGCTGGTCCGGCCGGAATTGTCTGGCTTTGGTTGGCATTCGGTGTGGGTTATATGGCGGCGCGGGCTCTGACCCTGGCATGGCGGGTCCGTGATGATCGCTGGATGGTGACCGGCTCGCGCTAGCCAGGGCCGCACATGGGTGCCACGGGATAAACTGAGATGTGATGGACTGAAGTGATCAGCCCAGTGTCTAACCGGAGGTCTGCGCCATGGGTTCCGCACCCCACGATGTGACGGTCCAGCTGCCTCATCACCCGCTGGATCAGGCGGCGGCGCTCTGGCGGCCGATGCTGTTCCGCGCTAGCCTGTCCGCCGTATTCGGCGCCCTGACGATCTTCTGGGTACAGCCGTCGGTGCACGTGATGTCGGTGGCTGGCGGGCTGTATCTGTTAGGACTCGCCGTTTCGGCGGTCTGGATGGAACGCGCAATCGGATTGCGGACCAGCGCTGACCGGTGGCTCGTGGGGATCGCACCCGGCTTTCTCTTGGCCGGTGCCGTTCTCAACCTGTGGATCCACACCGATGCCATGTTTGCACAGGTTGCCGCGCTCGTCCTGGTGATTTCCGGTGCCGTGGATCTGTACGTGGGGATTCGGCAACGCCGGCTGAATGTCGTTGGGAAGGATCTCATCGCTGTCGGTGCGGTGGGCGTTGCGACCGGGTTGCTTCTGCCGATCTTCGAAGGTCCTGGAGCACACGCCCTGCTGGGTGTCGCGGGTGGTGGTGCGATCATCGCGGCAGTCGTCCTTGCGATCGCGTCGTTTGGGTACCGGCATGACGTGCGTCACGCGGCCGCCGCCAACCCCGACAACCGCGTAAACTAGGAGCGGCAGTCTTTCTACCCTTCGTAGAAGAATGTGCAGCTGCAATTTCCCAAGGAGTAACAGTGTCCAAATCGGCCAGGGGCGTCAAAGGCCCTCTTATTTTCTCTGCCGTTCTCGGAGCGGTAGCCGGCATCGTGGCAATGGTCGTGTCCACTGGCGGTGGCACCAGGGAGTTGAGAGTTGACCTCGGCATCACGGCTGCGGGTATTGCGTTCATCGCGGCGCTGGTGGTGTGCGCCATGCTCATGATGACCGAGAAGCCGAACGCTGATCACCTTGGTAAGGGGACCGGCATCAACCGGTCGTCGTCGAAGATTCCGGGTGGTGCCGGCAACGTCGACAAGGACGGGAATCCGAAAGGGCCGCCGCGCGGCGGCTCCGGGAGTCCTCGCTGACCTCCACTCCCGACCCTTGCGCCTTGCCGCAGCGCGTCCTCGGCAGTTCTCTCCCCAGAAAAGGCGCTGGCCCACAGGCGCGCTGCTGGGCAACCACTGACGTGCAGATGCAGCACTTTTCTGGGGTAGTTAAGCCAGCGCGGTCGCCGCTGGACTAGCTGGCAATCGCCTTCCGGGCGCGGTACGCCTTGACGTGGGTGCGATTGGCGCAGTTCCCGGTGTCGCAGTAGCGCTTCGAGCGATTCCGGCTCAGGTCCAGCACGACGGCGCTGCAATCCTCCGCCGCGCAGATCCGCAGGCGATCCATCTCGTGGGTCCTGATGACGTCGATCAGAGCCATTGCAGCTTCAGTGGCCATCCTGTCCTCCAGCGGCGCCTCGGGCCCGGTCGCGTGCAGGTGCCAGTCCCAATGATCGTGGCGCACAAGCCGGGGCAGGGCCCGGGCGTCGCTCAGCATCCGGTTGACGTGGGCGACGGCGTCGTCTTCGGACGAGGTCCAGGTTTCCTCCAGCTCGGCCCTGAGCCGCAGGACCGCTGACAGTTCCGAGTCGGTCCGCGAACGGGAGCCGGAGAAGTCCTGGTCGGCAAGAAAGCGATCTAGATCGGGCAGGGTGGTCAGCTGATCCGGGTGCTCTTTTCCCGTGTTGATAAGGGCGGCCGCGGAGATCAAGGCAATCTCCGTGTCATTGGCAAAGACCATGTTGACTCCTGACATAGTTCGGGGCTACTGTCACTACCATAATCATATTTTGGTCATGACACGAACGTGCGTGGAAGGGGTCGGCATGACGAGCGGCGCAGCGGCGGGCCTGTGGTGGGCGGTCATTTCAGCGGCGGCATTCGGTGTGTCCGGGCCGTTCGCCAAGTCCTTGCTGGAGATTGGGTGGAGCCCAGGGGCCGCCGTAGGGGTTCGCATCGGAGGCGCCGCCCTGGTCCTGTTGATCCCAGTGCTGCTGGCCCTGCGCGGACGCTGGAAGGCTCTCCGCGGCAGCGCGCTGACCCTGATTATCTATGGGGTCACGGCTATTGCCCTCTGCCAATTCTTCTACTTCAACGCGGTGCAGCGAATGTCAGTTGGTGTCTCCCTCCTGCTGGAGTATCTGGCGCCGGTGCTGATTGTCGGGTGGCTGTGGGTGCGGAGCCGCCGCGCGCCTCGCCGCCTGACCGCTACGGGCTCGGTGACAGCCATGCTCGGTCTGCTGCTGGTGCTGGATCTGACCTCGGATGAGCGCCTCGACCCGATCGGAGTTGTCTACGGGCTCGCTGCGGCAGTCTGCCTCGCAGTCTTCTTCCTGATGTCAGCCCGGGCCGACGACGCCCTGCCGCCACTGGTGATGGCAGGCGGCGGGATGGTGGTGGGTGCTGTGGCGATCGCGGTGATGGGCCTGGTGGGGGTCATGCCGTTCACCTTTGAGTTCCAGGACGTGACCCTGGCTGGATGGGAAACCAGTTGGCTGGTACCCGTGCTGGGCCTGGTGCTGATCTCCACTGTGGTGTCCTACTTCACCGGCATTCTTGCTGCCCGCCAGCTCGGCTCGAAGGTGGCCTCCTTCGTCGGGCTCACCGAGGTGATGTTTGCCGTCCTGGCCTCCTGGCTCATGCTTGGGGAGCTGCCAGGTCCAATCCAACTGCTCGGGGGTCTGCTGATTGTTGGCGGGGTCGTTATGGTGCGTATTGATGAGCTGCGCGCGCCAGCTGACGGCAACCCGCCACTGGAGCGAGCGGACGACGTTGAGCCGGTCCCATTGCCCTAGTGCGTCCCGGCTGAGCCTTTATCTGCCGAACCGGCGCAGCCGTAGTGAATTTGCCACTACCAGCACTGAACTTGCGGCCATGGCTCCGCCAGCAACCATCGGGTTGAGGAACCCGAGCGCGGCTACCGGGATCCCGATGGTGTTGTAGAAGAAGGCCCAGAACAGGTTGGTTTTGATGGTGCCGAGAGTCTTTCGTGACAGCTCGATGGCCTGCGCCACCTGCTCCAGGGAGTTGCCCATGACTGTCAGGTCGGCTGCCTCGATGGCCACGTCGGTCCCAGAGCCCATCGCTATACCCAGGTCCGCCTGGGCCAGGGCGGCGGCGTCGTTGACCCCGTCGCCTGCCATCGCCACCGTGGCACCCTCCGCCTGCAAACGCTTGATCGCTTCGACCTTGCCCACGGGCAGTACGCCAGCGAGCACGTCATCGGGCGCGATGCCGACCTGCTCTGCCACCCTGCGGGCCACTGACTCATTGTCTCCGGTCAGCAGGATGGGGCGCAGCCCCAAGTCCTTGAGCCGGGCAACTGCAGTGGCCGACGAATCCTTTACCGTGTCCTTCAGCGACACCAGCCCCGCGACGCGACCATCAACTGCCACCCAGATCGCGGTGGAGCCGGCGTCCTCCTGATCCTGCAGCGCAGTCAGATGCTGAGCGGAGATCACGATGCCGTTCTCCGCCAACCAGCCGGACCGTCCGGCGACCACAGTGACTACCCGTCCGTCGTTGTCGACGGTGCCTTTGACCCCACCGCCGGCGGAACTGTTGAACCCGGTCACTGCCGGGTGTCCGGGAGCTGCAGCGGCGATCGCCTGCGCAATGGGATGTTCGCTGGCCGACTCGACCGCACCAGCCAGGGACAGGACCTGCTCCCGGTCGAGTGAATCGAGCACGACGACGTCGGTCACCGCTAGCTTGCCGGTGGTCACCGTTCCGGTCTTGTCCAACACAATGGTGTCAACGGTGCGGGTATCTTCCAGGACCTGTGGCCCACGGATGAGGATGCCCAGCTGCGCACCGCGTCCCGAGCCGGTCAGCAGCGCCGTCGGCGTCGCGAGCCCCAACGCGCACGGGCAGGCGATCACGAGGACGGCTACCGCGGCGGTGAAGGCCGACTGCAGGTCGCCGGTCAGCACCATCCAGGCGGCAAAAGTCAGCACAGCTATGGCCAGCACGATCGGGACGAAGACCGAGCTGATACGGTCCGCCAGGCGGGCGATGGGTGCCTTCCCGCTCTGGGCCTGGCTGACCAACCGACCCATCTGTGCCAGCGTGGTTTCGCTACCCACACGGGTGGCCCGGACCACCAGCCGACCGGAAGTGTTGATTGTGGCGCCGGTGACGACGTCGTCAACGCCGACGTCCACCGGCACGGACTCGCCAGTGATCAGCGAGGTATCGATCGAGCTGGCGCCACCGACCACTACGCCGTCGGTAGCAATCTTCTCGCCGGGCCGCACCACAAACTCGTCACCGTGGACCAGCGAGTCGGCTGGCACTTTGACTTCAACGCGGCGTCCCTCGCGGTCCCGGAGCACTGTTGCGTCCTTTGCGCCGAGGCTGAGCAGGGCTTTGAGGGCCTCTCCCGCGCGCTGCTTGGCGTTCGCCTCCAGATAGCGGCCGAGCAGCAGGAAGGTAACAACTACCGCCGCCACCTCGAAGTACAGAGCGTGGTCGCTCATTGCCATTCCCGCATGCTGGGTAATGGCTGGGTCAACTAACAGCTGCCAGGCCGAGAAGAGGAACGCGGCGGTGACGCCAATGGACACCAGCGTGTCCATTGTTGAGGCGAGGTGGCGGGCGTTGATCACCGCAGCGCGGTGGAAGGACCACGCAGACCAGGTGACTACTGGAAGGGTGAAGGCAAGGACCACCCAGCCCCAGTGGGGGAACTGTGCTGCGGGCACCATGGAGATGACGGCGACGGGGAGCGTCAGTAGCGCCGCGAGGATGAGCCGCGGCCGCAGCTGGGAGGCGGTGCCGCCGTGGGCCAAGTGAGAGGAGGCGTCGGATCCGGTTCCTTCGAGTGCGGGATCGGTGGCCAGCCCCTGATTCGATGGGCTGCCGGCGACCTGGCCCTGGTTCTTCAGCTGAGCGGTGTAGCCGGTCGCCTGCACCGTGTCCACAATGTCCTGATCGGAGATATTCTCCGGGACCGTGACTGTTGCGGACTCCAGCGGTAGGTTGACGCTCGCCTCGACCCCTTCCAGTTTCCCGAGTTTTCGCTCGACTCGTCCCACGCAGGACGCGCAGGTCATGCCCTGGATGTCGAGTTCGACAACCCGGGTGGTGGGGGAGGTGGGAAGCTGGTCGGTGCTCATGAGGGTCCTTGGTGGGGCTGTTGGGTCGAGATTAGGCGTCGTTGGCGACGACCAGGTAACCGGCTTCGGCGACTGCTTCGCCGATCTGATCCGGGTCGAGATCAGCAACGGAGGTGACGGTGGCGGTGGAGATCCCGCCCTTGTTGAGGTCAACGGTGACGTTCTGAACGCCGTCGATGGCGCTGATTTCCTCGCTGACCGAATCAACGCAGTGGCCGCAGGTCATGCCCGAGATGCTGACGGTGGTTGTACTCATGGGGACTCCTTGGGTGAAAGGGATGCTGCTACCTCAGAAGGCGACTGATGGCCGCTGAGGCTTCCTGGACTTTTTCCTGGACAATTTCGGGGTTGCCGGTGAGCTGGGACTCGTTGGCCGCGCCCACGACGCAGTGGGAAATGTGCTCTTCGAGGAGGCCAATGCTGACCGCGTGCAGTGCCTTGTTGATGGCTGATACCTGGGTGAGGACGTCGATGCAGTACTTATCCTCCTCGATCATCCGCGCGATTCCGCGGACCTGACCCTCGATCCGCTTCAGGCGCCGCAGATAGGCGTCCTTGTCAGCTGTATAGCCGTATTCGGTGGTGGGTTCGGTCATCAGGGCCTCCTGTGGTCTTCCTGAATCATATACCCCCTCCCGGTATATTTCAAGTACCCTAAGGGGGTATCCCTTCAATCACACAGGGAACGCTGAGGCTTATGCAATACGTTGGAGTAGATGGAATGACCGAAGGACAAGGAAATAGATCGATGACCCTGCACCTCGAGACCTGGCAAAAGCGCCTGCTCGTTGCCTTGGCCGCGGCGCTGGCGGTCTCCCTTTTTGTGCTTGCTTTTGCCGCCGGTCGGATCGGCACCAGCCCGCAGCATCCGGCCGGTAACAGCGCCGACGCTGGCTTTTCCCGCGACATGCAGGTGCACCACACCCAGGCGGTAGAAATGTCCCGGTTGGTGCGAGACCGCACCGACGACGAGGTGGTGCGGACCATCGCATACGACATTGCGATGACCCAGCAGCACCAAATCGGTCAGATGTATGCCTGGCTTGAGGAATGGGGCCTACCGCAGAGTTCAGCAGCGCCCAACATGGCGTGGATGGCGGGATCCATGGATCACCATGACGGCGGGAACCTGCTGCGCGACGACGGGCTGATGCCCGGAATGGCCACCGCCCAGGAACTGGTCGAACTCGCTGATGCCTCGGGAGTTGAGGCTGAGCGGATCTTCCTTACCCTGATGATCACCCACCACGAGGCCGGAGCCGAGATGGCCCAGGCAGGAGCGGAGTTGGCTCAGGAGCCACGGGTTCGGGTCGCCGCCGAGAAGATGGCGACGGCCCAGATCGCGGAGATAGCTGCGATGGAAGACATGCTGGGCGAGCTCTAACACCACCGACGGTACATTGGTTTCAAACACACTCACGGAAAAAGGATTCACGCGTTGAACAAGAAGCGAGCACAGGACAATGCCGATCGCCAGGCGCGGCTGGCGGCGATCCAGTCCAAGCAACGGGCCAGCGACCGCAAGCGCACCACGCTGATCCTCGGCGGCATTGGTGCGGTGGTCGTTGGAATCATTGTGGCGGTAACCATAGTGATAGTAGGCCAGGTTCAGGAGAATCAGCGGATTGAAGCGCTCGCCAGCCAGCCGATCGAAGGGCTCCAGGAGTTCGAGGACCTCGCCTTTGACCACACTGAAGCACCGGTGGTATACGAGCAGTCCCCGCCCATAGGTGGAGATCACAACCCGATCTGGACTAACTGCGGGGTGTACACGTCTGAGATCCCCAACGAAAATACAGTGCATTCCTTGGAACACGGCGCGGTCTGGATCACCTACCAGCCGGATCTGCCGCAGGCCGAAATTGATGCCCTGACCGACATGGTGGGATCGAGTGGCTACGTGCTGCTGAGCCCCTTTGCCGATCAGGAGTCTCCGGTCATGATGAGCGCCTGGGGCCTGCAGCTCGGCGTCGATACCGCCGATGATGACCGGTTGTCGGTCTTCCTCGAGCGGTACATTCAGGGTGAGCAGACCCGCGAACCAGGCGCTGCCTGCTCCGGCGGAATCACCCCGTCCGCCTAAGGCTTCTGTCTGAGGGCACCCCAGTGGCGGCGCTTAGGCGACTGGCTCCCTAAGCGCGCCGCAGGCTCCACAGGGCCAGCCCTGACGCAAACACCATCAATGCCGCGCCAATCCCGGATGTGAGGATCACTCCGCTATCGAAGGCGTGGAAGGCCGAGTCAAGAAGCTGGCTGCCGCCGTCGGCCGGTAGCTCGGCGGCGATGTTGACCGCCCCGCCGAGCGTTTCGGTCGCCGTGGTGGCCTGCTCAGGGCTCAATCCCGCGGGCAGGACAAGGTTGCGCTGATACGAGGCGAGTAGCACGCTGCCCAGCAGCGCCGTGCCGAAGACCGAGCCCACCTCGTAGGCCGTTTCGGAGACTGCTGATGCCGCCCCGGCCTTTTCGGCAGGCACGGTGGCAAGGATCAGGTCGTTGGACACCGTTTCGGACGCGCCAACCCCGACGCCGAGCAGCATGAAGGCGACCAGCAGGATGGACGCAGATCCGCCCTGGCCCGTGACCGCCACGAAGGCGTAGGCGGCCGCCGAAAGCAGCAGGGCAACGGGAACAACGATTCGCGGTGGCACCCGGCGCACAATCGGAACCACTCCCAGGCCAGCAATGATCGTCATCACCAGGCCGGGCACCAGGATCAAGCCGGCGCTGAGCGGGCTGAGTCCCAGGACCAGCTGCAGGTGCTGGGAGACGAAGTAGATGAATCCGACCAGGGAGAAGATCGCCAGCAGGTTCACCAGCACCGCACCTGTAAACGCCCGCACCGTGAACAGCCGCACATCCAGCATGGGGTTGGATCGTCCCAGTTGCCGCCTGACAAACAGGGTGCCCGCGGTTAGCCCGATGACGACGGCGGCAACGGTCACCGTCGCGGAGTCGCCCTTCGCGAAGTTCTTGATCGCGAAGACGATGGGCAGCATGGTGGAGACGGAGAGCACGATGCTCGCATAGTCCACCCGGCCGGGGTTGGGGTCCTTCGATTCCGGGACCAGCGCCGGGGTGAGGGTCAGCATCAGCACCAGCACCGGAACGGCCAGCAGGAACACCGATCCCCACCAGAAGTGTTCAAGCAGGGCTCCGCCCACCAGAGGTCCCATGGCGGCGCCGGCCGAAAATCCCGAGGCCCAGATGGCAATGGCCAGGCGGCGCTGGTTGCGGTCGGTGAAAATGTTGCGTAGCAGGGAGAGGGTGGACGGCATCAGCATGGCACCGAAGACGCCAAGACCCACCCGCGAGGCGACGAGGTGTTCAGCGGTCGGGGAGAAGGCGGCGGCGATCGAGAAGATGGCGAAACCGATTGCGCCGATGATCAGGAGCCGACGACGGCCGAACCGGTCGCCGAAGCTACCCATGGCCACCAGTAGGCCCGCGAGTACCAACGGGTAGCTGTCAATAATCCACAGCAGCGTGGTGCCGCTGGTGTTGAACGCCAGGGAGATGGCGGGGGTGGCAAATGCGAGCACAGTATTGTCCACCGCTACCAGTAGCACGGGCAGCATCAGGACAACTAGTGCTATCCACTCACGCTTGCCGGCCCGTCCGGGAATGGCGTCGGGTGCGGCCACTCCGGGAGGCGGGACGAAAACGTGGGTTGAGGTACTCATGGAGAAAAGACTATACCGTCCAGCCGGTACAGTAAACTTGGAAACACCGTTACGATGAACACATGGCTAGTTCCAAAGAACGAATTCTCGACAGTTTCGAGAGCATTCTCATCCGCGATGGAGAACGGGCGGCCACCATGGAAGCGGTTGCCGCCGCCGCCGATGTCTCCAAGGGTGGTCTGCTCTACCACTTCCCCTCGAAGGAAGCGTTGGTGGACGCTCTGGGTGAGCGGCTACTGGCGCTTTCTGCCCGGGACCGGGAGTTGATGACCGCCGACCCAGAGGGTCCAGCGCGCTACTACGTGCGGACCTCTGTATTTGAGGACAGTGGGCTGGACCGGGCGCTCGTGGCAATGGCACGGCTCGCCCAGCAGGGGCACCCGAAGGCGCAGCAGAACTTCGCTCTGATCCAGGAGCTGTGGCTGGAAACGCTTGAGTCTGCTCTGGGGAGCCACACCGTCGCACGGGCCGTGAAGCTCATGGGCGACGGGCTCTACTACGACGCCGCATTCTTCGCCGGCAGTGGCTCGCATCAGCAGTCCTCCGACGAAATGGAGCAGCTTCTCGAACTGGTTGACCTCCTGCAGTCACCCCAGCGACGGGACGCCTAGCTCCTGGTTACCGGGCCAGGAGCTCGGCGGCCAGTTTCCTGATCCGTTTGTCCAAGTCATTACGGACCCGCTGAACGCCTGCCGGATCGAGATCAGCCGGGTCCTCGACCTGCCAGTCCTCGTAACGCTTGCCCGGGTAGATCGGGCACGTATCGCCACAGCCCATGGTGATGACGACGTCGGCGGCGCGCACCACGTCATCGGTGAGGGGCTTGGGGAAATCAGCGTCGAGATCGATCCCGATGTCTTTCATGGAGTCAACCACATGGGCGTTCAGGCGCTCAGCGGGCAGCGACCCTGCAGAACGGACATTGATGCGGCCCTCGCCATAGTGCCTGAGGAGGCCGGCCGCCATCTGTGAACGTCCCGCATTCTGTACGCAGACGAACAGGACTTCGGCCTTCCCGCTAGGGCGGATGCCCTGAGCATGGGCAAGGGCATTCAAGCGGTCCTCGGCGAAGTGCTTGGTGATCGACGTGAGATAGGTCTTGATCTTCGCGGTCCGAGCGAGAGACGTGTAGGACTCGAAGACGTACCGGTCGACCATCTCAGGACTGAACACGCCGTCGAACTTGCCCGCTAGTTCACCGCTAATCCGGTGCAGGACATGGTCGTCGTTGATCAAACCGGGCATCGGGTTGGGTCGAGTGGACATTTTGTGCTCCTTGATGGTCAGTAGTCGGGGTCGTTGGAACGGCCGTGCATCGTTCCGGTCGGGACGCCGATGCTCACTAGCTGGGGCGTGCTGCAACAACCGTCGGCTTCGTCCTGCGCGGCAGGCGCCGTGGCTTCACAGGAACCGCCCAGATCTGTGCTGCAGACTCCTGTCTCCGGGAGGTCGAGCTGCACGTCGTCAGCGGCTGCCGTGTCACCTGCGATCGCCGCGACCACCGACCGGACCTGCTCATACCCGGTGGCGAGCAGGAAGGTGGGGGCACGTCCGTAACTCTTCATTCCAACCAGGTAGAAGTCCTTGTCGGGATTTGCGAGCTCTTTGGCGCCGTGTGCGGGGACTGTTCCGCAGCTGTGGAACTCTGGGTCGATGAGAGGACCCAGCGCACGGGGTGCTTCCACCGCGGGGTCCAGTTCCAGGCGCAGTTCCCGCAGGATTCCAAGATCCGGCCGGAACCCAGTGGCTGGGATCAGGACGTCCACCTCCACTGAGTCGTTGGGGGTGTGAACAGTCAGCGCGTCGCCAGCCGTGAAACCGGTGATGGTAAACGAGGTCCTGAGTTCCACTACGCCGTCCTCAACCAGCTTGCGCAGCCGGGCACCGAGTTGGCCGCGGGCCGGCAAGCCGTCCAGGTCTCCGCCTCCGTAGAGCCGTTCAGCGGATCCGGTGCCGCGGACGGCCCAGATGATGGAAGTGGACTCGGAGGCCCGCGCCACCCGTCCGAGGGCGATCAAAGTGTTCGCCGCCGAGTGACCGGCGCCGACCACCATGACTCGCTTGCCGTCGAGCTGCCCACGGGCGTCCCCGGTGACGTCAGGGAGCGGTCGAGTGATGAACCGGCTGCCCCGGTTTCTCCGTGGGCTGGCAGTCCGCCCTGTCCAAGGGGATTGGGCTGGTCCCAGGTGCCGGAGGCGTCAATGACTGCGCGCGCCTCGTGGTCTTCGACGCCGTTGGGGCCTTGCACTCGAACCATGAACCGTTGCTTGTCACGGTCCTTGGTGCGGGTTTTGTCCATCCCCTGTCGAGTCACAGCGACCACCCGGGTATTAAGCCGCAACGCTCCTGCGATTGCCGGCACAGCCGCCAGTGGCGTCACGTAATCGGCAACTAGCTCGGACCCGTAAGGCAGAGCTGTGCCCCTCGGCGAGGCCCAGCCGGTGGGCTCGAGCAGTCGCCGGGCGGCGGCGTCGACGTTGAACGTCCAGGGGGAGAACAGGCGGATGTGGCCCCAGTCGCTGATGGCGGCCCCCGGCGTCGGGCC